>NZ_CP058908.1:2380000-2980000 GCF_021432765.1 Pseudomonas phenolilytica
ACCGATGCAAACTCCGAATACCGGCAAGTGTCAGCACGGGAGACACACGGCGGGTGCTAACGTCCGTCGTGAAAAGGGAAACAACCCAGACCGTCAGCTAAGGTCCCAAAGTCATGGTTAAGTGGGAAACGATGTGGGAAGGCTTAGACAGCTAGGAGGTTGGCTTAGAAGCAGCCATCCTTTAAAGAAAGCGTAATAGCTCACTAGTCGAGTCGGCCTGCGCGGAAGATGTAACGGGGCTCAAACCATGCACCGAAGCTACGGGTTCAACGCAAGTTGAGCGGTAGAGGAGCGTTCTGTAAGCCTGTGAAGGTGAGTTGAGAAGCTTGCTGGAGGTATCAGAAGTGCGAATGCTGACATGAGTAACGACAATGCGAGTGAAAAACTCGCACGCCGAAAGACCAAGGGTTCCTGCGCAACGTTAATCGACGCAGGGTGAGTCGGTCCCTAAGGCGAGGCTGAAGAGCGTAGTCGATGGGAAACGGGTTAATATTCCCGTACTTCTAGTTACTGCGATGGGGGGACGGAGAAGGCTAGGCCAGCAAGGCGTTGGTTGTCCTTGTTTAAGGTGGTAGGCAGAGATCTTAGGTAAATCCGGGGTCTTAATGCCGAGAGCTGATGACGAGCTTTCTTTTAGAAAGCGAAGTGGTTGATGCCATGCTTCCAGGAAAAGCCTCTAAGCTTCAGGTAACTAGGAACCGTACCCCAAACCGACACAGGTGGTTGGGTAGAGAATACCAAGGCGCTTGAGAGAACTCGGGTGAAGGAACTAGGCAAAATGGCACCGTAACTTCGGGAGAAGGTGCGCCGGTGAGGGTGAATGATTTACTCAGTAAGCCCATGCCGGTCGAAGATACCAGGCCGCTGCGACTGTTTATTAAAAACACAGCACTCTGCAAACACGAAAGTGGACGTATAGGGTGTGACGCCTGCCCGGTGCCGGAAGGTTAATTGATGGGGTTAGCGCAAGCGAAGCTCTTGATCGAAGCCCCGGTAAACGGCGGCCGTAACTATAACGGTCCTAAGGTAGCGAAATTCCTTGTCGGGTAAGTTCCGACCTGCACGAATGGCGTAACGATGGCGGCGCTGTCTCCACCCGAGACTCAGTGAAATTGAAATCGCTGTGAAGATGCAGTGTATCCGCGGCTAGACGGAAAGACCCCGTGAACCTTTACTATAGCTTTGCACTGGACTTTGAATTTGCTTGTGTAGGATAGGTGGGAGGCTTTGAAGCGTGGACGCCAGTTCGCGTGGAGCCATCCTTGAAATACCACCCTGGCAACTTTGAGGTTCTAACTCTGGTCCGTTATCCGGATCGAGGACAGTGTATGGTGGGTAGTTTGACTGGGGCGGTCTCCTCCTAAAGAGTAACGGAGGAGTACGAAGGTGCGCTCAGACCGGTCGGAAATCGGTCGCAGAGTATAAAGGCAAAAGCGCGCTTGACTGCGAGACAGACACGTCGAGCAGGTACGAAAGTAGGTCTTAGTGATCCGGTGGTTCTGTATGGAAGGGCCATCGCTCAACGGATAAAAGGTACTCCGGGGATAACAGGCTGATACCGCCCAAGAGTTCATATCGACGGCGGTGTTTGGCACCTCGATGTCGGCTCATCACATCCTGGGGCTGAAGCCGGTCCCAAGGGTATGGCTGTTCGCCATTTAAAGTGGTACGCGAGCTGGGTTTAGAACGTCGTGAGACAGTTCGGTCCCTATCTGCCGTGGACGTTTGAGATTTGAGAGGGGCTGCTCCTAGTACGAGAGGACCGGAGTGGACGAACCTCTGGTGTTCCGGTTGTCACGCCAGTGGCACTGCCGGGTAGCTATGTTCGGAAGAGATAACCGCTGAAAGCATCTAAGCGGGAAACTCGCCTCAAGATGAGATCTCACTGGAGCCTTGAGCTCCCTGAAGGGCCGTCGAAGACTACGACGTTGATAGGCTGGGTGTGTAAGCGTTGTGAGGCGTTGAGCTAACCAGTACTAATTGCCCGTGAGGCTTGACCATATAACACCCAAACAATTTGGCTGTTAGACGGTAAGTCGACAAACAAACCGAAAATTTGCAAGAATTCGCGTTACCAGCATCACATACCCAACTCGCTGCAGCGGCTAAACCGAGGCAGCAACCGAATTGCTTGACGACCATAGAGCGTTGGAACCACCTGATCCCATCCCGAACTCAGTAGTGAAACGACGCATCGCCGATGGTAGTGTGGGGTCTCCCCATGTGAGAGTAGGTCATCGTCAAGCTTCTATCCCAAACCCCCGATCCGCTTGCGCGGTTCGGGGGTTTGTCTTTGTGCGGAAGAAATTACCTGCGATGCAGCACTAGGTTGACCAGGTGAACGTTGGAGGCGAACAGCTACCGAGTTGGCGCAGTCGTGGGCGGCCCTGCAAGTCCGTACGGATGGGACGTTTTGCGAGTAGTCCTAAAGATGCTTGGAATGCCAAGCAACCCACCACGGTACGCGGGGCGGCGATCCAGCTTGGCTAGCCGGCCGATAGCATTCGATTAGAATGACTTCTTTATCTGGATAGCGTGCATGTCGACCGCAGGCTGCGTAGAGTGACCACTCCATTGGCGAGTTTTCCCAGCAGATGCCGCGACGGCTCATGTTCCGTCGATATCAACACAGCTGTCGTCGAAACAGGCAGTTGGCGTATTGCCCTAATCGGATGAAACAGGATTTGGCGGCTTGCCTCGTCGCTCATGTGCCATATCCAAAAGTGTTGATAACCTTTTTCTGCATCCGACGGAAAGCGCCCAGGCGACCACTTGCTTGGATGCGATCTACTACCGCCGCCAGGTAAAGCCAGCAGCCCTGCGTCAAGATATAAGTAATTTGGCGGACCACACCTACTGGGACCTTTTAGCGTGAGCTCGCGGTTCAGTTGGTAGGAATTGCGTAGCCTGGCTGTAGGCCGAGCTTGCAGGATCCAGCTTCACGTATCAACCGACGCCCGCGGAAGCGGGCGATGCTTACGCCATCCGCCCATAGTCCGAACTACTCCGGCTGCCAGTGGGATGTTGGCCACGGCGGCATCGAATGCGATGCCCGTAGCAGCAAGAGCGCGCCGAAGGTCGAACAGACCACTTCCACCGGCTCTCGCTCACTCGATTGGGTTCCAGCACAAGGGACTCAGCTATGACCTACGAGAGGCGGATAACTGGCTTACTGAATAAAAAAGCCGCAGATCAACCAAGTTGATCTGCGGCTTTGGGGTTCAACCAGCCCTTACTTGGACAGGTTGTACTCGGCTGCAGCGCCGGTGCCAATCACGCTGGCCGAAGGTAGCAGCTGGCTGATGAAGCGGTTCCAGCGGGTGATATTCGCTGGGCCGACGAACACCACGTCCTGGGGCTGGAGCGGGAAGTGCTTCGCCAGGGCAAACGCGGTAGGCGACTTGGCATTCAGCTGAAATACCTTGGCTGGTTCTTTGGCCATGTCTTCTGCGCCGCGAATGACATACAGCGCCTCGCCGTCGGCGGTTTCCTGAGCGATGCCGCCTGCGGTGCCGATCGCATCCATCAGATTCATGCTGGTTGCCTTGAAGGAAAGAGCCTGTGGCTGCCTGACTTCGCCCAACACGTAGATTTTGCGCTGGTCGTTGTAGGGCAGGTGGAGCTGATCGCCATCCTTCAAGTAAACCTGATGCAGCCAGGAGTCCGGGCGATTGAGTGAGTCGACGTCCAGCATGTACTCGCGACCGTCACGCTTGAGCATCAGGCCGGTGAGGTCGGCGGTTTCGGTGTCGACGCCGGCCTGGCCGATTGCCTGAACGATCGTCATCGGCGCGGTGGTCACCGGAACTTCACCAGCGGTGTCGAATGCACCGGAAACGATTACGCGCTGGCTGCCAAAGCGCAGGATGGAGACGTCGACCTGCGGGCTGTCGATGTAGTTGGTCAGGCGCCGGGCGATGGTCGAGCGCAGCTCTTCGATGGTCTTGCCTGCCGCTTCGACGTTGCCGATATAGGGGTAGAACAGTGTGCCGTCCGGCCGGACGAGGCGGCCGTTGGCGTCGAGTTGCTGCTGCGGACCGGACGGGGCGGTCAGTTCAGGATGGTCCCAGACGGTGATATAGAGCAGATCGTTCGGGCCGATGCGATACGCCGATGGTTTGTAGCTCAGCAGTTCCTGCTTGCTCGACGTACCCGCGTCAGAGGCGAGGTCCCCCTTAAGCATCTCGGGAGTGATTCGGATCAGATGCACGGTGCCGTGTTCCGCTTCGGCGCCTTCGGTGAACTCATCCGGATCGAGATACTGGCCAGGCGCGAAGGCACAGCCCTGAAGCGCCAGGGCGGAAGTCAATGCAAGAGCGGTAAATGCTTTCATGGGTATGTTCATCCTTGACGGAGTGGTTTTTGTTCAAAGAGTGAGACGGCATGTTTCACTGGTCTGGGTAAGGCATCGCGTTCGTTCTGCCTGGCAAAGACGACAGCCAAAATTTCTCTCCTTCTGACCGTTCCTTCCTCGCCGGGTGCGCAGCGAAGAAAGGGTCTGTTTCTGAGTAGCCTCCGCGCTACCAGCGTCGGCGGTTGAAGGGCAGGAATCCCGGATATCTCGGGCGTTAGAAAGCGCTCAAACGACAATGTCGAAACGCCATTCCTGCCATTCGCTTCAGTACGGATAGACCGTCTCGCTTTAGTCTGGTTCAAATCACTTTCGTGTCGTTACGCCAGATTTTTCGATGTTTTCGCTACAGATCCTGATTTATCGGCGCGGCCCGTTGAGTACGATTGCTTTTCTCCCTGCGATAGGCCGGGACGATGAACAGCGCATCGTGAACGTAGCGCCGGACCAGCCGGCGAGGCTCGGAAAGCATGCGGTGCAGCCATTCCAACTTGCAGTTCTGCATCCAGCGCGGCGCCCGCTTGATACTGCCGGTGGCGAAGGAAATGGACGCGCCGATGCAGAAGCCCATGCCTGTACGCTCATGACTTTCGATGGAGCTGGCCAGAATCTCTTGGCGCGGCGCCCCGACGGCATAGAAGACCAGCTCGGAAGGATGTTGGCGGATAAACTCCAGGCAGCGCCTGACTTCATCGGGTCGGTCGATGAAGCCCATCGGCGGGTTGTGGTGATAAACCGTGATTCCCGGATAGAGGTTTCGCAGCTTGGTGCATTCCTCGTTCGACGCGCCGACCAGGACAATCCGCAGCCGCTCGCTATCGGCCCAGCGAAGCAGGTCGATGGTCAGATCGCTGCCCGGAATCACCTCTTCCACGGCCACGCCCAAGCGCTGCAGCAGTGGCATCAGCACGCGGCTATCGCACAGTCGCAGCCGGGCTTTCGAATAGGCTGCGCGCAGTGCCGCGTTGTGCTGCAGCTGAGCAAGGTGGTCCACGTTGGGCGTCACCACGAACGAGTAAGGCTGTTTCACCCCCTCGCGGACAGCGGCGAGCAGAGCCGCCTTGCTACCGGTGTAGAAGGACACGCCGAAGGCATGGTTCGTATCATTCGACACGCATCGTTACTCCCTTGAAAGCGCCCTTGATGCCCGACCATGCGAGGCCGGGATGGTTGAATTCCTTCATGACGGTTATCGCCGACAGGAAACACGCGGAGGCCAGCGCGAACGGCGCGCCGTAGAAGCGTTTGTTGAAGCGCGTGGCCGCGCGATTGCGGTAGTAGTGGTAGAACGCCGAGCGCCCGCCCGAACTGAGCGAGCCGTAATGGAACAACCGGCTCTGCGGTACGACCTGGATGGAGACGCCGAACTTCTTGGCGTGGTATTGCCAGTCCACTTCCTCGGAGTACATGAAGTAGGCCTCGTCCATCATGCCGATGCGCGCGAGCAGGGCCGCGGAGAACGCCAGGCTGCACCCCATCAGATAATCGGGCTTCTCCTGGGTTTGCTGCATGGCTTCCAGGGTCTGGTCCTTGCCGAGCAGCTTCGCCTTGCCCAGCAGTGGATAGAGCTTGCCGCCGCCGTAACACTCCAGACGGCCGCTATCGGCGCTGAGGATCACCGAGCCGACGAACTGGTTGTCGTTCTGCTTCAGCGCCTGCAGCAATGGCGCAAAGGCATCGGAGTCAACGTAGGTGTCATTGTTGACGATCCAGAAATACTCGGGCTGTAGGTTCTCCAGCGCCCAGCGCAGGCCATAGTTGTTGCCGCCGGCGTAGCCGTTGTTCTGCGGGTTGGCGAGGACCGTGACGTTCTGCAGCCCCCGGTCTTCGCGCCACTGAGTGAAGGCTGCGAAGGAGCCGTCCTGCGAGTCATTGTCGATGACCACCACATGGTCGACCGCCGGGCAGTGCGCGAGCAGACTCTCTACGCAACTGATCGTTTCAGTAGCAGCTTTGTAGTTGAGAATAAGTGCGACGTTCATGGATTCGTTCCTGGCTGCGGAGGTGGCGAGCTTTCAAGGCGTGGATGACAAAGAGCATGGCGATGACGGGTTGCCCGTACTCCATCAGGCCATTGAGCGGCCAGATGACGAAGTACGCGAGCATGACGGGGTAGATGAAACTCATGTCCGGACTGATGTTCTTGGCGATCCGGCGATAGATCATCAGCGTCAGCGGAATCACCAGGAAGGTCAGAAAGCCGAAGCGGAATAGCGTGCCGATGATTCCGACGTCGGAAAGGAAGAAGTGTTCCCCGAAGTAGGGGATGAAACCGTCCTGCCACATCAGCGATAGCGAGCCGCTGGGCAGCCAGTTGACGATATCCAGATGGTTCATGATCGCCGCGATGGTGATCGAGCGCGCACCGTCCTCCACGCTTTCCAGCGAGCTGTCGTAGAACTCGACGTTGAGGCCCAGTAGTTCGAGCAGGCTTGGATAGAAGTAGAACGGCGACAACAGGATGGTCAGCGACGCGGCCCAGATGATCGCCTTCGCGCGCAGGCAGAACAGCGTGAATGCCAAGCAGAGCACGATCAGCTGGCGGGTCTGGGTGGCGAATACCAGCGTCAGCAGCAGCAGGGCGGCCAGCACCAGATACAGCGTCTTGCTGCGCGCGGCGCCGGAGATCGGCGAGGCGCCCTTGGACCAGATCTGGATGCAATAGAAGTAACCGAAGCAGATGAGGAAGGGGCCGATGGATGAGCGGTCCGGGCGGTCATCCGAGCGCACTTCCGGACGCATGTCGGGAATCACGCCGAATTTGAAGCACCACGAGAAGAAGGCGGCGAACAAGGCGGCATAGATGAAGGCGCGTTCGAACTGCAGCGTGCTGACCCGTTTGGAAAGAAACAGCACGGGTGCGAAGCCCAGGCAGAACAGCACGCGCCGCTCTTCGATCAAACCGTAGACGATCGGTTGCCCATAGGTGAAGTAGGCAAATACCGCCGGCAATACCCAGAACACCACCATGCTGTACAGGCAGTAGTACATCAGGACGCGGAATTCGCGCGGTGCCTCTTCTGCCGAAGCGAGCACCAGCAACAGCGCGAAGATGATGCAGATCGCCAGGTACAGCTCGTTCACCCCCTTCAGACCGTAGGGGTTGTGCGGGCTGTCGCCGAACACGGAGAAATGCAGCACGATCACCAGGAACAGCAGCGGGAAATAGAAGAAGCGCGAAGTGAATGTGTTCATCAACCTGAATCCTTAGGTTTGAGGTCCCTGTCCGCAGGGCTGCTTCATGCGGACTCCAAAGTCCGCCGCTTGATCTTCTTGCGCCGTACCAGCAGGCCGGTGAACGCCTTGAAGCTCTGGTAGAGACCGATTTCTCTGATCCCCTTGCCCAGCTCGAACCCCTTGTAGCTGGGCGTCTTGAGCATCAGCAGCTTCATGGCCCACAACCGCGGCAGGATCGTGGTGCGCCGGTAATACTGGAACGGCTGGATCGCGAAGATGCCGGCCGTATCGAAAGCTTCCGCTTGGACAACGCCATTGGCCTCGGCGTTGCGAAACAATTCGCGCCCCTTGTCGGTGCGGATCAGAATCAGCGAATTGCCGTCGCGCTCCTCGAACGACGGGTAGCCTTTTTCGTCGCCTTCCCAGCCGTCCGCACAGACGATATCGGCGAACTCGCCGATGCCGTCCGGGCAGATCTTGCAGCGGGTCTGCAGATGGCGGTTAAGCACCTTTCCCCAGGAATCGTTGTAGGTCATGGTGCGCGCGTCGCCGTTCTTCAGCGTCGCCTTGGTCAACCCCGGCCAGCCGTCGCCGCGATAGCGGAAGCTGGTAACGTCGTCGCGCTCGACACCCAGCTGATCCAGAACCTGCTCGGTACCGTGCAGGCTCGGCGTGCCGGCGCACATGAACGACACCACGTAGGGGATGTTCTGTTTCAGGCGCGGGTCGTGCGCCTGCATCTGGCGTACCGCGGCCACGTCGCAGGGCTTGCCGATAAACAGGTACTTCTCAGTGGACATCGCCACCCACTTCAGCGCCTGAGCCGGCGAGGCCGGCGCGTAGCGCGAACCCGACGAGGCGATGATGTTCTGCCGCGAGCGGCTGATGGTGGCGACGTTCTCCAGCGGATCGGTTTGCGACGCCTGGATCTGGATCACCCCGTCGACCAGTTTCTGCTCCAGGCAGTATTGCGCCAGTGCCGAAATCACCCCGCCGGAAGAGCCGGCCTGACGCACTTCGTTGTCCAGCGCGTGGCCCTTGAGCGTCTCGAGGATTTCGCCCCATACCGGGTGATAGTTGGCCGTTTTGTATGGGCGGATATCGAGGTTGAGCGCCGGGCAGGACTTGGCGAAGGCGCTGCTGGCCTCCTCGCTGGCAATCGACTTGCCCGCGTAGGCCTTGTTCAGCACCGGGCGGTGGTAGCCATCGGCGTTCAGCCGGATCTGTACGGCATCGTCCGAGGCAACCGAGCTGCACATGCCGCAGCCGCTGCACAGGTCGTTCTTCAGGACGCGATTCAACAAAGCTTTCATACCAGCCTTCCCTTGAGCTGCGGGACGCGCGCGAAGCGGTCCCGGTGTTTGACGATGCCGGTCATGCGTTGCGCTGCCTGCGGTAGATGTTCTGCACCGCATAACCGTAAATGAGGGTCAGCACCGCCATGCCCAGAGTGGACACCCAAGGTGCTGCTTGTATCCCGTGGCCGGGAATGAAAATCCAGTAACAGGCGACCGTGATCACCCCGGAGAAGATGATTCCGAAGGTGCGCAGGAAGCCGGTGCCCATCGCCATCAGCTGCACACCGAGGCCCGCGGCGACGAAACGGGCGAAGGTGAAGCAGGCGAAGGCCAGCCACAGCGTGTTGAGCTCGGCGTAGCTGGCGCCGAGGAAGTAATCGGTGAACAGCGGACCGATGAAATAGAAGGCGAGGGCGAATATCAGGCCCATCGCGACGTACTCGCCGAGGATGCGCGCGCCGTAGCGCACCAGTTCGCGGCTCTGGTTGTGCAGCCGGTAGGCGAAGCGCGGGATATGTACGCTGGCCAGCAGCACGCTGAACGGTACCGCGCCCTGCAGCAGGCGCGAGCCGGCAAAGTAGATACCTGCAGCCTCGCGTCCGGCCAGGTGGTTCACGAGGATGACGTCCAGTTGCGCGAAGATGTTGGTAGCGCCACTGTCCACGGCAAAGCTGGTCGAACTCTTGAAACGTTCGGCCAGCACCTGCCAGGAATTGCGCACGATGCCTGCCAGATGGGCGATCTTCGCCAGCGCGCGCAACGCGCCGGCCGCATAGATCAGGCGCGAGACCAGGAACGCCAGGCCGATTGCGACCACATCGTTACGCAGCACGATGGCCAGCCCGATCAGCACGAAATGAATCAGTGCGGTGACGACCACAATGCGCGTCTCGCGCTGGAACTGACCGATGCTGCGAAACACCGTCAGCGCCAGATCGCCATACGACGAGGCCAGCGTGCCGAGCAGGAACAGCACCGAGGCCACGCGCTCGGCCATGCTCAGGTCCAGCACGAACAGAATCACCGGCAACAGGAGCACGCACGCCGGCAGCACCAGCAGCGTCTTCGCCGCCAGGCTGGCCGACATGATCGCTCCGGCACGCTCGCGCTCGGCGCCGATGTCGCGCAGCGCGCGCATGCCGAAGCCGTAGTCGGTCACCAGCGCGACGATGGTCGACCAGGTGATCACGATCGAGATGAACCCGAAGTCGGTGGGGCCGAGCGTCCGTGCCAGGATCAACAGCGTGCCCAGCTGCACGGCAGTCCGGGCCGCCGTGGTGACTCCCATCAGGGCGTGGTCGCGCATGCTTATCTCTGGTACGCGGGCTGGCCCTGGTTCAGCGAAACCAGGATTTGCTCGAGCCCGAGGCTGTAGGCATCGAGCTTGCGGCGGATGATCGCGCCGCTGGCGGCGACTTCCGCTTTCAGCTGCTCGCGGTTGTCCAGGTACTCCAGCACCGCTTCCAGTGCGCTGGCGGTCGACTCGGTCTTGAGGTCCACCACGCGGTGGTAGTCGAGCGACTGGTAGAGTCCGGAGAATTTGCGGCTATAGGCCAGCGGCACCACCGGCACGCCGGCAGAGAAGGCGGCGATGGTTGCGTGCATGCGCGCGCCGACGAAGAAGTCCAGCCCGCTGATGTACGACTTTGCCTCGATCGGCCCCTTGAAGCGCGGCGCCAGTTTCAGCTCCGGATAACGCTGCTGCAGTTGCAGGGATACCGTGTAGTCGTCTTCGGCGGGAAAGCCGATGGGGATCACGTGCGGCACCAGATGCACCTCATGGCCGCGTGCCAGCAGCGCGCGGATCAGCTCATCGGTGAGCTGCTTGTAATCGGCACGCAGGCCGAACTGGTTGGCGCTGCCTTCGTAGCCGCCGTGATGTAGCAGCGCCGAAACGCTGATGCCGATGGCCAGCCGGTCCGGCTGACGCTCGCGCACCTGGCGCTCGAAGGGAAGGTGGAAGGCGACGTCGATCACCTCGTCACGGTTAACGATGCCGAGCTGCTTGAGCACATCGAACGACTGGTGATCGCGGGCGAACACCAGCGTGCTCTTCTTCATTACCCAGGCCGACGCCTTGGTGCCCCAGCCCGACTTGAACGGGCCGATGGTCTGCGGCGAGAGGATCAGCGGCACCCGTGCACCCAACGCCATGCCCTTGCTCACCAGCAGCTTGATCAGCCGCTTGGCACCGTAGATATCGGAGAAGCTGTCGCCCTCGCCGATATCGAAGATCGCGTCGCACGAGGCGATCGCCCGGTACAGGCCGTGCGGGTTCTTCAGCAGGTTCTGCTCGTTGAACTCGATGAATTCGTACTTGAAGCGCTCGGTCGACGGCGGGTAATCGCAGGGGCCCGACGAACCGATGATGAGGAATTCAGGGGTGATGCCACATTTACGCGCCGCCTCGTCGATCAGCAGCATGTTGGAAATGCTCAGCGCGCCGACGCCGAGATTGCCGGAAGAGAACGAGTGCCAAAGCAGTCCGAATTTCATGTTGATCACTCCAGAAAAAGTCAGGGCCGGTTAGCGGGCGCGGGGCCGATGGCCGTGCAATCGTTAGCGAGGTGCTTGCGCATGAGCGCCATCTGCGGGCGGTCCTGGCCGTTGCGCGGCTCGACCGCCAGCTTGTAGCGGCCCCAGCCAGGGCCGCCGGCCCAGTAGGCGCTGGGTATGCAGTGTTGGTTGAGGTAGGCGAGCAGGTTGTCCATGGCCACCGCCGCCTCGGGGTTGTCGTCGGGAATCCCGTATTCGCCGAGAAAGCCCTTCTGGCCGTGCTTCTGCAGCCACTCGACGAATGGCTGGGCGCGTTTCACGCCGAGCATCGGGTCGATGTTGCGGCTCTTGCCCGGCAGGTACTTACCGGAGAAGTCCTCGTCGAAATACAGGTGCGCCTCGTAGACGATGCGCCCGGCGGGGTCGTCGATCAGCAGGTTGGCGTTCACCAGCGGCCAGTGGTAGGCGCTGGCCCAGCGCTCGCCCTCGATGAAGATCAGTGTCTGCCCGTCCACCTCGCGGATGGCATCGACCGCCGCCTGCGCCGCGCCGGGCCAGAGCCCGACGGTGCCATGCGGTTCGTTCATGATGTCGTAGCCGTACAGCGCCGGATGGTCCTTGAAGCGCTCGGCGAGCTTGCGCCAGACGTCGGCGTACGCGGCGTAGGGCACCGCCGCCGAGCCGATCAGCTCGCCCTGGTAGCGGCCGTAGTTGTGCATGTCGAGGATGACTTTCTGGTCATGCTGCATGGCCAGGTCGAGGGTCTTCTTCAGCAGGCGCACCTGGTCGAAGTTCAGCCCTTCGCCCTGGCGGTGCTGCACGCGCTCCCAGAGGAACGGGAAGCGAATCAGGCGGATGCCTTGCTGACGGTAGTAGGCGAAGTGCTTTTTCTCGGGATAGAAGTAGTGCGTGCCGTTCTTGCCTGGCACGACGTGCGGTGCGAAACCGGCGCCGGACAGGTTCACGCCGATCAGGTCGATACCGCGCTGCGCGTCCTCGGCCGCCTGCACGGGCAGGGCCACGAGCAGCAGCGCAGCGAGGGCGGCAGCCAGTCGTGTCGCCTGTTTCGGTCGCGGGCGGGAGTGGAGCGTCATTGCGTTACACCTGTCGATCGGCAAAAGGAGGTCCGCCGAGGCACGCAGCCTCGCAGCGGGGAACGGGAAAATTGGGCCGACTATGCGGCGCGGACAGGCACCGCAGCCCTCGGGCCGCGGTGCCGTTGCGTCATTTGTTGCTTACGTATTCGTACTGGTAGTAACCGTACTCGCCGTAGGTGGAGGCTTTGCGGATCACTGCGTTGAAGATCACGCCCTTGACCAGCAGGCCGTTCTGCTCGAGGCGGCGCTTGGCGGCCTCGATTTCCTTGATGCCGTTCATGCCGTAGCGGGTGACCATCAGCGTGGTACCGGCCTGGCTGCCGACCAGTGCGGCGTCGGTGACGGCGAGGATCGGCGGCGTGTCGAAGATCACCAGGTCGTACATGGTGCTGATTTCTTTGACGAACCGCGCGAAGTTCTCGTGCATCAGCAGTTCCGACGGGTTCGGCGGTAGCTGGCCGTGGCTGATCACGTGCAGGTTGTTCAGCTGGGTCTTCTGGATCGCATCGAACAGGGTGATGCGGCCGGAGAGGATATCGGACAGTCCCTTTTCGCCGTCGGCGCGCATGACCTTGTGCAGGTAACCCTTGCGCATGTCGGCGTCCACCAGCAGCACGCGCTTGCCGGATTGGGCGATGACCGCGGCCAGGTTGGTGGTGACGAACGACTTGCCGACCGCCGGGCTCGGACCGGTGATCATCAGCACGTTGTTCTTCGCCTCGATCATCGCGAAGTGCAGGCTGGTGCGCAGGCTGCGCATGGCTTCGGTGGCGAGATCGGCCGGGTCGTTGACCGTCAGCAGGTAGGAGGCCGTGCTCTTGTCGCGCTTGAAGTTGGCCAGGCGCTTCTCCAGACCGGCCTGCTTCTCGCTGAACGGAATCGCCGCGTAAACCGGGGTGCCCGCGCGCTCGATGTCTTCCGGGTTCTCCACGCCACGCTTGAGTGCTTCACGCACGTAGACGAACGCCACGGCGAGCAGCCCGCCGAGCAAGGTGGCGACGATGACCACCAGCGGCTTGTTCGGCTTGACCGGGTTTTCCAGATCGGCAGCGGCATGGTCGATGATGCGCACGTTGCCCACGGTGCCGGCGCGGATGATGTCCAGCTCCTGGGTCTTGTTCAGCAGCATCGAATAGGTTTCCGACGACACTTCGACGTCGCGGTTCAGGCGCAGCAGCTCCTGCTGGGTCGACGGCAGCGTGCCGATCTGCTTCTCCAGTTCAGCCTTCTGCGTCTGCAGCTGGTTGATCTGGTTGATCAGTGCCTGGAAGTTCGGGTGCTGCCGGGTGAAGCGGCGCTCCATCTCGGTACGCTTGAGATTCTGCTCGGAAATCTGCGCTTCCAGATCGACGATGCGGTCGAGTACCGACTGGGTTTCGGCGGTGATGTCGACGGTCTTGGAACCGGTCTGGTACTTGTTCAGGGCGGTCTGAGCAGCTTCCAGCTGCTTGCGCACAGCCGGCACCTGCTCGTTGAGGAACTCCAGGCTCTGCGTGGCTTCGGCCGCGTTGCGCGCGACGTTCTGCTCGACATAGCGCTGCGCGACTTCTTCGAGCACGCGGACCGCTTCTTCCGGGTCGGTGTCCTCCAGCGTCACGTTGACGATGCCGGACTGCTTGCCGTGCTCAGCCGCGGACAGACGCTGCTGGTAGCTTTCGGTGGTGTTGTAGGTGCGGTTCTTGATCACCGTGAAGGTGGTGCCGGGACGGGCGATCAGCTTTTCCACGTTGACGCGGAATTCCTCGGTTTCCACCGGCTCGCCGACCACGCCCTGGACCACGACTTCGTCGTCCGGGTCGCGCAGGATGAAGCCGTTGTTTTCCGCTGCCTCCAGAACCAGTTCCTCGCCGTGCAGCTGGTCCGGCACGTCCAGCTGAGTGATCTTCAGCTGTTCGCCACCCCAGGCGTACGACTCGAAGCCGTCCGGGTACCAGCCCAGCTCGCCTTCTTCCTTGGGCTCGAAGCGGCGAGCCATGAAGCCGCCGATGATCGGGAAGTGATGCGGCTCGATGATGATGTCCAGATTCAGGCTTTGTACCGCGCCACCAACCACCGAGCGCGATTTCAGCAGGGCGATCTCGGTCTGTGCCGGCGAAACCGGCGGATTGGTGTTGACCACGTCGGTCAGGCTGGGCAGGCCGTTCTTCGGTTCGATCTGGATCATCGCGCTGGCGAGATACACCGGGGTCGACAGCAGCGCGTAGGCGATGCCCAGCGCGGCGAAGAAACCGGTGATCCCCATGATCAGCGCACGGTTGTTGAGGAAGGTGTCAAAGAGGTGGGCCAGGTCGATGTCCTTGTCCTCTTTGGTTTCATAGATCGGGCGGGGCATGGTTGTCATCGAAGTTCCTTCTTCTTATTTCAGGTAAGGAAGCCAGCTTTCGACGGCTTGCGTCAGAAGCGTGTGTACGTGTTCAAAGGCGGGCCGGGACTGGCGATAGGGATCGGGGATCTCTAGCTCGTCCTGCCACTTGCCGATCAGGAATGTCTTGCCATGCACTTCCGGCGCGATCTGGCGGATATGCTGGATATGGCTGTGCTCCATCGCCAGGATGAGGTCGGCCTCGTGCAGCATGTGACTGTCGACCTGGCGGGCGCGGTGGGCGGTGAAGTCCAATCCGTGCTCCTGCAGTACGTCATGCGCGGTTTTGTCCATCGGGTTACCTACTAATGCACCGATACCTGCCGAACCGATCGTCAGGCTTTGTCCGCTGAGTCTGTGGGTCAGCAACGCCTGCGCTGTGGGGCTGCGGCAGATGTTTCCGACACAGACGATCAAGATGTTTTCAAACATGTGCGTTCCGCCTTTCCGGCTGGTTGCCGGCCACGGCGGAGCCCGCCGGTGCTGAACGCCAAAGTGAGATAGTGGTGGGATTCATTAGTTCCTTCCTGCCGCGCCCGCCGCGCCCTGGGCATCGCTGCCCATGAAACGCGGCCCGGCGGGCGCATGCGGATCAGTAGACGTCTTTGTTGAAGAGCAGCGCCGGAACGGTGCGAAAGAGGATGTAAAGGTCGAACCAGACCGACCAGCGTTCGATGTAGTCCAGGTCGTACTCGACGCGTTTTTCGATCTTTTCGAGGGTGTCGGTTTCACCGCGATAGCCGTTGATCTGCGCCCAGCCGGTGATGCCTGGCTTGACCCGGTGGCGTGCCGAGTATTCGGCCACGGCATCCTCGAACAGCACGCCGGCGGCTTTGGTGGCAGTGGCGTGCGGACGCGGACCGACCATCGACATGCTGCCCAGGAACACGTTGATCAGCTGCGGCAGCTCGTCGAGGCTGGTCTTGCGGATGAAGCGGCCGACGCGGGTGATGCGATCGTCGTGGCGCGTGGTCTGGCGGTCGGCGTTGGCGTCGCTCTTCTCGTGGTACATCGAGCGGAACTTGAACACCTCGATCAGCCGGTTGTTGTAGCCGTAGCGCTTCTGCTTGAAGAACACCGGCCCGCGCGAGTCGAGCTTGATCGCCAGCGCGATCAGCAGCATCACCGGTGCGGCGGCCAGCAGGGCGATGCTGGACAGCACGAGGTCTTCCAGGCGCTTGAACAGCGGCGACCAGCCACGCAGCGGCAGGTCCGAGGCGATCAGCGTGGGCAGACCGGCGACTTCGGTGATGCGCTTGTTGGCGTGGCGGAAGGCGACCATGTCCGGCACCAGCAGCACGTTGACCGGCAGCTTGCGCAGTTCATTGATGACCTGGCCGATGCGGCTGTCAGCGAACCAGGGCAGGGCGACCAGCACCTGGGTGACCTTTTCCTCGCGAATCATGCGCTCCAGATCACGGGTGTTACCCAGCAGCGGCAGGTTGCACAGTTCGCTCGGCAGGCGCTCCAGGCGGTCATCGATGAAGCCGAGCACGCCGGTGCGGATGTCGCGGTTGTGCTGCAGGTATTCGGCGACGCGCTGGCCGTTCTCCGTGCCACCGAGAATCACCGCGTTCTGCAGATACATGCCGCGCGCCATCAGACGGCGGAACAGAGCGAGCATCGCCAGACGCTCGGCACCGAACAGCACCGCGCTGGTGACGAACCAGAACGCCAGATGCTCGGTGTCCAGGTAGCTGAACAGGCCCATGCCCTGGTGCATGAAAATCAGCAGGCTGAACGCAGCGGCCCAGGCCAGCAGCATGATGCGAAAGCGCAGCAGGGTGCTGAACACTTCTTCGCTGTAGATGCCGACCGATTGGAAGATAACGATGCTCAGCACCCCGAAGAACATCAGGAATGCACTGAACGCGCCGCCGCCAGCCGGCAGGTCCTGTAGGAACATCAGCAGCAGCAAACCCGGCAGAATGGCCGTCAGGCCGTGGATCAGGCGGACGCTGGCGAGAAAGTAATCGACGAAACTGGGGTGAGCGTACTCAAGTGTTCCCACGGACTGTAAACGCATTACAAGGCTCCCTTCCTCAGCTACTACGGCTGGTCTTTGCTCGTTTCGAATCGCCGCGGCACGCACTGCCTGATGGCAGGCGGCTATCGCAACCTCATTTAGGACAATGGCTCCGACCGTCCTCGGTGAAATGAGTTCATTGGCCCGCAAGGCTCCGCCAGGAATCTGTAAAAATTCTGTTCTGTCCTGTAACTCGTTGATTTTTATTGGGTGTCGCTATTCCGGCGCACCCTCAAGGTTGCGCCGGAGCGGCGAGGGCTGCCGACCGGTGGCCGCACCTATCGAAGTTTTGGGTTAATCCCGAACGAGCCGCCGGCTACAACTTTCCACCGGCGCGACGGGTCTGATCTGCGTATCCGACAAGAAGGAAGCGCTTTCATGAGCCAGCCCAAAGCCTTGCTCATCCTGCACGGCAAGCAGTCGCTCAATGACGAGGTGCGCGCCGCCGTGGACCGGCAGCGCGAACTCGGCTGGGATCTGGCCGTGCGCGTTACCTGGGAGGCCGGGGATGTCGAGCGGCTGGTCCGCGAGGCGCTCGACGCCGGCCATCGCCTGCTGATTGCCGGTGGCGGCGACGGCACGCTGCACGAGGTGGCCGAAGCCATGTTGCGGCATCCGGCCGACGCCAGTCTGGCGTTGCTGCCGCTGGGCAGCGCCAACGATTTCGCCCGCGCCGCGGGAATACCTTCCGAACCGTTCGACGCGCTGGGACTGCTGGATCAGCCGGCGGTGGCGATCGACATCGGTGAAATGAACGGCAGTCCATTCGTCAACATGGCCACTGGCGGATTCGGCTCGAAGGTCACAGCTAACACCTCGGAAGATCTCAAGCGTGTGCTCGGCGGCGGTGCCTACCTGCTGACCGGGCTGACTCGCTTCGCCGAGATCCACTCTGCCTATGGTCGTTTCCGCGGACCGGATTTCGAGTGGGAGGGCGACTTCCTCGCGCTCGGCATCGGCAACGGTCGTCAGGCTGGGGGCGGGCAGCTGCTCTGCCCACAGGCGCTGGTCGATGACGGCCTGCTGGATGTCTGCATCGTGCCGGCGCCGGAGGACGCCGTGGGCACGCTGGGTACGCTGCTCAGCGGCGGGTTGCGTGGCGTCGAGGCCGTCTCGGTGAACGCGCGGTTGGCTTGGCTGGAAGTCGAGGCGCCGGAGCCGATCGACATCAATCTGGATGGCGAGCCGGTGGCCCAGGCCAACCTGCATTTCCGCGTGCGACCCGGCGCGTTACGCATGCACCTGCCGGCGGATTCGCCGCTGCTGCGTCAGGATTGAGCCGCTGCGCGGCGGGCGAGAACGGATCTGGCGGTCGATTTCACCAGCGGATCGACATCGTGCTTAAAGGGCGCGGCAATGTGGCCGATATCACGATATCCATTTCGTCCAAGGAGCCCGCAATGGCCGGCATTCTCGATTCAGTCGATCAGCGCACCCGCTTGGTGGGCCAGAACCGGCTGGAAATCCTCATGTTCCGCCTGTCCGGGCGGCAACGGTTCGCCATCAACGTGTTCAAGGTGCAGGAAGTCGTCCAGCTGCCGAAGATGACGCTCATGCCGCATCGTCACAGCTCGGTATGCGGGGTGGTCAACCTGCGCGGTCAGACGCTGCCGGTGATCGATCTGTCGCGCGCCATCGGGCTGCGTCCGCTGGTGCCGGACGAGCGCAGCACCATCATCGTCACCGAGTACAACCGCACGGTGCAGGCCTTCCTGGTCGGCGGCGTCGACCGCATCCTCAACCTGAACTGGGAGGAAGTGCTGCCGCCGCCGGGAACCGCCGGACGCCAGCATTACCTCACGGCGATCACCAAGGTCGACGACGAACTGGTCGAGGTCATCGACGTGGAGAAGGTCCTGGCCGAGATCGTCCCTTACAGCACCAGCATTTCCGCCGATCGCCTGGCCGATCCGCTGCTCGAGCGCGCGCGCGGCCGCGAGGTGCTGTGCGTCGACGATTCCAGCGTCGCCCTGGCACAGCTGCGTGAAACGCTGACCCAGCTCGGCCTGACGATCCATACCGCCAGCGATGGCCTCAAGGGCCTGAATCAGCTCAAGGCCTGGGCCGACGCCGGCGAGGTGCTGACCGACAAGCTGCTGATGGTCTTCACCGATGCCGAGATGCCGGAGATGGACGGCTACCGGCTGACCACCGAGATCCGCCAGGACCCACGCATGCGCGATCTCTACGTGGTGCTGCACACCTCGCTGTCGGGCAGTTTCAACCAGGCGATGGTGCAGAAGGTCGGCTGCGACAACTTCCTCTCCAAGTTCCAGCCGGAGAAGCTGGTCGACGTGATCCGCGAGCGTCTGCTGCGCGACGAACCGGCCTGATCCGCTCTGCTATGCTGCTGCGCTTTCCGCTCGCTGGAGGCGCAGCATGCACCTGTCCTCGCTGTACCGTTTCCCCCTCAAATCCGCCGCCGGCGAATCCTTGCAGCGCTGCGCCAGCGACTCCCTCGGCCTGATCGGCGATCGACGCTGGATGGTGGTCGCGGCCGGTACCGGGCGCTTCCTCAGCCAGCGCGCGGTGCCGCGCATGGCGTTGCTGCGTGCGCACTGGCAGGACGATACGGCGCTGCAACTGGCGGCCCCGGGCATGCCCGAGCTGCTGGTAAGCGTGCCGGGTGACCAGCTGATGCGCTGCGTGCAGGTCTGGAACAACCACCCGGTGGTGCCGGATGCCGGTGAAGCCGCAGCCGCCTGGCTGTCGGATTTTCTCGGCCAGGCCTGTCGTCTGGTGTACCTGCCGGAGGATTACGGCATCCAGGTCGACCTCGACTATGCGCGACTCGGCGAGAACACGGCCTTCAGCGACGGTTTCCCCTTTCTGCTGATCGGCCAGGCCTCGCTCGATGACCTCTGCGCACGCGTCGGACGGCCGCTGGAGATGCTGCGCTTTCGCCCGAATCTGGTGGTCGCCGGCGCCGCGCCCTATGCCGAGGATGACTGGAAGCGCATCCGCATTGGCGCGCTGACCTTCCGCGTGGTCAAGCCCTGTTCGCGCTGCGCGATTCCGACCATCGACCTGCACACCGCCGAGCGCAGCGCCGACAGTGAGCCGCTGGCGACGCTGCTGGGCTATCGCAAGCGGGCGGGCGGCGTGTTCTTCGGCCAGAACCTGATCGCCGAAGGCAGTGGGCTGCTCGAAGTCGGCATGCCGGTGGAAATTCTCGAATGATTCGGCCGGGGCGGCGCTTGCTGCCGCCCCGGCAGCGCCTCACTGGTTCTCGAAATAGCGCTCGTGCCACTCCACCAGCGGCTGCGGCGCGTTGAGCTTCTGCCCGTAGATCACCGAATAGGTGAGCACGTTCTGCACGTACTGGCGGGTCTCGTCGAACGGGATGTTCTCCACCCAGACATCGAACGACAGGTGCCCGGCATCGCGCAGCCATTGCCGTACGCGGCCGGGGCCGGCGTTGTAGGCGGCCGAGGCCAGCACGCGATTGCCGTTGAACTGCGCGTAAATCTGGCTGAGATACGCCGCGCCGAGCTGGATGTTGACGTTCGGGTTGAGCACCTGCTGCGGCGAGGACAGCGGAATGCCGAAGCGCCGCGCGGTTTCCTTGGCCGTGGCGGGCATCAGCTGCATCAGCCCGCTGGCGCCGACGTGCGAACGCGCATCGGCCATGAACGCGCTTTCCTGGCGGGTGATGGCGAACACCCAGCTCGGGTGGATTTCCCGTGCCTTCGCCGCGTTGACCAGCGTGCTGCGGTGCGCCATCGGGAAGCGGATGTCGAGGTCGTCCCAGTACTGTGCCTGGCTGATGCTGCGGATCGCCGGGAAATACCAGCCCATCTCGTAGGCCAGTCGCGCCTGGGCCACCAGCTCGTCGCGGCTGAACAGCCGGCTGACGTGATACCACTCGCGCCGGCCATCGACGATCTGCCCACGCGCATGGAATTCCAGCGCGCGGCGAATGCCGGCAGTGTTGCGGACCTTCTGCACCAGCTTCGGCGGCAAGGCCAGCGGCTGGTGGTTGAGCTTGTACGGCGCCTGGATGCGATCGGCCGAGAGGAAGCCATAGAAGTCGCGCTCGGCGGCGACCGGCTGGTACAGCGAGATCGCCTGCGGGCTCTGCGGCTTGGCCAGCTCCAGGCTGCGCGCCCGCCAGTAGCGCCAGCGGTTGCTCTTGGCCAGATCGTCGGGGAAACGCTGGGTCAGGGCGTAGACATCCTCCCAGCGGCCCAGGCGCAGCAGCAGGCGCGCCCGCCATTCGCTGACGGTGTTGTCGCGCAGCTCCGGGTCGTACTCGGCCATCACCTGCAGCGCGCGGCTGTCGAAGCGCTTGGCCAGCGTCAGGCCGATCTGCCGGGCGATCGCCACCTTTTCTTCGGCGGAGAAGGCGTGGCGCCGGGCATAGCCGTCGAGCAAGGCCAGCGCCTTCTCCGGGTCCTGGCGGGCGAGGCGGCGCAGGCCAATGGCGACCACGTCGGCCATGGCCGGATGGCTGCCGGAAAAACGCGCGGTCTGGCTCAGCATCTGCGGCTTCTGTGCGACCTCGACGAGTAGCTCGCCGTGGCCACGCAGGCTCGACAGGTTCTTGCTGAGGAAGCTGGCCAGCCCGTAGTTGCCGGCCTCCACCGCGAGCTTGGTGCGTTTCCAGCGGCGCTCCTCGGTGAGCGCGCCCTTGGCGGTCCATTGCGTGAACAGCACGTCGCAGGCTTCGGGCTGCGATTTGCCGACCAGCCAGAGGCGCTCGGCGGTGGCATCGCCTTCAGGCAGGCCGCGGCCGAGCTGATACTGGCCGAACAGGCAGTCCAGCTCGGTGAAGTTCAGCTTCGGATCGTAGTACTTGAGGAACGTGGGCCAGTCGCCGCGCGCTGCCAGAAGACGCAGCCAGCGCAGTTTCATCCAGCTGATCTGCGGCAGGTCGCCGTGTTCGGCGAGAAACTTCTCGATCTCCGCGGTGCTCGCGGTCTTGAGCCGAGCGGTCAGCTCGTCGTAGGCCAGGTACGGTTCCAGCGGATAGTCGCGCAGTGCGCTGGCGTGGCGCCGGTACGGTGCGCTGTCGCCCTTGGCCAGGGCGCGCTTGGCTTCATCGTAGAGTTGGCGCTGCTGAGTCAGGCTGGCGGCCGAGACATCCACGGCCAGCGTTGAAAAACACAGGCAGAGCAGCAGGTTGGAGAGTCGACTGCGCATGAGACTTCCGGGAAGAGGCGGGTGTATTACGGCGCTAGCTTAGCCTGCCGGGACGGCCAGTTAAATGCGCTTTGGACGAGTGCCGGGAACTATTGCGCGGCGTCTGGCCGAAGCTTGCGCGAGCTGCTCCGGATACGCCTTCGGGATGGGCGTATCCGCGGCCGGCAGGCGCGCATCTGCTAGACTGCGCGCCCTGTTTTCCGGAGGTAGTCATGACCCTGCTCAAGTTCACCGATGTATCCCTGGCCTATGGCACCACGCCGCTGCTCGACGGCGTGTCCTGGCAGATCGCGCGGGGTGAGCGGGTCTGCATCATCGGCCGCAACGGCACGGGCAAATCGAGCATGCTGCGCCTGGTCAAGGGCGATCGCAGTGCCGACGACGGCGAGATCTGGCGCGCGCCGGGGCTGAAGATCGGCGAGCTGCCGCAGGAGCTGCCGCGCGCCGATGACCGTACGGTGTTCGATGTCGTTGCCGAGGGCTTGGAAGGCGTCGGCGAACTATTGGCCGAGTACCACCACCTCAGCCTGAACATCCAGGACCAGGCCGATCTCGACAAGCTGATGCACGTGCAACAGGCGCTGGAAGCCAAGGATGGCTGGCGCCTGCAGCAACTGGTCGAAAGCACCCTGAGCCGCCTGCAGCTACCGGCCGACCGTACCTTGGCCGAGCTTTCCGGTGGCTGGCGGCGTCGCGTGCTACTGGCCCAGGCGCTGGTTTCCGAGCCCGACCTGCTGCTGCTCGACGAGCCGACCAACCACTTGGACATCGGCGCCATCGCCTGGCTGGAAGAGGCGCTGACCGGCTTCAACGGGGCGGTGCTGTTCATCACCCACGACCGGGCGTTCCTGCAGAATCTGGCCACGCGCATCCTCGAACTCGACCGTGGCCATCTGATCGACTGGAACGGCGACTACGCCAGTTTCCTGGTGCATAAGGAGCAGCAGCTGGCGGCAGAGGAAACCGCCAATGCGCTGTTCGACAAGAAGCTGGCCCAGGAAGAAGTCTGGATTCGCCAGGGCATCAAGGCGCGCCGTACCCGTAACGAGGGCCGCGTGCGCGAGCTGAAGGCGCTGCGCGTCGAGCGCAGTCAGCGCCGCGAGCGGCAAGGTAAGGCGACTTTCCAGCTGGAAAGCGCGGACAAATCCGGCAAGCAGGTGATCGCTGCCGAGCAGGTGAGCTTCGCCCATCCGGGTGGCGAGCCGCTGATTCGCGATTTCTCCATGGTCGTGCAGCGTGGCGACCGGATCGGTCTGCTCGGCGCCAACGGCACCGGCAAGACCACACTGCTCAAGCTGCTGCTCGGCGAGCTGCAGCCGACCGCGGGCAGCATCGAGATCGGCACCAAGCTCGAAGTGGCGTATTTCGACCAATTGCGTCACCAGCTGGAGCTGGAAAAGACGGTGATCGACAACCTCGCCGAGGGGCGCGAATTCATCACCATCGACGGACAGAACCGGCACGTGCTGAGCTACCTCGGCGACTTCCTGTTCAGCCCGCAACGTGCGCGCACGCCGGTCAAGGCGCTGTCGGGGGGCGAGCGGGCACGCCTCTTGCTCGCCAAGCTGTTCAGCAAGCCGGCCAACCTGCTGGTGCTGGACGAGCCGACCAACGACCTCGATGTCGAGACGCTCGAGCTGCTCGAAGAGGTGCTGCTGGGCTTCCCGGGCACGGTGCTGATGGTCAGCCACGACCGGGCGTTCCTCGACAACGTGGTGACCAGCACGCTGGTGTTCCAAGGCAACGGCGAGGTGCGCGAGTACGTCGGTGGATATCAGGACTGGCTGCGTCAGGGTGGTTCGCCGCGCCTGCTTGGGGTGGGTGAAGCCGCCGAAAGCAAGGCCAGCGCCCAGCCGCGGACGGAGCCTGCGCCTGTGGCACCGGCGGCTGCCGAATCGGCACCGGCGAAGAAGAAGCTCAGCTACAAGCTGCAGCGCGAGCTCGAGGCGTTGCCGGGGCAGATCGACGCAGCGGAGCAGGCTATCGCGGCGTTGCAGGCGCAGGTGTCCGATCCGGCGTTCTACCAGCAGCCAGCCGAGGTAACGGGCGCGGCACTGGCGCGCCTGGAGGCACTGCAGCAGGAGCTCGATCAGCTGCTGGAGCGTTGGGCCGAGCTGGAGGACTGAGACCGCCTCAGGGGCGCCGGTCGTGCTTGAAGATGTTCGCGGCGCGCAGCGGGCTTCCTGAGGTGGATCAATACCTTACGGAGGCCTGCTGGTTAACTTCGCTGCGGTTGGCAGTCATGACGATGGAGTATTGATGGCTATTGAATACCGCATCACCCTGGATGATGAGCACGATTTCAGTTACCGGATCGAACTGGATCGCGCCTACGACAAGGAAGCTGCCGCGCAGGCACCGAAGTGGACACGGCTGGAGCATCAGCGTTGCAGCAATTGTCCGCTGAGTCAGAACGAATTCAGCCATTGCCCGGCTGCGGTCGACCTGCACCGGGTCATCGAGGACTTTCAGGGCCTGCCGGCGATCCAGAAGGCGCTGGTCTGGGTACGCACACCGGAGCGCGAATACACCAAGCTGGTCGGTCTCGAAGAGGGCCTGCGGGCGCTGCTCGGGGTGATCATGGCCACCAGCGCCTGTCCGGTGCTCGGCCGGCTCAAGCCGATGGCCCAACAGCACCTGCCATTCGCCAGCAATCGCGAGTTCGTGCTGCGGGCGGTGTCGCTGTACCTGGCCCGTCAGTATTTCAACCTGCGTGAAGGGCGGCATGCCGACTGGGAACTGCGCGGGCTGGTGCGTTCGTTCCAGCAGCTGCAGCTGGTCAATCAGGCATTCTGGCAGCGGATCGTCGATACCTGCGAGGGCGACAGCAACCTCAAGGCATTCCTCAGCTTCTTCTCGATGGCTTCGAGCCTGACCTACTCACTGGAAACCCAGCTGCAGAAGATCCGCCCGCTGGTGATGAGCGCCGGCGAGGGAGCCGAAGCGCTCTGAGCGGGACTTGGCCCGCTCAGGCCGACTCGATCAGTCGACTTTCTTCAGGCGTACCGCGAGCACATCGCATGGCGCGCCATGCAGAATGTCGTTGGCCGTCGAGCCGAGCAGCAGCGCCAGCCCGTGGCGGCCGTGGCTGCCGACGACGATCAGGTCGCACTGCTGTTCCTTGGCCAGCCGATGTACTTCCTGACGCGGCTGACCGTAGGCCAGGTGGCGCTGCTCCGGCGTGAGGCTGGGGTAGATATCGGCGAAGCCGTCCATCCGTTCGCGGGCTTGGTCGAACTGCTGCTGTTGCAGCATCGACAGGTCCATCGGCACGTCGCCGCCGAAGGCCATCGCCATCGGCTCGATGATATGGACGAGTGTCAGCGTGGCGCCGGTAGTGGTGGCCAGGGCCTGGGCTCGCGCGACTACCGCGTGGCACTCGTCGGTCAGGTCGACGGCGACCAGAATGTGCTGGTAGGGCATGATGACTCCTCCTGAGCGGGTCGGCCTGGGCAGTGCGGTGGGCCGACGGGGTTGGCAATGAACCGATGTATTGAAGGGTTATACGGCGTTGCCGATGGCTTCGCCAGTGCCCGTTGCGCCGCTCAGGGCGCGCCGGGCTGTTATCATGCTGCGTCGCGCCAGCCGGTCGGTCCGGCAGGCTCACCGAGAGAATTCCGATGTCGATGCCATACACCGATTATTCCCTGGCCTGGGCCGTCTACGGCGTGGCCGCGCTGGGCTGTCTGCTGGTCTGGTTCCGCGCGACGCGCTGGATGTGGCGCTGGCTGCGCGAGCCATTGCGGTTGCTGGCGGCGATCCTGCTGCTGACGCCGACCATTGTCGATCCCGCCAAGGAACTCTTCGCCCCCGCCGTGGCCATTACCGCAATGGACGTGTTGCTCAAGGTCGGCAACAACGCCTGGCGCGCAGTAGCCGATCTGGCGCTGTACGGCCTGATCGCGTTCGCGCTGTACCTGTTGCTGGTGGCTATCCGCTGGCCGCTGGAGCGGCGCAAGCGCGCCGACAGGCCGACTGCCGCGCCCGATGACGATCCGCGAACCCTGCGCGAGCGCATGGCCGACGACGAGGATGACGACTATTTTCCGCAGCCGGGTCGCCGGGTGCGAACCGAACCGCGCCTGTAATACCTTCGCGTTTTCACGGGGAATCAACCTATGTGCGAATTGCTCGGCATGAGCGCCAATGTCCCCACCGATATCGTCTTCAGTTTTACCGGACTCATGCAGCGCGGTGGCCGGACCGGCCCGCACAAGGATGGCTGGGGCATCGCGTTCTACGAAGGACGCGGCCTACGGCTCTTTCAGGACCCGGTGGCCAGTTGCGAGTCGGAAGTGGCGAAGATGGTCCAGCATTATCTGATCAAGAGCGAGGTGGTAATCGGCCACATCCGCCATGCCAATGTCGGCAGGGTCACGCTGGCCAACACCCATCCATTCATGCGCGAGCTGTGGGGGCAATATTGGTGCTTCGCGCATAACGGCCAGCTGAGCGATTTCGAGCCCTCGGGCAGCTTCTACCGGGCGGTGGGCGAGACGGACAGCGAGGCGGCGTTCTGCGATCTGCTCAACCGTATCCGCTCCGACTTCCCCGAGCGCGTCGAGGCCGAGGCGTTGCTGCCGACGCTGCTGGCGGCCTGCCGGCATTACCGCAGCAAGGGCGTGTTCAACTGCCTGCTGAGCAACGGCGAATGGCTGTTCAGCTTCTGCAGCACCAAGCTGGCGCAGATCACCCGGCGCGCGCCGTTCGGCCCGGCGCAGCTCAAGGATGCCGAGCTGACGGTGGACTTCCAGGCCGAGACCACGCCGCGCGACGTGGTGACCGTGCTCGCCACCGAGCCGTTGACCGACAACGAATGCTGGACCATCCACGAACCTGGGCAGTGGAGCCTGTGGCGGCGTGGCGAGTGCGTCGCGCAGGGGCGGGACGCCGCATGCTGAGGAGCTATCTGCGCCTGTTGGTGTTCGCCTTCGGCCTGCTGGTCGGCGTGCAGGTGCCGGGCTTCATCGACGCCTATGCGCAGCGCGTCGAGGCGCATCGGCAGGAGGCGCAGCGCGGCCTGCAGGGCTTTCGCGATACCGCGCAACGCTTCTTCGACGGCGATCTGAATGCACTGGTCGAGCACTACCGTGCCAGCGACGATGCGGTGATCCAGAGCGATGCACGCAGCCTGGAGGCGCTGGTGCAGCGCGTGCGCCTGCTGGATCGCGAATGGCAGGCCATGCAGCAGCCCTGGTTCGTGCGCAGCTGGCACGTGCTGCTCGGTGCCGATGCGGAACTGCGCCGGGAGACGCTCGCCGGCTACCGCTATCAGGTGCTGCTGGCGCCGGAGGCGATTGCCTGGGGGCTCGGATGCGCGCTGCTGCTGGCCTGGCTGGTGGAAAGCGTATTGTTGGCGCTGAGCTTTCCGCTGCGCCAGCGTCGGCGTCGCCACCGGCTGTATCGCTGAGCGGGCGTCGTTTCGCGACCCGCCCGGCGTCAGCCCTGATTCATTTGGCGAGAAAGCGCATGCCGTCTTCCAGCCCGCTCAGGGTCAGCGGATACATACGGTCTTCCACCAATTCGCGGATGATGCTGGTGGACGCGGTATAGCCCCAGGTGTCCTTCGGGTAAGGGTTGATCCAGATGAGCTTTCGGTATTTCTCCATGAAGCGCTGCATCCACACGTAACCGGCTTCCTCGTTCCAATGCTCGACGCTGCCGCCCGGCTGGGTGACCTCGTAGGGCGCCATAGCCGCGTCGCCGACGAACACCACCTTGTAGTCCGGGCCGTACTTGTGCAGCAGGTCGAGCGTGGAGGTGCGCTCGGAGGTGCGGCGGAAGTTGTTCTTCCACACCGACTCGTAGATGAAGTTGTGGAAGTAGAAGAACTCCAGGTTCTTGAACTCGGTGCGGCAGGCCGAGAACAGCTCCTCGCAAACCTTGACGTGCGCGTCCATCGAGCCGCCGATATCCATCAGCAACAGCAGTTTGACTGCGTTGCGTCGTTCGGGACGCATCTGGATGTTGAGCAGGCCGGCGTCGCGCGCGGTGTGGTCGATGGTGCCGTCGATGTCCAGTTCTTCCGCCGCGCCCTGGCGGGCGAACTTGCGCAGGCGGCGCAGGGCGATCTTGATGTTGCGTGTGCCCAGCTCGACCTGGTCGTCGAGGTTCTTGTACTCGCGCTGGTCCCAGACCTTGACCGCGCGGCCCTGACGCTTGCCGGCATCGCCGATACGGATGCCTTCCGGGTTGTAGCCGCCCGAGCCGAACGGGCTGGTGCCGCCGGTGCCGATCCACTTGTTGCCGCCGGAGTGCTTTTCCTTCTGCTCTTCGAGACGCTTCTTGAATTCCTCGATCAGCTTGTCCAGCCCGCCGAGAGACTGGATCTGCGCGCGTTCCTCGTCGGTCAGGCTGCGCTCGAATTCCTTGCGCAGCCATTCCTCGGGAATCAGCGCTTCCAGATGCTGGTCGAGGTTCTGCAGGCCGTTGAAGTAGGCGCCGAAGGCCCGGTCGAACTTGTCGAAGTGGCGCTCGTCCTTGACCATCACGGTGCGCGCGAGGAAGTAGAACTCGTCCATGTCGGCGAACACCACGCGGTGTTTGAGGGCGTCGATCAGGTCGAGCAGTTCACGCACCGAGACGGGAACCTTGGCGGCACGCATTTCGTTGAACAGGCCAAGCAACATGGCAGAACCTCAGGCGCGCACTTGGCGGTGCGCGATGGCGATGGGGTTAAAGATCACGGTCGTGCTGGGGCAGGCCGTCGCGAATCTCGTACCAGTCGGCCTTGGAACCGACGAAGATGTGCGATTGCGCAGGTACCGGCAGCGGCGAATCGAGCGTGCCGGCAGCGACGCCGACCTCGTGCTCGCGGTTGTCGACGAACAGCAGGTTGGCGCCGCAGCGGATGCAGAACGTACGCGTGACATGCTCGGAGGAGTGGTAGACGCCGAGCTGATCCTTGCCGGACATGAAGTGGAAGGCCTCCAGCGGCACGCTCGCGTAGGTGGCGAAGGCGGCGCCGTGGGCCTTGCGGCACATCTTGCAGTGGCAGTGGGTCAGCGCGTCGATGGGGGCGTCGATGCGATAGCGCACGACGCCACACAGGCAACTACCGGTATGCGTTTGCATGGTTTCTTCCTCCAGTGAGTGCGCGGCCGGCTCCACCGGAAACCGGCGTCGATCAGCGGCTGTTGGCGCGTCGGCTCATGAAGGCTAGACGCTCGAGCAGCATCACGTCCTGCTCGTTCTTGACCAACGCGCCGGCCAGCGGCGGAATGGCTCGCGTCGGATCGCGCTCGCGCAGCACGGCTTCGCCGATGTTGTCGGCCATCAGCAGCTTCAGCCAGTCGACCAGCTCGGAGGTCGAGGGTTTCTTCTTCAGCCCCGGCACCTTGCGCACATCGAAGAACACGTCCAGCGCCTCGCTGACCAGCGACTGCTTGATGTTCGGGTAGTGCACGTCGACGATCCGCTGCAGCGTCTCGCGATCGGGGAAGGCGATGTAGTGGAAGAAGCAGCGGCGCAGGAAGGCGTCGGGCAGCTCCTTCTCGTTGTTCGAGGTAATGATGATGATCGGCCGCTGGGTGGCCTTGATGGTTTCGTTGGTCTCGTAAACGTAGAACTCCATCTTGTCGAGTTCCTGCAACAGGTCATTGGGGAACTCGATGTCGGCCTTGTCGATCTCGTCGATCAGCAGGATGACCCGCTCCTCGCTCTCGAAGGCCTCCCACAGCTTGCCCTTCTTGATGTAGTTCTTCACGTCGTGGACCTTGTCCACGCCCAGCTGCGAGTCGCGCAGGCGGCTCACCGCATCGTATTCGTAGAGGCCCTGGTGCGCCTTGGTGGTGGATTTGATGTGCCAGGTGATGAGCTTGGCACCGAAGGATTCGGCCAGCTGCTCGGCGAGCATGGTCTTGCCGGTGCCGGGCTCGCCCTTGACCAGCAGCGGACGCTGCAGGGTGATGGCGGCGTTGACGGCGAGCTTGAGGTCGTCGGTGGCGACGTACGACTGGGTACCTTCGAATTTCATCGCGGATTCCTTGGGCCGGCCTGGCACGCAGGCGCTTGGTGTGGAATGAAAGAGCCCGACTATAAGTGATGGGCCGTCGCCTGTGAACGCGAGGGGATTATTCAGTCACTGAATGATCGTTGCTGCGGATTTCGGCCAGATTCAGCGATCGTCGTTTGAGGAACGCTCGAAGCGGGCGGTGAACGCTTCGACGAAGGCGTTGCGCAGTATGGCAATGATCGCCTGGAACGGGCTGACGTCCGCATCGCGCGTGCTGCCGGACAGCTCGATACGCGTGGCGAACTGGTCCTCGCGCTGGTTCTGCAACGCTTCCTGGCCGCCGCCGACCACCGCTTCCCAGAGTCCGCGCAGCAGGCTCTTGTCTTCGTTTTCCACGTCCTGTTCGAGATCGAACACATCGACATTGCGGAACAGCGGCTTGATGTAGCCGTTCAGCCGGCCGTCGGTGGCTTGCACCTCGACGACCAGGTCGCCGCTGCCGCCGGCGAAATCGAACTTGCCGTAAGCGCGGCTGAAGTCGTTCAGCTGTTTGAGCGCGATATCGGTGGCGCGCAGGTTCAGCTCGAAATCCTCCCACTCGGTGAACGGGTCGAAACGTGCCGTGGCTTCTATGGGCGAGCGGTTGAACAGCCTGCCGGTACCTTCGAACGTCGCCACCCGACGGCCTTGCGCGTCGGTGGTATTGGTCAGGTTGTAGAGCGTGGCGTTGATGCCGCTGGCATAGACGTGTACCGGCGGTTCGGCGGTGAAGTTGCGAAACGACAGCTGGCCCTCGATCACGCGGATTTCGTTCAACGTGATCGGCAGCAGGGCGTCCAGCTGGTCGCGCCAGTCGACGCCTTCGCCGGTTTGCGACTCGCCTTTGTCGCCACCGTCGACGAAGTTCAGTGTCGGCCGCTCGAATTCCACCTCGCCGACCACCGCATGCTCGTGCCACAGCGCGCGCCAGCTGATGGCGATATCGATGCCGGGCGCGGTGAACAGCGGCGCCTGCACCTGCTTGTCCTTCTTCTCGATCAGGAGCCCCTCGATGCGGTAGGCACCGCGCCACCAGGCCAGGTCGACATCTTCCACCTGGCCGCGGTACTCGCCCATGTCGGCCAGGTTCTGGTTGAGGTAGTGGCGCACCAGCGGCGGCAGCGCCAGGTGCAGCAGCACCAGCAGCGTGGCGAGGACGAGCAGCAGCCACAGTGGCAAATAGCGTCGTTTCATGGCGATCCGGTAGCGCGGTCTGTTCAAGATGGACCGCCGGCCCGCGCGGCGAGTTCGGCTGGACGACGCGCAGGAGTGCGCATAGGCTTTCTGGCCTTGGTTTTCTTTCGCGCAGGGACAGACTGATGAGCCGCATCTACGCCGACAACGCACGCTCCATCGGCAACACGCCGCTGGTAATGATCAACCGCCTGGGTCCCAAGGGCGTGAGCATCCTGGCCAAGATCGAAGGCCGCAACCCCGGCTATTCGGTCAAGTGCCGCATCGGCGCCGGAATGATCTGGGACGCCGAGGAGACTGGCCGTCTCAAGCCGGGCATGACCATCGTCGAGCCGACCTCCGGCAACACCGGCATCGGCCTGGCCTTCGTCGCCGCCGCGCGCGGCTACAAGCTGATGCTGACCATGCCGGCATCCATGAGCCTGGAGCGGCGCAAGGTGCTCAAGGCGCTCGGCGCCGAGCTGGTGCTGACCGAGCCGGCGCTCGGTATGAAGGGCGCGATCGACAAGGCGACCGAGATTGCCGCGTCCGATCCCGAACGCTACTTCCTGCCGCAACAGTTCGAGAACCCGTCGAACCCGGGCATTCATGAGCGCACCACCGGTCCGGAAATCTGGAACGACACCGACGGCGGCGTCGATGTGCTGGTCGCCGGCGTGGGCACCGGCGGCACCATCACCGGCGTTTCACGCTACATCAAGAACACCAAGGGCAAGCAGATCGTCAGCGTGGCGGTCGAGCCGACCAGCTCGCCGGTGATTACCCAGGCCCTGGCGGGTGAGGAGATCAAGCCGAGTCCGCACAAGATCCAGGGCATCGGCGCCGGTTTCGTGCCGAAGAACCTCGACCTGTCGCTGATCGACCGCGTCGAGCTGGTGGATGACGAGGAGGCCAAGAACATGGCCCTGCGTTTGATGCGCGAGGAAGGCATTCTCTGTGGCATTTCCTGCGGCGCGGCGATGGCGGCTGCCGTGCGCCTGGCCGAGCGCCCGGAAATGCAGGGCAAGAACATCGTGGTGATCCTGCCGGACTCGGGCGAGCGCTACCTGTCGACCATGCTGTTCGCCGACCTGTTCAGCGAGCAGGAGCTGGTGCAGTAACCCCTCCCCACGGCGGGCTTGGGACGCATGTGTCTGCGTCCACTGGCTCGCCCGGCGGCGTTCATGTCCGTCCATCCGTGGCGGGCACCGGTTGCGCCGGCGCCTGCTTCAGGACCAGCCACAACGCCAGCGCTATCAGCGCGCCACCATAGACGTAGGCCCAGGACAGCGGCTCGCCGAGCAGCAAAGCGCCCCAGAACACACCGAACGGCGGAATGATGAAGGTGACGGTCAGGGTCTTGACCGGGCCGATATCGGCGAGCAGGCGGAAGTACAGAATGTACGCAAACGCCGTGCAGACCACGCCGAGGCCGATCAGGCTCAGCCATACGGAACCGCCGCCCCAGCTTGCCGGCGGCGCCTGCAGGAGCGATACACCGAACAGCGGAAGCAGGCAGAGCGTGGCACCGGCCTGACTGCCGAACGCCACCAGCTCGCTACCGAGGCCGCCGTGATGGTTGATCCAGCGCCGCGTCAGAAAGCCACCGAGCCCGTAGCAGGCGGTCGCGCCGAGGCAGGCGAGGGCGCCGATCAAAAGATCGGCATCGAATGACACCGGCCCGGTGCGCGTCAGCACCATCACGCCGGCCAATCCGCAGAGCACCCCGACGACCTTGGCCAGCGTCAGCTCCTCGGCGAAGAACAGCGCGCCGATGAGCACGCCCATCAGCGGCGTCGTCGCATTGAAGATCGCCGAATAGCCGGCCGGCAGCAGCTGGGCGGCGAGCGCGTACAACGCGAAGGGAACGCCGGAATTGATCACGCCGAGCAATAGGCACAGGCCGAGCTTGCCGCGAAAATCCCAGCGAGTGCGCCACGCCAGCAAGATCACCAGCAGCCCGAGGGTGGCCAGCACAACGCGGAAGAAGGCGGTGGGAAAGGTCCCGAGCACCGGGGCGATCACCCGCATGAACAGAAAGCTGGCACCCCAGATGGCGGCCAGGCTGATGAGGCGGAACAGGTCGATGGCTCGCATGTGGCGCTCCTGTCGCGGAGCGGCAAGTGTTGTCGGTGCCCGCGCAGCCGGCAAGCCGGAAGCGACTTTCAAAGCCAGTGCCTGACGGTCGGCCGACTTTCCTTGCGCGGGGGCACTGGCTAAGCTCGCCATTCCTTCCTTGCCGCAGAGACTCCCATGGAGCAGCAACCGGCTACCGAAATCGCCCGGCAGATACTGCTGGGCTTCGATGACTACCGCGAGCAGTTCCGCCTGATTACCGAGGGCGCGCGGGCGCGCTTCGAGCAGGCGCAGTGGCAGGAGGCGCAACAGGCCTCGGCGGCACGGATCGCGCTCTACGAGCAGAAGGTCAGCGAAACCCACCGCCGCCTGCTGGCGCGTTTCCCCAAGGAGCCGCTGCTTCAGGTCGAGTACTGGCCGCAGATCAAGAGCGCCTACATCGAACAAATCAATCCGCGCTTCGACGATGAGCTGTCCGAAACCTGGTACAACTCGATCTTCTGTCGGCTGTTCAGCCACGATTGCATCAGCGACGGCACCATGTTCATCCATACCACCCGCCCGTCGGCTCAGGCCCGCCAGCGGGTGGCGCAGACGCGCAAGTATTTGCCCAAGGGCGATCTGACCGGCGCGCTGGAGCAGATACTCGACGACTTCGCCTTCGCCGTGCCCTATGCCGACCGAGCGGGCGATCTGGCGCGGCTGCAGGGGCAGCTCTGCGATTCGCTGCCGGACTGGGTGTGCAAGGACCCCGAGCTAACCATCGAGCTGTTCGCTTCGGTGCTCTACCGCAACAAGGGCGCCTACCTGATCGGCCGCATCTTTACGCGTGACGAGCAATGGCCGCTGGCGATCCCGCTGCTGCACCGCGAGGGCAAAGGCATCGTCGCCGATGCGCTGATCACCGACGAGGCGGAAGTGTCGATCATCTTCTCCTTCACGCGCTCGTACTTCATGGTCGAGGTGCCGATTCCGCTGGAGTTCATTGGCTTCCTCAAACGCATCCTGCCCGGCAAGCACATCGCCGAGCTGTACACCTCGATCGGCTTCTACAAGCAGGGCAAGTCGGAGTTCTACCGCGCGCTGATCAACCACCTGGCCGGCACCGACGACCGATTCATCATGGCGCCCGGCGTGCGCGGAATGGTGATGAGCGTGTTCACCCTGCCGGGCTTCAACACAGTGTTCAAGGTCATCAAGGACCGCTTCTCGCCGATCAAGAGTGTCGACCGCGCCACCGTGATCGAGAAGTACCGCTTGGTGAAGAACGTCGACCGGGTAGGGCGCATGGCCGATACCCAGGAGTTTGCCGATTTCCGATTTCCCGTTTCCAAGTTCGACCCCGATTGCCTGGCCGAACTGCTGGAGGTTGCGCCGTCGACCGTGCAGGTACAGGACGACACGGTGCTGGTGCGCCACTGCTGGACCGAACGACGCATGACGCCGCTGAATCTCTACCTGGAAAACGCCAGCGAACAGCAGTGCATCGAGGTACTGGAGGACTACGGACTGGCGATCAAGCAGCTGGCGGCGGCGAATATCTTTCCCGGCGACATGCTGCTGAAGAACTTCGGCGTCACCCGCCACGGCCGCGTGGTGTTCTACGACTACGACGAAATCTGCTTTCTCACCGAGGTGAACTTCCGACACATCCCGCCGCCACGCTACCCGGAGGACGAGATGGCCTCCGAGCCCTGGTACTCGGTCGGTCCCAACGACGTGTTTCCCGAAGAGTTTCCGCGCTTTCTCTTCACCGATCCGGCGTTGCGTCGGCTGTTCGCGCGGTTGCATGGCAACCTGTACGACGCCGATTACTGGAAGGGGCTGCAGGAGGCCATTCGCGCCGGCAAGGTGATCGACGTGTTCCCGTATCGTCGCAAGGGTGAGCGCTACTGAGGCGCGTGCCGGCGAGCGATCTTTGAACGCTTGCGCACGGGCGGCGGTCGCAACTAGCAGGAGGCGCGGCTCATGCGTGGCCGAGGAGCACCGCTTGCGTTACGAGGCGGGCAATTGGCCCCGAGTTGGATTACGCTGTTGATGAAGCCGGCATGGCTCCGATGTGGCCCGTTATCAAGCAGGAGGGTTCGACCATGAAAGCAAGGCTCAGAGAAATGTGCTGGAAGCTGGCTGTTACGCTCGGGCTGGTCGAGCCGCCGCGCATGCAGCCCATCCCCATCCGCGCGGAACGCGACCCCGCCGCACAACGGCGCCGGTAAGCCGATAGCGCAATCGTCAGCCCTGCCGTTGCGGTTGCGCCGGTCCGCCTCGTTCGGTGGCACGCTGGTAAGCCGGGCGTTGGCGGATGCGCTGGAGAAAATCCATCAGACGTGGACGGCTTGCGTCCAGGCCGGCGCGGGCCTGCGCCGCCTCTAGCGGAAAACTCATCTGAATGTCGGCGGCGCTGAACGCATCGCCGGCAAACCACTTCGATTGTTCCAGCGCCGCTTCCATGTGATCCAGATGCGTTTTCAGCTGCGGCCCGATGAAGGCCGATTGCGCGCCTTTGGCGATGGCGCGCGCCACCGGCCGCACGAAGAACGGTAGCGGCCCCTCGGCGATCCGGTCGAAGACCAGCTTGAGCAGCAGCGGTGGCATCGCCGAGCCTTCGGCATAGTGCATCCAGTAGCGAAAGCGCAGGTGCTCGGCGCTGCCGCTGGGTGGCATCAGGCGGCCATTGCCGTAGCGCTCCAGCAGGTATTCGAGGATCGCCGCCGATTCGGCGAGCGTCAGCTCACCGTCCGTCACCACCGGCGATTTGCCGAGCGGATGAACGGCCTTCAGCTCCGGCGGAGCGAGCATGGTCTTCGGGTCGCGCGCATAGCGTTCGACTTCGTAGAGCAGTTCCAGCTCTTCCAGTAGCCACAGAACGCGGTGCGAGCGGGAATGCTCCAGATGATGGACGGTGATCATGGCGTTTCCTCGTGACGGCCCGCGGCAAGCATAGACGGCCTGCGCCGATCGGCTCGCTATGGCAGACTGCGCCGCCGAGGTGAAGCCATGTCCCGACCCCGCTGCCCGCGCTGCCAGCGCCCCCTGATGCAGTGCCTGTGTGCGCTGATTCCGTCGCTCGAGAGCCGAACGCAAGTGCTGATCGTGCAGCACTCGAGCGAGGCCGGGCACGCGCTCAATACCGCGCGGCTGGCGGCGCTCGGTCTGCGTAATGCGCAGTTGCTCGTCGGCGAACACTTCGAAGAGCCGTGCGGCGATGGCCGTCCCACCTATCTGCTGTTTCCCGGCGAGGATGCGCTTGAGCTGGGCAGCCTGGCCGGCCGCGCGGAGCCGGTGCGCCTCGTCGTGCCGGACGGCACCTGGCGCAAGGCGCGCAAGCTGCTGCATGTGAATCCCTGGCTGGCGGCCCTGCCGCGAGTGGCGCTGCCGCCTGGACAGCCGTCGCGCTATCGCCTGCGCAAGGCGCCGGCGGCCGATGCGCTGTCGACCGTCGAGGCAGTGGCCTTTGCGCTGAACGGGCTGGAGAGCACCACGCGTTTCGAGGCGCTGTTGCGGCCGTTCGACGCGTTGATCGAAGGGCAGATTGCCGCGATGGGCGAGGAGGTCTATCGCCGCAACCACGCGCGCTGACAGCCTTGTGAGGCTGTTGGTGCATAAGCTGCCTCGCCCTTTCAACAACCGGTTAGCGCTCGCGTAGCGCCTCGTAACGGGCCTTGAGCACCGGCTTGAGCATGTAGTCGAGGACGCTCTTCTGCCCGGTGATGATGTCCACCGTGGCGACCATGCCGGGAATGATGACCAGCGGACGCTCGGGCGAACCCAGGACGTTCTTCTCGGTGCGCACCTGGATCAGGTAGAAGCTGCGGCCTTCGCGGTCGGTGATGGTGTCGGCGCTGATCAGCTCCAGGTTCGCCTTCAGGCCGCCGTAGATGGTGTAGTCATAGGCGCTGAATTTCACCATCGCGCGCTGGCCCGGATGCAGGAAGGCGATGTCCTGCGGGCGTACGCGCGCTTCGATCAGCAGGTTGTCTTCCAGCGGCACGATCTCCAGCAAGTTGCTGCCCGGTTGCACCACGCCGCCGATGGTATTTACGTTCAGCTGCTTGATCACGCCGTGCACCGGCGAGACGACGGAGGTGCGGCTGACGCGATCCTGAATCGCCACGCTGGTCGCGGTGATCTTCTGCAGGTGCGTGCGGGTCTCGTTCAGTTCCTTGAAGGCGTCGGCGCGAAAGGCCAGTTCGGACTGCTCGATGCGGCTCTGGATTTCCTTCGCCGCCGCTTCGGCGCGCGGCAGGGCGAGGGTGGTTGCATCCAGCGCGCCGCGCACGTCCACCATGCTGCGGCGCAGGCGCAGGATCTCCACTTCCGATACCGCACCGGCCGCAACCAGCGGGCTGGACATGTTCAGTTCCTGCTGGATCAGCCCGAGACTGGCGCGGTATTGCTGCTGCTTGGAGCGAAACTCCGCGACTTCCTGCTGCTTCTGTGCCAGTTGCTCGCGCAGGATGCTCTGCTCGCTCTGCAGGCGCTGCTGGCGTGACTGATAGAGCGCCATCTGATCCTCGGCCAGCTGCGGCTGGGCGCGCGTGATCGCCTCCGAGAGCACCAGCGGCGTGCCTTCGGCCTCCGCGGTGAGCCGCTCGACGTGGGCTTGCAGGGCGAGGCGCTCGACTTCCGACTCCTCCTGATTTGAAAGAAAACGGGTGTCGTCCAGGCGCAGCAGCATGTCGCCCTTGTTCACCACCTGGCCCTCACGCACGAAGATTTCCGCGACGATGCCGCCTTCCAGGTTCTGGATCGTCTGCACCTTGCTCGACGGAATGGCCTTGCCCTCGCCAGTGGTGACTTCGTCGAGCACGGCGAAGTGCGCCCAGGTCAGCGCGGCGGCGATCAGCAATGCCACCAGCCATACCGTCAACCGGCTGATCCACGGCGAGTCCTCGAGGATCGCGCCCTGTAGCGCCGGCATGAACTCGGCGTCCTGCCGCGTTCGCGCGGCGCCGGGGAAATAGACCCAGGGAAAGAACCTCATGCCAAAACTCCCGCAGACAGGGCACAGGGATACCGCATGGCACAGACCGTCATACCGACGCCTGACCGATATGGCCTTTGCGCAGCGCCTCGATCACCGCCGCCTTGGGGCCATCGGCGACCACGCGGCCGTGGTCCAGCACGACCAGCCGCTCGACCAGGCTCAGCATGGACATGCGGTGGGTGATCAGCAGCAGCGTCTTGCCGTTCGCCCAGGCCTGCAGGTGCTGGCGCAGGGTATCTTCGGTGCTGTTGTCCAGCGCACTGGTCGGCTCGTCGAACAGCAGAATCGGCGGATCGAGCAGCAGCGCGCGTGCCATCAGCACCATCTGCCGCTGGCCGCCGGAAAGCAGCTGTCCGCGCTCGCCCACCGGGCGGTCGAAACCCAGCGGATGCTGGCGCGCCAGTTCGTGCGCGCCGGTCAATTGGGCAACCTCGAGCATGCGTTCGTCGCTGACGTAATGCGCGCCGAGCGTGAGGTTGTCGCGCAGGCTGCCGGCCAGCAGGGGCATGTCGTGGGAGACATAACCGATCTGGCTGCGCAGGTCGGCGACATCGATCTGCCGCAGATCCAGTCCGTCGAGCAGGATCTGCCCCTCGGTGGGCGTATGCAGGCCCATGATCAGACGCGCCAGCGTGCTCTTGCCCGAACCGCTGCGGCCGATGATCGCGACCCGCTCGCCGGGGGCGATGCGCAGGTTGATGCCACGCAGCGACGGCGTGTCCAAGCCGGGATAGGTGAAGTTGAGCTGCTGGATATCCAGCGCGCCCTTGAGGCGGGTGCGCTCCAGCGGCCGCTGCTTGTCCCTGCGCTCCTGCGGCAGGGCCATCAGCGCATCGGTGCTCTTCATGGTCAGCCGCGCCTGCTGCAGACGGGTGATCAGGCTGGCGATCTGCCCCAGCGGCGACAGCACGCGGCTGCCGAGCATGTAGCAGGCGACCAGCGCACCGACGCTGAGCTGGCCGGCGATGATCAGGTACACGCCGCCGACGATGGTCGCCATGCCGGCGAACTGCTGCAGGAACAGCGTGCCGTTGATCGCCACCGCCGACAGCAGGCGGGCATCGCTGTCCAGTCGGGTGAGCGCGCCGTGGGTGGCTTCCCAGCGGTGCTGGCGCTCGCTTTCGGCCCCGCAGGCTTTCAGGGTTTCCAGTCCGCCAAGGGTTTCCACCAGCAGCGCCTGACGTTCGGCCGCCAGCGTCAGGCTTCGGCGCACGGTGTCGCGCAGGCGCGTCTGGATGATGAAGGCAAACAGCGCGGTGATTGGGAAGGCGAGCAGCGGAATCACCACCAGCCAGCCGCCAATCAGACCAATCACCAGGATGATCAGCAGGGCGAAGGGCAGGTCGATCAGGCTCGTCAGCGTGACGGCGGTGAGGAAGTCACGCAGCCCCTGAAAGTCATGGATGCTCTGCGCGAAGCCGCCGACGGTGGCCGGTCGGGCGCTCATGTTCATGCCGGTGATGCGCTCGAACAGTGTGGCCGAGAGCACCATGTCGGTCTTCTTGCCGGCGGTATCCAGCAGATGCGCGCGTAGTACGCGCAGCAGCAGCTCGAACGAGGTGCCGATGAACAGGCCGATCGCCAGGACCCAGAGCGTGGCGGTGGCCTGGTTGGGCACCACGCGGTCGTAGGTCTGCATGACGAATAGCGGCACCATCAAGCCGAGCACGTTGATCAGCAGGGACGCCAGCATGGCGTCGGCATACAACCAGCGCGACAGCTTGAGCGTATCGCGAAACCACGCGTGCACTCGCGGCAGCAGCGGGTTGTGCGCTTCTTCGAGTTCATGTTGCGGGCGGGCGAAGAACGCGTAGCCGCCGTACTCGGCCTGCAGGGCGGCGATTTCGACCCATTCCTCGCCGCCGTCGGCCTCGCACGGCAGGATCAGCGCCTTGCCGTTGTCGCCCCACTTGCTGAGCACCGCGCTGGTGCCGTCACGCAGCAGCAACAGCACCGGCAGGTTGAGCGGATTGATTGCCGTCAGCTCGCGCTTGAGCACGCGCCCCTGCAACCCCGCGCGCGCCGCGGCGCGGGGTAGCAGGGCCGCCGACAGGCGCTGCTCGGGCATCGGCAAACCAGCGCTGAGGCTGGCGCGGCTGGCGACGCAACCGTGTTGCCGACACAGGATCAGCAGGCCGTCCAGCAACGGATCGTCATGACTGAGCCGCGGATCGGCCGAAGGTGCTACCCGCTCCATCGTGGTCAAGTTGCGTACTCCAGTCGAACAATCAGCGCAGATCGGGCAGTTGCGCCTCGCTTCTCACTTCCGTGAGCGCGGTGGCTTCGGTTGGAGCCACAACGTTCTTCATCCGCAACAGATCACCCATCGCGGCGACCACGCGGTACATCGAGTACTCCTCGGTGTAGCGCACGTCGGTGTAGCGACGGTTGGCGGTGAACAGTTCGTTTTCGCTGTCCAGCAGGTCGAGCAGCGTGCGCTGCCCGAGGCCGAATTGCTGCTGGTAGGCCTGGCGGACGTTGCTGGTGTAGTCGGCGTACTCGCGAGCCTTGGGCGTTTGCAGGCGGGCGTTTTCCATCGCGTTCCATGCCAGCGAGAGGTTCTCGTTCAACTGGCGCAGGGCGTTGTTGCGAATGTCCATGGCCTGGTTGATCTGGTGTGAGGTGGCACGCAGGCGGGCCTTATCGCGATTGCCGTTGAACAGGTTGTAGTTCATCACCACGGCGGCCCGCCACTTGTTGTAGTGGCCTTCCTCGCCGCTGATATTGTCGTTGGCCATCGTCGCCAGCTCGATATCGAAGCGCGGATAGAACGGCGACTTGGCGATCTCGTACTGCTTCTCCGCGGCCTGGACGTCGGCCTGTGCGGATTTCAGGTAGGGGTTGTTCTCGACCACCCGCTGCCTGGCTTCCAGCACATTGCCCGGCATCTCGCCACGCAGCGATGGCGGTGCTTCCAGCTCATCGGGGATACGGCCGACCACGCTGATGAAATTGGCTTCGGCGTCGGCGAGATTCACCTGCTCGGTGTACAGGTTGTTCTCGGCCAGCGCGCGACGGGCCTCGGACTGGTCGGAGTCGGCGCTGCTGCCGACGCCGCGCTGGCGACGCAGGCCGATCTGATCGTTGATTCGCTGGTGGGCTTTCAGGTTGTTCTCGGCCAGCGCAACCATCTCGCGACGCTTGAGCACATCCAGATAAACCTGAACGGTGCGCAGCGCCAGGCTTTCCGTCGTTCCCAGCACCTGGTAGGCGCGCGCGTTGACGACGGCCTCGGTGCGATCGACTTCGTTCGGCGTGTTGAAACCGTCGAACAGCATCTGCCGCAGACGCAGCTCCGCATTACGCGCATTGAGCGTTTCGGAGTGATTCCCGCCGATGCGTGTGCTCGGACTGTCGGTGTTCTCCCGGCCATATCCCAGCAGCATGTCGACGGTCGGCAGGTAGCCACCCTTGGCCATCTTCGCCTGTTCATCAGCCGTCAGCCGGCTGTTGATGTCCGCGCGTAGTTCGGGGTGATTGGTCAGCGTGCTCTGGATGGCTTCCGTGAGGTTCATGGCCTGCGACTCGGAACAGGCCATAGCAATCAGCATCGCGCTCCAGAGGGGGGTCAGTTTACGCATTTTTCGAGCCCTACCTGTTGAGTAAAAGAAGCAGATGATCGATTAGTTGAGGCTATCGATCGTTGTTTCGTTTTGTGATTAATTCCACATTGTTGTTTTTAGTATATGTGGAGCTAAATAAGGTTTGGTTATGAAAAATTTTCCTATAAAAAAACTTTTGATAGCGATTTGATATGCATCGTAGGCCCCGTAAACACGGGGCTGCATTGATTCATATCATTGTCTGGATTTCTTTGGGAGATAGCGTGAAAGCATGGAAACCGATGCTACGGTATTAATTGAATTCGTTTAAAACGAGGTAGTCGTCAATCTGCGTAAATGTTTCTGAAATAGTGATTATTAATTAATTGGTTCAAATTAAAAGCAGAACGCCACTATTGCGCTATTACGGTATGGCGTTCATCGCAGAGGCGATTCGGAGGGCAACATGGCCAAGTTGATCGGTACCGTCAGGCAGGTTGTGGGTGAGGCTTTCGCGGTCGGTGAGGACGGCGTACGCCGGTTGCTTATCGAGGGCGATCGTCTGTATGCCGGCGAGCGGGTGATAACCAGCGCAGGCGGGGCGGTGGATATCGACCTGGTCGGAGCGGGCGAACTCATGCTGGGGCGCGAATCCGACCTGCTGCTCGACGAGCAATTGCTGGTCGCTGCCGAGGGCGGTACCCAGGCGGCACCACCGATCACATCGGCGACCGAGCTGGCCGACGTCGAGGCTCTGCAGCGCGCCATCGCGGCCGGTGAAGACCCGACCCTGGTCGCTCCAGCCACGGCCGCGGGTCCGGCAGCTGGTGGCGCGGGTGGCGCCGGTGGTGGTAATTCCTTCGTGCTGTTGAATGAAGTCGGTGGGGCTATCGATCCCACTATCGGTTTCCCGACCCGGGGCCTGGGCGGTATCCCGGAGTTTCCCGATCTGGAAGTGGCACCGCTCGAGGAAACGCCCGAGCCGGTAGATGGCGTTCCCCTGGCTGTCGATGACCTGACGCAGATCAGCGAGGACACACCGAGCATCGCAGGCAATGTGCTGAGCAACGACCAACCGGGCAGCGATGGCGGTATCCGCGTCGTTTCGGTCGGTACCGTCGCCGGCACCTTCGGTCAGCTGGTTCTCAATGCCGACGGTACCTACAGCTATGCGCTTAACAGCAGCCTGCCGGCCGTACAGGGCCTGGACGAGGGCGAAACCCTCACCGAAACCTTCACCTACACCATGCAGGACGCCGACGGCGATCCGTCCAGCGCAACGCTGACCATCACCATCACCGGCAGCAACGATGGCCCGACCCTGAGCCTTGTCGCCACCGACAGCCTCGTCGACGAAGCCGGTCTGAGCAGCGGTTCGGCGGCGGCTGGCGACGGCGAGTTCGCCTCCGGCAGCTTCACCCTGGCCGACACCGATGGCCTGGACGACCTGCAGAGCGTGACCATCAACGGCAAGACCGTGGCGATTGGTGACCTGCAGGGCGAAACCTTCGCCGGCGACCACGGCACCCTGACGGTCACCGCCTACAACGCCGCCACCGGCGTGGCGAGCTACACCTACGAACTGACCGAAGCGACCACCGACGGCGCCGGCACCGAGACCGACACCTTCAGCCTGAGCGTGACCGACGGCACCGGCAGCTCGACCCCGGCCAGCCTGGTCATCGAAATCGTCGACGACGTCCCGCACGCCGTGGCCGACAGCGCCAGCGTGGGCGAGGACAGCGTCACCGCGATCACCGGCAACGTGCTGACCAACGACCTGCACGCCAACGGCCAGCCGGGCGCCGACACCCCGACCAGCTTCGTCAACTGGACCAGCACCACGGCGGCGCACGGCACCTTCACCGACCTGGGCGGCGGCAACTACAGCTACCTGATCAACCCGGCCGATGCCGCGGTGCAGGGCCTGGACGAAGGTGAAACCCTCACCGAGACCTTCACCTACACCATGCAGGACGCCGACGGTGATCCGTCCAGCGCAACGCTGACCATCACCATCACCGGCAGCAACGACGGCCCGACCCTGAGCCTTGTCGCCACCGACAGCCTCGTCGACGAAGCCGGTCTGAGCAGCGGTTCGGCGGCGGCTGGCGACGGCGAGTTCGCCTCCGGCAGCTTCACCCTGGCCGACACCGATGGCCTGGACGACCTGCAGAGCGTGACCATCAACGGCAAGACCGTGGCCATTGGTGACCTGCAGGGCGAAACCTTCGCCGGCGACCACGGCACCCTGACGGTCACTGCCTACAACGCCGCCACCGGCGTGGCGAGCTACACCTACGAACTGACCGAAGCGACCACCGACGGCGCCGGCACCGAGACCGACACCTTCAGCCTGAGCGTGACCGACGGCACCGGCAGCTCGACCCCGGCCAGCCTGGTCATCGAAATCGTCGACGACGTCCCGCACGCCGTGGCCGACAGCGCCAGCGTGGGCGAGGACAGCGTCACCGCGATCACCGGCAACGTGCTGACCAACGACCTGCACGCCAACGGCCAGCCGGGTGCCGACACCCCGACCAGCTTCGTCAACTGGACCAGCACCACGGCGACGCACGGCACCTTCACCGACCTGGGCGGTGGCAACTACAGCTACCTGATCAACCCGGCCGATGCCGCGGTGCAGGGCCTGGACGAGGGCGAAACCCTCACCGAGACCTTCACCTACACCATGCAGGACGCCGACGGCGATCCGTCCAGCGCAACGCTGACCATCACCATCACCGGCAGCAACGATGGCCCGACCCTGAGCCTTGTCGCCACCGACAGCCTCGTCGACGAAGCCGGCCTGAGCAGCGGCTCGGCGGCGGCCGGCGACGGTGAGTTCGCCTCCGGCAGCTTCACCCTGGCCGACACCGATGGCCTGGACGACCTGCAGAGCGTGACCATCAACGGCAAGACCGTGGCCATTGGTGACCTGCAGGGCGAGACCTTCGCCGGCGACCACGGCACCCTGACGGTCACTGCCTACAACGCCGCCACCGGCGTGGCGAGCTACACCTACGAACTGACCGAAGCGACCACCGACGGCGCCGGCACCGAGACCGACACCTTCAGCCTGAGCGTGACCGACGGCACCGGCAGCTCGACCCCGGCCAGCCTGGTCATCGAAATTGTCGACGACGTCCCGCACGCCGTGGCCGACAGCGCCAGCGTGGGCGAGGACAGCGTCACCGCGATCACCGGCAACGTGCTGACCAACGACCTGCACGCCAACGGCCAGCCGGGCGCCGACACCCCGACCAGCTTCGTCAACTGGACCAGCACCACGGCGACGCACGGCACCTTCACCGACCTGGGCGGCGGCAACTACAGCTACCTGATCAACCCGGCCGATGCCGCGGTGCAGGGCCTGGACGAGGGCGAAACCCTCACCGAGACCTTCACCTACACCATGCAGGACGCCGACGGCGATCCGTCCAGCGCAACGCTGACCATCACCATCACCGGCAGCAACGACGGCCCGACCCTGAGCCTCGTCGCCACCGACAGCCTCGTCGACGAAGCCGGCCTGAGCAGCGGCTCGGCCGCGGCCGGCGACGGCGAGTTCGCCTCCGGCAGCTTCACCCTGGCCGACACCGATGGCCTGGACGACCTGCAGAGCGTGACCATCAACGGCAAGACCGTGGCCATTGGTGACCTGCAGGGCGAGACCTTCGCCGGCGACCACGGCACCCTGACGGTCACTGCCTACAACGCCGCCACCGGCGTGGCGAGCTACACCTACGAACTGACCGAAGCGACCACCGACGGCGCCGGCACCGAGACCGACACCTTCAGCCTGAGCGTGACCGACGGCACCGGCAGCTCGACCCCGGCCAGCCTGGTCATCGAAATTGTCGACGACGTCCCGCACGCCGTGGCCGACAGCGCCAGCGTGGGCGAGGACAGCGTCACCGCGATCACCGGCAACGTGCTGACCAACGACCTGCACGCCAACGGCCAGCCGGGCGCCGACACTCCGACCAGCTTCGTCAACTGGACCAGCACCACGGCGACGCACGGCACCTTCACCGACCTGGGCGGCGGCAACTACAGCTACCTGATCAACCCGGCCGATGCCGCGGTGCAGGGCCTGGACGAGGGCGAAACCCTCACCGAGACCTTCACCTACACCATGCAGGACGCCGACGGCGATCCGTCCAGCGCAACGCTGACCATCACCATCACCGGCAGCAACGACGGCCCGACCCTGAGCCTCGTCGCCACCGACAGCCTCGTCGACGAAGCCGGCCTGAGCAGCGGCTCGGCCGCGGCCGGCGACGGCGAGTTCGCCTCCGGCAGCTTCACCCTGGCCGACACCGATGGCCTGGACGACCTGCAGAGCGTGACCATCAACGGCAAGACCGTGGCCATTGGTGACCTGCAGGGCGAGACCTTCGCCGGCGACCACGGCACCCTGACGGTCACTGCCTACAACGCCGCCACCGGCGTGGCGAGCTACACCTACGAACTGACCGAAGCGACCACCGACGGCGCCGGCACCGAGACCGACACCTTCAGCCTGAGCGTGACCGACGGCACCGGCAGCTCGACCCCGGCCAGCCTGGTCATCGAAATTGTCGACGACGTCCCGCACGCCGTGGCCGACAGCGCCAGCGTGGGCGAGGACAGCGTCACCGCGATCACCGGCAACGTGCTGACCAACGACCTGCACGCCAACGGCCAGCCGGGCGCCGACACCCCGACCAGCTTCGTCAACTGGACCAGCACCACGGCGACGCACGGCACCTTCACCGACCTGGGCGGCGGCAACTACAGCTACCTGATCAACCCGGCCGATGCCGCGGTGCAGGGCCTGGACGAGGGCGAAACCCTCACCGAGACCTTCACCTACACCATGCAGGACGCCGACGGCGATCCGTCCAGCGCAACGCTGACCATCACCATCACCGGCAGCAACGACGGCCCGACCCTGAGCCTCGTCGCCACCGACAGCCTCGTCGACGAAGCCGGCCTGAGCAGCGGCTCGGCCGCGGCCGGCGACGGCGAGTTCGCCTCCGGCAGCTTCACCCTGGCCGACACCGATGGCCTGGACGACCTGCAGAGCGTGACCATCAACGGCAAGACCGTGGCCATTGGTGACCTGCAGGGCGAGACCTTCGCCGGCGACCACGGCACCCTGACGGTCACTGCCTACAACGCCGCCACCGGCGTGGCGAGCTACACCTACGAACTGACCGAAGCGACCACCGACGGCGCCGGCACCGAGACCGACACCTTCAGCCTGAGCGTGACCGACGGCACCGGCAGCTCGACCCCGGCCAGCCTGGTCATCGAAATCGTCGACGACGTCCCGCACGCCGTGGCCGACAGCGCCAGCGTGGGCGAGGACAGCGTCACCGCGATCACCGGCAACGTGCTGACCAACGACCTGCACGCCAACGGCCAGCCGGGCGCCGACACCCCGACCAGCTTCGTCAACTGGACCAGCACCACGGCGACGCACGGCACCTTCACCGACCTGGGCGGCGGCAACTACAGCTACCTGATCAACCCGGCCGATGCCGCGGTGCAGGGCCTGGACGAGGGCGAAACCCTCACCGAGACCTTCACCTACACCATGCAGGACGCCGACGGCGATCCGTCCAGCGCAACGCTGACCATCACCATCACCGGCAGCAACGACGGCCCGACCCTGAGCGTCGTGGGGGCCAACGTCTCCGAGCTCGGCTTGCCGTCCGGCTCGGATGCCACGGGCTACAGCGAATTTGCCACGGGTACCTTCACGTTTGGCGATGTGGATGGCCTGGACGACATCCAGACCGTCACGATCGGCGGTACCGCGGTGAATATTGCCAATCTGATCGGCAGTAGTTTTGCCGGCGCGTACGGTGTGCTGAACATCCTCGGCTACAACGACGAGACGGGTGTGGTCAGCTATCAGTACCAGTTGACCAGTCCGACGACCGATGTGGATGGCGTGACGGAGGCCGATACCTTCACGATCAGCGTGTCGGATGGCGCGGCCAGTACGTCGAGCGATCTGGTTATCGGTATCGCCGATGATCTGCCGTCGCTTGGTGCTTTTGTCGCCGCGACGATTCCCAACGAAGTCGGCACGGTCAACGGCACCTTTGCGGTAGTACCGGGGGCAGATGGGCTGGGCGGCTTCGAGATCACCGGGCCGACGCTGGACGGCGTGACCTATCAGACCACGCAGAATTTCAGTGGTGGCATGTTCGTCAGCACCACGCTCACGGCGCTGACGGACACCAACCAACAGGTCTTTACCTTGACGGTGAGCGCAGACGGCACCTACAGCTTCCAGCTGATCGCGCCGGAGGCGGGTTACACCGAGGCCATCGACTTTACGAGCCTGGAACCTGGCAAGCCGATTTCCGTGGCGTCCAGCATCGAGAATGGTTGGACGTTCGACGGCCTGCTGTTCAGCGGAACCTCCCCAACGACATTTACCAACCCCGATAGCGGCAGCGGCTCCAATAGCGATCTGCTCAACATCTCGGGAAATGGGTTCGGCTTGGGGAGTGCGAGCTCCGTTCCGGACAACGCCGGTTTCCTCTACACCCAGCAGGGCGGCGCGGATAGCTTGCGTTTCTTCGCCGATATTTCATCGAGCCTGGAAGGAAAGGGCACTGTACAGATTTCCTGGGCTGCCTATGGCAGCACCGTCGGCGGTACGCCGCTGGCCGTCAGCACGCAGAGCATAACGCTGACTGCAGATGGCTGGGTCACCATCGACCCGGGCGTCTCGTTCGAGAATCTGGTGGTACGTGTCGACGTGATCGGCGCGAACACTGGCGGGATCCGGGTGCAGGATTTCTCTTATTCCCGTGAAGTGCTGCCGGACGACCAGAGTCTGTCCTTCGGCATCGTGGCGCAGGACGGTGATGGCGACCTGAGTGCGCCGTCTACCCTCGATGTACAGATTACGGCGGCCGACTCGTCAGATGCCTTCACCTTGATCGGAACGGCAGGCGACGATGTCATCGCCGCCAGCAGCCTGACCGACAGCATCAGCGGCAACACCGGCTTCGATATCGTCGACTACGGCGACGCGACCACGGCCATTGCGGCCAGCCTGCTCAGCGGGACGGGCACGCTGGGGGACGCACTCGGTGATAGCTACACGGGCATCGAAGGCCTGGCCGGCGGGACGGGCGACGACGTGCTGACCGGCAATACGCTGGACAACTACCTGGCCGGCGGCGCTGGCAGCGATACGCTGGTGGGCGGTGAGGGCGACGATGTTCTCGACGGCGGGATCGGAGCCGACATTCTGCAGGGCGGTATCGGCGATGACGTGCTGATCGGCGGGGCAGGAACGGACGCGCTGGAAGGTGGCTCCGGCATGGACATCGCCGATTACAGCGCCGACGGCGTCGGCATCACGGTCGATCTGGAGAGCGGCGCACCGGGTATTGGCGGCCTGGCTGCGGGTGATACCTACCTCGACATGGAGGGCGTGATAGGCGGCAGCGGCGACGATCTGCTGGCTGGCGACACGCAGGACAACTATCTGGACGGCGGGCTGGGCGACGACGTCCTCTCCGGTGGTGGTGGCGACGACGTCCTGATCGGCGGGTTGGGTGACGACAGCATGACCGGCGGCGCCGGCCGTGACACCTTCGTCTGGCGGGCGGGTGACAATGGCAGCGATACCATCAGCGACTTCCATATCGACCCGGCCGGTGTCACCTCGGACGTGCTCGATCTGTCGGAGCTGCTATCCGGAGTGGATGCCGACAGCGCTACGCTGGACAATTACCTGACGTTCGCCTTCGGCAACGACACGGTCATTTCGGTCAGCGTTACGCCGGGCGGTGCGCCGGTGCAGGACATTACCCTGGCCGGTGTGGATCTGGCAGATCTGTACGGCACCACCAACGAGGCGGCGGTGATCGATAGCCTGCTTGCCGACAACGCCCTGAAGGTCGACAACACCTGAGGGTACGCAAGCCCACCGTTCGCAGGAGCGGTGGGCTTGCCTTTGCTGGAGGAACTTCATGCTCTATATCGCGCGAGGACCGGACGGGCAGCTTCGGCGGGTCGAGGCCGAGCCATTCGATGAGATGACCGGAACGATTCCCGCGGGTTGCGATGAGGCGCTGAGCTGGTTCGCAAGCAGTGAAGATGAGCACACGCAGCGGGTCGGCTTGCAGGCATCTGACCTGGAGATGGTGCGGGTTCTGGAAGACCTGATCGGCGTGTTGATCGATCGCGGCGTGATCCGTTTTACCGACCTGCCGGAAGTGGCCCAGCGCAAACTGCGCGCCCGCCAGCAGACCCGTGCTCGACTGGGTGGGCTGAGCGCTCTGTTGAGCGACGATGAGGAGCCGCGGCTGCCTTAATCGGTCTGTCCGTTTCGTTCGCTGAGACCGTCACAGACTCTGAGTTTCCCTTCCCACCTACCGCCGTTGGCCGTCGCGACCAGCTCCCTATTGCCACGGGCGGGGCGTGCCAACCGCGTGACCCATGACGCCATGCACGCCGAGCGCAGCCAGCGTCGTGCGTTCGCCTTCGGTCTCCACCATCTCGGCGATCAGCGGCAGATCGATGCTGTGTGTCGTGCGGTAGAGCGCCTCGATGAAGTCGCGCTTGTCGCCGTCCTGGTCGATGTTGCGGATGTAGGTTCCGTCGATTTTCAGATAGACCAATGCCAGCCTCAGCAAACTGCCGAGCTTGCTGAAATCGCCGCCGAAATGCTGCAGGCCGATCTGCGCGCCGGTGTCGCGCAGCGCCTGGCTGCAATGTTGCAGCGTGGCGTTCACCGGCAGGTGACGGGCGTCCAGTTCCAGGCAGAGCAAGCGGGTTTGCTCGGGATGGTCACGCAGCAGTTGGATGATGGGTTCCAGGCCGTCCGGGTCGCGCAACGTGGCGCTGGAAAGGCTGACGGCCAACGGAGTGGGCGCCTGGCGCAGGCGTTCGATGGCCAGTTCGAGCATCAGCCGGTCGAAGCGCGCCGTCCAGCCCAACCGTTCCAGCCACGGCAGAAAGCTGCCGGCAGTGAGGACGACGCCATCGGCGATCGGCAGGCGCGCCAGCAACTTCTGATGCACGAGCTGCTGCGGGTTGTCGGCCAGTACCACCGGTTGCACGAAGACGGCCAGGTCACGCTGCTCGAGCGCCTCGTCGAGCGCGCGATACCACTCGTGCTCGCTGTGCAGAAGCGCCGTCGCATGGCTGCATTCCCACCATGCGCGGTCGCTACCCAATGCCTGCGCCAGCGCATGGTCGGCCCGCTCCAGCACCGCCGCGGGTGAATCGCCGATGTGAAAGGCGGTATAGCCAATGTGAACCAGCGGGCCCTCGTCGTGCGTACCGCGCGGTCGCAGCGCTTGCAGATCGGCGCTCAGCGTTTCGGCGAGGCGGGCGGCATGCGCTTCGTGCAGCCCGGGTGCCAGCAGGACAAAATCACCGCCGCGGCTGCGCGCGGCGAGCCAGTGAGGTTGGCCCTGTTCGTCCGGTACGCGCCCGAGGCGGGCACCGACCGCGGCGACGAGCTGATCGGTCTGTTGGCTGCCGAGCTGCTGGTTGAGACGGTTCAGATCGTGGATGCGGATCAGCAGCAGATAACCGCCGCCGTGATGCTCTGCTGGCGTCAGCTGGATCGCCAGGCGCTGGTCCAGCAGGCGCCGGTTGGCCAGCCCGGTCAGCTCGTCGCGGAAGGCCTGCTGATGGAGCCGCTCACTGCGCGCCGCCTCCTCGGCGAAGAGGGCTTGCAGCTTGGCGACCATCTGATTCATCGCTTGCACGACGCGCCGTAGCTCCGGGGTGCGCGGTAGCTCGGGCAGGGTGACGAACTCGCGCCGGGTGATGGCCTGCGCCTGCTCCACCATGCGATCGAGCGGGCGCAACTGGCTGCGCAACAGCCAGCCGCCCAACAGCGCGCTGACCACGCCGCAGCCCAGCAGCCAGTAAAGCGTCGCCACGGTGCTGTCCCAGACCTTGGCTAGGGCGAAGGCAGGGTGACTGATCACTTCCACGCGCGCCGCCTGCTCCCAGCCGCGCATGATCAGTGCGTCGCCGCCCTGTGCCGGCAGATCCACCAGTGCGGCGAACCAGTCCGGCACCTGCTCGGTGACGATGTTGCTGCTGCGTTCGACGATCGGTTGGCCATCGGCGATCGAGACGATACGGATGCTGCTGAAATAGCCGCTGTCGAAGATCGAATTGACCAGCAATTCGAGCATGACCGGATCATCGACATGCGGCGTCATCGACAGCGCCAGTGCGGTGGCGGCGTCCTGGGCATGGGAGCGAAGCTGGCTGATCGACTGTTCGCGCGAATGCTCGATGCTGGCGAAGAAGCTCCCGGCGAAGGCCACGACGAGGAACAGGCAGATGGCGAGAAACAGCTGCTTGAGTAACGACATACTTCCCTCCTGAAACCGCTCTCGACTAGCCCTCGCCGACCACGAATCCTTCGGCACGCATCTTTCGCAGAACGTCCTGCCAGCGTGACAGCCTTTTGCCATCTCCGCTACGTTTACCACCGCCCGCACCGGGCAGATACAGCCCTTCGGCATTGAAGGCATACACCGGCAGCAGGTCGCTGCGCTGCGAGGCGGGGCGGATGGTGCCGTCGATGTTATCCAGCACCAGCGGATCGGCGCCGGGCGTCGCGTAGTAGGTCAGCACCATGTGCGCCTGATTCAGCCGCAGCGCCTTGACGTAGGTGATGCGCAGCTTGTCGCTGGGCACGCCCAGCCGACGCAGGGTGAAGTACTTGGCGAGGGCGTAGTCCTCGCAGTCACCGGCACCGCGGATCAGGGATTCGACAGGCGTGGCCCAGTAATCGTCCTGCTCCCAGACCCAGATGTCGTCGCTGAACTGAATCTGTCGGTTGAAGAAGCGGTTGACCTCGGCGAGCTGCTCCCGCTCGGGCAGTGCGCCGCTGTCTCGCAGAAGCTGCTGCCAGGCCGCTACCCGCGGCAGCGCATCCTCCGCGGCCCCGTAGCGCTTTTTCAGAACCGGGTAGATGCGCTCGAAATCCCACTGTTGCCAGTTGGACGAGCGCGCCAGATTCCATAGCGGTGCGCTGAGCAGGGCGAGCGCGAAAAGCAGCACCAGCGGGCGGCGGCTTGCACGACCAGACTGCAAAGACTGCATGGGCTGCTCTCCATAGCGAATCCTGCCGGTGGGCGGATTCGTGCTCACTGGCGTGGTTTGGCTTCGACCGTGTGCAGGGTTTTCTGTTTGACGATGTACAGCGTGACCAGCGCAGCGCTGAGCAACATGGCGATGCGTGCCCAGACGAGCGGCACCAGCCAGCAGGAAATTCCGATACTCACCCACATGGTGAGGATGGTGTAGGCCTTGCCCTTGAGCGGAATGCCGTTGCCTTCCAGGTAGTCGCGGAACCAGGGGCCGAGGCGCGGGTGCTCGACGAGCCAGACGTAGAAACGCTCCGAGCTGCGCACGAAGCAGGCAGCTGCCAGCAGCATGAAGGGGGTGGTCGGCAGCACCGGCAGGAAGATCCCCACTACGCCAAGCGCCACCGCGAGCCAGCCGACCGTCAGCAGCGCATAGCGCACCACGGCGTTGCGCTGCTGGGGAATATCGCGGTGCGCCACGGCGGCTACCCGGTCATCAGTGACGGCGCGGTTTGAGCAGCGCCGGCTTTTCCTCGGGAGCGTGGCAGAGCAGGTACAGCGCGGTCAGGATTTCCGGAATCTGCGCGACCATCTCGTCCACCAGCTCGGGGCTCTCGGCGATCTCGGCGAACTCCGGCTGCTCGTCGAACAATCCCGAGCCGACCATGATCGGCAACAGCAATTCGCTGACTTCCTCCTCGGAATCCTCGAACCAGGCCTCCTCGCGCATGAACACGCCTTCCATGAAGCCGATGCACCAGCCGCGCAGATCGGACTCGTCCGGCTCCTCGCCGAGGTCCAGCTCGCAGGGCAGCTCCATGTCTTCGTCGCTGGCCAGCTGGCGGGCGATATGCGCCTTGAGCTGGACCAGCGTTGCCTCGATGGCGTCGCGTTCGGTGTCGTCCTGGTACTTCGGTGGCTCGGAGAACAGCGCATCGATCCATTCGCGCTCCGGTACCGCTTCGGAGCAGATGCTCAGAGCCGTCAGGTAGCCGTGGGCGGCGATGTAATCCAGCGCCTCTTCATGCAGGTCGTCGGCATCGAGGAAAACCTGCAGGCGGGTGAGTTGCTCGGCGAAAGACATCGGGAACTACCTTGGGGTGGGAAGACAAGCGGGATTCTAGACGAGGCGCGGGATGCAGGCTACTTCGATGGCCGTTGCGCCGCCGTGGCCGACCACCGCGCCTGAACTCCGGCAGGTGCTCGCGTATACTGCGCGCCTTGTTTCGGAGACCGGCATGCTCGACCAGGCACAGCGCATCCTCAAAGACGTATTCGGCTATGACGCCTTTCGCGGCAACCAGGGCGCGATCATCGAACAGGTCGCCGACGGCGGCGATGCGCTAGTGTTGATGCCTACCGGTGGCGGCAAGTCGCTGTGCTATCAGGTGCCGGCGCTGCTGCGCGACGGGCTGGCGGTGGTGGTGTCGCCGCTGATTGCGCTGATGGACGATCAGGTCGCCACGCTCGACGAGCTGGGCGTGGCGGCGGTGGCGCTTAATTCCACGCTGAGTGCCGACGAGCAGCGCGAGATTGCCGAGCGCATTCGCCGCAACGAGATCAAGCTGCTCTATCTTGCGCCGGAGCGACTGGTGCAGCCGCGTATGCTGGCGTTCCTGCAGCGGTTGCAGATCGCGCTGTTCGCCATCGACGAGGCGCATTGCGTGTCGCAGTGGGGTCACGATTTCCGTCCCGAGTACCTGCAGCTCGGCCAGCTCGCCGAGCTGTTCCCCGGCGTGCCGCGCATCGCCCTGACCGCCACGGCGGACATGCGCACCCGCGAGGAAATTGTCCAGCGCCTGCATCTGGAGAACGCCGAGCGGTTCCTGTCCAGTTTCGACCGGCCGAACATCTTCTACCGCATCGTGCCCAAGGAGCAGCCACGCAAGCAGCTGCTGGGCTTTCTCGCCGAGCGGCGGGGCGATGCCGGCATCGTCTACTGCATGTCGCGCAAGAAGGTCGACGACCTGGCGGCGTTTCTCACCGAGCAGGGCTTTCCAGCGTTGCCGTATCACGCCGGGCTGCCCAACGAGCTGCGCGCCTATCACCAGAAACGCTTCCTCAACGAAGAGGGGCTGATCATGGTGGCGACCATCGCCTTCGGAATGGGCATCGACAAGCCTAACGTGCGCTTCGTCGCTCACCTGGACCTGCCCAAGTCGCTCGAAGCCTATTACCAGGAGACCGGGCGGGCAGGGCGCGACGGCCTGCCCGCCGACGCCTGGATGGCCTACGGCCTGCAGGACGTGATCTTCCTCAAGCAGATGCTCAACAACTCCGAGGGCGACGAGCGCCACAAGCGCATCGAGCAACACAAGCTCGACGCCATGCTCGCGCTATGCGAGGAGACCCGCTGTCGGCGCCAGGTGCTGCTGGCCTATTTCGACGAAGACCTGCCGCAGCCGTGCGGACATTGCGACAACTGCGCGGACGATGTGCAGACCTGGGACGCCACCGAACCGGCGCGTCAGGCGTTGTCGGCGATCTACCGCAGCGGGCAGCGCTACGGCGTCGGACATCTGGTGGACATCCTGCTGGGGCGCGACAACGACAAGGTGCGCGGCCTCGGCCATCAGCATCTTTCCGTGTTCGGCGTCGGCAAGAGCCTCGCCGAGGGCGACTGGCGCTCGCTGTTCCGCCAGCTGGTGGCACGCGGGCTGGTGGATGTCGATCTGGAAGGCTTCGGCGGCCTGCGCTTGAGCGACAGTTGCCGACCGTTGCTGCGTGGCGAGGTAAGCCTGGCGCTGCGCCGCGATCTCAAGCCGCAGCAGGCGGCCAAGGGGCAGAAGAGCCCTGCCAGCCAGCTGGTGCGAATCGAGGAGCGCGATACCTGGGAAGCGTTGCGCGCGCTGCGCCGGCGCCTGGCCGAGGAGCACGGCGTGCCGCCCTATGTAATCTTCCCCGACGCCACGTTGCTGGAAATGCTGCGCAGCCAGCCGGCTTCGCTGGCGGATATGGCGCGCGTCAGCGGTGTCGGCGCGCGCAAGCTGGAGCGCTACGGTGCGGCGTTCCTCGAAGTGCTGCAGGGTACGTCGGAACCCGCCAGGTCGCCGATCGATCTGCGTCACGAACTGGTCACGCTGGCGCGTGCGGGCATGACACCGGCGCAGATCGCGCGCCAGCTCGATTGCAGCGAGAAGAACGTCTACGCCCTGCTGGCCGAGGCGATCGGCCAGCAGCAGCTGAGTCTGGAGCAGGCGCTCGACCTGCCCGAAGACCTGCTTGGCGAGATTCAGGAAGCTTTCCTCGACGGCGAAGGCGAGCTGCCGTTGGTCGCCGAGATCGCCGCGCAGTTCGCCACGCGGGTGCCGGAAGCGGTGCTGTACTGCGTGCGCGCGGCCTTGCAGGCCGAGTTCGAGTTGTAACCGGCTGCGTCACCGCCGCGCGCACGCCGGCGCGGCGCAATCCCGCGTCCTGGCGGGGCGGCCGAGTGTTTCCGCGTACCGAAGGAGGGCGGTGACTGGCCGTTGGTAGGCTTGCCTGCATATCGAAGCTGTGATTAGCTCGCTAATAATTGTTTTTGCAGGAATGCAAGCTTCATGTACGCCGAGCAACATCGCTTCGCCATGCAGTTGGCGCAACTCTCGCGAGGCTGGCGCGCGGAACTGGATCGGCGTCTCGCCGATCTGGGACTGTCGCAGGCCCGCTGGCTGGTGCTTCTGCACCTGGCCCGTTTCGACCATTCACCCACGCAGCGCGAGCTGGCGCAAAGCGTCGCCGTCGAAGGGCCGACGCTGGCCCGTCTGCTGGACGGCCTTGAGGCGCAGGGATTGATTCATCGTCAAGCTTCGCTCGAGGACCGCCGCGCCAAGCTCATCCTGCTCGGCGCGCCGGCGCGTCCGCTGATCGAACGCATCGAGGCGATTTCGACGCAGGTCCGCGAGGAGCTGTTCGACGGCATTCCCGAGGAGGACCTGCGCAAGTGCCAGCAGGTGCATGCGCGCATCCTCGCCAATCTGAATAAGACCCGGGCGCTCTAGAAACTGCGGCCGAGGTTCAGATAGAGCGCCTGCTCGTCTTCGTCGTTGGCACCGTAGCCGAGGTTCAGCGGCCCCAGCGGGGTGTCGTAGCCGATGAACACGCTGGCGGCGTTGATGTAGCCGCTGTCGAATTCGTTGTCGTTGTTCCAGGCGCGGCCGCGTTCCAGCGAGCCGCCAAGGTACAGCGGGAAATCCAGCGGCAGGAATCCGCGTGGCGTCATGCGTCGGTAATACACCACCCGGCCGAGGCTGATGTTCTGCCCCGACAGTGCGTCCTGGCGAAAACCTGACAATTGGCGGGCGCCGCCGAGCAGGAAGCTGGAGGTCACCACCTCGGTGTCGTCGAGCGTGCGTCCGTAGCGGCCGCCCAGCAGCCAGGTGTGCGGTCCATAGCCGAGCGCCTTGTCCAGGCGGAGGTGCCATTGCCGGTAGCGTTCATCCGAGCCCAGCCCGGGTGTGTACTGGCGCAGCGTCAGACTGATGTCCTCGCCCTCGTGCGGGAAATCCACGTCATCGAGCGTATCGAACGAGTACTGCAAGGCGTAGTAACCCTCGCTGAAACTGAAATCCGGCAGGTCGCGCTCGCCGACGCGCACGTCCGCCTCGCCCCACGCCTGGCCGACGCCGAAGCGGATCTCGCCGTTGTTGGCAATCTGTCGGCCGAGGTTCAGCCCGTAACCGTAGCGGCGCAGACGGTACTCGGCGATCGGGTCGTGCTCCAGCGTCGCCTCGACGTTCTGTGCCTCGAGAAACGCATTCGGCGCGACGAACCAGCGCGAACCGGCATCCAGCGGTTGGTAGAACTCACTGAACAGCTCCTGGCGATCGCCCAGTTGCGCCCGCGTCAGCCACTCGGCGCCCAGCTCGTTGATGCCGTTCATGCGGTAGCTGGCGCCGATATTGAAGGCGCTGTCGCCCTGGAAATCGTCGGACAGGCTCAACCCGAGGCGCAGGTAGTCGGTGCCGGAGCGCTTCTCGCGTGTGCGGATCACCAGCGTGTTGCCCAGCTTGCCGTGGGCGACGCGGTATTCGACGCGGTCGAAATAGTCCAGGCCATACAGCGTGCCCATGTCCTTCTGCAGGTCGGCGAGGTCGAGCGGCTCGCCGAGACGCTGGCGGATGTGGCGGCGGATCACCGCATCGCCGACCTTGGAGTCGTTCTCGATGCGCACCGCGGTGATCACCGGCGTACGCGGATCGTTCGAGCGCGCCAGGCTCAGCGCCGGATTGCCGCCGCTGGACGGCGCGAAGCCGGCCAGACGCCCTTCGAGCGCGCGGGTGGCGCGGTAGCCGGCGTCGATCAGCTGCGCCGCGCTGCCGAAATCGGTCGAGCCGTAGGCCGCCAGAGGCGGCTCGATCAACAGGTCTTCGGCGCGCAGGGTGGCCAGCTGCTCCTCGGAGTTGCGCCGCGTCATCATGGTGGTGGTCTGGTTGAGCACGTCGAACACGGTGAGCAGGTCTTCGCGGCGCATCAGCGGCGTGCCGATGTCGACCACGATCAGCCGGTCGACGCCCATGTCGCGCGCCACGTCCATCGGAATGTTGTCGACCATGCCGCCGTCCACCAGCAGGCGGCCGTCGAGCTCGACCGGCGCGAACACCGCCGGGATCGACATGCTGGCGCGAATGACTTGCGGCAGGTGGCCGCTGCGGAACACCACCTTCTCGTCGTTGGCGATGTCGGTCGCCACCGCGCGGAAGGGGATCGGCAGCTGGTCGAAGTCGCGCGTATCGCTGGCATGCACCAGCAGGCGTTCGAGCAGCAGGGCGAGGTTCTGCCCCTGGATCACGCCCAGCGGCAGGCCGAGGCTGCCGTCGTCGCGAAAGCTGAGCTTGCGTTTGACCAGGAAGTCGCGGTCGTCCTGCTTGCGCCGGAATGGCACGTCCTGGCGGGCCGGATCGTCGGACAGCACCTGCTGCCAGTCCAGCGTCATCGCCAGTTTCTCCAGTTCGTCGACGGTGTAGCCGGCGGCGTACAACCCGCCGATCACCGCGCCCATGCTGGTGCCGGCTACCGCGTCGATGCGCACGCCTTGTTCTTCCAGCGCCTTGAGCACACCGATATGTGCCAGCCCGCGCGCCGCGCCGCCGGAAAGCACCAGCCCGGTCTTCGGCGCCGCAGTGTCGGCGAGGCCGCTCAGTGGCAGACAGAACAGCAGGACAAGCAGCAGGCGACGCATGACGGATTCCGGGTACGAAGGAAAAGGCCGCTATTATAGGCCGCTCCCATTACCAGCCAGGGTCGCGCGCATGTCCAACGGCAAAGCGGAAATCGTCATCGTTTATTGCACCCAGTGCCAGTGGTTGCTGCGCGCCGCCTGGCTCGCCCAGGAGCTGCTCTCGACCTTCGCTGACGATCTTGCCCGGGTCGCGCTGGAGCCGGGCACCGGCGGGGTGTTCCGCATCACCTGCGACGGCGAGCAGATCTGGGAACGCACGCTCGATGGCGGCTTTCCCGAAGCCAAGGAACTCAAGCGGCGGGTGCGCGACCGCATCGATCCACAGCGTTCGCTGGGCCACAACGATCGTTGAGATTCAGGCCGCCGGCGGACTCTTCAGGCGGCTGGTGATGACGCTGGCGAGAATGATCAGCGCGCCGCCGCCGAGCATGCGCAGCGTCGGCTGCTCGTCGAACAGCCACCAGGCGAAGATGATGCCGTAAACCGGTTCGAGGGCGAAGATCACCGAGGTGGTGCGCGCCTTGAGCACCCGCAGACTGGCGACGAACAGGCTGTGCGCGAGGCCGGTGCAGAGTACGCCGAGCAGCGCCAGCCAGAGCCAGTCCTGTGCCGGAATGGCGGGTACGCCCGCCCAGGCGAACGGCAGCAGGCCGAGCAGGATCGCCAGGTTCTGCCACAGCGCGGCCTGCACGGCGTCGATGCCGCGGGTGACTGCGCGGTTGAGCAGCGACAGCAACGCGAACAGCAGACCCGACAGCACCCCATAGAGCAGTCCGCCGGTCGCTGCGCTGGATACGTCGAAGCTTGGCGTGACCAGCAGGAGGCCCAGGCAGACCAGACCAACCATTGCATACTCGATCGCCCGGGTGCGTTCGCGAAACAGCAACCCTTCCAGCAGCACAGTGAACGCTGGAAAGCTGGCAAAACCGAGGGTGGCGATGCCGACGCCGGCGACTTTCACCGCGATGAAGAACGTCAGCCAGTGCGCGCCCAGCAGGATGCCGCCGAGCATCAGGCCGCCGCGGCGCTTCCAGTCGGGGCGCGCGCCGCTGGGCGGCAGCAGCAAGGCTACCGCCAGCAACGCGAGGACGGCGAACAGTGCGCGGCCGAAGGTGATCATCAACGGCTGGCTCTGCGCGAGTTTGCCGAGCACGCCGGACAGGCCGAACATCAGCGCGCCGAGGTGAATCGCCAGCAGGGCGTTGCGCGGGGTCATGTGTCGATACCGCGGGTCAGCGATGGGTACGAAGGGGGCATGCAGTTACCGCGACGGAGATGGCAGGGCGATCATGCTAGGACAGTCGCGTACGCGCGTCTGTCGCGTCAGCCGGCGGTTTTGTCGCGCAACTCTCGCGGCGTGCAGCCGTGTACTCGAACCAGCGCCGCGGTGAAGGCGCTCTGCGAGGCGTAGCCGACCTGTGCGGCAATCTCGCCGACCGACAGCCGGGTGCCGCGCAGCAACGCTTCGCCTCGCTGCAGACGCCGCTGGCGCACGTAGTTCATGGGCGTCTGTCCGGTCTCATCGAGAAAGCGCGCATGCAGGCGCGCCACGGACAGCCCGGCGACTCGCGCCAGATCCGCGACCTGCAACGGATGGGCGAGGTGCCGGTCGATGTAGGCGTCGAGCGCCGTAAGCGTCAGCGGCGGCCTGTTGCCGAGCGGCGCGCAACCGCTCCCCAGCGTTGCCAGCAGCAATACCGTGCCTTGTTCGGCGATCAGCGGATCGTTCAGCGGGCTGGCGGCCAGCCACTCCACCAGGCGCTGCTGCGTGGCGGTCAGGCGCAGTGAGTCGGGGCGTTCGAGCAGCCGCAGGCTGGCGGCCCCGTGCGGGCCGAGACGCTCGCTGATCCAGGCCGGATGCGCAATGTCGAGCACCAGACAGTGGCTGCCGCGCGCGCTGCCACAGGCATGATGGGTGAATGGAGGAACGACTGCCAGGCATTGCTGGCCGATGCGGCTGCCGCGTCCGGCGATCTCGAATTCTAGTTGGCCGCGCAGGCCGAAGACCAGTTGCACGTGATCGTGGCTGTGAGCGATCTGGTCCTGGTTGTAATGCCGAAGGGACAGCATCTGCATCGCGGCCTCGCTGCGGTATCCGCTCAGAGGATGACCTTGTCGCGCAGTTTCTCCGCGGCCTCCTGCAGGGCCTGGATCACGCGTTCCTTGTCGAAGTTCTGCACGCCGTTGGTGTCTAGGTACATGGAGAAACCCGGCAGCTCGGTCTCGACGAAACTGCAGGTGGCGCCGAGGTCGCGGCGGAAATCGACGACCTGATAGATCTGCACTGGCCGGGTGAATCCCTTGACGCCGATCTGGCCCTTGTCGCGGCACATGATCACGTCCTTAACCAGCGAATAGGTTTCGTGGGAGATGAGGATTTCGCTGGTTTCGGCGGCGCTTTCCAGGCGGCTGGCGAGGTTCACCTCGCGCCCGATGATGGTGTAGTCCATCCGGGTGTCGGCGCCGAAGTTGCCCACCGTGCAATAGCCGGTGTTGATCCCCATGCGGATCTCCATCGGCCGGGTGATGCCCTGTGCGCGCCATTGCTGGCGCAGCACCTTCATGTGTTTGCGCATGGCGATGGCCATCGACACGGCGGCCACGGCGTCCTTCTTCGCGCCCTGGCTGGTCGGGTCGCCGAAGAACACCATCACGCAGTCGCCGACGAACTTGTCGATGGTGCCGCCGTACTTCAGCGCGATCTTCGACATTTCGTTCAGGTAGTTGTTGAGCAGGTCGGTCAGCGCCTCGGCTTCCAGCTCCTCGGACAGTTCGGTGAACCCCTTGATGTCGGAGAAGAACACCGAGAGCTTCTTGCGCTGGGTCTCCAGGCGCACGCTGCGCTTGCCGGAGAAGATCGATTCCCACACCTGGGGCGACAGGTACTTGGCCAGATTGCGCGCCAGCCGCGCGGCCTTGGTCTGCTCGGCCTCGATGTCGCGCCGCGCCTGGGCCAGGCGCAGGCCCTGCTGGTGTACGAAGTAGGCCGTGGCACAGATGTACAGCGAAGCGAACAGGATGCTCACCAGCGAGACCAGTTGCGGCGTGGCGCCGCGAAGCTCGAGCGGTACCAGCGCGCTGCCCAGGCCGATACCACCGGCCACACCGAGCACCGCCAGCAGCAGGTGCTGCAGGCTGCCGGTAACCAGTGCGCTGAAAAACAGCGTCAGCAGGAACATCAGGCTGGGCACGATGGGCGCGCCGAGCAGGATGATGGCGACGCCGGTGTTGAGCGCATCCAGGCACAGCAGCACTTGCGAGGTACGCTGCGGATGATCGCGCTTGAAGCGGTAACCGAGGTGGTAGGCCAGATGCGGATAGAGCAGCGCATAAGGCACCATCCACAGCAGGTCGAGGGGAAAAAACTGCGTATAGGTTCCGGCCGCGAGAGTGGCGGCGCCGGCCAGGTAGGCGAACACACGGGAGTAGTACTCGCGCAGCGTGCGATTGGCGAGACCGTTGCGGCGCTCTGCCGTGGCGGAAGTCATGTGCTTACGTTCCCTTGTAAAATCGACGCCTTTTTCTAAGCGCCTTGCTGACTGAAGCGCCCACGCGCCGAACGCTTGGAAGGGGCCTTGCCGGTGGCGGTGCATTGCGCTGTTCTGCCGTGGCGCACGCCGAGCCGGTGGATCATAACCAAGCCGCGTCGCGCAGCCAAACCGCAGGCGACAAAAGCCGTGTGGCGATGGGGCGTGGTGACTGGCAGAGGCGCCCCCAGCGGAACCCGCCGAGGCGAAAGCGCCCTAAACTACAGCGGCGCCGCGCGCCTCTTTCTTCTTTCCACGAACAGGATTTCCCTTTGGCTACCAGCTTGCTTGCCTTGATCGACGATATCGCGACGGTTCTGGATGACGTATCCGTGATGACCAAGGTCGCCGCTAAGAAAACCGCCGGCGTACTGGGTGACGACCTGGCGCTCAACGCCCAGCAGGTCAGTGGCGTCAAGGCCGACCGTGAATTGCCGGTGGTCTGGGCGGTCTGCCGGGGTTCGTTGAAGAACAAGCTAATCCTGGTGCCGGCGGCGCTGCTGATCAGCGCATTCGCGCCCTGGGCGATCACGCCGTTGCTGATGCTCGGCGGCGCGTTTCTTTGCTACGAGGGTTTCGAGAAGCTGGCGCATCGCTTCCTGCATGACGATGCCGCCGCGCACGCCGAAACCGCCAAGGCGCTGGCCGATCCGGCGGTGGACATGGTGGCTTTCGAGAAGGACAAGATTAGCGGCGCGATCCGTACCGACTTCATCCTGTCCGCCGAGATCATCGCGATCACCCTGGGCACCGTGGCCAATGCCAGTTTCACCCAGCAGGTCATGGTGCTGGCCGGCATCGCTGTGGTGATGACCATCGGCGTCTATGGGCTGGTTGCCGGTATCGTCAAGCTCGATGACCTGGGGCTGGCCTTGAGCAAGGCGGCGAGCGGAGCGGTACAAGCCGTCGGTCGTGGCATCCTGTGGCTGGCGCCGTGGCTGATGAAAACGCTGTCGATCGTCGGCACCGCGGCGATGTTCATGGTCGGTGGCGGCATTCTCACCCACGGCATCGGCGTGGTGCATCACTGGATCGCCAACAGCGCCGAGCAGACCCAGCATTTGCCGTACATCGGCGCGGTGCTCGGTGGGCTGCTGCCGACGCTGCTCGACGCGGTATTCGGCATCGTCGCCGGTGGCGTGATTCTGGCGGTGCTGACGCTGGGCGGCCGCCTGTTCGGCAAGCGCGGCGCGGCGTCCTGATCAGTGGCGCCAGAACGCGGGGGTCAGCACCACCAGCACGGTGATGATCTCCAAGCGACCCAGTAGCATCCCGAGCGACAGCAGCCACTTGGCCGCATCCGGCAGCGGGCTGAAATTGCCGGCCGGGCCGATGATCGGCCCCAACCCCGGACCGACGTTGCACACAGCCGATGCCGCGCCGGTCAGTGCGGTGATCAGATCCAGTCCGAGCAGCGCCAGGCATAGCGCGAGCGCGCCGATGGTGATGGTGATGAAGAAGGAAAAGGTCAGGATAGACCGGACGATATCCTCATCCAGCGTGTGGCCGTTGTACTGCTGGCGAATGACTGCGCGCGGATGGATCAGCTGCTTGAGGTTGGCCCGCAGCAGCGCGTAGGCGACTTGGAAACGGAAGATCTTCAAACCGCCGGTCGTGGAGCCGGAGCAGCCGCCGATGAAGGTCAGGTAGAAGAACACCATCATCGCGAAACCGCCCCACTGGGTGTAGTCGCCCGAGGCGTAGCCGGTGGTGGTGACCACCGAAACCACGTTGAAGGTCACGATGCGCAGCGCGTACAGCCAATCGGCATCGTGGGTGAGCCAGTACCAGCCGCTGAACAGCACGCTGCTGACCACCACCAGGACCAGGAAGCCGCGTACCTGTTGATCGCGGATCAGCGCCTTGCGGTGGCCGCGCAGCGTGGCGACGTACAGGGTGAAAGGCAGGCTGCCGAGAACCATGAAGAACACCGCCACCCAGTGCGCCGACGGGCTGAATTTACCCATCGAGGCATCGGAGGTGGAAAAGCCGCCGGTGGATACCGTGGACATCGCATGGTTGATCGCATCGAACAGGCTCATGTCCGCCAGCCAGAAGGCCGCCACGGCCGCCAGCGTCATTCCCACGTAGATGGCGATCAGGTACTGCCCGGCGATGTGTGAGCGCGGCACGACCTTTTCCGACCAGTCCGACGATTCCGTCTGGAACAGGCGCATACCACCGATTCGCAACAGCGGCAGGATCGCTACGGCCATACCGATGAAACCGATGCCGCCCAGCCAGTGCAGCATCGAGCGCCACATCAGCAGGCCGGGCGAGGCGTCGTCGAGGCCGGTGAGGATGGTGGAACCGGTGGTGGTGATGCCCGACATGGTTTCGAAGAATGCGTCGGTGTAGCTGATGTGCCGGCTCAGCATCATCGGCAGTGCGGCGAAGCAGCAGACCACCAGCCAGCTGGCGGTCGTCAGGAAGTACATGTCGCGCGGCCGCAGCTTGGCGTTGGCCGGACGCCCCGGCGCGACCAGGGCGACGCCGCAGCCGCCGGTGATTGCGCTGGCCCAGATGAATGCCTGCAGGTCGTCGGTACGCTCGAACGCCAGCAGCGTGAGCATCGGCACGACCATGCCGATCGCCAGGGTGATGAGGAAAATGCCGAGGAGAAAACCGATGATGCGCAGCGTCGGTAAGGCCATTGGGTGCAACTCGGCGCCAGAAAATGAGGGCCGCCATTCTACCTGTGTCGGCCCGCCAGTAAACCGCCTGCAGCTTGCCGACAGGCGTATGTCTGGGGCCTCTTCACAAGCGCATGGCGATGCATAGAATAGCGGCCCGGCGCCGGCCGGTTCCGGCATCTGCGCGTGTTGCCTCCATGTCCGTCGACAATCCCTGTCTCACCTGTGGCGCCTGCTGCGCCTATTTTCGTGTGTCCTTCTTCTGGGGCGAATGCACGTCGTCCGGCGGCACTGTGCCCGAGCAACTGGTGGTGCAGGTCAGCCCCTACCACGTGGCGATGCAGGGCACCGAGGCCAAGCCAGCCCGCTGCGTCGGCCTGCTGGGTGAAGTCGGTTGTGGCGTGCGCTGCACGCTGTACGAGCAGCGCTCGAGCACCTGTCGTGAGTTCGAAGCCGCCTGGAGCAATGGCGAGCCCAACCCGCATTGCGACGCGGCGCGCGCGGCGCATGGCCTGCCGCCGCTGGTGCCGCCGCTGCAGCCGCACCTGTCACCCGATCGCGTCGCCTGAGGCGCACGCCTGCACGAGAGTTGCCCTGGCGGCGCCATCGGCCTCTAGAATGTCCGCTTCGTTCTGGAGGTAATGGATGGACGCTCTCGACCTGTTGCTCAACCGTGTTTCGGTTACCCGGCTGTGCGATCCGGCTCCCGATGCCGCGCAGCTCGACCTGCTGTTTCGCGCCGCGCTGCGCGCGCCGGATCATGCCCAGCTGCGACCCTGGCGTTTCCTGACCATCGCGGGGCCGGCCCGTGACCAGCTGGGCGAGTTGTTCGCCACGGCACTGCAGGCGCGCGACCCGCACTGCGCGCAAGAGGCCCTGCACAAGGCGCGCAGCATGCCGTTGCGCGCGCCGTTGCTGGTGGTGGTGATTGCGCATCTGCAGGCCCATCCGAAGGTGCCCGAAGGCGAGCAGCTGCTCGCCGCCGGCTGCGCGGCCCACGGATTGCTGCTCGCCGCTCACGCTCAGGGCATTGGTGCGGTGTGGCGTACCGGTGATTTCGCCTATGACGCGCAGGTCGCCGCTGGCCTTGGTCTGGCGGCGAACGAGCGCGTGCTGGGTTTTCTCTATCTGGGCACGCCGGAAGGGCGGGTACGCGCGGCGCCGGTGCTCGATCCGGCCGACTTCGTCAGCGCCTGGCCGTCGCGCTGATTAAGCGAGCGGCAGGCGCAGGCTGGCGATGAACCCGCCGGCCGGGTGGTTGCCCAGCTGCAGCTGGCCGCCGTGGCGTTCCGCCGCGCGACGGGCGATGGCCAGGCCCAGGCCATGACCGGCGGCGGTCTGCCCCGGCGCGCGGAAGAACGGCTCGCTCAACTGCGACAGATGCGCGGCATCCACGCCCGGACCGTGGTCGCGCACGCTGAGCGTCAGCCAGTCGCCCTCCCGGTGCGCCTGCAGTTCGATGGGCTGATCGGCCGGATTGAATCGCAGGGCGTTGCGCAGCAGGTTGTCGAGGGCACGTTCGAGCATGTCCGGCCAACCGCGCAACGTGCTGTCGGGGTCGATGTGGCTGTCGATGCGCTGATCCGGTGCGACGATGCGCGCGTTGTCCTTGAGCTGCTCGAAGATCGTCGGCAGGTCAATGGTCTGCGCCGAGCCGGGCTCGGCATCCATCCGGGCCAGTTCCAGCACCTCGCCGATCAGCGCTTCCAGGCGATCACACTCCTTGGTCAGGCGCGGCCAGAGCGCCTCGCGCTCGGCCGGTGTGGCGCGTTCGGCCAGCGCAAGGGCGATGCGCAGGCGTGCCAGCGGTGAGCGCAATTCATGGGACACGTCGCGCAGCAGCTGGCGCTGGCTGCCGATCAGCGTCTGCAGGCGGGCGCCCATGCGGTTGAAGTCGCCGGCCAGCACGCCCAGTTCATCGCGTCGCCTGGCCAGGCGCGCCAGCGAGTTCTGCTGATAGGTGGTCTGGCCAAGATCGTGGACGGCGCTGCGCAGGCGATCGAGCGGCCGCGTGATGGACAGCGTCAGCAGCAGGCTGAAGCCGCTCAGCACCACCAGCGCGATCGCTAGCGCGCTGAGCGGCCAGAACAGGCTGCCGCGGTGCCAGGCCCGTAGCTCGGGATGCGGAATACGGTAGATGAACAGGTAGGTATCGCCGCTGGCTGGGCTGGTGTAGTCCTCGGTCAGCCGGCGCCAGGGCAGCGAGTGATCGCGGTCGCGTTGACGTGCCTCGAACGCTGCGGCGCGTGGCGGGAAGGTGCCGCGAATGACCGGCTGGCCGTTCTCGCCCAGCACTTGCACGTCGATGTGCGCGCGATGCCGGTGCTGCTCCAGCAGGCGCTGGGCCGCAACTGCACCCTGTTGCTCGTAGACCCGGGTCCAGGTCTCCGCGAGGCCGCTGACAGCGGGGTGGCGGCTGAGAATCCAGGCGTCCTGGTTCAGCGCATGCCCGAGCAGCAGTGCCAGGCCGGCGACCAGTGCAATGGCGAGCCAGAAGGTTGCGAGAATGCGCCAGAACAGTGATCGCACGGCTGTCTCCACGGCGAAGCCCGGCCGGAGCGTGCGCACCGGCCGGGCGGTTGGTAAGTGCGACGATCAGTTCTGCTGATCGCGCTCGGCTTTCCACTTGAGGAACTCGGCGCGTTCGGCGCGCCTTTCTGCCATCTTCTTCAGGCTTTCGTCGAAGGCCTTCTGCTGCTCGGGCTTGAGCAGCGCGCGCATCTGCTTGTGAATGTCATCGCGGCTCTTCTGGATCTCGTCCTGCATGGCCTTGCGTTCGGCTTCCGGCAGCTTGTCCAGGTAGCGCTGGGTGACGGCTCGACGCTGTTGCATCTGCTCGCCCATCAGCTTGTGCATTTCGCGTTGCTGTTCGCGGGTCAGGTCCAGTTCCTGAAACATCCGCGGGCCCTGTTTGCCGCCCATTGGGCACTGGCCGCCGTCCCGCATGGCGCCGGGCATGGCCATGACGGCAGTGGGAATAGCGGTGACGAACAGCAGGGCGATGAGGGATTTGCGCATCTTGGTTACTCCTGTGATGAAAGCCGGTTCGCGGACTCTGCGCCGGGTTTTCCGGGCGGCGGCTGGTCTGTGACCGGATGAGTTCAGTCTAGGGAGGGCAAGGTCAAGCGCGGTCAGCGTCGGGTAAAGGCTCGGTAAAGACGCTCAGCCGGCGTACAGGTAGCCGCGTCCGCGCAGCGCGACGATGCGCGGGCTGCCGTCGGCATGCGGACCGAGCTTGCGCCGCAGGTTGCTGACATGCATGTCGAGGCTGCGGTCGTAGAGGGTCAGTTTGCGTCCCAGGGCATGCTGGGCGAGGGCCTGCTTGTCCAGCGGTTCGCCGGGCTGGGCGAGCAGCGCTTCGAGGATGCGGCCCTCGGATAGCGTCAAGCTGACATCGTGTCCGCCGATACTGGCGACGCCGCGCGCCGGGCTGTAGCACAGGTCGCCACGTTCCAGCTGGCTGGGCGTGGCCGGCGGCAGGCTGCGGCGCAGCACGGCACGCAGGCGCGCCGTGAGTTCGCGTGGGTCGCAGGGCTTGGCCAGGTAGTCGTCGGCACCAAGCTCTAGGCCGAGGATGCGGTCCAGCGGTTCGCCGCGCCCGGAGAGCATCAGTACCGGCAGACCGGGATGTTCGCTGCGCAGCTGCTTGAGCAGCTCCAGGCCGCTGCCGTCGGGCAGCATCACGTCGAGTACCACGGCGGCCGGCTGGAATTCGGCCAGCGCGGCGCGGGCGCTCTGACCGTCGTGACAGGCGTGGGCGACGAAGCCTTCCTGCGCCAGCCAGCTGATCAGCAGCTCGCACAGTTCGTGGTCGTCATCGATCAGCAGCAGTTCGTTCATGAATGATTCAGTTCAGCCATTGGCGACGCCGGCGCCCGCGGGTCACCAGCAGGCCGAGCAGGAAGCTCGCGACGCCGACGCTGCCGCCGACGGCGAACCATTTCTGTTCCTCGCTGAGCAAGGGCAGCGGGGCCTGGCTCTGCGCTTCCTGCAGCTGCAGGCGTAGGCGCTGGTTCTCCTGCCGCAGGCGCTGCAGGGCCAAAGTGTCGATTGTCGGCGCATTATCGGTCGCTGCCGGGGCGGCGTCTTCGCTCGTCTGCTCCTCCACATCCGCTGCGGGGGCTTCCTGGGCGTGAACGGTCGGTGCGAGCAGGCTCACGGCCAGCAGCAGGGGAAACAGGGCACGATGCATCTGACTACCTTCTCCTTGGTGCTGGCCACGGTGAATCCGCAGCCAGGCTGATCCTTGTGTTTCGGTCAGGGCAGCACTTTCTTGAACGGCTTGACCAGCACATCGCTGTAGACGCCGGCGGCCTTGTAGGGATCGGCTTCGGCCCATTCCTGCGCGGCTTGCAGCGAGTCGAACTCGGCCACCACCAGGCTGCCGGTGAAGCCGGCCGCGCCCGGATCGTTGCTGTCGATTGCCGGATGCGGCCCGGCGAGTACCAGTCGGCCTGCTTCCTTGAGCGCTTCCAGGCGGGCGAGATGGGCCGGGCGGGTGGCAAGGCGTTCCTGCAGGGAGTTCGGGGCGTCGGTGGCGATGATGGCGTACAGCATGGTTACTCCTTGGACGGTGCGGGAGTCGTCTGCATGTGGCGGACGAGGTAGAAACTCTGGCCGATCATGAACAGCAGGGTCAGGCCCAGGCTGCCGAAGACCTTGAAATCGACCCAGATGGCCGGGAAGGTGAACGCGACGAAGAGGTTGGCGCCGCCGCAGACGAGAAAGAAGGCGACCCAGGCGGCGTTCAGCCGGGCCCATTGCGCGGCGGGTAGCTCGGCCACATGGCCCATCAGGCGCTGAACCAGCGGCTTGTCGCCGAACAGCTGACTGCCGGCGAAAGCCAGCGCGAACAGTGCGTTGACCACCGGCGCCTTCCACTTGAGCACGGTTTCGCTGTGAAACGCCAGGGTCAGCCCGCCGAACACCAGGCAGGCGGCGAGGGTGATCAACTGGCTCTTGTCCAAGCGCCGTTGCTTGGCCAGGAGCGCGCCATAGACGAGCAACGAGCTGAGGATCAGCACTGCCGTTGCGCTGAAAATGCCGCCGAGGGCGAACTCATGCCCGGCGATTTCGAGGCTCCGTGGCTCGATCTTGTAAACCGCGAAGAACAGCAGCAGCGGGATGAAATCGATGAATTGTTTCACGATGCGGGCCGGCAACCTTGAGTGGGCGGCATAATAGCAAACCGGATTGTCGGCGGAACGCATGCGCCGAACGCGCAGCACCAAGCCTTTGGCGGGCGGTCTCAACGACAACGTTGGCCCGCGTGCGCGCCAGACGCCCCTCTGGCGGCGTACACTGACGCACTGTTCTTTCCGGTGCGCCAGCGCCGCCGGCCACCACGGCCTTCCGGCTTCCCGATCCGTTTCTTGAGTAACGAGCCCTCTGATGATTGTCGACCTGCATTGCCACAGCACCGCTTCCGATGGCGTTCTTGCGCCGTCGCTGGTAGTGGAGCGCGCGCACGGGCGCGGCATCGAGCTGCTGGCACTGACCGACCATGACACGCTCGAAGGGCTCGACGAGGCGCATGCCGCCGCCAGCGCGCTGGGGGTGCGGCTGATCAATGGCATCGAGCTTTCGTGCCTGTGGAACGGGGCTACCATTCATGTGCTGGGCTATGGTTTTTCCCGCACGGCGCCGGCGCTGCTGCACGCCATTGCCGCGCTGCACGATGGCCGCTGGCGGCGTGCCGAGCTGATCGCCGAGCGTCTGGCGGCCAAGGGCATGCCCGGCGCGCTGGACGGCGCGCGGGCAGTGCAGCAGGAGCTGGGCGACAGCGGCAACGCGCCGGCCCGGCCGCATTTCGCCGAATTCCTGGTGCGCGCCGGCCATGTGCGCGATCGCGCGGAGGCGTTCCGCAAGTGGCTGGGGGCGGGCAAGCTGGGCGATGTGAAGCAGCACTGGCCGAGCCTCGAACAGACCGTGACAACGCTGCGTGAAGCCGATGCCTGGATCAGCCTTGCGCATCCCTGGCAGTACGCCTTCACACGCAGCAAGCGCCGCCGACTGGTGACCGATTTCGTCCAGGCGGGCGGCCATGCGCTGGAAGTGGTCAACGGTATGCAACCGCTCGACCAGGTGGGCGGGCTGACGATTCTGGCGCGCGAGTTTGGCCTGAAGGCCAGTGCCGGCAGCGATTTTCACGCGCCGGGCGATTGGTCCGAGCTGGGGCTGTACCGCCCTTTGCCGGAGGATTTGTCGCCGCTATGGAGATGTTTCGATCATGAGTGCCGCAGATCTGCTGCCAGCTGAACAGGGAGTCGCCATGAGTCAGTTTTTCCAGATTCACCCGGATAATCCGCAACCGCGGCTGATCAAGCAGGCCGTGGAGATCATCCGCCAGGGTGGGGTGGTGGTCTATCCGACCGATTCGAGTTATGCCGTGGGCTGCTCGATAGGCAACAAGTCCGGTATCGAACGCATCCGCCGGCTGCGCCAGCTGGACGACAAGCACAACTTCACCCTGGCCTGCCGCGACCTGTCGCAGCTCGGCATGTTTGCCAAGGTCGATACCGCAGCCTTCCGGCTGCTCAAGACGCACCTCCCGGGGCCATACACCATCATTCTTTCGGCCACCCGCGAAGTGCCGCGCATGCTCCTGCATCCCAAGCGTCGCACCATCGGTCTGCGCGTACCTGCACAGCCGATCGCCCAGGCACTGCTGGCGGAGCTGGGCGAGCCGCTGATGAGCGTCAGTCTGATCCTGCCGGGTGACGAGCTGCCGATGAGTGATCCGTACGAGATGCGCGACGCCCTCGAGCATCAGGTGGACCTGATCATCGACGGCGGTTACGGTGGAGTCGAAGCCTCCACCGTGGTCAGTCTGGTGGATGACCAGCCGCAGGTGATGCGGGTCGGCTGCGGCGATCCCGCGCCGTTCATGGCCTGAGCCCGTTGCGTTCTCTCCATCCGACAAGGACCGCCTTTTGAGTTCCATCGATTCGCAGCGGCGTGTGGTATCCGGCATGCGCCCCAGCGGCCGTCTGCACCTGGGCCACTACCACGGCGTGCTGAAGAGCTGGACCCGCCTGCAGCACGAGTACGAGTGCTACTTCTGCATCGTCGACTGGCACGCGCTGACCACCGACTACGAAGCCAGCGGCGCGATTGCCCAGCACGTGATGGACATGGCGGTGGACTGGCTGGCTGCCGGCGTCAGCCCGAGTTCGGCGACCCTGTTCATCCAGTCTCATGTGCCCGAGCACGCCGAGCTGCACCTGCTGTTGTCGATGATCTGCCCGCTGGGCTGGCTGGAGCGGGTGCCGTCCTACAAGGAGCTGCAACAGCACCTGCAGCACAAGGAGCTCGATACCTACGGTTTCCTCGGCTATCCGCTGCTGCAGGCGGCGGACATCCTGCTGTACAGAGCTGGGTTGGTGCCGGTGGGCGCCGACCAGCTGCCGCATATCGAGTTCGCCCGTGACGTGGCCCGACGCTTCAATCACCTGTACGGGCGCGAGGCAGATTTCGAGGACAAGGCCGAGGCGGCCATCCGCAGGCTCGGCAAGAAGACCGCCAAGCTCTATACCAGCCTGCGCAAGAGCTATCAGGAGCAGGGCGACGTGGAGGCGCTGGGCACCGCGCGCGCCATCATCAAGGAGCAGCAAACCATTACCCTCAGTGATCAGGAGCGGTTGTACGGTTACCTCGAAGGCTGTGGCAAGCTGCTGCTGCCCGAGCCGCAGGCTCTGCTGAGCGATGCGCCGAAGATATCCGGCCTCGACGGCGGCAAGATGGCCAAGTCCAACAGCAACGCGATCTTCCTGCGCGACACGTCCGAGGAGGTCGCCGAGAAAATCCGCCGCATGCCCACCGATCCGGCACGCGGACATCGCCAGGACCCGGGCGAACCGACGCGCTGCCCGGTGTGGCAGATGCATGTCACGCATTCGGACGAGGCGGTGCGCCAGTGGGCCGAGCAGGGTTGCCGCAGTGCCGGTATCGGCTGCCTGGAATGCAAGGCGCCGCTGATCGACGCCATTCGCGCCGAGCTGGCGCCGCTGCAGGAGCGCGCGCTGGACTACGAGCAGAACACCGATCTGGTGCGCAGTATCCTTGCCGACGGTGCCGAGCGTGCCCGCGACGAGGCGCGCGAGACGCTGGTCGAGGTCCGCCAGGCAATGGGCCTCGGCTATCGCTGAGCCGCGCGCGGAGACTTCCATGCAAAAAACCGAGACGCCTGACGTCGAATCGAGCCAGCCCGGCGAGCAGCTGCGCCTGGCGCTGGTGTACGGCGAGGCCGTCACCGAGCTGCCGCTGGACCTGTACATTCCGCCGGATGCGCTGGAGGTGTTCCTCGAAGCCTTCGAGGGGCCGCTCGACCTGCTGCTGTACCTGATCCGCAAGCAGAACATCGACATCCTCGATATTCCGGTGGCGGAAATCACCCGCCAGTACATGGGCTACGTCGAGCTGATGAAGAGCGTGCGCCTGGAGCTGGCCGCCGAATACCTGGTGATGGCCGCCATGCTCGCCGAGATCAAGTCGCGTATGTTGCTGCCGCGCTCGGCCGAAGCCGCCGAGGAGGAAGACGATCCTCGCGCCGAGCTGATCCGCCGTCTGCAGGAATACGAACGCTTCAAGGCAGCCGCCGAAGATCTGGATGAGCTGCCGCGCGTCGGTCGCGAACTGCACATGCCGCGCTTGGATGCCCCCGAGGCGCGTGCGCGCAAGCTGTTGCCGGATGTCAGCCTGGAAGAATTGCTGGTGTCGATGGCCGAGGTGCTGCGTCGCGCCGACATGTTCGAGAGCCATCAGGTGACGCGCGAGGCGCTCTCGACCCGCGAACGCATGAGCGAAGTGCTGGAACGGCTCAAGGGTGGCGCTTTCGTGCCGTTCGTCGCGCTGTTTCGTGTCGAGGAAGGGCGCCTCGGCGTCGTCGTGACCTTCATGGCGGTGCTCGAACTCATCAAGGAATCGCTGGTCGAGCTGGTGCAGAATGAGCCCTTCGCGCCGATCCACGTGCGCAGCCGTACCGAATAGCTCAAGTCAGGAGTCATCCGTGGACCTGTCCGATCCCAAGGACCTCGCTTCGCTGCTCGAAGCCTTTCTGCTCGCCTCGGGCAAGCCGCAGTCGCTGGAACGCCTCGCCGAGCTGTTCGAGGAGGCCGAGCGGCCATCTTCGGCGCAGCTGAAGAAAGCGCTGGACGTGCTGGAAAAGTCCTGCAAGGGCCGCGCCTTCGAGCTGAAGGAGGTTGCCAGTGGCTACCGCCTGCAGGTGCGCGAGCGTTTCGCACCGTGGGTCGGCCGCTTGTGGGAGGAGCGCCCGCAGCGTTACTCGCGCGCGCTGCTGGAAACCCTTGCGCTGATCGCCTATCGCCAGCCGATCACCCGTGGCGAGATCGAGGACATCCGCGGCGTGGCGGTCAACAGCCAGATCGTCAAGACGCTGCTGGAGCGCGAGTGGATCCGCGTGGTCGGTCATCGCGACGTCCCGGGGCGGCCGGCGATGTTCGCCACCACGCGCCAGTTTCTCGACCACTTCAACCTGAAGAATCTCGACGAACTACCGCCGCTGGCGGTGCTGCGCGAAATGGAGCCGGAACTGCGGCCGGTGGTGGATGAGGAAGACGCGGCCGTGCCGGCCGATCTGCAGGCACGGGCCGATCTGGCCGCCGAGGAACCACAGGACGAGCCGCGCGAGCAGACCAGTTTTCGCAGCCTGCTCGCCGAGCTGGACGGCATGGAGCAGGGACTCAAGACCGATTTCGACGATCTGCTGGAACCTGCAGTCCCCGACGCGGACGACGAATCCGCGCCGTAACCGCTTACCACGCAGGGCGAAACGCTCAATGCGGGCGGCTGACGGTCCGCGCACGCGCGGCCGTTGCAATGCTGTCCGGCCTCTCCTTATAGTCCTGCCCGCATCGGGTCGTCTCGACGAACGGGGCGGACCTTCCAGCAGGGTGAGAGCCAGGAACAGACCCTCATGATCGAATTAAGAAGTCTGACGAAACGATTCGCCCAGCACACGGCGGTGGATGCCTTGTCGTTCAGCGTCCAGCCGGGCGAGGTGCTGGGCTTTCTCGGCCCGAACGGCGCCGGCAAGTCCACCACCATGAAGATGCTGACCGGTTTTCTCGCGCCGACCTCCGGCAGCGCCAGCATCTTCGGCCACGATATCCAGACGCAGACGCTGCAGGCCCAGCGCCAGATCGGCTATCTGCCCGAAGGCGCGCCCTGTTACGGCGACATGAGCGTGCGCGGCTTCCTCGAGTTCATCGCCGAGGTGCGCGGCTTCCGCGGCGCAGCCAAGCGCCAGCGGGTCGAGGCGGCGGTCGCGCAGGTGGAGCTGGAAAAGGTGCTCGGCCAGTCCATCGAGACGCTTTCCAAGGGCTTCAAGCGCCGGGTCGGACTGGCACAGGCGATCCTCCACGATCCGCGCGTGCTTATCCTCGACGAGCCCACCGATGGCCTCGACCCGAACCAGAAGCATCAGGTGCGCGAGCTGATCCAAGGGCTGGCACATGACAAGATCGTGATCATCTCCACGCACATTCTCGAAGAGGTCAGTGCCGTGTGCACCCGCGCGCTGGTGATCGCCGGCGGCCGACTGGTGGCTGACGGTACGCCGCTGGAGCTGGAAGGACGCTCGAAATACCACCAGGCGGTAACGCTGGTCGGCGACGGCGCGCTGGATGCCGATGCGCTGGCGGCGCTGCCGGGTGTCGCCGGGGTGGAGACCAACCGCAGCGACGCCAGCCTGACCGTGCTGGCGCAGCCGGGGCAGGTGATCTTCCCGCAGGTCAATGCGCTGATCAGCCAGCGTGGCTGGGCGGTGAAGGAGCTGGACGTCGAGCGCGGCCGGCTGGATGAGGTGTTCCGTACTCTGACCCGCGGGGAGGCGCAATGAGCCAGTTGCCGATTATCTTCAAGCGCGAGTTGGCCAGCTATTTCGCCACGCCGCTCGCCTACGTGTTCATCCTGATCTTTCTGGTGCTGTCGGGCGTGTTCACCTTCTACCTGGGCGGCTTCTACGAGCGCGGCCAGGCCGATCTCACGCCGTTCTTCAGCTTCCATACCTGGCTGTACCTGTTCCTGATTCCGGCCGTCGCCATGCGCCTGTGGGCGGAGGAGCGCAAATCCGGCTCCATCGAGCTGCTGATGACGCTGCCGATCACCCGTTTCGAGGCGGTGACCGGCAAGTTCCTCGCCGCCTGGGTGTTCGCCGGTATCGCGTTGCTGCTGACCTTTCCGATGGTCATCACCGTCAACTACCTGGGCGAGCCGGACAATGGCGCGATCGTCGCGGGCTACTTCGGCAGCTGGCTGCTGGCCGGCGCCTTCCTGGCCATCGGCTCGTGCATGTCGGCGCTGGCGAAGAACCAGGTGATCGCCTTCATCCTCGCGGTTGCGGTGTGCTTCCTGTTCATCGTCAGCGGCCTGCCGATGGTGCTCGATGCCTTTGCCTGGGCACCGCAGTGGCTGATCGATGCAGTCGCTTCGCTGAGCTTCCTGGTGCGCTTCGACTCCATCAGCAAGGGCGTGATCGACCTGCGCGACTTGCTGTATTTCGTCACGCTGATCGTCGCCTGGCTGGCCGCCACCGCTGTGGTCGTCGATCTGAAGAAAGCCGCCTGAGGAACCGCCATGAAACGAGTCATCTATTCCGGTGCCGGGCTGCTGCTGATCGCGCTGGCATTCCTGGTGTTCAACGGGCTGTCCGGCGTGCTGTTCACCAATGCACGGCTGGATCTGACCGAGCAGAAGCTCTACACCATCTCCGAGGGCACCGAGCGCATTCTCGACAGCCTGCAGGAGCCGATCGAGCTGCACTTCTTCTATTCCGATGAAACCGCCAAGGAGCTGGTGCAGCTGCGCAACTACGCGCGGCGCGTCGAGGAAATGCTGCGCGCCTACGAGCGCGCCTCGGGCGGCAAGCTGAAGCTGCAGGTGATCGATCCGCAGCCGTTCTCCGAGGACGAGGATCGCGCCGCCGAGTTCGGCCTGCAGGCGGTGCCGCTGAACCAGGGTGGCGACAAGATTTACTTCGGCCTGGCCGGGCGTAACGCCGAGGGCATGACGCAGATCATCCCGTTCTTCCCGCTGGACCAGGAGGAGTTTCTCGAATACGAGATCAGCCGTCTGGTGCAGAGCCTGGCGAAGGCCGAACTGCCGGTGGTTGGCGTGCTTTCCGACCTGCAGATCAACGGTGGCTTCGACATGCGCACCCAGCAGGCGACGCCGCCGTGGATGGTGCTGGAGGAAGTGCGCCAGCTGTTCCATATCGAGAGCCTCAAGCGCGACATCGACATGATCCCGGCGAATGTCTCGGTGCTGCTGCTGATCCATCCCAAGCAGCTGCCGGAGCAGACGCTGTACGCCATCGATCAGTTCGTGCTGCGCGGCGGCAAGCTGCTGGCATTCGTCGATCCGTTCAGCGAAGCCGATCCGGGCATGAGCTTCGGTCCGGGCGAGGCGGCCGAGGATCGCGCCTCCGATCTGGAGCCGCTGCTCAAGGCCTGGGGCGCGCGGTTGCTGCCGGGGCAGGTGATTGCCGATGCCTCCTACGCGATGTCCGTGGGCGTGGGCGCCGAACGCCGACCGGTGCGCCATCCGGGCTGGCTGAGCCTGCCACACGCGGCCGTCGACGCGCAGGACGTCACCACCGCCTCGCTGGAAAACCTGACGCTGGCCAGCGCCGGTATCCTCGAACCGCTGGAGGGCGCCGGAACGACCTTCACGCCGCTGCTGCACAGCTCGACCTACGCCATGCCGGTGGAGGCGCAGCGCTTCGTCACGCTGGACAACCCGGAAACTCTGCTGCGCGGCTTGGACCCGAGCGGCCAGCGTTACACGCTCGGCGCGCGCATCCAGGGGCCGGCGAAGACGGCATTCCCCGACGGCATCGAGGGGCGCAAGGACGGCCTTGCCGAGAGCGAGCGCATCAACGTGATCGTGATCGCCGATACCGACCTGCTCAGCGATCGCATGTGGGTACAGGTGCAGGACTTCTTCGGCCAGCGCGTGCCGCAGCCGTGGGCCGACAACGGTGCCTTCGTGATCAACGCGCTGGACAACCTGTCGGGCACCGACGCGCTGATCAGCGTGCGTTCGCGCGGTCGCTTCACGCGGCCGTTCGTGGTGGTCGAGGAGCTGCAGCGTCAGGCGGAGAACCGCTTCCGCGAGCAGGAAGAGGTGCTCCAGCAACGGCTGGCCGCCACCGAGCAGAAACTAGCCGAGCTGCAGAGCAGCGACCCGGAGCAGGCGCTGGAACTGACTGCCGAGCAGGAAAGCGCACTGCAGCAGTTCCTGCAGGAAAAGCTGCGTATCCGCAAGGAACTGCGCGAGGTGCGCTACCAGCTCAATGCCGATATCGAGGCGCTGGGGCGGACGCTCAAGTTCGCCAATATCGTGCTGGTGCCGTTGCTGCTGACGCTGGCGGCGCTGGCCCTGTGGCTCTGGCGCCGGCGCAGGGCGGCCTGAACCGGCGGCCCTGGCCACCGCCCGATACCGGGAGAAATGGGGGCTGACAGCCACGGGCGTTGTTTTATACTCCGGCGACGGTGGCTGCCCGTCTCAGTAGCCTCTATGGCGCAGCACCGATAAGCCCCTCGTCAGAGGAATAACAAAAAGCGAGTTGGAGTGTGGGTAATGGCTGAACGCGAGACCGGAACCGTCAAGTGGTTCAACGATGCAAAAGGCTATGGATTCATTCAGCGGGGTAACGGTGCCGACGTGTTCGTGCATTACCGCGCGATTCGTGGCGAGGGCCACCGCTCGCTGACCGAGGGTCAGCAGGTGGAATTTTCGGTGATCCAGGGCCAGAAGGGCCTGCAGGCCGAGGACGTTGCCGGCGTCTGAGCTTCGCTCGCGCAAACGCAAAGCCCGTCTTGATGACGGGCTTTGTGCTTTTCAGGGGCATCGGCGCCAGCCGCGGATCAGCCCGTGCGCCAGACGATTTCCTGCTCGCCATCGGTGCTGATGCGTATCCAGCGATCGGCTTCGTCGTCGGCTTCTTCTTCCTGCCAGCCGCCTGGCGCACAACGGATTTCCACGCCCAGCGCCTGGTGTGCGGCACGCGCGCAGGCGAGGTCGTCTTCCCACGGTGTGGCGTCGCTTTCCAGCAACAGGCAGTGCCATTTGCCGACCGCCTTCGGCAACCAGAGCACCGGAATGCCGGCGGCGCTGCACTTGAAGGTCTGACCTTTCTGCTGCCAGGGCGTACAGGCGCCGATGGCCTGTTCCAGCCAAGCGCCGACAGCGTCCTGGCTGGCGTCCCTGAGGTAGATCTCGATGTCCGGTTGACGCATGTCGGTGGCCTTGTATGGGGCGGAGGTCAGTCGCGCTGGATCAGGTCGTAGCGTATCGCAACCCGCACGCTCAGCGCTGTATCGATCACCGCGGCGCGGCGCTCGGCGCTGGCGCGCCAGCCGTGCGGCGTCATCGCCAGCAGGTCGGCGCGCGCCTGCGCATCGTCCAGTTGCAGCGCGTAGCTGAGCGTTTCGCTATGCGCCAGGTGCATGCCGTCCGGGATCAGCGCCAGGTGCTTTTCGTCATCGTAGTCGCGCACTTCGTCATACAACCGTGCGCGCAGCTCCCAGAGGTGCTCGCGCGTCGGCCCCATACGCAACAACACGCCGCCGGATGTCAGCACGCGGCGGGCTTCGTTCCAGTCGAGCGGGCTGAACACGCTCGCCGCCAGATCGCAGCTGGCGTCGGCCAGCGGCACGCGGGCCATGCTCGCCACCAGCCACTCGAGTTGCGGCGCCCGCTTGCAGGCACGCTTGATCGCCTCGCGGGAAATGTCCAGTGCATAGCCCTCAGCCCGCGGCAGCGCCGCTGCGAGCTGGGCGGTGTAGTAGCCCTCGCCGCAGCCGATGTCCAGCCAGCGCCGCGGTGCGCGTTCGGTCGCAAGTTCGGCCAGACGCCGGGCCAGCGGCGCGTAGTGGCCGCCGTCGAGGAAGCGTCGGCGCGCCTCGACCATCGCCTGGTTGTCGCCCGGATCGCGGCTGTTCTTGTGTTGTACCGGCAGCAGATTGAGATAGCCCTGGCGCGCACGGTCGAAACGGTGATTGGCCGGACAGATGACCCCATTGTCGACCGCACTCAGCGGCGCCTGGCAGATCGGGCAGATCAGCATGCGAGCAGGTTCACCAGGGTCTGGTAGTAGATTTCGGTGAGCAGATCGAGGTCGCTGGCGAGGATGTGCTCGTCGACCTGATGAATCGTCGCGTTGACCGGTCCAAGCTCGACCACCTGGGTGCCGAGGGTGGCGATGAAGCGTCCGTCCGAGGTGCCGCCGCTGGTGGACGGCGTGGTCTCGCGACCGGTGACGCTGCGGATCGCCTTGGCCACGCCGTCGAGCAGCGCACCCGGCTCGGTAAGGAAGGGCAAGCCCGACAGTGCCCAGTCGATGCTCCAGTCCAGGCCGTGCTTGTCGAGAATGGCGGCGGTGCGCTGCTGCAGCTGCTCGACGGTGGATTCGGTGGAGAAACGGAAGTTGAACACCGCTTCCAGCGTGCCGGGGATGACATTGGTCGCGCCGGTGCCGGCGTTGAGGTTGGAAATCTGGAAGCTGGTCGGTGGGAAGAACGCATTGCCATCGTCCCAGTGCTCGGCGGCGAGTTCCGCGAGCGCCGGCGCGGCCAGGTGGATCGGGTTCTTCGCCAGGTGCGGATAGGCGACATGGCCCTGCTGGCCGCGCACGGTCAGCGTGCCGCCGAGCGAGCCGCGGCGACCGTTCTTCACTACGTCGCCGACCAGTGCGGTGCTCGACGGCTCGCCGACGATGCACCAGTCCAGCCGCTGGCCACGTTCGCGCAGGCGCTCGACCACCGCCTTGGTGCCGTGGTGCGCGGGGCCTTCCTCGTCGCTGGTGATGAGGAAGGCGATCTGTCCCTGGTGCTGCGGATAGTCAGCAGTGAAACGCTCCACCGCGACGATCATCGCCGCCAGGCTGCCTTTCATGTCCGCGGCGCCGCGCCCGTGGAGCATGCCCGCGTCGTCGATGCGCGCGCTGAACGGCGGATTCTGCCAGGCCTGCAGCGGGCCGGTCGGCACCACGTCGGTGTGGCCAGCGAAGCACAGCACCGGGCCTTCGTTGCCGCGGATCGCCCAGAAATTCTCCACGTCCTCGATGTGCATCGGCTCGATGGCGAAGCCGCAGGCCGCCAGGCGCTGGCTCATCAGCTGCTGGCAGCCTTCGTCCAGCGGCGTGACGGACGGACGGTTGATCAGCTCGCAGGCGAGTTCGAGCGTCGGGGAGAGGGCGGGGGCGGTCATCACGGCTCCGGTACGGCGGGGAAAGGGCGCCATATTAAAGCAAAGCCGTGGCGGCGGTGACGCTCGGCTGCGGTGGTTGTGGCGCGGCGAGGTCTTATAATCGGCGGGTCTTTTTCCGGGGAGTCGGCATGTCTATCGATGAACAGCGTTTCGGCGGCATCGCCCGCTTGTATGGCCGCATCGGTCTCGAGCGGCTGGCGGCTGCTCACGTCGCGGTGGTCGGCATCGGTGGAGTCGGCTCCTGGGTGGCCGAGGCGCTGGCGCGCAGCGGTGTCGGCGAGATCAGCCTGTTCGATCTGGACGACGTCTGCATCACCAACACCAACCGGCAGATCCAAGCCGTCGAGGGGGCCGTGGGCAAGCCCAAGGTGGACGAAATGGCTGCGCGCATTCATGCCATCAATCCGTCTTGCCGCGTGCATGCGGTGGCGGACTTCGTCACCCGCGAGACGATGGCCGAGTACATCACCGAAAACCTGGATTGCGTCATCGACTGCATCGACAGCGTGCCGGCCAAGGCGGCGCTGATCGCCTGGTGCAAGCGGCGCAAGATCCAGATCGTCACCACCGGTGGTGCGGGCGGGCAGGTGGACCCGACGCAGATCCAGGTCGCCGACCTGAACAAGACCTTCAACGACCCGCTGGCGGCCAAGGTGCGCGCCCTGCTGCGTCGCGAATACAACTTCTCGCGCACGCCGGGACGCAGCTACAGCGTGCCCTGCGTGTTCTCCACCGAGCAGCTGCGTTACCCCAAGCCCGATGGCGGCGTGTGCCAGAGCAAGAGCTTCGTTGGCGAAGGCGTCAAGCTCGACTGTGCCGGTGGTTTCGGTGCGGTGATGATGGTCACCGCCAGCTTCGGTATGGCGGCGGCGGCCAAGGCAATCGACAAGCTGGTGGCCGGCGCACGGCGGCCGGCCGAGCGAAAGTCGGCCGACTGATGGCGCCGCTGCGGCGCCTCAAGAGGGCTGCCGACCGTGCCAGGACGCTCTGGAATGCGCCTCGCAGGAAAGTTCCGGTGTCATAAAACCTTTATCTAACAGCCACTTGGCTGCAATAAGTCGTCGCCAAGATTCCCCCCAACACAAAGAGCCCATCTCGTGTGTTTCCGACGCTAAACATAAAGGGGAATTTTGGATGATCCGTAAGCACTTCGCCGGTTTCGCCGCCAGCGCTCTGGCTCTGGCCGTTTCCGCCCAGGCTTTCGCCGGTACCGTCACCACCGATGGCGCCGATATCGTTATCAAGACCAAGGGTGGCCTGGAAGTAGCCACAGCGGACAAGGAATTCAGCTTCAAGCTCGGTGGTCGCCTGCAGGCCGACTACAGCCAGTTCGACGGTTTTTACACCGAAGATGGCGGCAGTCAGGATGCCTCCTATTTCCGCCGTGCGTTCATCGAAGTTTCGGGCGTCGCCTACAAGGACTGGAAGTACCTGCTCAGCTATGACCTGGCGCACAACGCCGGCAGCAGCGACGACGGTTACTTCGACGAAGCGTCGATCACCTACACCGGCTTCAAGCCGGTCGAAATCCGCTTCGGCCGCTTCGACCCCATCTTCGGTCTGGAGAAGGCCACCAGCTCCAAGTGGGTCACCGCGCCGGAGCGCAACTCGGTTTATGACCTGATGGAATGGGTCAACGGTCACCAGAACGGCATGGGTATCGAAGTGGCCGCCACTGCTGGCGACTCGCTGTTCGGTGCCGCAACCCTGAGCGCCAAGGACAACGGCGATGACAACGGCCAGAGCACCAAGCAGCTCAACCTGCGCGGTGTCTTCGCCCCGCTGCACGAAGCCGGCAACGTCCTGCACCTGGGTCTGAACTTCGCCCAGCGCAACGCCGACGACGATGGCTACGATGCACGCTTCCGCAGCCGCATGGGCATGCGCGGTGTGGATACCGAAGGCGGCACCGAAGCTAACAGCGGCAACCGCGGCGCGTTCGGTGGCTACAACAACTCCGATGCCGGCGACTGGGACAAGGACACCGCCTGGGGTGCTGAACTGGCCTGGGCAACCGGCCCGCTGTCCCTGCAGGGCGAGTACATGAAGCGCACCCTGGAGGCCGATAACGCGGCAGAAGACATCGAAGCCGATGGTTTCTACGTACAGGCTGCCTACACCCTGACCGGCGAGGCCCGCGGCTACAAGCTCGGCAAGTTCGACGCGATCAAGCCGGAGAACAAGCAGATCGGCGCGTGGGAAGTGTTCTACCGCTATGACGATTTCAGCGTTGAAGACGACAACGGCGTCGGCGCCGTGGCCGGTGTGGTCGATTACGGCACCGGTCTGCGCGATGTCGGCGAAGTCGACGGCAAGACGCACAACCTGGGCGTCAACTGGTACGTCAACGAAGCGGTGAAGCTGAGCGCCACCTACGTCAAGGCCAAGACCGATGGCATCACCAACTACGAAGGCGACGACGACGGCGACGGCTTCGTGATCCGTGGCCAGTACGTGTTCTAAACATCACTTCATCCGTGATGCTCCCTTGAGCCCCGCCCCAGGCGGGGCTTTTTTTCGTCTGTGCGACGGGCCAGACTGCCCGGCATGCCTATCCAGACCCTTTCCCGACTCGTCGACCTCGACCCCGCCAGCTGGGACGCCTTGCTGCCCTCGGCGCAGCCGTTCGTACGCCATGCCTTCCTCTCGGCGCTGGAGGATAGCGGCAGTGTCGGCGCCGGTACCGGCTGGCAGCCGGCGCATCAGCTGCTGCGCGATGCGCGGGGCGAGCTGCTGGCGGCGCTGCCGTTGTACCGCAAGAGCCACTCCTACGGCGAATACGTGTTCGACTGGGCCTGGGCCGATGCCTGCCAGCGGGCCGGCATCGCCTACTATCCCAAGCTGCTCTGCGCCGTGCCGTTCAGCCCGGTGCACGGCGCGCGCCTGCTGGGTGATCTGCCGGCGCACGGCGCGATGCTCGACGAGCTGACGGAAACGCTGCCCAGCCAGGGCGTTTCCGGGCTGCACCTGAACTTCACCGATGCGGCGGCCGACGCGGTGCTGAGTGGACGTGCCGGCTGGCTGGAGCGGATCGGCTGCCAGTTTCACTGGCACAACCGGGGCTATCGCGATTTCCAGGATTTCCTCGACGCGCTCGCATCGCGCAAGCGCAAGCAGCTGCGCAAGGAGCGTGAGCAGGTGGCGCTTCAGGGCGTCGAATTCGACTGGCTGGGCGGCGACCAGCTCAGCGAGGCACAGTGGGATTTCGTCTACGCCTGTTATGCCAATACCTACCACGTGCGCGGGCAGGCGCCGTACCTGACGCGGACATTCTTCAGCCTGCTGGCCGAACGCATGCCGCAGGCCATTCGCGTGGTGCTGGCGCGCCAGCATGGGCGGCCGGTCGCGATGGCCTTCAGCCTCACCGATGGCGAGGTGTTATACGGCCGCTACTGGGGCTGCCTGGGTGAGTTCGATCGGCTGCATTTCGAGACCTGTTTCTACCAGGGCATCGAACAGGCGATTGCCGCCGGCTGGCAGCGTTTCGATGCCGGCGCCCAGGGCGAGCACAAGCTGATTCGCGGTTTCGAGCCAGTGATCACGCGCTCCTGGCACTATCTGGCGCATCCCGGCTTGCGTGCCGCGGTGGCCGAATTCCTCACTCAGGAACGCGCGGGTGTACAGGCCTATGCCGAGGCGGCACGCCAGGCGTTGCCGTATCGGCAGGCTGACTGACGGCGCAATAGGCACGCACCGACTAGGCGCGAAGAGAAAAAATCAGTGCGACGCTGCGCTGTTCTCTTCGTGAATACGCAGCATCTGCTCCAGCTCGCTGCGCAGCAGCGGGTCGTCGCAGCCGGGCAGGTACTCACGCAGTTTGCGGATGACCCACTGCTGACCGCGATCGACGAAGGGCAGGCGCTCGTCCAGCGATTCGATGGCCATGGCCTTGCCGTAGAAGGCGCCGGTGTCCCGGTTCGGCTCCAGACCCAGGTGCTTGAGGCAATTGAGCAGCAGCTTGCAACTGTCGATCTCGCCCTGGCGAATCTGCTCCAGCAGCTCGCGCTGCTGCGGATCGGTGGCCTGCTGCAGCGATTCGCCGGCAACCTTGGCACCGGCACGCTCGGCGCTGAGCAGGTCCTGTAGCAGCTGGGCCTGGCCTTCGGGGGTATTGAGGGGGCTTTGTGGGGCACTCATTACGCGATCTCCTGTAGCAGAGCAGTGCGCGGATGGGCGCAGCGGCTCGGCCGCCGCGTCGTTGCCGCAAGCGAGATGACCGGCGAGGCCGGTCATCGGAGGGGGTCAGAGCTTCTTGGCGCTGACGATCTTCACCGGCGTCAGCGGCACGTTCTGCATCATGCTGCGATTGCCGGTCGGTACCTGGGCGATCTGGTCGACCACGTCCATGCCGCGCACCACCTTGCCGAACACGGCGTAGCCGAAATCGCGCGCGCCGTTGTCGAGGAAGTCGTTGTCGCGGTGGTTGATGAAGAACTGGCTGGTCGCCGAGTTGACGTTCTGCGTGCGCGCCATCGCGATGGTGCCACGCACGTTGTGCAGGCCGTTGTCGGCCTCGTTCTTGATCGGCTCGCGAGTAGGCTTCTGGTTCAGCCCTTCGCCAAAGCCGCCGCCCTGGATCATGAAGCCGGGAATCACACGGTGGAATACGGTGTCGTCGTAGAAACCGCTTTCCACGTAACCGAGGAAATTCTCGACACTGATCGGCGCTTTCTCGGCGTCGAGTTCCAGCTCGATTTCACCCAGGCTCGTGGTGAGCAGGACGTGCGGATTGTCGGCGGCCAGCAGCTGGCCGGCGAGCAGCATGGAACAAGCGGCGAGGGCGAGGCGTTTGAGCATGGTGGTTTTCCTGATGGTGGCAATGACGATCAGCCGCTGGCGGCAGATTGCTCACCATCGTACGTCCTGAATAGCTCGATGAGAATCCGTGTGGCGGGGCCGAGCGGCTTGTCGGGGTTGGTGTAGAGATAGAACAGCGGCCGGCGGATGCCGCCCTGAATCAGCGGCAACGGCACCAGCACACCCTCGGCCAGCTCGCGCAGGATCATGTGCCGCGGCAACCAGGCGAAGCCCAGGCCGCTGCTGACGAACGCCACGGAGGTCGCCAGGCTGCCGACCGTCCAGCGCTGCTCGGCGCCCAGCCAGCCACTGTCGCGCGGCTGGCGTGCGCCGGTGTCGCGCACCACCACCTGCATCTGGCTCTGCAGATCCTGCACACTGAGTTTGCGGCCCAGTTGATGCAGCGGGTGTTGGGCGTGCGCCACGGCAATGAACTCGACGGTGCTCAGTTCCGCGCCCAGGTAGCCGGTGATATCGAGCGCGCTGATCGCCAGATCGGCGGAGCCGTCCTTGAGCACGTCCTCGACGCCGGACAGCACTTCCTCGCGCAGACGCACCCGGCAGCCGCGGCTCTTGGGCATGAATTCGGTGAGCGTGTGGATCAGCTTGGCGTTGGGATAGGCGGCGTCAACCACCAGCCGTACCTCGGCCTCCCAGCCCTGCTCCATGTGGTGGGCGAGTTCTTCCAGCTGACTGGCCTGGGTCACCAGTTGTCGCGAGCGACGCAGCAGCACTTCGCCGGCTTCGGTGAGCGCTGCCTTGCGGCCTTCGATGCGCAGCAGAGGCACGCCGAGCTGTTCCTGCATGCGCGCGACGGTATAGCTGACGGACGATTGCGAACGGTGCAGCACTTCCGCCGCCTGGGCAAAGCCGCCGTGGTCGATCACCGCCTGCAGGGTGCGCCATTGCTCCAGTGTCACGCGAGGCCCTTTCATTCCCTGGTCTTCCTGTGCCGTAGGTCTGTTACGCTGGCCGCCCCCTGTTGGAGACAGCCGAAATGAAACGACGTTGCTACCTGTTGCTGGCCTGGCTGCCGCTCACCGCGCTGGCGGCGACCTATCCAGTCGACCTCGACCAGCAGCTCAACGGGGCCGAGATCATGGCCTCTGCCGAAACCATCGACCGCGACATGGCCGGCCTGCAGCTGCATAACCACGGGCAAACCGTCGCACGCTGCACCGTGGTGTTCCGCAATGGACCGGAGGCGCCGCGAACCCGCCGCACCGAGATCCAGCCCGGCGAGCAGAAGATCCTGACCGCCAAGTTCAAGCGCGAGATTCTCCGCCTGCGCATCCAGCTCACCTGCGAGCCGCGCTGAGCGCCAGCGGCGCCGCTCAGTCGAGTACGTTGTCCAGAATCTCGTAGACGATGCCGGTGGCGATGGCGATCAGCACCACATCGCGGCCGACCTGACGCCACTCGTAGCCTGGGTAGTAAGGCAGGTGGCTCAGCAGGCGGCCGTCCATCTTCTTCGCAATACCCGGCGGCAGCGGCTTGCCGCGCGCCAGATTCTTCGAGATGCCCGGCGGCAGAGCGGAAACCGGCGCCAGCAGATCGCGATGGCTGCGCAGGGTGATGCGTACATCGCCGAGATCGACCGACGGGCCGTGGCGGCGATAGTCCTGATCATAACGCGGCGCATGATTGTTGCCCTTTTCGCCCCGGCCTGGTTTGCCGTCGTGCGGCGGCTGAGCCTGGACCGCAGGGATTGCACCGAGCAGGGCGGTCAGAGCGACCGCAACGCCGATACGCGTGTGCTTGAGCATGTTCGGTCCTCATGGAATTAAGCCGTGTGCTCAGCTTAGCGTCAGTTGCGCTTGCAGAATATGCCGCCGTTACGTAATCGCGCCTTTGCCAGGCAGACGGGTTAACCTATGCCACCGTTTTTATCCGACTTTTCCGAGGTAGCACCCTTGTTCGACCAATTCGCCCTGCACGAACGCCTGCTCAAGGCAGTCGCCGAACTCAAATTCGTCGAGCCGACCGCCGTGCAGGTCGCCGCCATCCCCCCGGCGCTGGAGGGCAAGGACCTGCGCGTGACGGCGCAGACCGGCAGTGGCAAGACCGCTGCCTTCGTGCTGCCGATGCTCAACCGGCTGATCGGCGATGCACAGCCGCGCGTCGATGTGCGGGCGCTGATCCTGCTGCCGACGCGTGAACTGGCGCAGCAGACGCTCAAGGAAGTCGAGCGCTTCTCGCAGTTCACCTTCATCAAGTCCGGGCTGATCACCGGCGGCGAGGATTTCAAGGTGCAGGCCGCCATGCTGCGCAAGGTGCCGGACGTGCTGATCGGTACGCCCGGACGGCTGATCGAGCACCTGAATGCCGGCACGCTGATCCTCAAGGACGTGGAAATCCTCATCCTCGACGAAGCCGATCGCATGCTGGACATGGGTTTCGCCGAAGACGTGCAGCGATTGGTCGGCGAGTGCGCCAAGCGCCAGCAGACCCTGCTGTTCTCCGCCACCAGCGGCGGTGCGAGCCTGCGCGAGATGGCCGCGCAAGTACTGCGCGAGCCGCTGCACCTGCAGCTCAACCGTGTCAGCGAGCTGAACGAGGGCACGCGTCAGCAGATCATCACCGCCGACGACATTGCGCATAAAGAAAAGCTGGTGCATTGGCTACTGGCCAACGAGACCTACCAGAAGGCCGTGGTGTTCACCAACACCCGCGCCCAGGCCGACCGCCTCTACGGGCACCTGGTTGCCGCCGGCACCAAGGTCTTCGTACTGCACGGAGAGAAGGACCAGAAGGAGCGCAAGCTCGCCATCGAGCGCCTCAAGCAGGGCGGCGTCAAGGTGCTGGTCGCCACCGATGTGGCGGCGCGCGGGCTGGATATCGAAGGCATGGACCTGGTCATCAACTTCGACATGCCGCGCTCCGGCGACGAGTACGTCCACCGCATCGGCCGTACCGGGCGGGCCGGCGGCGAAGGTCTGGCCATCTCGCTGATCTGCCACAACGACTGGAACCTGATGTCCAGCATCGAGCGCTACCTCAAGCAGCGTTTCGAGCGCCGGGTGATCAAGGGGCTCAAAGGCACCTATCAAGGGCCGAAGAACCTCAAGGCCTCGGGCAAGGCCGCCGGCAGCAAGAAAAAGAAGCTCGAGAAGAAGAAAGGCAGCGCCGACAAAAAGGCCAAGCCGGCCGCCAAGCGGCCGAAGAACTCGCCGCGTCCGGCGCCGTCGCCGGTGGTCAGCCAGGACGGGCTGGCGCCGCTCAAGCGCAAGAAGCCGGCTGCGGAGTGACAGCCGGCGATCGTGCTCACTCCTTGGTCTGCACCTTCGATTCCGCCTGCTCGATCTGCTGCAGGCGCTTGTCGTAGGCCTGGCATTCGTCGCCCAGTTGGTCGGCGGTGCGCTTGGCCTGCATCTCGCGGATTTCCTCGTTGATCTCTTTGGCGCGCTGCGGGTCGCTGCGCGCCAGCTGGTTGACGCGCTCGGCCAGCTGTTCGGCCTTGGCCGTGACCTCATCCGGGGTGCAGGTGGCGTAGGCGCCCGGGCTGGCGAGCAGCGCGACGGCGAGTGGAACGATCAGATGGCGCATGGCGGTTCTCCTCGGTTCGGCGTTCTGCAACGGTGGATCGCCACGTACACGCTTTAGTTCAGCGCCTGGCGCGCGGCGAACCCTCGTCGCGCCGACTAGTCCCAACTGCAGACGCCTCGTTTTCCGCGGGGCGATGACCAGCCACGGGAGACGAGCCATGAGCTACAACTGGGACCTGCTGCTGCGCCTGCTGCACGAAGTCCGGCAGTCCGCCAACGACAGCTTCAAGCCGCGCCGCTACGCCGAGGACTACGCCGCCGAGCTGGAGAGCGCCGGGCGACCGCTGCCCAACCTCGACAGCCTGCGCGCCGAGGCGGCGGACTACGAGCGTCTGCTGTTCGAGGGCGGCTTCATCGCCTCGCGGCCCGAGGAGGCTGGTGGCAACGGCGAAAACTTCGTGCTGACCGAACGCGGCTCGCGCCTGCTGGCGATTCTCGAAGGCCGGGAGCCGGGCAGCGATACGCTGCGCCAGCGCCTCAGCGAACAGGGCGAGGGTGCGCTGGTGCCCGAGCTGTTCGACCGTCTGGCCGCCGGCGGCCACTAGCCTCAGCGGCGGTGCCGCAGGCTGTCGGCGGCGAGCTCCAGTGCCTTGCGCATGTCCAGCCGGGCCGAGCGACCGACGTCGCGGTTGTCCAGCTGGTAGTTGCGCTCGGACGGCAGGATCGGTGCGGTCAGGTCGTCCGCTTCGGCGGCCTCGAAGTCCGCGCCGATGGTCATCGCGCTGCGGCGTAACAGCTCGCGCAACTGCTCGGGTTGCAGGCGCGGGTTGATCGACAGCATGGCCGCCACCGCGCCGGCCACCAGCGGCGTGGCGTAGGAGGTGCCGCAATGCACCTCGCCCGGCTCGCCGTCGTACGTCGCGGCGCGAATGCAGGCGGCGGCGGTGATGTCGACGCGCATGTCGACATTGGACGACTGGCGTTTTTCCACCGAGCGCGGGTCCTCGACCGGCAGGCCGCGTCGCTTGCTGAGCTGATGGCCGCCGACCACCAGCAGCTGCTCGGTGATGAACGAGGAGGGCAGGCGGTAATCGTCGTGCCCGGAGCGGGCCGAGCCGTTGCCCGCCGAATTGATGACCACCACGTCAGGATGCTCGTGGCGCAGCCAGAGGAAGAATTCCTCCAGCAGTTCCTCGTACCCGCTCATGGCGATACCCGAGCGCAGCAATGAGTCCACCGGCTCGCCTTCGACGTTCAGCGTGCCGATGCGATGGATGCCCCAGCTCCAGTTGAGAATGCGCGCGCCGTCCTGCACCAGATTCACCGAGGCGGCGATGTTGGCGGTGATGCCGGCGTCGGAGTTGCGCTCGACGATCACCTCGAAGCCGGGGCCGGTTTCATCCAGCGCACTGAGAAAACCGCTGTCGTGCGCCTCGCCACGCGCCGCGAGAATGCCGGCCACGCTGCTGCCGTGGCCGTCGGGCTGGCGGGCGTCACGGGCGTAGAGGCAGGTGCGGCCCGCCGTCGGGTCGCACGGTTGCAGGTAACCGGCGAAGCCCGGCGCATCGAAATCCACGTTGCGCTCGATCACGCCGATGCGGATCGGCTCGCCTTCGCCGGTTGTCGCACGCGGCGGAAGATGCCGGCGATAGAAGTCCACCGCATCGAGGAAACGGTTGGCCGCCCACTCGGGGTTCTGTCGGCGCGCGCGGCCCGGCTCCGCTTCGCCGCTCTCGGCGCCGGATTCCTCGATCACCACGGCATCGACGCCGACCTCGCTGCCCAGGCGCAGCAGCATGGCATCGCGCTCGGTCAGGTTCGTCACCGGCAGGCGCAGCTGGTAGGTGTTGAGCGGCGCGATGGCACCGACGACCTTCGCGCCGTACTTCTCGGCCAGACGTTGCGCGGTGGCGAGCCCGTCCTGATCTTCCTCGATGATCAGGCTCGCCAGATCGACGTAGGTGGTCAGCCCGTCCATGTTTTCGGCGACTTCCTTGTCGCTGGCGGCGAGCACCTGGCTGCGCCCGCGCGACAGCCACACCGGATTGCTCCGTTGACCCTCACGTTCCAGCCATAGCGGCGCGCTGGGCTGCCCGGCCGGCAGGGTCAGGCGCAGGCGCGCACCATCGCGTTCGAGCTGATCGGCGGGTATCGGCTGGCCGCCGAGCAGCACCCGCACATCCTCGTCGAGCGGGTCACTGGCCTGCAGGCACCAGCTCGATGGTCCTTTGGCAAGCAGATCGCCGCAGCGCTGCAACTGGGTGATGCGCAGCTCCGGCTGCGCGGCGGGCAGCGTCGCGCTGGCGCAGAGGCCGAGCAGGCCGAGGCAGAGGCCGCGGAGGCGGGACGCGGACCGCATGTTCACCGGCGCTGCAGGTAGTGCACGCTGAACAGCTCGCGCGGGTCGGTCCACTGCGCGCGGCAGTCGAAGCCGGCGCCATCGGCCAGCGCGGCGAAGGAGTGCAGCGTGTATTTGTAGGAGTTTTCCGTATGCAGGCTTTCGCCGGCGTCGAAATGGAAGCACCGGCCCTCGACGGTCACATCCTGCGCCTGGCGGCTGACCAGATGCATCTCGATGCGCGACTCGGCCTCGTTGAAGAAGGCGTGGTGGGCGAAGCGCGACGGGTCGATATCGCTGTCCAGCTCATTGCCGATGCGCTGCAGCAGATTCAGATTGAAGGCAGCGGTGACTTGCGCGCGGTCGTTGTAGGCCGCTTCCAGCACCGCGCGCGGCTTGACCAGATCGACGCCGATGAGCAGTCCGCCGCCGACCGGCAGCACTTCGTGCAGGTGGCGCAGCAAGGCCGCGGCTTCCTCCGGGGTGAAGTTGCCGATGCTCGAGCCGGGAAAGAACACCAGCGGATGCTCGCTGGCAAAGTCCTCGGGTAGCGCCAGTTCGTGGGAGAAATCGGTGCAGGCGGCGTGCACCTCCAGCCACGGGTAATCGGCGGCGAGGCGCTGAGTGCTGCTGCGCAGGAAGTCCTCGCTGATGTCGATGCCCAGATAGCTGGCAGGGTGCAGCGCTTCGAGCAGCAGGCGCACCTTGCGGCTGGCGCCGCTGCCCAGCTCGATCAGATCGCTGCGTGGCCCGGCGATCTCGCGGATATCGCCCGCCGCGTCGGCCAGGATGCGCTCCTCGGTACGGGTGAGGTAGTACTCCGGCTGTTGGCAGATCTGCTCGAACAGCTCGGAGCCGCGTCGATCGTAGAAGAACTTGGGCGACACCCGTTTCGGCGTGGCGGCGAACCCGCGCAGGGTTTCCTCGCGAAGCGAGGCCGCATGCGGTTGTTGCAGTCGATCATGGAAATGAATGGCCAGCGCCATCTTCAGAGCCCCCTGGCCAGGCGCAGCCCGGCGAACTGCCAGCGCATCGCCGGCTGGAAGAAATTGCGGTAGGTGATCCGCAGGTGCGATTGCGGCGTCGCGCAGCAGCCGCCACGCAACACCATCTGGCCGGACATGAACTTGCCGTTGTACTCGCCGAGGCTGCCGGGCAGCGGGCGAAAACCCGGATAGGGCAGGTAGGCGCTGGCAGTCCATTCCCAGACGTCGCCGAACAGCTGCTGCGGGCCGTCGTGTGTGCTGGGCGCGGCGATCGGCTGCAGGTAGTCGCTCTCCAGAAAGTTGCCCGTCAGCGGCTGGTCGGCTGCGGCCACTTCCCATTCCGCCTCGCTCGGCAGTCGGGCGCCGGCCCAGCGGGCATAGGCGTCGGCCTCGTAATAGCTGACATGGCAGACCGGCGCGTGCGCGTCCAGCGTGCGCAGTCCGCCGAGGGTCATCTCCAGCCAGGCGTCGTCGGCACGCAGCCAGTACAGCGGCGCGTGCCAGCCGGCCTGCTGGATCAGGTCCCAGCCATCGGATAGCCACAGCTCCGGGCGCGCATAGCCGCCGTCGGTGATGAATGCCAGGTATTCGGTATTGCTCACCGGCCGCTCGGCGAGCTGGAAGTCCTCGACGAACTGGCGATGCCGTGGCGTTTCGCAATCGAAGGCGAAGCCGCCGCCGGCGTGGCCGATGTACTGCACGCCGCCGGCATGCTCGTGCCAGCGCGGCCGTTGCGGCGTGGCGCTGGGTGGCGGTTGCAGGTCGTCGCGATAGACCGGGTGCAGCGGGTTCTGCGCGAGGATGTGCTTGATGTCCATCAGCAGCAGCTCCTGGTGCTGCTGCTCATGCTGCAGGCCGAGTTCGACGCGCCGGGCGATCTCGCCGGCCTGTGCAGGCGGCAGGGCAATCAGCAGCTCCCCCATCGCCTGGTCGACATGCCGGCGGTAGCGGTAGATCTCATCGACCCCCGGGCGCGACAGCACGCCGCGCGAGGCGCGCGGAAACGGCGTGCCGTGGGTCTGGTAGTAGGAGTTGAACAGGTAGTCGTAGGCGTCGTTCAGGCGCCGATAGCCGGGCAGGTAGGGCAGCAGCAGGAAGGTCTCGAAGAACCAGCTGACATGCGCCAGATGCCATTTCGGCGGGCTGACGGCAGGCATGCTCTGGATCACGTAATCCTCGACCTGCAGCGGCGCGCAGAGCGCCTCGCTGGTGGCGCGCACCTGCCGGTAGCGGTCGAGCAGACCGCCTGGCTGCGACGCTGCCGGATGCGCCCGCGCCTGTCCTGCCAGATTGATCATGAGCGTTCCCCCTGCCGTTCGTGCGGTCGCGGCCGCCTCCAGATAGCGACTCGAAGCGCAGCGCAAAAGTTCGCGCGCAGGCCGCCCCGTTTGAGAAAAGCAGCAGATCGCCCGTTGCGAAAGCCGGGGCGCTCAGTAGTTCGGCGTGGTTTCCGGGATCGCGCTGTCATCGGTGATGAAGGGCATCGTCCACGGCTCCAAGGTGCAGCCCTTGGCGAGCAGCTCCTGGCGGGTCTGCTCGATCACCTGGGCCATGCGTAGCGGATCGGCGTAGTCGCGCACCTGCGCCACGCGCGCCAGCTCCGCGCCGCTGCCACTCATCACGGTGAAGCCGAAACTGTCGTCAGCGGGGTTGGCGCTGGTCACACAGCCGCAGGGCAGGAAGGCTTCGGCGGCCAGTTGCATGGCGTTGTCGAGGCTGAGCGGGGTGGTGGTCATGACGGGCTCCGTGGCGTGGCGATGTCAGAAGGTTGACCGCCATATCGCGATGCCGTTTCCGCGCCGCCGACCGGCTGTCGCTTGTGCCGCATCCTGCGCGGCAGCATATTCGAGCGCATGAACACCTCGCGCACCGATCTTCTGAGCCTTTTCCATCCCGCTGTGGCGGGCTGGTTCGCCCGCAACTTTCCGGCACCGACGCCGGCCCAGGCCGCGGCCTGGCCGTTGATCCGCGCGGGACGCTCGACGCTGGTGGCCGCGCCGACCGGCTCGGGCAAGACGCTGACCGCATTTCTCGCTGCCATCGACGCACTGGTGCGCCAGGGACTGGCCGAGGGCGGGCTGGTCGACGGCACGCAGGTGCTCTACGTCTCGCCGCTCAAGGCGCTGTCCAACGACATCCATATCAACCTGGAGCAACCGCTGGCCGGCATCGGCGCCGAGCTGGAGCGCCTCGGCCTGCCGCCGGTGGCCATTCGCACCGCTGTGCGCACCGGCGACACGCCGCAGGCCGAGCGCAACGCGATGCGCAAGCGGGTGCCGCACATTCTGGTCACCACCCCGGAATCGCTCTACGTGCTGCTCGGTTCGGAGTCCGGGCGGCAGATGCTGCGCGATGTGCGCAGCGTGATCGTCGACGAGATCCACGCCATCGCCGGCAACAAGCGCGGCAGCCACCTGGCGTTGTCGCTGGAGCGCCTGGAGGCGCTCTGCGAACGGCCGCTGGTGCGCGTCGGGCTATCGGCGACGCAGAAGCCGATCGAGGCGGTGGCACGCTTTCTGGCCGGCACCGGACGGCCGTGCGAAATCGTCGATATCGGCCACGGCCGCGCGCGCGATCTTGCGCTGGAAGTGCCGCCGGTACCGCTGGAAGCGGTGATGAGCAACGACGCCTGGACGCTGGTCTACGACCGTCTTGCGGCGCTGGCCGGCGAGCATCGCACCACGCTGGTGTTCGTCAACACGCGGCGCATGGCCGAGCGCACCACGCGGCATCTGGCCGAGCGGCTGGGCAGCGGCGTGGTGGCCGCGCACCACGGCAGTCTGGCGCGCGAGCAGCGGCTGACGGCCGAGCAAAAGCTCAAGCGCGGCGAACTGCGGGTGCTGGTCGCTACCGCCTCGCTGGAGCTGGGCATCGACATAGGCGACGTGGAACTGGTCTGCCAGCTCGGCTCGCCGCGTTCGATCGCCGCCTTTCTGCAGCGCGTCGGCCGCGCCGGGCATCAGGTCGCGGGGATCTCCAAGGGGCGGCTGTTTCCCAGCTCTCGCGATGACCTGATCGAATGTGCCGCGCTGCTCGATGCGGTGCGCCGTGGCGAGCTGGACGTGCTGCGCATTCCGCAGGCGCCGCTGGATGTGCTGGCCCAGCAGATCGTCGCCGAGGTGGCCTGTCGCGAATGGCCGGAGGCGACGCTGCTGGCGCTGATCCGCCGCGCCATGCCCTACGCCGCGCTGGACGAGGCCAGTTACCAGGCATTGCTGACGATGCTCGCCGAGGGCTACACGACCCGCCACGGCGCCCGCGGCGCCTATCTGCATCGCGACCTGGCGACGCGCAGCCTGCGCGCCCGTCGCGGCGGCCGGCTAATCGCGCTGACCTCCGGCGGCACCATCGCCGACAACGCCGACTACGCGGTGCTGCTTGAACCCCAGGGCCTGAACATCGGCACGGTGAACGAGGACTTCGCCGTGGAGAGCCTGGCCGGTGATGTGTTCCAGCTGGGCAATACCTCCTATCGCATCCTCAAGATCGAGCCGGGGCGGGTGCGCGTCGAGGACGCCCAGGGCACACCGCCGAACATCCCGTTCTGGCTCGGCGAGGCGCCGGGCCGCAGCGACGAGCTGTCCTTTGCCGTGGCGCGCCTGCGCGAGGAGATCGACCAGCGCCTGGCCGCGGCCGAGCAGGCCGGCGATGCGCGCCTGGAGCCGGCCATCGCCTGGCTGCTGGATGTGCTCGGTCTCACCGAGCCGGCGGCGCGGCAGATCGTCGAGTACCTGGCCCGCGCGCGCTCGGCGCTGGGCGCGCTGCCGACCCAGCGGCGGCTGATCATGGAGCGTTTCTTCGACGAATCCGGCGGCACCCAGCTGGTCATTCATTCGCCCTACGGCAGCCGTATCAACCGTGCCTGGGGACTGGCGCTGCGCAAGCGCTTCTGCCGCACCTTCAACTTCGAGCTGCAGGCGGCGGCGACCGAGGATGCGATCATCCTGTCGCTGTCGACCAGCCACAGCTTTGCGCTGGATGAGGTCTGGCGTTACCTGCATTCGGCCAGCGCCGAGCAGGTGCTGATCCAGGCGCTGCTCGACGCGCCGCTGTTCGGCGTGCGCTGGCGCTGGATCGCCACCACCGCGCTGGCGCTGCCGCGTATGGCAGGCGGGCGCAAGGTGGCGCCGCAGCTGCAGCGGATGAAAAGCGAAGACCTGCTGGCCACGGTGTTTCCCGATCAGGTGGCCTGCCTGGAGAACATCGTCGGCGAGCGCGAGATTCCCGAGCACCCGCTGGTGCGCCAGACCCTCGACGACTGCCTGCACGAGGCGATGGACAGCGAAGGCTGGCTGGCCTTGCTGCGGCGCATGGAAAGCGGCGAGGTGGAGCTGCTGGCGCGCGACCTGCCGGCGCCCTCGCCGCTGGCGATGGAGGTGCTTGGCGCGCGTCCCTACGCCTTTCTCGATGACGCCCCGCTGGAGGAGCGCCGCACCCAGGCGGTGCTCGCTCGGCGCTGGAGCGACCCGCAATCGGCCTATGACCTCGGCGCGTTGGACCCGCTGGCGATTGCCGCCGTCAGCGAGGAAGCCTGGCCCGAGGCGCGCTCGGCCGACGAGATGCACGAGGCGCTGATGGCGCTGGGCTGCATCGCCGAAACCGAGGCCGCCACGCAGTCGCAATGGCCCGACTGGCTCGCCGAGCTGGCGCGCGGCGGCCGGGCGACGCGCCTGCAGGTCGCCCATGATCGCGCGCTATGGGTGGCGCTGGAGCGGCTGGCATGGCTGCGCGCGATCTACCCGCAGGCGCCGTGCGAGCCCGAGCTGCAGCCACCGATTGGCTACGACTGCGAGCTGGCGGAAGAGGATGCGCTGGTGGAGCTGCTCCGTGCGCGGCTGAGCGGCTTCGGCCCGCTGCCGGTGCCGTTGATCGCCCGGCCGCTGGCCTTGCCGGCCTCGGTCGTGGCGCAGGCGCTGACCCGTCTGGAGGCCCAGGGCTATGTGTTACGCGGCCGCTTCACCCCGGGAGCGAGCGAGGACGAGTGGTGCGAGCGGCACCTGCTGGCACGCATCCATCGCTACACGATCAAGCGTCTGCGACGCGAGATCGAGCCGGTGGAGCGCGCCGAATTCATGCGTTTTCTCGCCGACTGGCAGCACCTGTCCGCCGCGTCGCGCATGCAGGGGCGCGAGGCGCTGGACCTCTTGGTCGAACAGCTCGAAGGCTTCCAGGCGGCTGCGAGCGCGTGGGAGAGCGATCTGCTGCCGGCGCGCCTGCAGGACTATGGCGGCCACTGGCTGGACGAGCTGTGCCGTTCGGGGCGCATCGTCTGGACGCGGCTGGCCGGGCGCCTGAAGGCCGGCGGCGGGCCGGTGCGCGGCACGCCCATCGTGCTGCTGCCGCGGCGCCAGCTCGCGGTCTGGCAGGCGCTGGCCAGCGGCGCGCCGGTGGCCCAGCTGTCGTCGCGGGCACAGCGGGTGCTCGATTGTCTGCAGGCGCACGGTGCGCTGTTCTTCGACGAGCTGCAGCACGAGGCACACCTGCTGCGCAGCGAGCTGGAGGATGCGCTCGGCGAACTGGTGGCGGCGGGGCAGGTGAACGCCGACAGCTTCGCCGGCCTGCGTGCGCTGCTGACGCCAGCGAGCAAGCGTGCGCGCACCACGCGCCGCAGCCGCGGCGGCGCGTTCATCGGTGGCATGGCTGACGCCGGTCGTTGGGCGCTGGTGCGCAGGCCAGTGGCAGCCGAGGCGCTATCGGCCAGCCGATCCGCTGTCGATGGCGAGGCACTAGAGCATATCGCCCGGGTGCTGCTGCGCCGCTACGGCGTGGTGTTCTGGCGACTGCTGGCGCGCGAGGCGGACTGGCTGCCGCCCTGGCGTGAGCTGTTGCGGGTGTATCACCGGCTGGAAGCGCGTGGCGAGATTCGCGGTGGGCGCTTCGTTGCGGGCGTGGCCGGCGAGCAGTTCGCGTTGCCGGACGCGCTCGGGCTGCTGCGGGAGGTGCGCAAGCGCCCACCCTCCGGCGAGCTGCTGGCGGTATCGGCGGTCGATCCGTTGAACCAGCTGGGCACGCTGCTGCCTGGCAACAAGGTGCCGGCGTTGTCGGGCAACCGCATTCTCTACCGCGACGGCGTGCCGCTGGCGGCGCTGGTGGCAGGCAAGCCGCAGTGGCTGGTCGAGCTGCAGGCGCCGGAGCAGGAGCTGGTCAGGCGCGCGCTGGCGCGGCGCTAGCCGGTAAGCATTCCAGGCCGGCGAGGTCCTGGCGCATCTGCTGCAAGCGCTGGACAAGGTGCTCGCGCTGGCGCGCGTCGGCCATGCCGTGCAGATCGGCCAGCAGGACCAGGGCGGCGCGTTCGGCGTGCTGCAATGCGGCACGGTCGGCGTCACCGAGCAGCGCTTCGCGATCCTGCAGCAGTCGTGCGATGCGCGCTGCGAAATCGGCCTGATCGCGCTGGCGCACAGTGTCGAGCAGCTCGCGCTGCCATTGTTCGCGGTTGTTCAGCCAGCGTGCGTTCTGCTCGCCCAGGCTGTGCGACCAGGCCAGCACGCGCTGGCGTTGCGCCGCATCGAGCGGGCCGAGCCAGTGTTCGAGGCGTTCGCCCATGCGCTCGGCACGTTCGCGAATCTGCTGGGGCAACGGCGGCGCCAGGTATTGTTCGCGATGTTCGCGTTGATCCGCTTCCAGCGCCTGCGCCAGTTCACGCACCTGCGCGTCGTCCAGGGCGCGCAGAAGTTCGGTGGCGGTGGGGGTGATCTCTACCGCGATGGCCTGGATCGCCTGGCGGATGTCCCGGTAGTACGGCTGCAGCTGGTCACCGTCCAGCCTGCGGTGGGTGCTGTCGTGTTGCAGGCGCTGCAGGTCGTCGAGCAGGTCCGGTAGCTGGCTGCGGCAATGCCAGGCCAGATGCGTCCTGATCCGCTCGCGAAGCCGGTCCTGCTGTGCGCGGTTCAGGTCGAGGTAGTCGTTGAGCGACCACGGCACCAGCACGTCGAGGTTGCGATAGACCAGCGTCGCGCGGCTGCAGCCGGCCAGCACAACGCTGCAGAACAGTAGCGACAACAGTACCCGGCAGGTGCAGTGCATCGTCGGTCCTCGTCTGTTCATCATCCGCGCGCGCCTGGGCCGGGGTTTCGTCGGGCGACAGGTGAGAACCCGCCGCGCACGCGGTCACTTCTAGCGTAGGCCGCGCCCCGGCGCGGTGCGATTCATTCAATCAACGCGGGAGAAATATCATGACCGTGCGCGCACAGATCAAGCACCTGAGCGGTGAGGATGTTCCCAAGGCCTGGCGCCCGACCTGGGCAGTGTGCTGGGTCGTGGAGCTGGATGGCGCGGTGATCGGCGGGCCTTACGCCAGCGAAGCGCAGGCCCGTGCGGTGGCCGACGGCGACGAGGAGCCGCGTCTGTCGCAGACGCCGGCACCCTGACCGGCGTTCAGCGCGGCTGTTGCGCCTGCTCCAGGCAGTACTGCGGGCAGGGCGCGCGGTACTCGGCGGCTGGCGGCGGCGGTTCGACCAGTTGCGACACCAGCGCCAGGGCCTTCTCGAAGGACGGGTAGCCGCTCTGGGCGACGTCGAGCTGCCCATAGGCTTCGCGGTAGGCGTCCGCCTTGGCGATGTCGCGCTCCTCGATCAGATAGGGCTCCATGTAAATCTTGTAGAGCAGGGCAACCGCGTGCGGATGGCCCTTGTCCTTGGCCTTCTCCAGCAGGTGCAGCACCTCGGACGGCTCCGGACCGAGGCGGATCATCAACAACGCCTGGTAGAACTCGGTTTCACCGCGCCGATCCTGCGGCGCGCTGCGGTCGAGCAGTGCATCGGCCAGCTCGTAGCCTTCCTCGTCTCCAGACGCGATCAGGATCTTCGCCTGCAGCAGATCGTTCTGGTACAGCAGGCGTTCCGCCCGGCAGCGGCTGTCGCTCCAGGGCTGGTCGCACGATTGTGAAGCGCAGCCGCCGAGCAACATCAGCAGCGCAATCGCCAGCGCATGTCTCATTGTGAACTCGCTCTCCTTTTGAGGTTCGCCAGTATGGGCCGTGCGCACCGCGCTTCGCCAGAGTCGTTTGCGCTCAGTAGGTGGTGCAGGGGGCGTTCATCCGCTGCAGTCCATAGCGGCGCAACAGGCCCTGCCAGCGGGCGCTGTGCGGCAGATCGGTGATCAGCTGCTGGATGAACTGGGTCGCGGCCGGGTTGAGGCTGGAGGTGATGAGGATGTGGCGCTGGAAGGTGTAGAGCGGTACGTCCGACACGTGCAGACGTGCTGGCGGTATTTCGGTGGTTTCGTAGAAGTAGCGCGCCGAGCGCGGCAGCAGTGCAACGTCGATGCGCCCGGAGAGCAGCTTGTGCAGGTTCTGCAGATCCGAATGCACGTCCTCGCGACGAATCCGGCCCTTGTCGATGTCGTCCTGCAGGGTCTGGTAGTAGTGTCCGAGCACGCCGCCGAGGCGTTGTCCATATAGCGATGCGGGGCCTTCGTAATCGAAGGGATGGCTCGCTGGCGAAACGAAGTCCTGGGTGTCGCAGAGCAATGGGGACGTCCATCGCGCGCGGGCCACCAGCTTGGGCGGGAAGAATGTTGGCGTTGCCCACAGCAGCACACCGGGACGGTTTTCGGCGAGCCGCGCATCGAGCCGTCGGCGTGGCAGTTGGCTCAGCGCGAAGAAATAGCGGGCGTGGTTGGAGGGATGCTCGTTGAGCAACTCTACCAGTGCTTCCGAGAGGCCCGTGCTCTGCTCATTGGCGAACGGCGGTGACGTGTGATAGGTCCAGACCTCGATCCGCTCGGTCGCCTGGGCGTTCAAAGAACAGAAAATCAGCAGCGCAAGCAGTCTGAACATCGATGATCCGCCGGAGGGAAGCGAATCCGCCGCGACGGATTCGGTGGCAATGCTGTCGTCGGACAGCGCTCCGCTTGGACTGGTTCAGCCGGCGGATGCTGCAAGCGAGCGTACGGGTTGCCAGCGCTTCTGGTAAAGCCAGCCGCCGAACGGTGGGCTCAGAAGCGCTCGTGTTCGCCGAGAAAGCGCCACTGGCCCAGCGGCAGCTTGGCCATCGACAGCCGGCCGATGCGAATGCGCTTGTAGCCGAGCACGCGCAGGCCGATGGCTTCGCAGAGCATGCGCAACTCGCCGGGTTGCGGTTGTTTGACGGCCACGCGCAGGTGGGTTTCGTTCTGCCAGCTGGCCTTGGCTTTGGGCAGAATCCGGCCGCGATGGCCGATGCCTTTGCCGAGCAGTGCCAGGCCGTCCGCTTCCGGTTCGCCGCTGACCTCGACGATGAATTCCTGCTCCAGCTTGCTGCGCGCATCGCTCAGCAGACGGATCACTTCGCGTTGCTGGCTGAACACCAGCAGTCCGCTGGCTTCGTCCTCGAGCGGCAGCAGCACGTTCTGGCGCAGCAGGTGGCGTTGCAGCGGGGCGGTGGTGCTCGGGTCCTCGGCCCAGTGGCCGACGGCCGAGAGCAATTGCAGGGCGGCCGCGGCATCGGTCGGCACGGACGCGCCGGCCGGCTTGTGCAGCAGCAGTGTGACCGGTGCAATCTCGTTTGCGGTGGCGCCCGGCAACAGGGTCAGTCGCTGCGCTGGCTGGACCTTGAAGAACGGCGCCTGCACCACCTGGTCGTCCACCGTCACCCAGCCGCCCTCGATATACAGCTCGGCTTCGCGCCGGGAGCAGCCGAGCTGGTCGGCGAGGCGTTTGGACAGGCGTACGGGGTCGGTCATGATGGGCTCGGAAGGGGGTAAAAAAACGCGGCGAGCCGTTGCGCGGATGGCAGGGCTCGCCGAGGGGCGTTTCAGCGGGAGGAGCCGATCACTTCTTGCTGATGGTGATCTGACGCGACGGCCCTTGGGTCTGGCCGCTGACTCCGTTGGGAATCTGCTGGATTTCACCGCCGGCCTTGAGGAAGGCGGCCATCTGGTCGGCCAGGGACTGGCTGGTTTCGAAAGCGGGTTCGGGCTTGCGCTTGGCAGCGGCTTTGGTGGCCATGATCACTTTTCCGTATATCAGTCGAACCGGGCATTATACAGATTCTGTTGACTTTTGTTGGATTTTCCGCTGAGCAGTCGGGCGCAGGGGCAGGGTGCGCGCCCGCTGGCTTTGTTCTTTACTGAGGCGGTCGTCGGCTCGAACTGTGGAGAAACTCATGTCGCATCCCCTCATTGCCGTTGTGTTCGTCGCCCTGTTTGCTTCGGCCCCGGTTATCGCCGCCGAGCCGCAACGGTACCGCAGCGAACTCGGTCAGCTGCGGCTGGAGGAGGTGGCGGCGGGGCTGGAAAACCCCTGGGCACTGGCGTTCCTGCCCGATGGTGAGCACCTGCTGGTGACCGAACGGCCCGGCCGGTTGCGCCTGGTGGGGCTGGACGGCTCGCGCTCGGCGCCGCTGGCTGGCGTGCCGGAGGTGTTCGCCAGTGGCCAGGGGGGATTGCTCGATGTGGCGCTGTCGCCGACGTTCCTGAGTGACCGGCTGGTGTATCTCAGCTATGCGGAGACTGGCGAAAACGGCCGGGCCGGCACCGCGGTCGGGCGCGGGCGATTGAGTGAAGATCGCACGCGGCTGGAGGATTTCCAGGTGATCTTTCGTCAGCAGCCCAAGCTGTCGACGGGCGTGCACTTCGGTTCGCGGCTGGTGTTCGATCGCAACGGCTATCTGTTCATCGCGCTCGGCGAGAACAACCAGCGGCCCACCGCGCAGGAGCTGGACAAGCTGCAGGGCAAGCTGGTGCGCCTTTATCCCGATGGCCGCGTGCCAGAGGACAACCCCTTCGTCGAGCGCAAGGGCGCGCGGCCGGAGATCTGGTCCTACGGCCACCGCAACCAGCAGGGCGCAGCGCTCAACCCCTGGACCGGGCAACTCTGGACCCACGAGCACGGCCCTCGCGGCGGCGACGAGATCAACATCCCCCGGCCGGGGAAAAACTACGGCTGGCCGCTGGCCACGCACGGCATCAACTACAGCCTGCTACCGATCCCCGAAGCGAAGGGCACGACCGTGGAAGGCACCGAGCCGCCGCTGTACGTCTGGAAGAAATCCCCCGCCATCAGTGGCATGGCCTTCTACGATGCCGAGCGCTTCCCGGCCTGGAAACACAACCTGTTCATCGGCGCACTGTCGGCGCAGGCACTGATCCGCCTGCAGCTCGACGGCGACCGTATCGTCCACGAGGAGCGCTTGCTGGAATCCATGGGCGAACGTATCCGCGACGTTCGTCTCGGGCCGGATGGCTATCTGTATCTGCTGACCGACGACAGCGATGGCCGGCTGCTGCGGCTGGGGCTGGAAGGGAAGTGAATTACCTGCCGTCCAGGGAGCGATTGCGCCACATGTCGGTCCACTGACCAGGGGCCGCCATGGCGGCCGCGTGCGCAATGCACTGGACAGGAGGCAGCGGTGGCGGTCGTTATCAGCGGTGTGTTCGGCATTCTTCTTGGGCTGGTACTCCTCGTCGGCGGGATATGGGTGTTCGATCTCGGTGGCACCTGGTACTTCGCCGCAGTCGGCGCGGGATTTCTGCTGGTGGGCATTTTGCTGCTCAAGCGCCAGCGCGCGGCGCTCTGGCTGTATGCGCTGTTGATGCTTGCGGCACTCGGTTGGGCGCTTTACGAGGTCGGGCTGGACTGGTGGCAGCTGGCGCCACGCGGCAGCCTCATCGCGCCGTTCGGCCTGTGGTTGCTGATGCCCTGGATCGTTCAGCGCCTGAGCTGGCAGCACTTCGGCCTGCGCGCCTGGGGCGGCGCGGCGCTGCCGCTGCTGCTGGCCGTCGTGCTCTGGGGCGCGACGGCGGTACTGGCGCTCGGGCGCGACGCGAATGACGTCAAGGGCATGCTGCCGCCGCCGCTGGCCGAGGCGACGGCACCCGGAGAGGGTGAGGAACCTGACGGCGACTGGCACGCCTATGGCCGCACCCAGCTGGGGCAGCGTTATTCGCCGCTGGCGCAGATCACGCCGCAGAACGTCGAGCGGCTCGAGCCGGTCTGGCACTACCACACCGGTGACCTGCGCCGGCCCTCCGACCCCGACGAGACCACCTACGAAGTCACGCCGCTGAAGATCGACGACGCGCTCTACCTCTGCACGCCGCACAACTTCGTCATCGCGCTCGACGCCGAAACCGGTGAGGAGCGCTGGCGTTTCGATCCGCAGGTGAGCGACTCCAGCAATCGCCAGCATCTGACGTGCCGGGGCCTGTCCTATCACGTCGAGCGGCAGGCGCCGGCCGGGCAACAATGCCGCCAGCGGCTGTTCATGCCGACTGCCGATGCCCGTCTGCTGGCGCTGGATGCGAAGACCGGCAAGCTCTGTCCCGGGTTCGGTGAGGGCGGACAGGTAAACCTCTGGGCCAACATGCCCAACGTCAAGGAAGGCTTCTATTACTCCACCTCGCCGCCGGTGGTGGCGCGTGGGCTGGTCATCATCGGCGGGGCGGTGAACGATAACGTGCGCCGCCACGAGCCGTCCGGGGTGATCCGCGCCTACGATGTGCGCAGCGGCGAGCTGCGCTGGAACTTCGACCCCGGCAACCCGGAGCGGACCGAGCCCATCGCCCCCGGCCAGACGTACAGCCAGAGCACACCGAACAGCTGGAGCATCTCCAGCGCGGACGAGGCGCTGGGGCTGGTTTACGTGCCGTTCGGCAATCAGGTGCCCGATCAGTGGGGCGGGCGGCGCGGCGAGAACAGCGAGCGCTTTTCTTCCTCGGTGGTGGCGCTGGAGATCGAGACCGGGCGCCTGCGCTGGGTGTTCCAGACGGTACACCACGACCTCTGGGACATGGACGTACCGGCGCAGCCGAGCCTGGTCGACATCCAGACCGATGCAGGCCCGGTGCCGGCGCTGGTGGCCCCGACCAAGCAGGGCGATATCTATGTACTGGACCGTCGCAGCGGCGAGCCGATCCTGCCGGTGCGCGAGGAGCCGGCCCCGCAGGGCGCGGCCGAAGGCGACTGGAGCGCACCGACGCAGCCGGTGTCGGCACTGTCCTACCAGCCGCCGAAGCTGACCGGCAAGGACCTCTGGGGTGCGACACTGATCGACCAGATGCTCTGCCACATCCAGTTCCATTCGCTGCGCTACGAGGGCCGCTACACGCCGCCTTCGACCCAGGGCACGCTGGTCTATCCGGGCAATTTCGGCGTGTTCAACTGGGGCGGGGTGGCGGTCGATCCGGTCCGCCAGATGGTCTTCAGCGCGCCCGCCTACCTGGCGTTCACCTCGACGCTGGTGCCGCGTGAAGACGACAGCAGCACGCTGGTGTCCGACAAGCCGCCTTACCTCAACGAGAATTTCGGCTCGCCCTTCGCCGTCGAGCTCAAGCCGTTCGTCTCGCCGCTCGGCCTGCCTTGCACCGCGCCGCCGTGGGGGTACGTCGCCGGCGCGGACCTGCGCACCGGCAAGACCCACTGGCTGCGCACCAATGGCACCGTACGCGACCGCGCGCCGCTGCCATTGCCGTTCAAGATGGGCGTGCCGAGCCTCGGCGGGCCGATGCTGACCGCCGGCGGCGTGGCCTTTCTCAGCGGCACGCTGGACTATTACCTGCGCGCCTACGACAGCACCTCCGGGCGCGAACTGTGGAAAGCCCGCCTACCGGCCGGTGGACAGGCGACGCCGATGACCTACCGCAGCCCCTCGGGACGGCAGATGGTGGTGGTGGTCGCCGGCGGCCACGGCTCGCTGGGAACCGAGGCCGGGGATTCGGTGATCGCCTACGCATTGCCGCGCTAACCGCGCGGCGCTGCTAGAATCGCTGCCTTTGTACAGACAGGGCAGGACCATGGCCGCTATCGGGCGCTACAACAGCATGCAGGTCGTCAAGCACACCGGTTTCGGCCTCTACCTCGACGGCGGCGCGGACGGCGAAATCCTCCTGCCCAAGCGCTACATCCCGAAGAACACGCCGACCGAGGTGGACGACTGGCTCAACGTGTTCGTCTACCTCGACAGCGAGGACAAGCTGATCGCCACCACCGGCAAGCCCAAGGTGCAGGTCGGTGAGTTCGCCAGCCTCAAGGTGGTGGAGATCAACCGCGTCGGCCTGTTCCTCGATTGGGGCCTGCCGAAGGACCTGCTGCTGCCGCATTCGGAGGAGAAGCGCCCGTTGCAGGTCGGTGATTACTGCGTGGTTTATGTCTACGTGGACAAACGTACGCGCCGCATCACCGCCACCGCACGGCTCGACCGCTACCTGGACCGGACGCCGCCGGACTACGCCATCGGCGAAGCGGTGGATCTGCTCGTGGTCGAGGCCACCGAGCTGGGCTTCAAAGCCATCATCAACGGTCAGCACTGGGGGCTGATCCACAAGAACGAAGCGTTCAAGTTCCTGCGCCCGGGTATGCACGAGCGCGGTTTCATCAAGGAACTGCGCGCCGACGGCAAGATCAGCCTGAGTCTGCAGCCGGTGGGCAGCGAGGCGCTCGACGCGCTGCAGGCGCTGATTCTGCAGAAGCTGGAAGAGGGGCAGGGCGTGCTGGCGCTGAGCGACAAGAGTGAGGCCGAAGAGATCGCGCGCCAGTTCGGCGTCAGTAAAGGCAACTTCAAGAAGGCCATCGGCGGCCTGTACAAGCAGGGGCGCATCGTCATCCATCTGGATCGCATCGAGCGCGCCTGAGCGCCGCACGCTAGATATCAAGGCGCGCCTGCCGTCCGCTGTCGGCATCCCGCCGCAGGGGTTCTCCCGCGTCTTGTGCGTAACTCAGCTCGCCATCAACCAGCCGCGCCGGCGCCGTGAACGGGTGTGCGATCAGATGCTGCTCGTCCTGGATGTGCAGCACCTCGATACCGCGCACCTTCAGCACATCGGAAACCAGCGAGCGGTGGCAGCGCCACCACAACACCTCGGCGCACATCATCGCGGTGCGCCGCTCGCTGGCTAACGCCAGCAGGTGCTCCAGGCCACGGGCAAACTCTGCGCTGGCCAGATGATCGGCATAGCCACGAAACGAAGCGTTGCGCCACGCCTGGTTGACCGAATCGGCCGCGGCGCGACGGCGGCCGCCCAGTTCCGGCAACCATTCATAGGCGATGCCGCGGTCAGCGAGCGCCTCGCGCAGGGCGTCCGAGCCGAACTGGGGCAAGCGACGCGAACCGGGATGACGGCGCACGTCGGCGATCCCTTCAATGCGGTAGTGCTCGAGCAGGGCGATGAACTGCTCGAGCGGGCGCGTCGAATGTCCGATGGTCCAGGCCGTGGCCGGCATGTTCATGCCCTCATCAGTCCAGCTTGGTGAGCGCGCCGGGTTTGTGCATGGCGATGTGATCGGTCTTATCGCTCTTGATCTCGTACTGCGGCTCCTCCGGGCTGGCGCGCCGGGTATGACCTTTGTACTGCGTATCGGCCGTATGGACCTTGATGATGGTACCGCTGACCCGCCCCGCTTCGGAATTCCAGCTGACGTGATCGCCCACCTTGAATCGATTCATGGCCTTGCTCCGTGGTGACCTCGGTTCTGTTGGGACAGCGCCTGCCAATGGAAGATTCGCAGCGGTTTTCTCGCCCAGATAAATCGCCGTTTGTCGGAAAAGATTGGACTTTGAATTGAAACAAACTTTACCGCCAATTCAAAAAAATGACGCCTCTAAACGGTTAAATGCGTTCTAACGAGCCGGTAATTAATCCCTTAGATTGCTGGCAAGTTGCTATTTAGCAGTGGCGAATTAATAGCAAATCTCAAGCTACGTCGATATTTTGGCGACTGCAAATGGTCGTTTGGATTTCCATTATTTTTTGGAACCTATTATAAAGCCGCCACGCAACGATTAATTCGGATTGTTCAGGGGTGGAACAGCGGGTTTTCCGATTGCTGACTGGTTCATTCAGTTGTGACAAAGCGGCTTCCCGACAAGCAGTGCCACCCACGACTCAATTGACCTCCCGCACTTTTTTAAAGGCCGCGAAAGCGCCTTTAGACGTATTAAGTTTCGGAGAGAAAGATGTCTATCAACGTTTTTGCCGGCTCCCGTAAGGCGCTCGTAGCTTCCATTGCCCTGGCCGCCGTACTGGGCAGCGTTGCCGCTTCCTCTACCGTGTTCGCCGCCGATGCGCTCAGCGCTGCGTCGACCACCGTGACCCTCAGCGCGAAGATCAACGGCTTCACCAATACCGATTGGCTCAATGGCGTCTGGCGTGCCGCGCCGGCCCTGTCGATTCCGGCCTCCACTGCCAACAATGCCGCGTTCAAGGTCGGCGCCAGCGTGCGTCTGGCGGATGGGCAAGTGCGCAAGGTGACCAAGGTCTATGTGGTGGGCAGCAACCTCAGCGTGTTCCTCGATGGCGCGGTTCTGGACGGCAACAAGGTGGGGGCGCCGAATGTGCTGAGCGCAGTGACCATCGCGACCGCGACCACCAGTCCGACCACCAGCAGCGGGTCCTCGACCACCGTTTCAAGCGGTATCGCTTATGCGTCCGGTATCAACAACTTCACCAATACCGATTGGCTCAACGGTGTGTGGCGCAAGTCCGCCGGTTTCTCCATCCCGGCAACTAGTGCGAGCAAGAGCGCATTCATTGTTGGTGCTACGGTAAAACTGGCCGATGGCCAGCTGCGCAAGGTCAAAACTGTGCAGGTTGTCGGTTCCAACATGAGCGTCTTTCTCGATGGAGCGGCAGTAAACGGCAGCGCGGTTGGCTATCCGAACAAACTGACCGCTGTTTCCGGAAATAGCACCGAAACGGCAATTACCGCACCGACTCAAACCACACTCGCCACCAGCGGCCTCAACAACTTCACCAACACCGACTGGCTCAACGGGGTATGGCGCAAGTCGCCCGGTTTCTCCATTGCTGCCACGGCTGCCAACCAGGCTGCGTTCAAGTTGGGCAATTCGGTGAAACTGGCCGACGGTCAGGTACGCAAGATCACTGCCGCCTATATTTCCGGCAGCAACATGAGCGTCTATCTGGATGGCGCGGTTCTGGACGGCAACGCGGTGGGCTATCCGAAGACCATTTCCGCCATCAGCGGCACCAGTACTTCCGGCACTGTCACCAGCCCGACGCCCTCGGCGCCCGTCGTGAGCGCACCGGCTGAATCCACTGCGCCTGCCGACACCACCAATGGCCAGCCGCGCCTGGTCGGCGTCAACCTGTCCGGCGCCGGCTTCGGCCCGTCGGTGGTGCCGGGTGTGCACGGCACCAACTACACCTATCCGGCAGAGTCGTACTACAAGAAGTACGCCGATCTGGGCATGAAGCTGGTGCGCCTGCCGTTCCTCTGGGAGCGCATCCAGCCCAAGCTGAACACTCCGCTCAATGCCACCGAGCTGGCGCGTCTGAAGCAGTCGCTGGACTTCGCGCACAAGCACGGCGTGAAGGTCATCCTCGATCTGCACAACTACTACCGCTACTTCGGCAAGCTGATCGGCTCCAGCGAAGTACCCATCAGTTCGTTCGCCGGCGTGTGGAAGCAGATTGTTCAAGAGGTCGTCAGCCACCCGGCCGTCGAGGGTTACGGCCTGATGAACGAGCCGTACTCCACCAACGGACTGTGGCCGCAGGCCGCACTGGCCGCTGCCAAGGCGATCCGCACCCTGGACAGCCAGCGCTGGATCTACGTGGCAGGTGATCGTTGGTCGAGCGCCTACCACTGGCCGCACTACAACACCCAGCTGATCAACGATCCGTGGATGCGCGATCGCAAGAACAACCTGGTGTTCGAGGCGCACATGTATGTGGACAAGGACTTCTCCGGCAACTACTTCGACAAGGCCGAAGTATTCGACCCGATGATCGGCGTGAATCGCGTCAAGCCCTTCGTCGAGTGGCTGAAGAGCAACAACCTGCGTGGCTACATCGGCGAGCACGGTGTGCCGGACTTCTCGCCCTCGGCCATCGTCGCCACCGACAACCTGCTGGCTTACCTGCGGCAGAACTGCATCCCCAGCACCTACTGGGCGGCAGGTCCCTGGTGGGGTGAGTACGCGCTCTCGCTGGACGTGACCAGTGGCAAGGCGCGTCCGCAACTGCCGGTGCTGCAGAAGCACGCCAAGACCGCCAACAGCTGCAGCAGCATCGGCCCGCTGTAAGCCGACTCCGCAGCGCAAACAGGAACGGGCCTCAGGGCCCGTTTTTGCGTTTCTGGCGGACGCGCCGCATGCAGTTCGTCGGGGCGCGTTGCGCTGAAAATGACTGGCTGGTCATGCGGCGAGCTGAACTCTGCCGTTTCGCTTGGCCTGCCGCCCAATCGCCGCAGGCCGCGGTTGGCGCCGCTTTGGCGCGCTGGGCGGGTGATCCGCGCAGGGATTGCCGAGCAGACGGGCGCTTTGCCTCGCGCCGATCGCCCTCGTCAGCCCCCGGACCGCTGGGCCAGAACCACGGAACTCGAAAAATGGGGTCCGGTCACCTTCTATGTGCACGCCGTGAACCGCGCGGCTCGTGGCGGGATAAGCCCGCAACGCTGTGTTTCAGCGGACACAGTCATTCGGCCAAACTCATAGAAGGTGGATCAACATGACGACACCCGATGAAGACATCACAGGTTATGGCGGCCTGCCGCAATCAGGCTCGACGCCGGACAGCGCCGCTCCCGTCAGCTCGCATGGCGCCGCGGATGCCGATCTGAAGGCCAAGGCGCGAGAAGTTGGCGACGAGGTGAAGCAGCAGGGCAAGGCGCAGCTGGACAGCTACCGCGGCACGGCCGCCGACGAGCTGGAAAAGGTCGCACGCAGTGCCCAGGCCGCGGCGGACGAGCTGCAGCAACAGGACAACGGCCTTTCAACGTACGTCTCGGAGATGGCGCAGGGCATGGTCGAGTTGGCCGACAACCTGCGGGGCAAGAGCGTCGACGAGCTGGTCGGCGAGGTCAACCGTCTCGCCCGCAACAATCCGGCGCTGTTCATCGCCGGCAGCATCGCCGTCGGCTTTGGGCTGACCCGCTTCGCCCGTGCCTCCGGGCAGCGCGCGCAGGCGCATGAGCCAACGGTCGACTACGGCCATTCGGACGCCCTGCGGCCGCATCCGACCTCGCCGCTCGGACGCGCCAGCACGACGCCGGGTACCCCCGATCTGCCGAGCCAGATGGAGCTCGACGAGCGACTGTCCAGCGGCCAGCCGGCCGCTCCGGTGGGCAGCATCAGCAACGCCGGTGCCACCACGACGCCCGCCGGTGCACGCCGGCATGATTCCGGCGCGACCAGCTATCCCACCAATGGCAAAGGCACTGACGGAGGGCTGATTCGATGAACGAGCAACGCAACCTCAATACGCCATACGAACCGCTGCACACCGAACAGGACACCTCCGTCGGCGGCCTGCTGCGCCAACTGACCCGCGAGGTGCCCTCACTGTTCACCAAGGAACTGGCGCTGGCCAAGGCCGAACTGAGTGAATCGCTTCGCGCCACCAAGGCAGGCGCCGCCAGCGTGGCGACCGGAGGCGCGGTGCTGCTCGCTGGGTTCATCATTCTGTTGCTGGCGGCGGTGTATTTCCTCGCCACGATGATGGAGCCCTACCTGGCGGCACTGATCGTCGGCGGGGTGGTGGTGGTCATCGGCCTGATCATGGTCTCGGCTGGCAAGAAGAAGTTCGAGGCCTCGTCGCTCAAGCCCGACCGCACCCTCCATTCCATCCAGAAGGATAAAGAAGCCGTCAGGGGGCATGCATGATGAGCACGCACAACCAGATCGACGTAGAAGCGCAGAAGGACCCGGACACCCTCGAACGGGAAATCGACCAGCAGCGCGCCGAGATCGGCAACATCGTCCATGCGCTGGAAAGCAAGCTGTCGCCCGGCCAGATGATCGACACCGCGCTCGGTTACGCCAAGGGCGGTGGGGGTGAATTCCTGCACAACCTCAGCGATACGCTGAAGGCCAATCCGGTGCCGACGGTATTGACCTCGGTCGGCCTGCTCTGGCTGATGGCGGGCCAGAATCGCCGCCCGGATTACCAGGCCGCCAGCGGCCCGTCCGCTACCGACAAACTCGCTGCCAAGGCCTCTAACCTGAAGCAGCAGGGCGTCGGCATGAAGGACCGCGCCAGCCAGCTCGGACACAGCGTATCGCACTCGCTGGGCGATGCACGCAGCCGTGTCGGCGAATCCGGCCGGCATGCCGCCGACAGCCTCAAGCACACGGCGGCGCGCGCTCGCGGCGGTTTTTCGCAACTGCTTGACGAGCAGCCGTTGGCCGTCGGCGCGATGGGCATCGCCCTTGGTGCGCTGCTCGCCGCCACGATGCCGCCGACCCGTCGCGAAGACGAGCTGATGGGCGAGACCAGCGACAGGTTGACCGGCAAACTGCGCGACAAGGCGCGGGCGGGCTATGCCCAGGCGAGCGAAATGGGCAGGGAGGTGGCGGATGAGGTGGTCGGCAAGGTCAAACAGGACATCCACCACGACCCGAGCCGTCCCGCCTCCGGCCCGCATTGAGGTGGCAAAGAAGTTATCGGTCGGGCTTGAGTCCGACCGCATAACCCCCGATAATCCGCCGCCTGGCGCCGGTGTAGCTCAGTAGGTAGAGCAGCGCATTCGTAATGCGAAGGTCGCAGGTTCGACTCCTGTCTCCGGCACCAATGAAATCAAAGGGTTAGCTTCGGCTAGCCCTTTTGTTTTGGGCTGGTGTCCCACAAGTGTCCCTTTCTTGTCCCCTAGCGGATCGCTTGACCGATACAGCGTTGGAAGATATTGGTCATCGCCTGATAGTCACAGGTTACCGCGTCGATGTTTGCTTGGATCCACTCGCCCTCATCGACCTGCCACCAGCTGATCTCGTAGCCGGCGTTCACAATGATGTGATCAAACAGGATCCGCTGCGCGCGTCCGTTTCCTTCCCGGAAAGGGTGGACCATATTCAAATCGCCATAGAGTTCAGCGACGGCGGAGACCAACTGTTGCCGTGACATCCCTTCATACCAGTTGGCCGCCTCCAATTGTCTGAAGAGCTTCGTAGCCTCCGGCCCGATTCGGGTGACGTTGCAGAAGTGCGTACCGCCCTTCGATATGTCCACGGTACGTAGTTCTCCCGCCCATTCGTAAACATCTTCGAAGAGAGTGCGGTGGATCCGTTGCAGATAGGTGAGATCGTAGGGAGGAAGGGCGAAGTCTATTGAGCCTGCAGCGATTTCGGAAAGCGTGCGCTCAGCATCGTGAAGCGCTTGGTCATCGGTCAGGTCCAGGCGGTTGCGTAGAACCGTGGTGCCTGGATAGCAGAGAGGATCCTGACCGACACCGTACTTATCGAGCATCAGGCCTGCCGAGCGCGCAAGGCTCTCAGGGCAGCTTCGCGAGTTGGGAGTTTGCGTTTAGCGTCAGCTGGTGTGGTATCGAAGCCCTCCAGGCGCAGGCTGGCGGCATAGTTCGATTGGCGGACCTTCGCGTAGTAGGCCTTCTTCTCTTCCAAGGTCAGATCGGGCATAGCAAAACCTCGTTCGCGGTGTGCGGGTCATTATAGCGGAATAGCGGATGCTAATTCGCAGCGTCTTGCCGGTCCTTCTGGCCGAGCAACGCCAGCGGCGAATGACTGAGAACAGTCGCGAAGTGATCCGGCGCTAGGTGCGAGTACCGCATCGTCATCTTGATATCGCCGTGGCCCAGGATTCGTTGCAGCGTGAGGATGTTGCCGCCCTGCATCATGTAGTGGCTGGCAAAGGTGTGCCGCAGAATGTGGGTCAGCTGGCCGGGTGTGTGCAAACCGGTGCGTTCGTAGGCTTTGCGGAACGCCGATCGACAGGAGCTGAACAGCCGGCCCGATCCTGGGTAGCCACGCTCAAGCATCAGCTCCACCAGATCATCCGGCACGGGGATGGTCCGCACGCGGCCATTCTTCGTCCTGGCGAAGCGGACTTGCCCGTTCAGCAGCTGGCTACGGGTGATCGACTCCGCTTCATCCCATCGAGCACCAGTAGCCAGACAGAGCTTGGCGACGGGCAGGGTGTGGCTATTGGTCGACGCGGCGCATTCATCCAGTACCAACCGGCATTCGTCCAAGGTGAGATAGGTCAGCTCGGTTTCATCGACGCGCAGTTGCCGCAGCTTGGCGACCGGGTTGGCTTCATGCCAGACGCCCAGGCGGATCAGCTCGTTGAACACGGCTTTCAGGTAGCGATGTTCATGGTTCACCGTTGCCGGGGTGCAGCTCTTGAGGCGTTCGGCCCGATAGCGGCTGAAATCCAGAGCGGTAAAGCTGGAGGCAATCGGGTTGCCCAAGGCTTCGACTATCGCCAGGGTGCGCCCGTAGCGCTTCTGATCCTTGAGCGTCGCGCCATGCAGTTCGTACCAGACCTGCACCAGATCGGCGAGGCGTTCGCCCGGGTCGCGGCCACGGTGGCTGTACTCCCGGCGCATATCGACTACCCAGCGTTCAGCCTCGCTCTTGGTGCGGAAGCCACGCTTGCGCTTGCGGATGCCGGCTGTTCTATCCAGCCAGAAATCCACGTCCCAGCCGGTTGGTCCCTTGGTGATCAAACAGCACGCCCCCAGCGAACGTGGCGCTCCTCGAGCAGTGCCTTGATGTGCTTGTACAGGTCACGCTCGGTCATTTCCTTGGCGGCGTAGTGGTCACGGATCACCGGCCAGCAGTCCCATTGCTGCAGCGTCTCAAACGCCTTTTTTGCGCCCACCCGCTCCCTTGCCAGCAGGCTTACGAAGTTTCCCAGGAACAGCTCCACGTTCTTGCCGGAGAAGCCTCGAGAGGTCTTGTAGTAGCGCTTGTATTCGGTGTCATCCACCAGCGAATCCACGGCCACATCCACCCGCACATCATCGCGCATCAGTGTCCAGATCGGCTCGTAGTAACCAGGGCGAGCAATGAGCTTGAATTGGCGCAGGCCGTAGCGCCACAGGCCGTCCAGATGGGCCGAAAAGGCGGCGAAGGAGTCCGTGTCGATGGCTTCCCCGGTCTTGACGTCAATCGAGCCGCTGGCGAATTGCTGGATAACCGAGTGGTGGTAGCGCAGCTCGACCCGCCACACGTCCTGGGTTGGATCGTAGTTGTCCGGATCAGCCGCATCGAACGAATCCCGACGCCGCCAGACGCTTTCCCAGAAGTCGAGCTTGTCCGTCGCGCGGGCCTGTTCGGTCTTGTTGTAGATACAGAGTTGAACGCCACCGGCCGAGCCGAACATGGACGTTTCCCCGCGCCCGTAGACGCTGGACTTGGTGGCCCACTCCACCTGGCTGATGCCCGAGATATCCCGGTGCGTTCTGGCCCGGCAATGCAGACGTGCCACCAGATCGACCGGAGGCTTCCAGCCTTGCAGGTCCAGGGCGAGGTGGACGGCACACTGGTTGCGCTCCCGGTTGGTCATCACCGCAGCGGGGTAGTAGTCCATCCGCTCTTGCAGCCGTTCCGGCGACAGCGCGTCGATCGCGTGCGGTGATACCTCGATTTTCAGGTGCGGCCCGATGTGCTCCAGCTTCGCGTTGAAGTTCTTGATGAGCAGGATGAAGCCCAGGTCTGCGTTCTGCAGCTTGTACTGGTAGCCCGAGTCCCGGCCCACACGGCCCGAGTGCCAGATCTCCCCGGCAAACTCGACCATCGCGCCCGGCTTCTCGAACAGCGCCATGATTTCCGGGCGGATCAGCCCGCGATACAGCTGGCGGACCGTATCGACGCCGCAGCGCAGCAGGCGAACGCCTGTCAGGTCCTTGAAGCCCGTATAGCCAATGTCCAGAAACAGCCGGCCGTTGCTGCTTTCCTCGCCGGTGGTTCGATCAACGCGGATGAAATCTTTAACTTGCATCGGTTTTACCTTTATTGAGCTTTTGCCACTGAACCCACAACTGGTTATCTGACGTGTTACAGGGACGTCAGCGGGGCGGCGCGCGCACGCCGGCACAGGCGACGCGCTCGCTACGCTCGGCGTAGAACTGTGCTGCCGTGCGCGCGCTCATTAGCTGCCATGCAGTAACGGCGTCGATGAAGAACTCGATTGGGTCATCCAGGCAGGGTTGATCCTGGGTGAATGGCGGGAGGTAGGAACGGTCGGGTGGCGGCGTGCCGGCAAGGGCAATGCAGAGCACGAGGCTGGCCAGCCCGAGAAGCAGGTGCGGAAGGCAAAGATAGGCGCGGCGCGCGAGAACTAATAACACCAAGGGCGCTGCCCTTGTCATCCCGCTCTTGCCGCCGAGGGCTCGGGAGCGTGGGGTGGAAAAGCTACCCCACACTCCCAGCGATAGGCTGTTCATGGTCGTGCAGGGTCAAGGGTGCGCTGCGCCCGTGCTTCCGTTCGCCGGAACGGTGAAGCTGTTCCGACGAGCCGGGAGCGCGGCCCTTGACCTTGCAGAGTTGGGAAGGGCGATACGGCCCAGTACGTTGCCGGAACTGTGCCGGTCGCGGTGCCGCATCACCCTGATCGTGCGAATGTCCGAAAAGAACACTTCGTTCGGGTAAGGGGCATCCCGGTTCATATCGAAGGTCAGGAAATACCCGTGGTCGTACACGCCTTCCATCGGCACCACCATGCCGACGATGTGCAGGCACTGCCAGTAGGATTCCGGCTCATCGTCCCAGTGCAGTTCAACCAGAACGGTCTGGCCGATGAAGTCCTGGGCGGTGGAGGCATCCACAACGGCGTGCTGGCTAGTCATGGCTGTAATCCCCCGCGGCGAAGCTCTCCTTGCCGCTGAGCAGGTCGGCCCGCAGCTTGCCCACGTTCACCATGCGGAAGTCCGAGAAGGTGACGCTGGGTAGCGTGCCGTTCTCTACCCACTCGGTGACTTCCTCCACCGGAATGCCACTGGCCGAGGCGAAGGTCACGATGCTGCACAGGTTGCTGATGGCCGCGCCCAGGGGCACAACATTGCTGCCGGTTTGGTCTGCGTTCGGCTTACTCATCGGTGTAGTCTCCCTGGGCGAAGATGGTTTTGCCCTTTGCCAGATCGGTACGAATCTGGGCGAGGTTGACCACGCGAGGCCGGCCCATTTTTACGCTGGGGATGGTGCCGCTCTGCATCCAGGCAATTACGGTATCGACACTTACGCCAAGCATCGCCCCGTAGACCTCCTTGCTGCACATGAGGGCGTTACGGCAATCGAGATAGATCACTCGCTTGCCGTCCAGATCAAAACTCACGTCGAATGGTGGTTCGTTTAGGTGCGTAGTCATCGCCTATCCCTGCCTCTGAAATGCTCATAAACTGTGGTTAATGGGTGTTTCGAGCTGTGGAAATATTCCACTGGCGGAGGAACTATAACACTGCGACGATAGTCGTGGAATAATTCCACAGAGAGTTTTTAGAAGAAATGGAGCTAACTCAAGACAGAGTTAGAGCGCTTGTGCATATGTTGGGGCATAAGGCCGTATCCCAGGCGACTGGGATCAAAGAAGAACGGCTGAAGACCATCAGGTACAAAACTGATGCGAACGTTCGGACGATTGAGCTGGACATGATCGCGCACGCTTATCAGCAATACAGCTTGTGGTTGAGAACAGGCGAGATAGATCTAGCCAAAGGCCAAATCAGTCCGGCGTACGCCGAAGCGGACCTAAAGTTGGAAGGACAAAACGCGGGCAGCAAATAACAGCCGAAGCGGCCCGGCGATGGTTCAGCCGAACGACATGATTCCAGGGAGAAGGGCATGGGAAACATCATCGACATGGCAAGCTTCGAGCATCTCCGCAGGTCAAACACGGATGACCGCTACACATGCCCGAAGACCAACGTAACGTTCCCCTATATCTACAAAGTGCTAGTGCCTGAGGGCGAGCTGGTAGACGAGGTGCCGGTCTTCGTCGGCACCTACAGCACCGAATACCGGCTCAAAGAGCCATCAAACCTAGAGCAACTTCCAGACTTTCCCCCTCTGATCGTAACCAAGATCAGCACACTCGATGCTGACGCCGAAATCTATCTCGACGTTATCCACTTCACCAATAAAGAAAGAGCGATTGGCTTCAGGCAGGCATGTGCCCATCTAGGGATAGAGCCAGAATCTGTTCGTGGATGTGAGAATGATCAAGGTGTTTTCATTCTACTGCGAAGAGATAAACCCTCAAGGAAACAGGGGCACATAATCTATCGGAGCAGCAAGCTTCAACACTTTGATCAGTTAGGCGCCGAGATTGAATGTGACTATGTCGCTGCATTCAATGATCGCGGAGTTATCGTGCCGCTCGCTGATATCGAAGACATTGTGGAGTAGCTGGTAAAGGATGGCGAGACAGAAAGAAGAAAATAACGGCGGAAGCGGCCCAGGATGGTTCGGCAAATAATGAAAGCTTAAAGATGTTAAGAATATATTGTTTGCAAGTCGAAGCTGATATGCGCGATCTTCGTATATTTCAACCGTTTTTGTTTATTAAGTTTGATTCGGAAGGGGAGGGGTAAGGATGCAAGGCGTAAGTATTAGTTTTAATCTGGCAGAAAATACATTAATTGAAGACGTTTTTAGTGAGTGTCTTAATTGGATTTTAGACTCTCCTCATACGAAAATTGCTCAAGAAGAGCTGGCGCGCTTTGATTCTAAGGGGGAGTTCTCTTTTAAAAAAGACGAGGAGGAGATTGGTTATTCTCGGGCGGAGGATGAGTTTGGAAATTCTGCGCACTCTTTGCGATATAAGAAAGGAAATGAAAATCTTAAATGGATAACTGAAATATCCTATATTAAGAGTTCTGATGATTTTTTAGTGAGTGTAAAGGCTGGCCAGGAATCCTCCAGTGCAGTCTCTAACTATGGTGAGGTAAAAAAACCGGTAATCGTTATTCGGTTGTTGGACCGCTTCGGTGGCGGGCTTGACGGTGATTTGCCGGTCGCTATTGATCCGATTTATCTTAAATAAGGTGAGGTTGGCTTTAGATTAGCTGAGGCGTTGATTAATGGCGAATCTATAAATCGCTTGCCTGTGGTATATGTTAGTGCCTCTAGAATAGGGCACCGTTTGATACCTGGTCGGCTGGCCAGAAAGCTATCTGGCATGGCGCACGTTATTGTAGAGCCGTCACGCGAATTCTCTAATAAAATTCGAGCCTCCGTTAATTCAAGAAACGTATATGGCGGTGCTGTCGGAATATACTGGCCCGGCGGCAGTGGCGTAACCCTTTTTAGAAGGGATAAGTTGGATGCAAAAGAATTTGAGAACGAAATCTACGAAAAAATTTGTTCAGCCCTTCTAACGCTGAGTCCCGGAAAGAAATGCAGTTGGGATGAGGTTGGTCATATTAAGAATAGGAACGCTATTCGAAATCTGAAGAGGGATGGAGATTCTGCTACCGAACTGGTCGCTCTCTATGAGAACGAGCTGGAGGAAAAGGAACAGACTATTAAGACTCTGTCTCACGATATTGAAAGGCTTGGTGCGAAAATTAGATCCCTTGAGTCAAAAAACCTAGTTCAAGGGGGGCTTGTTTTAGCTAAGGGTGACGAGGATGATTTCTTTGATAATGAGATACTGTCCGTAGTTATTGACGCTTTAAAAGATCATCTAGAAAAGAGTGTGCACCCAAATTCGCGAAGGGCGCATATCTTGAAGTCAATATTGGATAGTAACTTGGTTGAAAGTGATCATGATGAAAGAATCGCTTCGATCAAGGCTGCTTTGAGAGGCTACAAGGATATGAATAAGAAAATTAGGGGTGTTTTTGAAGAGCTCGGATTTAGTTTGGCTAGCGATGGAAAACATTGGAAAATAATTTATCAGGAAGATGACCGTTATAGCTACGTCCTTCCCAAAACAGGAAGCGATCATAGGGGAGGGCTAAATGCCGGGGCGGATATAACAAACATTGTTTACTAATCGCTGCAGTCGCGCCAACTTCCGACTGCTCTGCAACGACTAGAGGCCAGGCTACGCTACGAATTGATGATACATCGTACAGTGCTTGGCCTCTTTTTACGTTTTATCAGGAGCCGTCATAGATATCCAGCGAAAGTGATATGCCTCGGTCGGCTAGGCGCTTTAGCGTTGAAGGATGAATGTCTAATCCTTCGTTACTCTCCAGCAGGAACAAACCGCAGAAGAGGTCACATCTGTAGGACTCTGATAGCTTGCTCCAGATATCGAGGTCATCTGTGAGCTGATCAAGTATCTCTTTTGCTTGACCGTCTATATCCTCAGGCTCATGAGCTTGAGCGGACAGCGACCAATGACCTGATTTCCTTGTTACGGTCCTACCTGTGGCTTTGATTGTGTATATCTCGCCTTTGGCATACATCGTTGTCCCTTCTCGGCCGAGAAGCTTCGATATCTCCAAGGGATTCAGGCTGTCACCGATTATTCTCAGTGACGCCTTTGACCGGCTGACGTGTGCCATGAGGTGCTTCTCGTTATCTGACGAGGATGAGCCGACTCGTAATGCTGGTTGTATATCGAGCAGCTTCGGATTGGGGAAGTGTCCCCTTGCGCCCCAAAAAATCCAAGTAGCGCATATTAACCAACGAATAGTAGTAGCTGACCCCACGATTTTACTGGCTTCCAGCTTCTGCCGAGGGAAGTGACGCTTATTCGTAATGCGAAGGTCGCAGGTTCGACTCCTGTCTCCGGCACCAATGAAAATCAAAGGCTCGCAGCGATGCGGGCCTTTTTCGTTTCTGAGGGTGCCGACGCGGGTCGGTTAGACGAGGTTGGCAGCAGCGGGGTCTGCGTGGCGATGCTGGACGGCTTTTCACGGGGCCGCCATGAATCGAAGCCCGTGCGTGACACCGTGCGTAGCACCCGCTATTGCCGACGACCGTCGCCAACCGCGTTGATGTGACTGGCCAGGGTCGACTCCGAAACGAGACGGCCGGCCTACACCGCTTCGATCAGCTTATTGCGGCGGACCACGCCGCATGCGTTCGGCACCCGTAGTGGTTACAGACCGAGTTCCGACAGCCCCGGGTGATCATCCGGGCGACGTCCCAGTGGCCAGCGGAATTTTCGTTGATCCTCGGTAATGGGCAGGTCGTTGATGCAGGCGAAGCGGCGCGCCATCAGGCCGTTCTCTGCGAACTCCCAGTTCTCGTTGCCGTAGGAGCGGAACCAGTTGCCGGAGTCGTCATGCCATTCATAGGCGTAGCGCACTGCGATGCGGTTCTCCGTGAATGCCCATAGCTCCTTGATCAGGCGATAGTCGAGTTCCCGGTTCCATTTGCGCGTGAGAAACGCCTGGGCTTCGGCGCGGCTGCTGGCGAACTCGGTACGATTGCGCCAGCGGGTGTCGGCGGTATAGGCGAGGGCCACTTTGGCCGGATCGCGGCTGTTCCAGCCGTCTTCGGCGAGTCGTACCTTGAGCACGGCGGTCTCGCGGGTGAAGGGAGGGACTGGCTGACGGATTTCCGAAGTGGACATGGTGGTTGCTCCTTTGGCGGGAAATAAAGCCCTGGGCGGCGAGGTATCGGCGCCGGTCACCTCAGAGATCGAGAACCAGGGGTTGGGGATCGCCCTCCGATTGCGCCGGTACCGCGCAGCAGATCAGCACCTGATCGCTGGCGGGCATCTGTGCCGGTGGGGTGGGGTAATGCACGCTGCCGCTGATCAGCCGGGTGCTGCAGGTACCGCAGGAGCCGCCACGGCAGCTGAACTCGGGGTTAAGGCCGCGGCTTTCCGCCAGTTCCAGCAGGCTGCCGCTGTCGGGTGTCCAGTGTGCTTCGGTGGCTGATGCGCGAAAGTGCACCGGCACCGGTGCGCTGGCTGCAAAGGACTGCTCCGGCGGCCGCCCGGTTTCGGCGCGCCGCAAGGCCGACGGGCCGAATGCCTCGGCATGGATGCGCTGGTCCGGGATGTTCACGCTGCGCAGGCCGTCGTACATGTCCTGGAGAAAGCCCGCCGGGCCGCACAGGTAGAAGTCGTAATCATCCAGCGGCAGTCGCGCCTTGACCTGCGCGAAGTCCAGGCGGCCCGCCATCTGGTAATCGCGCTCCGGCTGCGCCGAGCCGGGGATGCTCAGCGCGCGGTGGATGTGCAGCAGTCCGTTGGAGCGCTGCCGCAGTTCGCTGAGTTCTCTCTGGAAGGGCAGGTCGGCCAGGGTTCTGGCGCTCTGGAACAGATGAATCGCACGCGCCTTGCGCTGCGGCCGGTTCTGCGCCACCCGTTCTCGGGCCATCGAGATCAGCGGTGTGATGCCGACACCGGCGCTCAGCAATACCACTGGCCGTTCGCTGTCATCGTGCAGGGTAAAGTTGCCCAGTGGGGGCCGTACCTCCAGCCGGTCGCCCGCCCGCAGCTCGTCATGCAGATGCGCGGAGGCCCGGCCTTGCCGCTTGACGCTGATGCGGATGTAACCGTCCGACGGCGCGCTGGAAACGCTGTAGGTTCTGACCAGGGCATCGCCCTCGGCGGTGTGGATGCGGATCGGTAGGTGCTGGCCCGCGGCGAATGGCACGGCAGCGCCGTCCGGCGGCTCGAGGAAGAACGAGCGGATGTCGCGGCTCTCCTGTTGTACATGGGTGACCCGCCATGACTGCCACTGCCGGTGTTGTGCCTGCCGATGCAGCTGCTGGTCAGCTTCCGCCCAGGTGCCGGTTGCCAGGCTGGTGGGGGCGTAGCCGTGAAACTGCCAGCGGATCGTCAGCGCGCCCGGGCGCAGCACTGCCTGTTCGACTTCAAAGGCCCAGAGCCGCTCGGCGCCCTCGAAGGCGTCGAGCGAGGGGCTGTCCAGCAGCAGTTCGGTGCGGCCTGTGAGTTGCAGCAGGTCGCCAGTGGTGAAGTCGATGAACAGCAAGCCCGCGACCGGATTGGTCTGCAGGTTGCCCAAGGTGTTGAAGAACCGGTTGCCGGCGTAATCGGGGATAGTCAGGCGGTTGCCTTCAACCTTGATGAAACCGGCACGGCCGCCGCGATGAGAGACGTCCACGGCGCGCGCCTTGCTGTCACGCGCGACGTAGCTGGCGACGAAGAAGGTGTCGGCGGCACGGATGAGCGCGCGGGTGCGTTCGTCCAGCGTGCTGAAATTCTGGCGCGGCGCGATGCCGTCTGCCGGGGGCGGCACGCGGGCATAGGAGCGCTCCTGAATGTACTTCGGGCAGTTGCCGTAGGACTGCTCGACCATCACCTCAAAGCCATCGGCCGCTACGCGCCGGATCACGCCGTTCATGCGATTGCGCCGGCGCGTATGCAGCTCGATGCCGAGCAGGCCGATCGCCTGGTTCGCCCGCAGCCCGGCAGCTGCCGGGTCTTGCGGGTCGGCGTGCGCCGCCAGAAACAGGTGCTGCGGGTCGGCGGAGGTGACAAAACCTTCCGGCCCTTCGAGCAGGGTGGCCCAGGGACGATTATCGGCGTCCACCGCGCCGACCACCATGAATGGCAACTGCTGGAAGAACTCGCGGTGCTGCTCAGGCATGTAATCGCGGATGACTTGCCGCCCGAGTACGGCCAACCGTTCGGCTACGTTGAAGCGCTCCTGCAGCGCTCTCTCACCGGCATGCCAGGGTGACGCCGGGTGTTCGGGCAGATGATCCATGACTCACGCTCCTCGAAAACTGCCGGAAGGCCCGGCAGTCCGGTACTTACTCAGGCGGCTTGCAAACCTATGACGGTGCGCTGCATGGGTACGAAGCCGGGCAGGGCCTCGATGCGTTGCAGCCAGGCGCGCACATTGGGGTAGGGCTCGAGCGAGACGTTGCCCTCCGGCGCATGAGCGATGTAGCTGTAGTTGGAGACGTCGGCGATGCTCGGTTCGGCGCCGGCCAGGAAGGGGCTGTGGGCCAGTTCGGCGTCCATAACCTTGAGCAGCGTGTGGGCGCGAGCGATGACCTCTTCGGCATTGAATGATGCACCGAACACGGTGATCAGTCGCGCCGCCGCCGGGCCGTAGGCCACCTGGCCGGCGGCCACCGACAACCAGCGCTGGATGCGCGCTTCGGCGAGCGCGTCCTGCGGCTGCCAGCTGTCGCCGCCGTAGCGCTTGGCGAGGTAGACCAGAATCGCGTTGGAGTCGCTGATGAAGGTGCCGTTGTCATCGATGACCGGCACTTGGCCGAAGGCGTTGATGGCGAGGAACTCGGCAGATTTGTGTTCGCCGTTGGCCAGGTCGACAGACACCAGCTCATAGGGGAGCTGCAGCAGCGAAAGCATCAGTTCGACGCGGTGGGCATGCCCGGAGAGCGGGTGACGGTAGAGTTTGATCGGCTGAGACATGGTGCTGGCTCCGCAATGGATTCAAAGGGGGTGGCGCAGCGGCAATCCTGCGCTGGCGGAGCCATGCTGCGCCCTCGCCGGGTTGAGCAGAATCACCATGCGGCGCAATCCATAATTTCGTTTTCTGGAATAACGCCAGGCGCGGCGCGGCGGAAGAACGCTCGGTCAGCGCGCTTGGAAGGCGGGATGGGCGCGAAGCTGCGGCGCCGCGAAGTCGATAAAGGTCCGCACGCGTGCCTCGGCGCGGCGGCCATGGCGGTAGATCAGCTGCACCGGTACGTCGGGACCGGCAAACGCGCTCAGTACCGGCTCCAGCAGGCCACGCCGCAGTTCGTCGTGGGCTTCGTAACTCATGCAGCGAATCAACCCCAGCCCCAGGGTGGCCGCATGGATGGCCGCCCGCTGGGTGGTGCAGGTGAGGGCCGGCGTGGGTTTTACCGAGCGGATGGAACGGCCACAGCGGAAATGCCAGTGCGCGTCGTAGCCCGCCGCATTCGTGGCCACCGCGCGATGTGCTTTGAGGTCTTCGGGCGTCGACGGTCGACCCCATTTGCCGAGATAGGCGGGTGAGGCGCAGACAATCGGCCTGACGGCGCCCAGCGGCACGGCGAACTCCGATGAGTTGGGTAACTGGCCGAGAACCAGCGCTATATCGATGCCTTCCTTGAGCAGCTTGGGTACGCCTTCGCAGGAGCGAATATCCAGCCGCACGTCAGGAAAGGCGTTCAGGTAGGCCACGGCGATGGGTGTGAATACCTGCAGATCCATCAGCAGCGGCAAGGCCACCGTCAACTGCCCGTCGGGGCTGGCATGCATGCCGGCGGCGGAGCGCTCGGCCTGCGCCGTTTGCTCCAGGACGAGCCGGCAGCTTTGTGCGAACTGCTCGCCAGCAGGGCTCAGCGCGACGCCGCGCGGTCCGCGCATCAGCAGGCTGGTCTGCAGGCGCGCCTCCAGCGCGGCAATGGTGCGCATGACGGTCGCCGGCGACTGTCCCAGCTGGCGCGCCGCGGCGGCCAGGCTGCCAGCCTGTGCCACGGCCGCGAAGGTCTGTACCTGGCGATATCGACTCACGGTCAGGTTACCGGCATGGCCTGCAGTGCCGGGTCGGCGAGGAATCGGCTGGCGCAGTGATCGACGAAGGTACGCACCTTGGCGGGAACCCGGTTCCCTCCCTGATACAGCACATGCACCGGCAGCGCCGGGGTCTGGAATGCCTCGAGGACGATCTCCAACTCGCCCTTGGCCACCCACTCGGCGGCCTGGTAGGACAGCACCCGCGTGAGTCCCCAGCCCAGGCGCGCCGCATTGATCGCCGCCTGATTGGAGCTGACCGTCAGGCGCGGTTCGGGATGCAGGGCGATGGCACGGTCGCCGACCCTGAACTGCCAGTCGGTGAGCAGGGTGCTGGTCGACGACATCACCGTCGGCAGCGTCAGCACGTCCTCCGGTTGTCGCGGTCGGCCGACGTGTTCGAGAAAGCCTGGCGAGGCGCATATCACCGGCCGGATATGCCCGACCTTGATGGCTTGCAGGTTGCTCTGCGGCAGTTCGCCGATACGGACGGCGACATCCACGCCCTCATCGACCATGTTCACCACGCGATCCACCAGTACGGTGTTGAGCGTCACCTCGGGCTGAGCCGCCAGGTACTCGGTGATCAGCGGTATGAGGAACAGCTCGCCAAACATCACCGGCGCCGTCACCGTCAGGTTGCCGCGGACGCGAACCGCGCTGCCGGCCGCCAGCTCTTCGGCTTCTTCGAGGTCGAGCAGGATGCGCTTGCAGTCTTCGACATAACGCCGGCCCGCTTCGGTCAGGCGCAGGCTGCGCGTACTACGTGCCAGCAGCAGGGTGCCCAGGCGGTTTTCCAGGCCGGCGATCACCCGCGTCACGCTTGGCGGCGACATGCCCAGCAGCCGGGCGCCGCCGGCGAAGCTGGCCGCCTCCGCAACCGCGACCAACACCTTCATTTCCTGAAACCTGTCCACGTTCACCGCCAGCTTGCAGAGTTGAGCCGACCACAGGGTAGCGGCTGACGGGCGCCTCGCACACCGCCTCCTTCAATGATGGCCATTGCACATTATTTTGTGGCCGGCCGAGGTCGTCGCGCGTCGTAGAGTCACGAGAATGCCTGCCATGTGGGGCGTGGCGCGAGCGGAGCAAAGCGTTGAAAGACAGAGCAGCCGGGTTTCTAGCATCGACCATGCTGCTGCTTGCGCTGGTGCCGATGTGGGCGTTCGTGCTGGGCGAGATCCGGCATGAGCGTGCGTTGGCCGGAGCGGCCGCGCGCAAGGATGCGATGAACCTGGCGACTGCCTTCGAGGCGCATGTGCGCAGCACCATCCGCTTGATGGATATCGTGCTGCTGGATATGCGCGAGGACGTGCTCGAACAGCCGGACGACTTTCAGAATCACGTGAAGGAGGAGCTGCAAGCCTATGGCAGCTTCGTCTCGCAGTTGGGCGTGATCGATGCAAGCGGCCAACTGGTGTTTTCCAATCTCGCGCCGATCAGCAAGCCGATCGACCTCAGCGATCGCGAGCACTTTCGCGTACACCGCGACAATCCGCAGGCCGATCGGCTGTTCATCAGCAAACCGGTGCTCGGGCGGCTGTCGCATCGGTGGTCGATCCAGTTCACCCGGCCGATCTTCGATGGCGGGAAATTCGCCGGTGTGCTGGTGCTGTCCGTGCCGGCCGATCTGTTTTCCGACTATTTCCAGCAGATCGACGTCGGTGCCAATGGCAGCATCGTGCTGCTGGGCACTGACCGCAGCATCCGCGCCATCGCCTCCGGCGCGCCAATCCCCGGACGCTACGGGCGCTTCAAACTACCCGAGGACAAGCCCTACTTCGTCGATGGCGCGCGGGTTGGCTTCTACGAGGGTGTCAGTTCGCTCGATGGCGAGTACCACCTCGCTGCCTATCGGCGCCTGGAGGACGAGGGTGTCCTGGTGCTCGTACTGCTGTCGCCGAAGGATTTCATGGCGGCGTTCGAGGAACATCGCAAGCTGCTGATCGTCTCGGCAAGCATCATTTCCCTGCTGCTACTGGCAGTCGCGCTGCTGATATATGCGTTCAGCCGCCGGCATTTCCGCAATACCGCCAGGCTGCGCGAGGCCCACGAGCAGATGACGCAGCTGGCCAACACCGACGTGCTCACGGGTGTCAGCAGCCGCCGCTCGTTCTTGGCCGGTTGCGAAGCGGAGCTTTCCCGGGCGCGGCGGCATGGTGAGGATGTCAGCCTGCTGATGCTCGATATCGATCACTTCAAGCGCATCAATGACACCTACGGTCATCCGATAGGTGATGAAGTGCTCACGGCGTTCACGGCGACCTGCTCTCGGGTGCTTCGCGCGCACGACCTGCTCGGCCGGCTCGGCGGTGAGGAGTTCGCCATCGCGTTGCCGAGCACGGATCTCGAGGGCGCGTTGTCCGTAGCGGAGAAAATTCGGCGTGCAATCGCCGAAGCGCCGATCCCGACCTCGGCCGGCCCGATTCCCCTGACCGTGAGCATCGGCCTGGTGAGCTCGCCGGCTGGCCGCGACGACCTCCAGCCGTTGTTGGCCAAGGCCGACGGTGCGCTCTACGACGCCAAGCAGAATGGGCGTAACCGCGTCTGCGCGGCGCGTGAAGGTGGGGTTGCCGGCGCCTAGCCAACATCGCAGGCTGTGCGGCGCAAATGGCCGGCCGCGCGGGGACTTCCCCTCAGAACGACGCGCCCATGCGTTCGCTGATTGCGCGTGCCGTTGCGAGCAGGCGCTGCGCCGCATCGCCATTCACTTCCGCCATGAAGCCTGGCGCCGTACCGACGACGGTGATTACCCCCGCCAGGCGCCGGTCGCCGCTGAACAACGGTGCCGACAGTGCATTGACGCCGGCCATCAACAGGCCGTGTACCGCTTGCACGTGGCGGTGCTGCAGCTCGCTCATCTGTTGCGTCAGAGCCGCGGAGGAGGGTGCCGCTGGCAGCTGCAGTTCCGCTTCGCGTAGCGGCGCTGTTTCCAGGTTCGGCAGGAAGGCGTTGAACACCAGGCCGGTGGACGAACCCAGCAGCGGCAGCACCGAACCGATCTGGGTGACCAGTGTGACGGCCCGTACCGCCTGCTCGACGTGCACGACGGTCGGTCCGCAGTTGCCCCAGACGGCGAGGAAGCAGGTTTCGTTGAGATCATCGCGCAGCTGTGCCAGGTGCGGCGTCGCCAGGCGAACCACATCCAGCCGCCCGAGCGCGGCCAGCCCGACGAACAGCGCAGCGCGGCCCAGACCATAGTGATTGGTCTGGGCATCCTGCTCGGCGAAACCGCTGGCGATCAACGCCTGCAGATAACGATGGACTTTGCTGGCCGGCATGCCGACGTGCTCGGCCAGGCGAGACAGCGAGGTCGCCGGCGCGAGTTCGGCCAGCGCGGTGAGGATATCGGTGCCGACCTCGGCGGCCTGTACTTTCTGGCGACTGGGCGCGGTGACGGCGTTGCGGTCTGGCATGCGAGGCGGTCCGGTGGCAAAGGCGCTGTTTATAGCTTGACGTCGTGGGGAGTTCAAATTACGTTTTGCGTAATCTAATTACAAAAAAAGAGGTTGCCATGCGATCCCAGCCACAATCTGCAGCGCCTGCCGGCTATCTGTCCGGTTTCGGCAATCAATTCAGCAGCGAAGCCCTGCCCGGCGCGTTGCCGATCGGGCAGAACTCGCCGCAGAAGGTGCCCTACCGGCTCTACACGGAGCTGTTGTCTGGCACCGCCTTCACCGTGCCACGCAGCGAAGCGCGCAGGACGTGGCTGTACCGCATGCGTCCGTCCGCCGCCCACGGTCCTTACCAACGCCTGGAACGACAGCTGGATGCCGGGTTGGGGGCGATCACGCCCAATCGCCTGCGCTGGAATCCGCAGCCCATTCCGGCCGTGCCAACCGATTTTCTCGACGGTCTGTCGTGCCTGGCGGCAAACGCCGAGGCCGATCAAACGAGCGGTGCGAGCCTGTATTGCTATGTGGCCAACCGCTCGATGCAGCGCGTGTTCTTCGATGCCGACGGCGAGTTGCTGATCGTCCCGCAGCAGGGGGCGCTGCGGCTGGTCACCGAGCTCGGCGTGCTCGACGTCGCGCCGCTGGAAATCGCCGTGATTCCGCGCGGGATGCGTGTGCGTATCGAATTGCTGGACGCGTCGGCGCGCGGCTATGTCTGCGAGAACCATGGCTGCGCGTTGCGCCTGCCGGAGCTCGGACCGATCGGCAGCAACGGTCTGGCCAATCCGCGCGACTTCCTCGCGCCCGTGGCGTGCTACGAGGAGCATGACGGGCCGGTTCAGCTGGTGCAGAAGTTTCTCGGCGAATTCTGGATGACCGAACTGGATCACTCGCCGCTAGACGTGGTCGCCTGGCATGGCAACAACGTGCCTTACAAATACGATCTGCGGCGTTTCAATACGATTGGCACGGTCAGCTTCGATCATCCCGATCCGTCGATCTTCACCGTGCTGACCTCGCCGAGCGCCGTTGCGGGCATGGCCAATATCGACTTCGTGATCTTCCCGCCGCGCTGGATGGTCGCCGAGCACACCTTCCGTCCGCCGTGGTTCCATCGCAACCTGATGAACGAATTCATGGGCCTGATCGACGGCGCCTACGACGCCAAGGCCGATGGCTTCCTGCCCGGCGGCGCCTCGCTGCACAACTGCATGAGCGCGCACGGGCCGGATCGCACCTCTACGGAACAGGCGATCAATGCGGCACTCGAACCCCACAAGATCGATAACACCCTGGCGTTCATGTTCGAGACCGGTCAGGTACTGCGGCCCACGCGCCAGGCGCTGCAAAGCCCGCAGCTGCAGGCCGACTACGACAGCTGCTGGGCCGGCCTGGATAAAACTTTCGACATGCAGGGGAAATGACATGAGCGCACAGACAGAGCTACGCAGCTGGGTCGAATCGGCCAACGGCCACCCGGACTTTCCACTCGCGAACCTGCCGTTGGGTGTGTTCAGCCAGGGCGGCGACGAGCCGCGCGGTGGCGTGGCCATCGGTGATTACATCTTCGATCTGGCCGCGGCCTGCGATGCGGGACTGTTCGCGGGAGCGGCACTGGAGGCGGCGCGGAGCGCGGCGGGCAGCAGCCTCAATGCGTTCTTCGCGCGCGGTGCCTCGGCGCGCATGGCATTGCGCACCGGTTTGTGCGAGTTGCTTGGTGAGCACAGCGCGCAACGTACGCGACTGCAGGCGATGGGCGAGACGTTGCTCAAGCCCATGAGCCAGTGCCGATTGCACTTGCCGGCGAGAGTCGGCGACTACACCGATTTCTACGTGGGCATTCATCACGCCAACAACGTCGGCAAACTGTTCCGTCCGGACAATCCGTTGCTGCCGAACTACAAGTACGTGCCCATCGGCTATCACGGGCGCGCGTCGACCATTGACGTATCGGGAGCGCCCGTTCGGCGGCCCAACGGCCAGACCCTGCCGGCGGGCGCGAGCGAGCCCGTCTTCGGCGCGAGCAAGCGGCTCGACTACGAGCTGGAGCTGGGAATCTGGATCGGACCGGGTAATGCGCGTGGCGAGGCGATTCCGATCGGCGAAGCGGCCGCGCACGTGGCGGGCTTCTGCCTGCTGAACGACTGGTCGGCGCGCGATCTGCAGGCCTGGGAATATCAGCCGCTGGGGCCGTTCCTGTCCAAGAGCTTCGCCACCAGCGTGTCGCCGTGGGTGGTGCTGCCGGAGGCGCTGGCGCCGTTCCGCTGCGCACAACCGCCGCGCCCGGCCGGCGACCCGCAACCGCTGCCTTATCTGTTCGATGAGCAGGACCAGCAACTGGGCGCGCTGGACATCGAGCTCGAGGTGCTGCTGCTCACCGAGGCCATGCGCGCGCAGGGCCTGCCAGCCCAGCGCATTGCCCTGAGCAGCACGCAGAACATGTACTGGACCGTGGCGCAGATGGTCGCGCACCACAGCGTCAATGGCTGCAGCCTGCAGCCGGGTGACCTGTTCGGTTCCGGCACGCTGTCGGGGCCGAGCGCCGACAGCTGTGGCAGCCTGCTGGAAGTCACCGAAGGCGGCAAACGTGCGCTGGAGCTGCCCAGTGGCGAGACGCGTACCTTCCTCGAAGACGGCGACGAGATCATCCTCAAGGCGCGCTGCCGCCGCGAGGGATATCCATCGATCGGCTTCGGCGAATGCCGTGGGCGCGTGCTGCCGGCGAGCGCGGCGGCAGCGCGCTAGATCAGCGAGGCAAGGGGCGGGGCGATGAACCTGCCGAGTCAGCAGCCCGTGCCTCGCGTGCAATGAGAGGCGCGGGGCGCTGGTATCAGAACCAGCGGTCGTTGCGTTTACGCCCGCGCGTCATCGCCGGCAGGATCAGGCCCAGCAACAGGCCGGCACCGGCGATGCTGCCGCCGTAGACCATGTAGCGCATTAGCACCTGCTTGTTCTCATCGCCCAGCCGCGCCTGTGCTTCGCGCAGCTCGGACTGGCTCTGGCTCAGCGCGCTGTCGAGTTGCTGGCGGCGCGCCTCCAGCTCATCGATCAGCGTCTTGCGCGCATCCAGCGTCTCCTGCATTCCCTGCACGCGGGCCTTCCAGTTGTCATCGATGGTGCGCAACTGTTCATCCAGCTCGGCTACGCGCTGTTCCAGCTGCGGTACCCGTTCGGCGTGGCCAGGCACGTTTTGCAACTCGCGGGTGGGAATCCACACGGTGTCGCCATTCTCGCTGCGGACCTGGCTGAAATCGCCCTTGCTGGTGATCAACTCCACCGGCTGCCCCGACTGCAGCGTGCCAACGATGCGATACCCCTCGGTCGGACCGCTGCGCACATAGGTGCTCAGCGTGTCGCTCACCCAGCGCTGCGAGTCGCTGGCTTGCTGTGCGTGTGCCGGTGCGCTGGCAAACCAGGCCCCGAAGATGAAAACACCCAGGGTGCGATATAGGGGCAGGCGCGCAGTGCGCGCTCGAAGGGATACAGAACGGTAACGAGATATGAGCATGCAGGCGTTCAACATATATATAGGAAGAGAACAAAGGCCCCGATGACCGGGCCGGTGAGCGAGTAGACGATGCAGCGATTGGCTGCCGGCACGCCGCCGGGGCGGTCCGAGAGCGGGTAGAGGGGCAGCAAAGATGTACTGCGTAGATGTGGTTCTGCCGCGCCGTCCGGGTAGTCCGTCAGGGGACAGACAGTTCGCGGTAACCCGAGTTCCCCGGCAGCGGAAGCTGAATCATGCCGTTCGAGAGCGCGTCGGCATGCTCCAAAGATCCACTCAATCGCGTACGCGCTATACAAAGAACGCCGCTGCCCGTCAATCCCGTTGGGCTGTTCAAAGTCTGAACAACATGCTACAAACGACCGCAACCCGAATCATCTAGCCGCTTGAAAACGAAGGGAAAACCATGACCAAGTCGGAGTTGATCGAGCGTATCGTCACCCAGCAGGGGATGCTTTCTTCGAAGGATGTCGAGCTGGCCATCAAGACCATGCTCGAGCAGATGGCACAGGCGCTGGCCACTGGCGACCGCATCGAGATTCGCGGTTTCGGCAGCTTCTCCCTCCACTACCGTGCCCCCCGCGTAGGCCGAAACCCCAAGACCGGCCAGTCCGTCAGCCTGGATGGCAAATTCGTCCCGCATTTCAAGCCGGGGAAAGAACTGCGGGATCGGGTGAATGAGGAGGAGTGACGGTTCGAAGGCGCTGTTTATGGGTTTTTGGGAAGTGCGTCACATGACGCAGAAAAATGTGCGAATCCGCTATAACGTAAGGAACTTTTTGTCGCTATCTCGTACGAATTCCGCTCCGATTGCTTTACAGCCCATAACAAGGAAACCGGATGATCGTGCAGCCCCAGCCTTTGGCAAATGATGAAATTGATCTGGTTGAGCTATTTCGTGCGCTCTGGCGACAACGCCTCCTTATAGTTGGTGTGACGTTCGCAGCAACCCTGATCGCGGCCGCTTACGCTTTTCTTGCAACTCCGTACTACCAAACCAAAACCTACCTTCGACCTGTTCCGCAGAGCACGCTTGATCAGCTCAACGAGACCGGTATCTACAAGCTCACGCCCGAGGATGCACTCAGCAGGGTGGCGAGTGGGCTTTCGTCCTACGACAAACGTCTGGATTATTTTCTTAGCAACCAAGCGCTGTTCCAGGCGATTGAGCCGAAGGGGGACTCACCTGAGCAAGCCTTCGCTGATTTCAATGAGCAGGCGTTTGAGATGCTTCACCCGGATCCCAAGAAGACCGAGAACCGCAGTGCCTATGTGGGGCTGAAGCTTACTTATCCTAAGGGCATGGAGGGTTCGGCGATCGTGAACGGTTTCGTTGACTACGTACTCGAACTTGAGCGTAAGGAAATCGCCGAGGATCTCAAAAGTCTGATCGCCAACCGCCTGGCGAGCCTCGATATGAACATGGAGGCGCAACGAGCGAACTACTCTGCCTCCAAAGAGGCGAAGATTGCGACATTGCTCGAAGACGCAGCTCTGAAGCGCGCTCAACTTCAAGACGAACTTGCCGCATTGCGTGCCGAGTTGAAGATACGCAGGAACAACCGTATCCAAGAGCTGAATGAGGCGATAATCATTGCCGACTCGCTGGGCATTCGTACTCCAACGAGTCCGTCAGCGATGACTGCGTCGGCACGTTCTGGTACTCAGGTCATCCGCACCGAAGTGACCAATCAGGAAGCGCCACTTTACTTCCTGGGCACCGAAGCGCTTACGGCAGAGCGCGATGCGCTGAAGAATCGCACGTCCGACGACTTTGTTGAGCCGCGCATCGCGGAAATCCAGTCGGAGCTGACGCTGCTGGAGAACAACCGCGAAGTGGAGATTTTGAAGGCGCGCGAAGGAGAGGACCTTTACTTGACCAACCTTGCGCAGCTTAGAGAAGAAGCCTCTCGGCTGAAGGGCATCAAGCTCGACACCGAGCGATTGCGCCTTGTTCGCTTGGATCAGCCTGCCCTGCAATCGCTCAACCCAATCAAGCCGAAAAAGGCGCTGATTTTGGCGCTCGGTCTGGTACTCGGTGCAATGCTGGGTATCTTCGTTGCATTGGTACGCAGCCTGATGAATCGTGATTGTGCGTATTCGATGTAACTGCGTTGAAGTTTAAGGCGGTTAGGAGCAGCTAACCGCCTTTGTCTGTTTTCTCTTTCTTGATTGGGCTGCGATGGTCTACGTTGCCTAAAGTTGCGCCCAATGGCATTCCTTGCGTTTAGTCAATGCAAGCCTTCTACTGCGCGGGTTAGGGCCTCTTTGCGACGCCAAGTAGCGCTTGCATTAAATCTGTGTGGTGGCAAAATGCCGTCCGTCAAAGTTGACGTGCTTCTCATTTTTGCCGCCCAGCCGAAGCCCGGTTGGCAGGCCTCTCTGCTCAAAATGGAATTTGACGTGAACGCCGTTACACCTCCGCAACATCTCGCCACCGCCGTAAATAATGAAATCGACCTGATTCAATTGGCGCGCGCTCTTTGGCGTCAAAAAGGACTGATCATCGCGATAGCCGCGCTGGTTGGCCTGATAGGGCTTGCCTACGCGTTGGTCGCAACGCGTTACTACACGGTCCAAAGCGTACTACGGCCCGCAGCCATCAAAGACCTCGATGAGCTCAATCACTTGGGTATTTACAAACTTTCACCCAAGCAAGCAATGGCGCAGGTGGGCGCCGCGCTAGATTCCTACGAAAATCGCCTGAGCTTCTTCCGTAAAAATGAGCCGCTATTTGCTGTGCTCGCCCAGCCCGGTCGCAGTCTCGAACAGACCTTTGAAAGCTTTAACGATGAAGCATTCAAGCTTCTACAGCCCGACGCCAAAAAGGGCGAAAGCACGACCACACCTTTCGTTGGAATCCAGCTGACCTATCCGGATGGAATCGACGGCGTGAAAGTCGTTAACGAGTTTGTGCAACACTCCATTAATGGCGTCCGCCAGCAGATCGCTGCGGATCTGGATATTCTCATCGGCAATCGACTCAACCAGCTTGAGAGGAAGATCGCCGCCGCACGCGCCAGCTATGAAGCGGGTAAGGAAATCAAGATCGCCAAACTCAGCGAAGCCGATGCCCTTAAACGTGCACAGCTCAACGATGAACTGGCAGCCCTGCGTCAACAGCTCAAGACCCGTCGCAACAATCGCATCAATCAATTGAACGAGGCGATTCGTATCGCCGACTCATTGGGGATCAGCAAACCCACTACCCCTTCATCCCTCGGCGCCGCTGAAGTCGCCACCCAGGGCAGCGTGATCCGCACCGAAGTCAACAATCAGCAGATCCCGCTGTATTTCATGGGCACCGATGCTTTGGAAGCCGAGCGCAAAGCTCTGCTGGCACGTCGCTCGGACGACTTCACCGAGCCGCGCATCGCGCAAATCGCCCGCGAACTCAAGTTGCTTGAGCACAATCGTCAGATCGAAGTGCTCAACAGCCGGGAAAACGAAGACCTATTCCTGAAAGACCTCGCCGGCTGGCGTGAAGAGGCCGCGCGCCTGCGCGCCCTGCAGTTCGATACGGCATCGCTCAAGCTGGTGTCCATCGACCAGCAAGCAGTCGAGCCGAGTGCGCCGATCAAACCTAGGAAGGTGATGATCGTCGCGCTCGCATTGGTGCTAGGCGGTATGCTCGGACTATTTGTGGCATTGGTACGTCATATGGCCCAAGGCCATCGCGTAACTGCCTAATATCCGCCGATCAGAATCACCGCTTCGTTGCACCCGCTTTGCTGCAATGTGCATGTCGGGTGCGCGCTAGGTAGACGGTAGCGTGCCCATCCGATGTGCTCGTTCAAGGACTGATCATGCACCGTTATATCCATTCACCGCAGCGCCCTGTTTCCTTCTCTTTGTCGGTTACCAGTCCCGCGGTACCCCCGGCCACGCCATTGAGCAATACGGTCCCTGGGGCGGCTACGTAGTTTTGGACGGCGAATGCTTCGATACCCGGCCAAAGGTAACCAGCATCGGCGGGTATTCGGCGCATGCCGGATCAGAACGGATCGCTGCAATTTGTGACCGGCATGCGGGAGTGGTCGACTGTTATACGGGGGCGCATGGAGAGGCAACGGCCAAGCGAGAGTTGGCAGCTGTGCTGCAACAGCGCTATGTCGTTTCCGGCAAACTATTAACCCTGCATGCCTGAATAGCATGCCAATACACAAGGTACGGAGCCGGCATTCATGGCCGCATTTAGCTGCGTTAAGGCCTACGGCATTAGTCATCGCTTCAGTGCGGGGCCAAGGTGCGCTTGATGACAGCATCTAACTCTCAGCGCCTACTCAATGTGGCCTTGCGCGGGATGACCCTGGTTAGCAAGTTCCTGCTGATCTTCTTCCTGGCCCGCTTTCTCGAGCCGGCCGAGCTGGGTATTTATGGTCTGTTGGTAGTTACCATCGGGTATGCCCTCTATCTGCTGGGCTTTGACTTTTATAGCTACACGACGCGTGAGTTGCTCAAGCGTGAGCGTAGCGAGTGGGGAAGCCTGCTCAAGGGGCAGGGCGCACTTTCCTCTGTCCTCTATGCGGTGTTCCTGCCACTGCTGAGCCTGATCTTTCTCAAGGGCCTGCTGCCCTGGAGCCTTGCAGGTTGGTTCTTCGTCCTATTGATACTTGAGCACCTGACCCAGGAACTGGGCCGTCTGCTGATTGCCATCTCTGAGCAACTGCTGGCCAGCTTGATACTGTTCCTGCGCTCGGGAGCCTGGGCGGTTGTAGTGACTGCTTTGATGTTCATCGAGCCCGAGTCGCGCAGTTTGGATTTCGTATTGGGTGCCTGGGCACTCGGCGGCTTGGCCGCGTTACTGTTGGGTATCTGTCGAGTTAGCCGACTGGAAATCGGGGGCTGGCGTAGGCAGATTGACTGGCATTGGATTGGCAGCGGGCTGAAAATCGCCATCCCCCTACTGGTCGCTACCTTGGCCGTTCGTGGAGTGTTCACTCTCGACCGCTACTGGTTCGAGTGGCTGGCTGGCCTCGAAATATTGGGTGCATACGTGTTATTCATGGGCTTCAGCAGTGCGTTGATGTCGTTTCTGGATGCTGGGGTATTTGCCTTCAGCTATCCTGGCTTGATCAGCGCGTACAGTCAGCAGAATGTCACAGCCTTTCGCCAAGGCTTGTACAGATTGCTTGTACAAACACTGGTACTAGCCGCAGTCTTTGCTGTGATCGCGTTGCTATTGATCGGCCCACTGCTGCAGTGGCTCGACAAACCGCTTTACATCGAGCATCAAAATCTTTTTCCCTGGCTTCTAGTGGCTACGTTGCTTTATGCCGTCAGTATGGTGCCCCACTATGGGCTATATGCTCAAGGTCATGACCGGCCGATTATTTATAGCCATATCGCCAGCCTATTGTGTTTTATCCCGGTAACTTGGCTGTTTTCTTTACATTGGCCGCTATTGGCCGTGCCGCTCGGTCTATGTACCACCTTTATGCTCATGCTGTTATGGAAGGTTTGGGCTTTTTTCTGTATGACACCTGTTCACTATCGCCAACTCGAAACAACCAAGCATCAAGTTTGAATCAAGGAACTCATTGAATGCTCAGTAACAAAACGATTCTTATCACCGGCGGTACCGGCTCCTTCGGCAATACGTTTGTGCCGATGACACTTGCCAAATACAACCCGAAGAAGATCATCATTTTCTCCCGCGACGAAATGAAACAGTGGGACATGGCCAAGAAGTTCGAGGGCGACAAGCGTGTGCGCTTCTTCATCGGTGATGTGCGCGATAAGGATCGCCTGTACCGCGCGCTGGATGGCGTCGATTACGTGGTACATGCCGCGGCTACCAAGATCGTTCCCACTGCCGAATACAATCCCTTCGAGTGCGTCAAGACCAATGTCGACGGTGCCATGAACCTGATCGATGCCTGCATCGACAAGGACGTGAAGGGAGTGGTTGCCCTGTCCACCGACAAGGCGAGCAGCCCGATCAATCTGTATGGCGCCACCAAGCTAGCGTCCGACAAGCTGTTCGTCGCCGGCAACTCGTATTCCGGTGAACACGGCACCCGCTTCTCCGTGGTGCGCTACGGCAATGTGATGGGGTCGCGCGGCTCGGTGATCCCTTTTTTCATGTCCATCAAGGACAAAGGTGTGCTGCCGATTACCGACGAGCGCATGACTCGTTTCATGATTTCGCTGGAAGAGGGCGTCGAGCTCGTCTGGCATGCATTCGAAGACATGGAAGGCGGTGAGATCTACGTGAAGAAGATCCCGTCGATGAAAGTCACCGATTTGGCCCGCGTGGTTGCTCCAGAGGCGCGCCAGGAAATTATCGGCATTCGTCCTGGTGAAAAGCTGCACGAGCAGATGATCAGTGCCGAGGACGCCTACTACACGTACGAGTATCCAGAGCATTTCAAGATCCTCCCGACTATTCACAGTTGGTCCACTTGCCCGAAGCGCATCAAGGACGGCAAAAAAGTCCCAGAAGGCTTTGTTTACGCCAGTGATAACAACAGCGAGTGGATGAGCGATAGCCAACTCCAGGCATGGATTGACGCGAACCGCGAAAAGATCGGGAGCATCTGAAGATGATTCCCTACGGTCGCCAGGACATTACCCAGGATGATATCGACGCTGTTGTGAGTGTGTTGCAATCCGACTTCCTGACGCAGGGGCCGATGGTGCCGCGCTTCGAGCAGTCCGTGGCGCAGCATGTCGGCGCCAGCCACGCTCTGGCAATGAATAGTGCTACCTCGGCGCTGCATGTTGCCTGTCTGGCGCTGGGGCTTGGTAATGGCGACTGGCTATGGACAACGCCTATCACGTTCGTTGCTTCGGCAAACTGCGGTTTGTATTGTGGCGCGCAGGTCGATTTCGTCGACATCGATCCCCAAACCTACAACCTCTGCCCGCAGGCGCTGGCGCGCAAGTTGGAGCAGGCCGAGCGGGACGGAAAGCTGCCTAAGGTCGTGGTGGCAGTGCACCTGTGCGGCCAGCCCTGCGACATGCTGGCCATCCATGCTCTCGCTCAGCGCTACGGCTTCAAGATTATCGAAGATGCCTCACACGCCATCGGCGGCAAGTATCAGGGCGGGTTCATCGGCAACTGCCGTTACAGCGATATCACCGTGTTCAGCTTTCACCCGGTGAAAATCATCACCACCGCCGAAGGCGGCATGGCGCTGACCAACGATGCCGAGCTGGCCGCCAGGATGGAACTGCTGCGTAGTCACGGTATCACCCGCGATCCGGCGCAGATGACCCATGAAAGTGACGGCCCCTGGTATTACCAGCAGATCGATCTCGGCTTCAACTACCGCATGACCGAACTGCAAGCGGCTCTTGGTGTTACCCAGATGGAGCGTCTGGACCAGTACGTCGCGCGTCGCCACCAACTGGCGCGGCGCTATGACGATCTGCTGGCCGGCTTGCCGGTCACTACGCCCTGGCAGCATCCCGACAGCTACTCTGGCCTGCACCTGTATGTGATCCGCCTGCAACTGGGCAAGATCACCAAAACCCACAGTCAAGTATTCGAAGCCCTGCGCGAGCGGGGCATCGGCGTCAACCTACACTACATCCCGGTGCATACCCAGCCGTATTACCAGCGTATGGGCTTCGGCGTTGGTGACTTCCCCGAAGCGGAGCGCTACTACGCCGAAGCGATCAGCCTGCCGATGTTCCAGACTTTACGTGAGGAGCAGCAGCGTCAGGTAACTGCCGCTCTGCAAGCGGTGCTGGCTTGAAGAGCGTGGCGGTGTTGCAGGCTCGTACTAACTCCTCGCGATTGCCTGGAAAAGTACTGCTCCCAGTTAACGGTGTTCCGCTAGCGGTCCTTGCTGCGAAACGTGCTTCCAACACGGGTAGAGAAGTGGTCATCGCAACGTCTTGGGAGTCGACAGATGATGCGCTGGCTGAGCTAGTGTCCGCTCACGGCATCCGCTGTTACCGAGGTAGCCTGGAAAACACCCTAGGCCGAATTGTCGCGGCGCTCGATGAGTATCAAGACGAAACGCTCGTTTTCCGCTTGACGGCAGACAACGTATTTCCAGACGGGCCGCTTCTGGATGAAATGGAAGAAGAGTTCGTTAAATACGGTTTGGACTATCTTTGCTGTAATGGTGAAAAGTCGGGCTTGCCGTATGGTATGAGTGCTGAGCTGACGCGGCTTTGCCACTTACGCGAAGCTGCGATCTCCGCATATAGTAAGCATGACTTGGAACATGTTACGCCCTTTGTTCGTCGCAAGTTTGGTGAGAATTACTTCGAAAAATATAAGGCTCTTGGCAAGGGAGATTTTAGGTGTACGGTTGATTGCCTAGATGATTATGTTGCCGTTACGAAGGTGTTTTCCGCTGTAGACGATCCTGTGCAAGTCTCGGCTTTTGAGTTGGTGCGGCGGCTAAGCTTTGTTCAGTATCAGCCAATTCAATCGAAACAAGTTAAAAAGCTGGTTCTAGGTACTGCTCAGCTTGGTCTAAGCTACGGCATTGCTAACCAGTTAGGGAAGCCAGACCAAGCAACAGCAGAAAAGCTGGTAAAAACTGCAATTGTCAATGGTGCAAGCTATATAGATACGGCGCGCGCTTATGGTGATAGTGAAGAAGTTATAGGTAATGCTCTTAAATCTGGATGGGAAGGAAGAGCACGGGTCATTACAAAGCTGTCTCCATTGGCCGATTGCCCGCCCGATGCCGCTTCACAAGTTGTTGATGCTTTCATTGATGCAAGCATCTATAAATCCTGCACCGCCTTGCGCATGCAAAGCCTAGATGTGCTGATGCTGCATCGGGCTGCACACATGAGGAGCTGGAGTGGTCGGGCTTGGGCTAGGCTTTTGGAGTACAAAGCTTGCAGTGCTGTGAAGGCGCTTGGTGTGTCTGTTCAGGATCCCCAAGAACTGAATATGGCCCTAGATGCACCTGATGTTGAACTTATCCAAATGCCATTCAATGTGCTTGATTGGCGCTGGGATCATCTAGTACCCAAGATCAGAATGCAAAAAAAGCAGAGGCCTTTATTGATCCATGCTCGCAGCGCCTTATTGCAAGGTTTGTTACCGAGTAGAAGCGTAGATGATTGGCAAAAAGCAAATGTTTTGGAGCCGGAGCTATTCATCAATTGGCTTGATGAGCAATGCAGAAGAACAGGAAGGAGCTCTATTGCAGACTTCTGTTTGAGCTTCGTTAAGTCTCTCGACTGGGTGGATGGTTTGGTTGTTGGAATGGAGTCATTGGGACAACTACAAGAGAACATTAAGATACTTGATAGTGCAGATTTCTCTCGAGAAGACCTTGAAGCTATTCTGGCTGATCGCCCGAGCCTCGGGGTGGAGTCATTGAACCCGGCCTGCTGGAGATAGATCGAATGAGCAAAGGTGTGGAGATATTTTCCCTTAATGGAAAGACCGCATTGATCACTGGCGCCGCTGGATACTTGGGTTCCGCAATGGCATTCATCTTGGCCGAGGCTGGAGCGAACGTGCTAATAAATTCACGCTCGACGGAACGTAGCCAAGATTTGGTAGCTCGTTTGCGCGACCAGGGCCTACAGGCGGAAAGTGCTGTTTTCGATGTGACCTCTCAAGATGCGGTAGATAGCTTTGTGTCCAGCATACACGGGCGAGCGCTACATGTTCTTGTAAACAACGCATATGTGGGAAAATCGGGCAGCATCAAACTGAGCGAGGCCGGAGTTTACTCAGATACATATGACGTAACCGTAGTGGCGGCACATAGGTTGCTGAAGTCGTTGCTTCCCAATTTACGTAAAGCTGTACATCTAGATAATGATGCTTCCGTCATCAATCTTGCTTCTATGTATGCTTTGGTCAGCCCGGATCAACGTATTTATGAAGCAGAAAGCGGTGTTAATCCGCCTTTTTACGGTGCTGCCAAGGCTGCCTTGCTGCAGTGGACGCGCTATGCCGGGTGCGAGTTCGGAAAAGAAGGAATTCGAGTCAATGCGATTTCGCCTGGTCCGTTTCCGTCTGAAGAGGTACAAAGGACCAATCCTGCTTTTATCTCATCCCTGAGTAATAAAGTTCCAATGGGACGAATAGGTTCCGCCGAAGAGCTCAGAGGTCCAACTTTGTTCTTAGCCTCTAGTGCATCCTCTTTCGTGACTGGTGCCAATCTCGTCGTCGACGGCGGCTGGACTTGCTGGTGAGACGATGAATCGAGTTGTTGTTTTCCGAGTCGATGCTTCGCTTCAGATGGGTACGGGCCATGTGATGCGCTGCTTAACCCTAGCTGATGCGCTCAGAGTTGCTGGGGCTAAATGCGAATTCATCTGCCGGGCACATCCCGGCAACCTACTTGATCTGATCCGCAGCCAGGGCTACATCACCCATGAACTGGCTGTTGTTCAGGATCGGTCAGGAGCGGACGTGTCCGGTTACAAGGCGGAGAGCGGCGAGCAGTCTACCGCTCATGGTGATTGGCTCGGTGCCAGCCAGGCTGAAGATGCTGCAGCTTGCGAACCGATTGTCGCGAAACTGCACCCCGATTGGCTGGTTGTAGATCACTACGCGCTGGACGCGCGCTGGGAGCAGGCGCTCAAGCACCACTGTCACAGGCTGATGGTCATTGATGATCTGGCCGACCGGTCGCATGTGTGCGACCTGCTTTTAGACCAGACGTTTGGTCGCCAGGGCAAGGACTACCGCGCGCGAATGCCTGGCGACTGCCAATTGCTCTGTGGTTCGCAATATGCGCTGCTTCGCCCGGAGTTTGCCGCACAACGTCCCTATAGCCTGCAGCGCCGCGTGAAGCCGCAGTTGCGTCAGCTATTGATCACCATGGGCGGCGTCGACAAGGACAACGCTACAGGCCGAGTGCTGGACGCGCTTCGCGGCTGTCCGCTCCCAGACGATTGTCGAATCACCGTGATCATGGGGTCGACTGCCCCTTGGCTGAGCGAAGTGAAGCAGCAGGCAATCAGCATGCCTTGGGCTACCGAAGTTCTGGTTGGCGTCAGTGATATGGCCCGCCTGATGGCTGATAGCGATCTGGCGATTGGCGCGGCAGGCGCGACTTCCTGGGAGCGCTGCTGCCTCGGGCTGCCAACAATCATGCTAGTGCTAGCCGACAATCAGCGGCAGGTCGCGCAAGGTCTAGAACAGAGTAAGGCGGCCCGGATTATCGAGAAGTTGCAAGATATCGGCTCGTGCCTCCCCGGCTTGTTACGGCACCTGACTCAGCATCCGGCGTCCCTGCAGTTCATGAGCCGATCGGCTAGACGGATCGTCGATGGGAGGGGCGTGAACACTGTTGTCCATCTAATGGAGTCATTGCCGTGACGTTGATTTTGCAACCACGGGTACGGCCGATGGCTGCTACCGATCTCGCAACCATCCTTGCTTGGCGCAACCACCCGGATGTGCGCCGTTATATGTACACCCAGCATGAAATTTCGCTTGACGAACATCGGCGCTGGTTCGAACACGCTTCGCTGGACCCAAGCCGCCACCTGTTGATATTTGAAAACGAAGCCACCCCAATGGGCTTCATCAATCTTCACCAAATAGCTGCAGGCGGAATAGCAGACTGGGGTTTCTACGCGGCGCCAGATGCCGCAAAGGGGACCGGGAAACAGCTGGGACAGGCTGCCCTGCAGTACGCGTTCTCGGTGGTGGGCGTACACAAGCTCTGCGCCCAGGCCCTCCACTTTAACGAACGCTCCGTCCGCTTCCACCTGAATCTGGGCTTCCAGCAGGAAGGTATCCTCCGTGACCAACATTTTGATGGCCAGAATTACCACGACGTAGTGTGCTTTGGCCTGCTTGCTAGCGAATGGCAAGCGAACCTATGAGAGAACCGATCATGTCGAATGTTCCTAGCATTAGCATCGCCGGACGCCGTATCGCGGCTGACGAACCGCCTTACATCATTGCCGAACTTTCCGCCAACCATAACGGTAGGCTGGAAACTGCGCTGAGGATCATCGAAGAAGCCAAAAAGGCCGGCGCCGATGCGATCAAACTGCAGACCTACACCGCCGATACCATCACCTTGAATTGCGACTCAGAAGAGTTCCAGATCCATGGCGGCCTGTGGGACGGTAAGACCCTCTATCAGCTCTATCAAGAAGCCCATATGCCTTGGGACTGGCATAAGCCACTGTTCGAGCACGCCCGCACGCACGACATCACCATCTTTAGCTCGCCGTTCGACAACACGGCCGTCGACCTGTTGGAGGATCTAAACGCTCCGGCCTACAAGATCGCCTCTTTCGAAGCGATCGACCTACCGCTGATCAAGTACGTCGCCGGTACCGGCAAGCCGATGATCATCTCAACCGGCATGGCTGATGCCGAAGAAATACAAGAAGCGATCGACGCTGCCCGCGAAGGCGGCTGCAAGGAACTGGCGATCCTCCACTGTGTTAGCGGCTACCCCGCCCCGGCAGAGGATTACAACTTGCACACCATCCCAGACATGATGCGGCGTTTCGGCCTGGTTACAGGCCTGTCCGATCACACCTTGGACAACACCACAGCTATCGCCAGTGTGGTGCTCGGTGCCTCCATAATCGAAAAGCACTTTACCCTCGACCGCAACGGTGGTGGTCCAGACGATAGCTTCTCGCTGGAGCCGGCAGAGCTCGCGGCCCTGTGTCGTGATAGCAAAATAGCGTGGTCTGCGTTGGGGGAAGTGAACTATGGAAGGAAATCCAGCGAGGAGGGGAATGCGCAGTTTCGGCGGTCACTTTACTTCGTGAAGGATTTGAAAGCGGGGGACGTAATAACACCTGACGCGATCCGAAGTGTAAGGCCAGGATTTGGATTAGCGCCTAAGTTCTGGGATTGCGTAGTTGGCTCGGAACTAGGCGTTCCGGCATGTAAAAACTCAGCAGTCCACGCGCGCATGCTTAAGGTAAATAATATTGAATAAATTAGATTCTGGAAATGTATTTTGCTACGTTCGGCCATGGAACGTAGATCAGTTTACATATCTCGGTGAAAAAATAGCACCTAATGCTAAAGTGATTCGTGTAAGTGAACATGTAAAATTTGATGAGGGGGCAATCGTTTCTAATTATTACGAAAATCTAAAGCGAATTCCGCGCGAGGCGATTAGTTGTATCGGTTTTAGTCTCGATGAGCAAGTCGACGTTATAGTTCGTTGCAGGTTGCTGCGTCGCCTTCCTAGAGACGTTGCGAATCGTCATCTTCTTGCAATGTTTGAGGCGATTAGTGCTTCGTTTGATAAATATAAGCCGTGTCTTGTGCTGTCGCTAACGGTTGATTCGTATGTTATTGACCTGCTTCGTATTGTTTCACGATTGAGGGGGGTGCCATTCGTAGGATTCATAGGAACTTTTGTAAATGGTTACTATAGAGTGAGCGCTAGGGGAGAGAGCACAAAAGGTAACAGTGTGGATGTTCTCGCGATTGAAGAGCTTAGGGATAGGCTGCTTGGCGCCAATTACACTCCTAGCTTTAATAAAAAGTCAGTTTCACGTCCTCGCTATTCGCTGCTTCGTCGTTGGGCTGCTAATTTGGCTAGAGTTCCATATTTCTTTGCTAAGAGGTTGGTAAGTGGTGATTATTATAATTACCATTATTGGGCTTCTCACCTAATTTCGAGTGATCACTTTCACTTGGTTCCTCCTTCTGACCCGGGTAGAGCTGATTGGGAGCAGGTATTAGAAAGGTCTGGCCTGCCAACTTTATATATTCCGCTGCAGATGTTTCCAGAGTGCACTGTAGATTACTGGTGCAGCAATGCTGATGTCATCAGCTATTACGATACCTTGTTTGAAGTGATAGACCGCCTTTCTGTAAAGTTCTCGATAGTGGTCAAAGAGCATCCTTCAGTATTTGGCAGTAGGCCTGCCTGGTTTTATAAGAAGCTGAAAAGCAGTGCTGTGATTATTGCACCAACTTTTGTCGCATCAAATGCTCTGGTAGAAAAAGTAGACGCGGTGCTTGTTTGGACTGGTTCTGTGGGGTTTGAGGCTCTATTGCGCGGAAAAGCTGTTTTCGGTCTTGCTAGGCCCTTTTATGCATCAGGTCCAAGGTTTTTCCCGATAAAGATAAACCCTGATTTGGATGATATGCTTTGTAAGCTCGAATTTTGTAAAAGAAATCCGATTAGTGAAGTTGAACAAAATAAGCTTATTTCATTTTTGCTTGCTCAGTTGCTGAAGGGTGATTTTATTAATGATGGGAGTTGGTCGGCAGATAGTTTGGAGCATAGAAAGAAAATAGAAGAGATAGCGGTGTCTTTTTGTCTGGCTTGTGAAGGTGATGTGCTGGGATCGCTTAGGGGGTCTGCTTGAGTTTTTATTTGAGGAATAAAAAATGGAGTTTTTTATCCTTTGTCGGGATTTTTGTTTTCATTCTGTATTCGACTTACTCGCTTGCCTACTATGGTGTTATAAGTTATTCTTCGTTGAATTATGTAAAAGGTGCGGTGTTTTTATTGTCGTTCGTGTTTTTTTGTTCGTGCATATCTCGTTCGGCGCATAGTGTATTGGTATTTTTTTCTTTTTTTGCCGTTTTATTTGGCTTGTATGGCTTTCTAGTTGGAGTTTATTTTCGTGGCATGCATGCGGGTGCTGGTGTGCATCTTGTGTATTATGTTTTTTTCTGTTTGTTCATGTTTTTAGGTTCTTTGGTTGGTAGGGAGTTGTTTCGATGTAAAGAAGCTTTTAGCCAATTCTATGAGCAAGACGCGATTTGGCGCTACGGAGTTATTTTTGCTTTATTTGGTTTGTTGTTTGTGCATTTTTTTAGGGGTGTTGAGCATAACCCTTCAATAACGTTTCCGTTTTTGTGCATGGCTTTTTCGTTTTTTTTGTGGAAAAGGAATTGGTTTTTTTTGTTGCTCTGTTTGCTTGCGGTGATGCTTACTCTTAAGAGAGGTATGTGGGTTGCTTTTTTTTGCTTGTCTTTAATGGTTGGGTTGCGCGAGTTTTTATGGCTGCTGAGGTGCGGGCATTTTAAATTAAACTCAGGGATTATATTTCTTGTGGCTTCGCTTGCTGGGCTGCTTGCAGTCTTGGTGGGTTATTCCCAGGGAGGGGTTGTGCTTGATAACCTTTTCCTTCGGATATCTATGAGTATACCCTCGGGGCTTAGTTATGCTGATATAGATGCGGCATCTTCTGGGAGGGCCGGAGATTTGGTCGCCGTGCTTTCAAAGGTGTCTGATGACTGTGGTGTTTTGGTAGGGTGTGGCTTTGGCGCGGAATATAATTATTTTGATTATAATGAGGCTTGGAAGATCACGTCTAGTTGGATAAAAAACGGAAGTGATGTGATGTTTTTGCACTTCTATCTGTTGTTTGGTTTGCCGGGTCTTTTGGTTTATTTTTTGCTTTCAGTGGTTTTTCTTTTTTCGTTGCGCGACCTGTTTTCTTCCCGTTGGGCATCGTTGTTGTTTTTTGCAAGTTGTAGTTATTTCTTGGCATTTATTGTTTGTCTTTTTTCGTTCTCTTTTTTTGATCCGTTATTTCCAGTGCTGTTAGGTTTTTATCTAGCTGTTTCTATGATTTTTAGAAGGAGAGAGTTGTGCGTCGAGCGCTTATAACAGGCATTACTGGTCAGGATGGCTCCTATCTAGCTGAGCTTTTGTTGGAAAAAGGCTATGAAGTCCATGGGATAAAGCGTCGAGCTTCGCTGTTTAATACGCAGCGTGTAGATCATATTTATCAGGATCCGCATGTAAATAATCGAAATTTTGTGCTTCATTATGGAGACCTAAGTGACTCGTCCAACCTGACACGTATCATTCAGGAAGTGCAACCTGATGAGGTCTACAATCTGGGTGCTCAGTCTCATGTGGCTGTGAGTTTTGAATCCCCGGAATACACGGCCGACGTCGATGCGATGGGCACACTCCGACTGTTGGAGGCCATTCGGCTACTTGGCTTGGAGAAGAAAACGCGGTTCTACCAAGCTTCTACGTCGGAGCTCTATGGCCTTGTGCAGGAGATTCCACAGAGGGAGAGCACACCTTTCTATCCGCGTTCGCCCTACGCGGTAGCGAAACTCTATGCTTACTGGATCACTGTGAATTATCGAGAAGCCTATGGCATGTATGCATGCAACGGCATTCTTTTCAATCACGAATCTCCACGACGTGGCGAGACTTTCGTAACCCGCAAGATCACACGTGGATTGGCGAATATCGCTCAAGGGTTGGAACAGTGTTTGTTCATGGGCAATCTGGACGCGCTGCGCGATTGGGGCCACGCCAAGGATTACGTACGTATGCAGTGGATGATGCTGCAGCAGGAAAAGCCGGAGGACTTCGTTATCGCTACGGGCGTCCAGTACTCTGTGCGGCAATTCATTGAGTGGTCGGCAAAGGAGTTGGGTATCACGCTGCGCTTCGAAGGTCGAGGCGTCGACGAGACTGCCGTCGTCCAATCCATCGAAGGTGACAAGGCGCCTGCGCTTAACGTTGGCGATGTGATCGTCCGGGTTGACCCGCGCTATTTCCGTCCTGCCGAAGTGGAAACGTTGCTGGGCGATCCTACCAAGGCGAAAGAAAAGCTGGGCTGGGTGCCGGAAATTACAGTCCAGGAGATGTGTGCCGAGATGGTTCGCGAGGATCTCACCGCGGCACGCCGCCATGCGTTGCTCAAGCAGCATGGTCATGACGTACCGGTGTCGATGGAGAACTGATTGTGGCCCCTGAATTGAACCAGACCATATTCGTGGCAGGCCATCGCGGCATGGTTGGCTCGGCGATTGTCCGCCGTCTTCGGGCATCGGGGTACGACAATATCCTGACTGCCGGACGGGACGAGCTTAATCTGCTCGATCAGCAGGCGGTGCACGCCTGGTTTCAGTCCCATGCGATCGATCAGGTTTATCTAGCCGCAGCAAAGGTCGGTGGCATACACGCCAACAATGTCTTCCCGGCTGATTTCATCTACGAAAATCTGATGATCGAGGCCAATATCATTCACGCGGCGCATGTGCATGGCGTGCAGAAGCTGTTGTTTCTCGGCTCCTCATGCATTTACCCCAAGCACGCCGACCAACCGATGAGAGAGGAGTCGTTACTGACCGCTACTCTCGAACCGACCAACGAGCCTTATGCAATCGCCAAGATTGCCGGGATCAAGCTCTGCGAAAGCTATAACCGACAACATGGGCGCGACTACCGCAGCGTCATGCCGACCAACCTTTATGGCCCGCATGACAACTTCCACCCCGATAACAGCCATGTGATTCCCGCATTGCTACGGCGTTTCCACGAAGCTGTTCAGCGCGGCGACAAAGAAGTGGTGATTTGGGGAAGCGGTAAGGCGATGCGTGAGTTCTTGCATGTCGATGATATGGCTGCAGCCAGCGTCCATGTCATGGAGCTTGATAAGGCCGCTTACCAAGCTGCAACGCAACCAATGCTTTCGCACATCAATGTTGGTACCGGCTTGGATTGCACTATTGGAACGCTGGCGGAAACTATCGCCAGCGTCACCGGCTTCAAGGGACAGCTGACATTCGACAGCAACAAGCCGGACGGTGCGCCTCGCAAACTGATGGATGTCGCTCGTCTCAAGAGTCTCGGGTGGGAAGCCAGCATCACGTTGGAAGATGGTTTGCGTAACGCCTATGGATGGTATGTCGCGAATGTCGAACAGGCACGGTCGCAGTGACTGCAGGAGTGCTTGCATGTGGCTAGACGAGGATACTTTTCGGGGCGTAGTGGCTTCTACTCCGTTGGTTTCCATTGACCTTGTTGTTCAGAACGAGCATGGCGAGCTGCTTCTCGGCCATCGTCTGAATCGTCCGGCTCAGGGCTTCTGGTTCGTGCCAGGTGGTCGTATCCAGAAGAACGAGACTCTCGATGAAGCGTTCCGACGTCTCACTTCTGGCGAGCTGGGAAGTGCTTTCGACCGTGCTTCTGCGGGACTGCTTGGCATATACGAGCATTTCTATACAGATAGCGTTTTTGGTACGGCCGAGGACGGCATTGATACCCACTATGTAGTGCTTGCCTATCACCTGCAATTGCCTATTGATCATTTGCTCAAGGCGCCTATTGAGCAGCACAGCGCCTATCGCTGGTGGCCAATCATTGAAATTGAGGCCAGCGCCAAGGTGCATAGTAATTCACGTGCATATTTGGATGCGCTGCGTATGCATATGTGCAAAGGAAAATAAAATGCTTCTACCAGTAATTATGGCCGGCGGTTCGGGCTCGCGTCTGTGGCCGTTATCGCGGCAGCTGAATCCCAAGCAATTTCTGGCGTTGACCGATGCGCAGTTATCCATGCTGCAGTCGACCATCCGCCGGCTGGATGGTCTCGAAGCGGGTTTGCCTCTGCTGATCTGCAACGAGCAGCATCGGTTCCTCGCTGCAGAGCAGCTCCGCCAGTTGGGCATGGAGCAGGCCAGTATTCTGCTCGAGCCTGTTGGACGGAATACCGCACCGGCAATCGCCTTGGCTGCGCTGCAGGCAACACAGGAGGGCGATGACCCGATTCTGCTCGTGTTGGCCGCGGATCACCTGATTCAGGATGTGGACGCCTTCCACTCCAGTATCCAAGCGGCGATGCCGTTCGCTATCGGCGGCAAGCTCGTTACGTTCGGCATCGTTCCGACGAATCCGGAAACCGGGTACGGCTATATAGAGAAAGGCAAGGAGCTTGGCGAGGGCGGCTTTGCGGTGAACCGCTTCGTGGAAAAGCCGAGTCTGAAGATTGCAGAGGAATACTTGGCGAGCGGTGAATATTTTTGGAACAGCGGTATGTTCATGTTCCGAGCTAGCCGATATCTGGAGGAGTTGGAGCGTCATCAGCCGTCAATACTGGCGGCCTGCCGTGAGGCGCTCGCGGCAGGCACGCGGGATATGCATTTCGTTCGAGTAGATGCAGCCACATTTGCGGCCTGTCCGGAGGATTCCATCGACTATGCGGTGATGGAGAAGGCTGATGACGCAGTCATGGTGCCGCTGGATGCTGGCTGGAGCGATATTGGATCATGGGCAGCGCTTTGGGAGACCAGTAAGAAGGATGCCGAAGGAAATGTGTTCAAGGGAGACGTTCTGGGTCATAGGACTCGCAACTCCTTTGTTCACGCCGACAGTCGCTTGGTGGCAACGGTAGGCGTCGAGGATCTGGTGATCGTGGAAACCAAGGACGCGGTGCTGGTCGCCCACAAAAGCCAAGTGCAAGACGTGAAGAAAATCGTCAAGCGCATCAAGGCTGATAACCGCCATGAGCACCTTAATCATAGGGAGGTCTATCGCCCGTGGGGGGTATATGACGCCATTGATAGCGGGCACCGTTATCAAGTCAAGCGCATTACCGTTCAGCCGGGCGCCAAGCTATCTGTACAAATGCATCATCACCGGGCGGAGCATTGGGTCGTGGTCAGCGGGACTGCGCGGGTAACTAACGGCGACAAGACTTACTTGGTCACCGAAAACCAATCGACCTATATACCCGTAGGCCAAGTACATGCACTGGAAAACCCCGGGGTCATTCCGTTGGAGCTAATTGAAGTTCAGTCGGGTTCCTATCTGGGTGAAGACGATATCGTGCGGCTCGAAGACCAGTATGGGCGTGCCTAAGGTGACAGCTTGAAGATTTCAGTAATTACGGTGGCATACAACAGCTCTGCCACTATCGGAACGACACTCGACTCGGTACAGGCACAAGGCTATCTGGACCTGGAATATATCGTGGTCGATGGCGGTTCTACTGATGCGACACTGGATGTGGTACGTAACTATCCCGGACTGGTTACTCAGCTTATTTCCGAGCCTGACCGCGGGATCTACGACGCGATGAATAAAGGTGTCCAGCGGGCGACAGGGGAAGTTGTAGGTATCCTCAACTCAGATGATTTCTATCGCCATTCACGGGTGCTGCAAGAGGTCGCTGAAGCCTTCGCGGCTGATCCAGAGTTGGAAGTATTGATGGGGGATGTGGATTTCGTGTCAGACGAAGATCTGCAAAGACCGGTGAGAACTTATCGCGCGACGGACTTTCGACCGTGGATGTTTCGTCTGGGGTTTATGCCACCACACCCTGCGATCTTTATACGGAAAACTGCCTATGAGAGCGTAGGGCTTTACAAGCTAGGTTATAAGATCGCGGCGGATTTTGACTTGCTCGTAAGATTGTTGCTAATCAATCGAGCGAAGTATCAAGTAACAGGTGCTTGCTGGGTGAGAATGCGTACCGGCGGAGCGAGCACTGCGGGTTGGAAAAGTAACTTGGTTTCTACTCGCGAGATGCTGCGTTCTCTGCGGGAGAATGGCATTTTTTCATGTCTGCCGATGCTGTTGATTCGATTGCCTGTAAAATATATTAAGCAGGTATTTCTATGAGGGTCCTGTTGACCGGTGCGACTGGTTTCTTGGGGCGCGCGGTTGTCGCTCATCTATATCGGCAGAATCAGATCACCCTTTCGTCCGCGGTGCGCTCGCCTCTAGCCCAAGATGGAAGGAATGGAAGGTTTTTTGTAGGAGACCTTTGTGCCTCGAACGATTGGTCGGAGGCTCTGCTTGGTCAGCAGGTGGTAATTCATGCGGCCGCGCGGGCTCATATTATGAAAGACGAGGTGCACAACCCTCTGGCGGAATACCGTAGAGTGAATGTTGATGGCACTTTGAATCTTGCTAGGCAAGCAGTGGCCGCAGGTGTTAAGCGATTTATTTTCATTAGCTCGATTAAGGTCAATGGTGAGACCACAGCGCTTGGGAGGCCCTTTTCAGCCAACGCTGTTCCGGCACCGGAGGACCCGTATGGCATTTCCAAGCTCGAAGCCGAGCAGGGCTTGATGCAGCTAGCTGCCGAAACCGGTATGGAGGTAGTCACCATTCGACCTCCGCTGGTCTATGGCCCCGGGGTAAAGGGAAATTTCGCCAGCATGATCAAACTTGTAGATAAAGGGATTCCCTTGCCTTTCGGCGCGGTCGGCAACAAGCGCTCACTGGTTGGCATCGACAATCTAGTCGACCTGATTATCCGCTGCATTGATCATCCCGCTGCTGCCAATCAAGTGTTCCTCGCGGGGGATGGGGCGGATCTATCGACAACTGAGCTGTTGCGTGGTGTGGGCGGTGCAATGGGTAAGCCTGCTAGGCTGATTCCCGTTCCTGCCGGGATGCTCCAGCTCGGCGCTACGCTGTTGGGCAGAAAGGCTATGGCCCAGCGATTGCTGGGTTCGCTGCAAGTAGATATCAGCAAGACGTGCGAGCTATTGGACTGGAAGCCGCCCTACACGGTGGAAGAGGGTCTGCGGCGTTGCTTTGAACCCTCAAATTGACTGTGTTGTAGGTGACCGGTGTGATTCGTGTTTTCGATTTTGTATTCGCGCTTCTAGGCTTGCTTCTCGGCTTCCCCGTACTGGCGGCGCTGACGATCATTGGGTTGTTCGATACGGGCTCGCCGATTTTCCGGCAGGTGCGGGTTGGGCGTAATCAAAAGCCTTTTACCTTGGTCAAGTTCCGTACGATGAAACTGGATACCGCATCGGTTGCCACTCATCTGGCCAGTAGTGCTTCCATTACCCGCTTCGGACATTTTTTGCGCAAGACCAAGCTGGATGAGCTGCCACAGCTCTGGAATGTGCTCAAGGGCGAAATGAGTCTGGTGGGACCGCGTCCCGGCCTGTTCAACCAGGCTGAGTTGACGGCCGAGCGCGCCAAGCGTGGTGTGTTCGATGTACGCCCCGGCATTACCGGGTTGGCGCAAGTCAATGAGATCGATATGTCTACCCCGGCCTTGCTGGCGGAAACGGACCAGAAGATGATCCAAAGCCTAACCGTGGCGGATTATTTCAAATACATCTTTATGACGGTGGCTGGCAAAGGTTCGGGAGACCGGGTCGTGCGTTGAGCGGTCGCGCTCTTGGGGGCGTTTGCCGCAGCCGGTCCATATCCCATGAGCTTGTGCTTTGCTTTGATCGTTGCTGTGTTCTGGCTTTCAGTGGTTTGCGCTTAAGGAAGGGGCCTGATGTGTTGAGGTTGGCTGAAAAACTGCGTGCTCGACTGGTCTCGCTACCGCGGCGCTACAAGCGCCTTATCCAGGTGGCTACGGATATCGTGCTGGTATGGGCGGCGCTCTGGCTGGCGTTCGTGGTGCGGCTGGGTGACTCGAAGAATATCGAGCCGCTTGACGGCCATGCTTGGTTGTTCGGTATCGCCCCGCTGATTGCCATTCCCTTCTTCATCCGCTTCGGTATGTACCGCGCAGTGATGCGCTATTTCGGCAATGACGCGCTGATGGCTATCGCCAAGGCGGTGACGCTCTCGGCGCTGCTGCTGTCGCTTGCGGTCTACTGGCGCACCGATGCGCCCAAGCTGATTCCGCGTTCGATGGTGTTCAACTACTGGTGGCTCAGCCTGGTCTTGATTGGTGGCCTACGATTGGTCATGCGTCAGTACTTCATGGGGGATTGGTTTTCTCCCGTGTCGCTTACGAAGTTCAAAGGCAAGGATGCCGGGTTGCCCAAGGTTGCGGTGTACGGTGCAGGTGCGGCGGGCAATCAGTTGGTGGCGGCCTTGCGTATGGGCCGGGCGATGCGGCCGGTGGCGTTCATCGACGATGACCCGAACCTGCATAACCGTTCCATCGCCGGGCTGCGTGTCTATTCGGCCAAGCACATTCCGCAGATGGTGGACGAGACCGGAGCCGGCCAGATTCTGCTGGCGATTCCTTCTGCCTCGCGCGCACGGCGGCGCGAGATTCTGGAGATGCTTGAACATTTGCCATTGCACGTGCGCAGCGTGCCGGGCTTCATGGATCTGGCGAGCGGTAAAGTGCAGGTCGAGGACATTCAGGAGGTGGATATCGCCGACCTCCTGGGTCGTGATGCCGTGCCGCCACAGCAGGCGTTGTTCGAGCGCTGTATTCGTGGCCAGATCGTGATGGTGACTGGGGCGGGTGGGTCGATCGGTTCCGAGCTGTGCCGGCAGATCTTGGCGAACGCGCCGGAAACGCTGCTGCTGTTCGAGCATAGCGAGTTCAACCTGTACAGCATTCATATGGAGCTGGAGCGGCGAATCGAGCGGGAGGCGCTTTCCACCCGGCTGGTGCCGATTCTCGGGTCGATCCGCAATGCTGATCGCCTGCTGGATGTGCTGCAGACCTGGAAGGTCCAGACGATCTACCACGCGGCCGCCTACAAGCATGTGCCGATGGTTGAGCACAACGTCGCCGAGGGCGTACTGAACAATGTGCTGGGTACCCTGAATACTGCCCAGGCAGCCGTGCAGGCTGGCGTGGCGAACTTCGTGCTGATCTCCACCGATAAGGCGGTGCGGCCGACGAATGTCATGGGCAGCACCAAGCGCGTGGCGGAGATGGTTCTGCAGGCGCTGAGTCGCGAAGCGGCGCCGGTGTTGTTCGGTTGCGACGATGCGGTGCATCACGTCAACAAGACGCGCTTTACGATGGTGCGCTTCGGGAATGTGTTGGGCTCTTCGGGTTCGGTGATTCCGCGTTTCTACCAGCAGATTCGCTCTGGCGGCCCGGTGACGGTCACTCATCCCAAGATCACGCGCTACTTCATGACCATTCCCGAGGCCGCGCAGCTGGTGATTCAGGCCGGCTCTATGGGGCAGGGAGGCGATGTGTTCGTGCTGGACATGGGTCAGCCAGTGCGCATCGCCGAATTGGCCGAGAAGCTGATCCACCTTTCCGGCATGAGCATTCGCTCGGAGAAATGTCCGCATGGCGATATCGCCATCGAATACACGGGGCTGCGCCCTGGCGAGAAGCTTTATGAGGAGCTGCTGATCGGCGACAACGTCAGCCCCACGGAGCATCCGATGATCATGACCGCGAACGAGGAGTACCTCTCGTGGGATCAGCTAAAAGTGCTGCTCAGCCGCTTGATGGCGGCTGTCGATGAAGATGACTACCCGCAGGTGCGTCAGCTGCTGCGTGAAGTGGTGAGTGGCTACAAGCCGGAGGGGGAGATCGTCGACTGGATTTATCAGCAGCGACGAGCGGAACCGGGGGAGTGAAGGGCGTTCTTTTCGGTTGAGGTACTTCCGGGTGCAGTGTGTAGGGTGGGCTAAAGCCCATCGCTGCGTGTCTCGGCCATGCGCCCTGGCTTTGGCGCCGGCCCCTTGGTGGGCTGAAGCCCACCCTACAAGCGTACTTGTCCGGCCCGGGTGGACAATCGCGCAGCGTTTTTCACCCGCCCTCGTCCGCAAACCGCAAGCGCTGGTCGGGCTTCCCGTTGCAAGGCATGGTGGACAAGCTTCGCGTTGTCCACCCTACCGGGGGCGGCTGGCATATGCGTAGGGTGGAAAACCGCGCGGCGTTTTCCACCACCACTACCACCACCACGCAACCGCAAGCGGCCGGCGTTGCCCGAATGATTAATGCCGCGGGCTTTCTTCCGGCAGGCTGAGCAGCTGCTTTTCATGGTTCCAGTCGAACGGCTCGTCGTTCTGCTCGGCTTCGTAGCGGCGTTCTTCGAGTTGCTGGAATATCGCGATTTCTTCGTCAGGCATGAAGTGCAGGCAATCGCCGCCGAAGAACCACAGCAGGTCGCGCGGGACGAGATGGGCGATCTGCGGGTAGCGGTGGAAGACTTGGCAGATCAGATCCTGGCCCAGGTGACGCTCTTCCGGCACGTTCTGCAGGTTCATGATCAGTTCATCGAAGCGTTCGAGGAACAGCGCGTGGCTTTCTTCCGAAACCTGCTCGGCTTCGCCCATCGCGAGCAGGATGCCGCGCAGATGGGCCAGCAGGGCAAGGTTGTGATCGTGATAAGAGTTGGCCATGTGTGCACCTGTGTCGGGTTTCTGGGGGCGCGATTATAGACAGGCGCGCCGTCGGGCGGGCCTGTTCGATTGACTCGCGGGCGTGCCGAGGGTTCGGCACGCGGCGCCAGCTGAGATGCTGCCTCGTCAGGTGCCGCTAACGCACGCATCCGGGCGGCAGCCGCAGTTCCTCCTGGCTGAAGTCGTCCACATCGATAACACGTCGGCGGGCGGCTTCGGCGGCGTACAGGCTGTTTGCCTCGTTCTCGTCGAGAATCCCCGCCTCCTGCGCGGCCGCGAGCGGATCGCTGCCCGGTGCCGGTTTGAGCGAGCCGCTCTTGAGCGCCTGGTGCAGTTTCTTCGCCGCCGGCTGGCTGGCTATCAGGCTATGCAGGGCATGGTGCAAGCTGCCCAGCGGCTCGTCCGCGCTCTGCGGTCGATAGAAACCATCGAGCACGCGTGCCAGCGCCGGATCGCCTTCGGGACGACCGAGGATGGTCGCGACCTCGGCATCCAGCGCATCCGACGGGCCTGGATGGCGCGCGCCGAAGGGGAAGACCAGTGCGCCCAACAGGCAGCCCAGAATGCGATTGGGGAAGTTGCGCAGGATGTCGCGCAGAGCGGTTTCGCATGTGTGTAGGCAGTCTTCCAGCGCCCATTGCAGCAGCGCCTCCTGATCGGCGGGCTGGCCCAGATCGTGGTAGCGCTTGAGCGCCGCCGAGGCGAGGTAGAGGTGGCTGAGTACATCGCCCAGGCGCGCCGACAGGCGTTCGCGACGCTTGAGTTCGCCGCCCAGCAGCAACATCGAGAGGTCGGCGAGCAGCGCGAAGGCGGCGGCGATACGATTCAGCGCCAAGAAGTATGGGCGGCTCAGGTCGTTGCCTGGCGCCTTGCCGAAACGCCCGAACGTCAGGCCGAGCACCAGGGTGCTGGCGGCGTTGCCGACGGCGAAGCCGATGTGTTGCATCAGCAGTCCGTCGAACTTGCTGACGGCGGCATCGCGATCCGGTTCGTGGACCAGCGCCATTTCCTTGAGCACGAACGGATGGCAGCGAATCGCACCCTGACCGAAGATCATCAGATTGCGCGAGAGGATGTTGGCGCCCTCGACGGTGATGGAGATCGGTGCGGCCTGCCACAGGCGGCCGAGGTAGTTGTTCGGCCCGAGGATGATGCCCTTGCCGCCGTGGATGTCCATCGCATCGCGCACGCACTGGCGGCCGCGCTCGGTGAGGTGGTACTTGAGGATGGCCGAGAGCACCGAGGGCTTCTCGCCCAGGTCCACCGCGCTGGCGGTCAGCGTGCGCGCGGCGTCCATCAGCCAGGCGTTGCCACCGATGCGCGCCAGCGGCTCCTGGATGCCTTCGAAGGCCGCCAGTGGCACGCCGAACTGCTCGCGGATCTGCGCGTAGCGACCGCTGGCATAGCTGCACACCTTCGCCGCGCTGACGCCGGTGGCCGGCAGCGAGATCGAGCGACCGACCGACAGGCAGTTCATCAGCATCATCCAGCCCTTGCCGATCATGTCGCGTCCGCCGATCAGCGCATCGAGCGGGACGAAGACGTCCTTGCCCCGGTTCGGGCCGTTCATGAATGCCGCGCCGAGCGGCAGGTGGCGACGTCCGATCTCGACCCCGGGGGTGTCGGTGGGGATCAGCGCCAGGCTGATACCCAGCTCGTCCGCCTCGCCGAGCAGATGCTCCGGGTCGTAGGCCTTGAAGGCGACACCGAGCAGGGTGGCGACCGGGCCGAGGGTGATGTAGCGCTTCTCCCAGTTCAGCCGCAGGCCGAGCACTTCCTCACCCTGCCACTGGCCGCGGCAGATCACGCCGCTGTCGGGCATCGCGCCGGCGTCGGAGCCGGCATAGGGGCCGGTGAGCGCGAAGCAGGGCACGTCGGTGCCGCTGGCCAGGCGCGGCAGGTAATGGCTGCGCTGCTCGTCGGTGCCGTAGTGCAGCAGCAGTTCGGCCGGGCCGAGCGAGTTGGGCACCATCACGGTGCTGGCCAGATCGCCGCTGCGCGTGGCGAGCTTCATCACGATCTGCGAATGGGCGTAGGCGGAAAACCCCTTGCCGCCATATTCCTTGGGGATGATCAGGCCGAAGAAGCCTTGCGTCTTGATGTAGTCCCAGGCTTCGGGAGGCAGGTCGAGGCGCTGGGCGATGTCCCAGTCGCTGACCATCGCGCAGAGCGTTTCGGTTGGGCCGTCGAGGAACGCCTGTTCCTCGTCCGTCAGGCGGGCCGGCGGATAAGCGAGCAGGACGTTCCAGTCCGGCCTGCCGCTGAACAGTTCGCCATCCCACCACACGGTGCCGGCCTCGATGGCGTCGCGCTCGGTATCAGAGATCGGCGGCAGCACGCGCTTGAACCAGTCGAACAGCGGCTCGCTCACGTAGCGGCGGCGGATATCGGTAATCACCAGCGGCACCGCGATGACGGCCAGCAGCAGCCAGAGCAGGGCGACCAGCCAGCCGGACACCTCGTCGGCGGCGCTCATCGCCAGCAGATAGAGCGTAACCAGGGCCAGACTCGGGACGAGCGCCAAGCGCAGATGTGCGATGACGACGAGGCCAAGCAACAGGACCAGCAACCAGATCAACGTCATGGAGAGCGTTCCTTTATCGACGTGGGTGTGCTGACAGCATAGGCGTCCTCGCCGCATGCCGGTGCGATGCGTGCCCGGCGGTGATCTCGCCCGAACTCTTGCGCGGGGCTATCGTCCCAGTTCAGACAGATCAGTTGGCGGGGAGCGGTATGGCATTTCTGGATACGCGTGGCATCGGCTTCGGCACGTTGCTCAAGCGCACGATCAAGGAATTCAGCAACGACGACATGTCCACCTACGCCTCGGCGCTGGCGTACCGGGCGTTGTTCTCGCTGTTTCCGTTCCTCCTGTTTCTCATGGCCCTGCTGGGCTTTCTCAACCTCTCGGAGTTCTTCGCCTGGCTGCGTGAACAGGCGGCGCTGGCACTGCCCGCGGTGGCGATGGAGCAGGTCAATCCGGTGATCGACCAGCTGCAGGAACAGAAAAGCGGGCTGTTGTCGGTCGGTATCCTCGTGGCGCTGTGGACGGCGTCGGCGGGCTTCCGTTCGCTGATGAATGCAATGAACCGGGCCTACGACGTCGACGAGGGGCGGCCCAGCTGGAAGCTCATGCTGTTGTCGCTGCTCTATACGATCGGCACCGCCGTGATTCTGCTTGCCAGCGCCGGGCTGATGATCGTCGGTCCGCAAGTGATGGAGTGGCTGGCCGATCTCGTCGGCCTGAAGGAGACGATCGTGCTGCTCTGGGCATGGTTGCGCTGGCCGGTGGTGGTGTTCCTGATGATGCTGCTGGTGGCCGTGCTGTACTACGTCACGCCGGATGTGGAGCAGGAGTTCCGCTTCATCACGCCCGGCTCGGTGCTGGCGGTGATCGTCTGGATCGCCGCATCGGTAGGTTTCGGCATCTACGTGCAGAACTTTGCCGACTACAACGCCACCTACGGCAGCATCGGCGCAATCATCGTGCTGCTGTTGTACTTCTACATTTCCGCCGCGGTGCTGCTGCTGGGGGCCGAGCTGAATGCGGTAATCGAGCACCACTCGGTCGAGGGCAAGGACCCGGGCGAGAAAACTGCCGATTCCTGACCGGCCCGCCCGGCGAGCGGTACGGCGAACGTCTATTCTGCAGAAGGGTCCATACCGTTCATTACAGAATTCCTGCGAGCTGCAGCGGCATGGCGGGGCGGCCGACCAGCGGCGCCGAGGCAATTCCGGGGTTCTGGGCCGAAACCGGATGGAGACGTTGCATCTTGCACATCGCCGATATGACCATGTTTTACGCGCCGGCCAGTGGCGGCGTGCGTACCTACCTCGAGGCCAAGCACCGCCGCCTGCAGCTTTATTCCGGCGTTCGTCACAGCATTCTTGTCCCTGGCAGCAGCTATCAGCAGCATGCGGGCATCTACGAGGTGCCAGCCCCGGCCCTGCCGTTCGGCAAGGGTTATCGCTTTCCGATTCGTCGCGGTCCCTGGCGTAATCTGCTGCGTTCACTGCGCCCCGATCTGATCGAAGTGGGCGATCCGTACATGACCGCCTGGGCGGCGCTGGATGCCGGGCGCCGGCTGGATATTCCGGTGATCGGCTTCTACCACTCCGATCTGCCCTTGCTGGTCAGCAACCGCATCGGTGGCTGGCTGGGTACCAACATGAACGGCTATGTCTCGCGGCTGTACGGCAGTTTCGACCGCGTGCTGGCGCCCAGTCAGGTCATGGCGGATAAGCTGACGGCGCTGCGGGTGCGCAACGTGTATGTGCAGCCGCTGGGCGTCGATCTGGAAACGTTCAGCCCGACGCGTCGCGACGCACATCTGCGAAGCGAGCTGGGGCTGGAGGAAGATTGCCGCCTGCTGATCTTCGCCGGACGCGGCTCGCGCGAGAAGAACCTGCCTGTCCTGCTGGAGACCGCGCGCATCCTCGGCCGGCCGTATCACCTGTTGCTGGTAGGATCGAGCATGCCGCACCGGGTGCCGGGCAACGTCACGGTGATCGACCAATTCTGTCCGGCCAGCGAGGTCGCGCGGCTGCTGGCCAGTAGCGACATGCTGCTGCATGCCGGCAATCAGGAGACATTCGGCCTGGTAGCGTTGGAAGCGATGGCCAGCGGCATTCCGGTGGTGGCCGCGCGTGCTGGTGCGTTGCCGGAACTGGTGCCGCCGCACACTGGCCGTCTGTGCCGGCCGTTGGACGCGCGCTCGATGGCGCTGACCGTGCAGGAGCTGTTCGAGGATGATCCGCAGCGGCTCGGCAGGCAGGCGCGCCAGCATGTCGAGGCCCATCACGCGTGGGATGCGGTGGTCGCCGGCCTGCTCGCTCACTACCATGCCGTGCTGGGTATGGCCGATCTGCCGGTGGCGGTACATGGCTGAACCAGTGCTGATGCTGGTGCTGCACGATGTGGCGCCGCAAACCTGGCCGGACTACCGGCCATTTGTCGAGGCCGTCGATGCGCTCGGCACGATCCCCATCACCTGGCTGGTAGTGCCGGACTTCCACCGGCGCAATCCGCTGCAGGCGCACCCGTGGTTTCTCGACCTGCTCGGTGAGCGCCTGGCGCGCGGCGACGAGCTGGTGCTGCATGGCTACTACCACGCCGACGACGCGCCAGCGCCGCGCACGCCGCGCGACTGGTTCATGCGCCGCATCTATACCCATGAAGGGGAGTTCTACGCGCTGGCCGAAGCCGAGGCACGCCGACGGCTGGAGCAGGGCATGCAGCTGTTTGCCGAGCAGGGCTGGCCGCTGCATGGCTTTGTCGCGCCGGCCTGGCTAATGAGCGTCGGTACCCGGCAGGCCCTGCGGGGCAGTGGCCTGAGCTATACCAGCGATCCGCAACGGTTCTACCGCCTGCCGGACTTTGCGCCGATCACCGCGCCAGGGCTGGTTTGGAGCGCGCGCAGCGCCTGGCGTCGCGGGCTGTCGCGACTGGTCTGCGAGCAACAGCTGCGCAAGCACAAAGCGGCGCCGCTGCTGCGTCTGGGCCTGCACCCGGTGGATATGCGTCACGAGTTCTCCCGCCACTACTGGCTGCAGCTGCTGCAACGCCTGCTCGCGGAGGGGCGGCGCCCGGTCAGCAAGATCGAATGGCTGCGCCAGCAGCCGCTGATGAGTCAACCGGCATGAACCGCAGCGCCTGGCTGTTGCTCGGTGCGTTGCTCGCCGCGGCACTGGTGCCACTGCTGCTGGGTGGTACCGGCTTGTTCGAGCGACTGTTGCGCTTTCCACCCGGGTTGCTGCTGGGCATGCTCGGCATGGTGCTCGCCGGCTGGTATCTGAATGCCTGGCGCCTGCGCTTGTTGGTCGGCCGGCGCACGCTCGGCCAGCGGCGTGCGCTGGGCATCGTGGTGGCTACCGAGTTCGCCATCTGCGCGACGCCCGGCGGTGCTGGCGGGCCGCTGACCGCAATGGCTCTGCTGATGCGCCAGGGCGTGACACCGGCAAGAGGCACGGCGACCTATGCGGTGGAGCAGCTCAGCGACCTGCTGTTCTTCGCCTGCGCGCTGGTCGGCGTGCTGATCTATGCCATGACCCATGCCTTCAATGCCTATGTTGGCAGTCTGCTGGGCTTCAGCGCGGCGCTGCTGCTCGGTGTGCTGATACTGCTGGGGCTGCTCGGGCGTTTCCATCGCCAGGTGTTTCGCTTCAACGGTTGGCTGGTCAGGCACCTGGGAATGCGGGCGAAGCGGCGGCGACGCTGGGCGCGCAAGGTGTTGGGGTTTCGCAATGCGCTGCTCGATTGCTTCCGCTTGCCGCGCCGGGTGCTGCTCGGTGTATTCGTGCTGACCACGCTGCACTGGCTGCTGCGCTTCAGTGTGCTGTATCTGACGCTGCGCGGATTGCAGAGCGAGATCGCCTGGGCCTGGACCTTCGTGGTGCAGATTCTGGCGCTGACGGCTGGTCAGCTCAGCCTGCTGCCTGGCGGCGCCGGCAGCGCCGAGCTGGCTTCGGCCGCGCTGCTGACGCCGATGGTGGGTAAATCCAGCACGGCGGCGGCGATCCTGATCTGGCGCTTCGTCACCTATTACTTCTACCTGATCGTGGGTGCCCCGGTGTTCCTGCAACTGGCCGGGCGACCGTTGCTCAATCGACTGATGCGCAGCCGGCGAGCGACGACCTGACGCGCCGTTCCGATGGCCGGGAGGAAACTATCGGCGCGCGCACCCGGTCCACCCTTTGTAACCGATCACTCAGCAGCAAAGGGGAGCCGCCATGAGCAGCACCGAAGACAAGATCAAGGGCAACACCAACGAAGCTGTCGGCAAGATCAAGCAGGGTATTGGCGAGGCCACCGACAATCCGCGGCTGAAGGAGGAAGGGCAGCGTCAGGAGATCAAGGGTGACGCCCAGCAGGTCAAGGGTGACGTCAAGGATACGCTGAAGAAGGGCATCGACCGGGCCTGATCGGTGCGCTGCACACATGAAAATGCCCGCGAATGCGGGCATTTTTCGTCGCAACGGGCGATCAGCGCTCGAGGTACTGCAGCTTGTCCTTGACGCCGTCCCACTCTTCGGCATCCGGCAGCGAGTCCTTCTTCTCGGTGATGTTCGGCCAGACTTCGGCCAGATCGGCGTTCAGCGCGATGTATTCCTGCTGATCGTCCGGCACTTCGTCTTCGGAGAAGATCGCCTGGGCCGGGCACTCCGGCTCGCACAGGGCACAATCGATACACTCGTCCGGGTGAATCACCAGGAAGTTCGGGCCTTCGTAGAAGCAGTCCACCGGGCAGACTTCCACGCAATCGGTGTATTTGCACTTGATGCAGTTGTCGGTGACGACGAAGGTCATTTCTAGCTATCTCCTCAGGCGGGTCAGGCAGCGTTGGCAGACGCTCCTGTGCGGCAGCAGACAGGGTGGCACCAGGCAAACGCCACCGTATCCAAAAAAATTGCGCGCGATTCTACCAGTTTATTGGCGCATCAGGCTTGCGATTTAAGGCTGTATAGCAGGTCCAGCGCCTGTCGCGGAGACAGATCATCGGGATTGATTCGACGCAATTGCTCGATCACAGGATGCGGCAAACTGGCGAAAAGATCGCTCTGCACCGGAGGCGCGGACTGGCCAGCTGCCATTCTCGGCGCTTCGTGGGGCAGGCTGGTGGTTTCCAGGCGCGACAGATGGTCGCGGGCGCGCTGGATGACCTCGCCCGGAACGCCTGCCAGCTGCGCCACCGCCAGGCCGTAGCTCTGGCTCGCCGGCCCCGGCAGCACATGGTGGAGGAAGACGATGCGCTCGTTGTGCTCGGTGGCCGACAGGTGCACGTTGGCCACCACGGGCTCGCTTTCTGGCAGCACGGTCAGCTCGAAGTAGTGAGTGGCGAACAACGTGAAGGCGCGCAGCTTCGCCAGCTGCTCGGCGGCTGCCCAGGCCAGCGACAAGCCATCGAAGGTGCTGGTGCCACGGCCCACTTCGTCCATCAGCACCAGGCTCTTGTCACTGGCGTTGTGCAGGATGTTGGCGGTTTCGCTCATCTCCACCATGAAGGTCGAGCGCCCGCCGGCGAGATCGTCCGAAGAGCCGATGCGGGTGAAGATGCGGTCCACCAGCGACAGCTCGCACGCCGCCGCCGGCACGAAGCTGCCAATCTGCGCCAGCAGCACGATCAGCGCGGTCTGGCGCATGTAGGTGGACTTACCGCCCATGTTCGGCCCGGTGATGACCAGCATGCGGGTGGCGTCGTCGAGGGCGAGATCGTTGGCGACGAAGGGCGTCTCCAGCACCTGCTCGACCACCGGATGGCGGCCCTGCTCGATGCGCAGGCAGGGTTGCTCGACGAAGCGCGGGCGGTTCAGATCGAGATTCAGCGCCCGCTCGGCGAGGTTGCTCAGCACGTCCAGCTCGGCCAGTGCGGCGGCGCTTTCCTGCAGGGGCGGCAGATGGCCGATGAGCAGTTCCAGCAGCTCGTCATAGAGCAGCTTTTCACGGGCCAGAGCACGGCTCTTGGCCGACAGCGCCTTGTCCTCGAACTCTTTGAGTTCCGGGGTGATGAAGCGCTCGGCGCCCTTGAGCGTCTGCCGGCGGATGTAGTCGGCCGGCGCCGATTCGGCCTGCTTGCTCGGCAGCTCGATGAAGTAGCCGTGCACGCGGTTGTAGCCAACCTTGAGGTTGGCCAGCCCGGTGCGCGCTTTCTCGCGGGTCTCCAGATCCATCAGGTACTGGCCGGCGTTCTCGGAGAGCGACTGCAGCTCATCCAGCTCGGCGTCGTAGCCGGTCTTGAGCACACCGCCGTCGCGAATCACCGCAGGCGGATTGTCGATGATGGCGCGCGCCAGCAGGTCGGCCAGTTCCGGGTAGGTGCTGATGCTTGTCGCCAGTCCGAGCAGATGCGGTGCCACCAGATCCTGCATGCCGGCCTGCAGCTGCGGTAGCGCAGCGAGCGCGTCGCGCAGGCGCGCCAGGTCGCGCGGACGGGCGTTGCGCAGGCCGATACGGGCGAGGATGCGTTCCAGGTCACCGATGTCCTTGAGCTGCGGCTGCAGCTGCTCGAAGCGGTAGTGCTCGAGCAGGCAGGTGATCGAGTCCTGGCGTGCTTCGAGGACCTCGCGGTTGCGCAGCGGGCGATTCAGCCAGCGGGTCAGCAGGCGCGAGCCCATGGCGGTCTGGCAGCGGTCCATGACCGATTGCAGTGTGTTCTCGCGACCGCCGGCCAGGTTGACGTCCAGCTCCAGGTTGCGCCGGCTGGCACCATCGAGGATCACCGTGTCATCGAGGCGCTCGTGGCGCAGGCTGCGCAGGTGGGGCAGGGCGGTGCGCTGGGTTTCCTTGGCGTAGGCGAGCAAGCAGCCGGCGGCGCCGATGGCCAGGGTCAGGTTCTCGCAGCCGAAGCCCTTGAGGTCCTGAGTGGAAAATTGCTGGCAGAGGCTCTTGAAGGCCGAGTCGCGATCGAAATCCCAGGGCGCGCGACGGCGCACGCCGCGGCGTTTCTCCAGCGGCAGGCCCTGCGGCCAGTCGTCGGGAATCAGCAATTCTGCCGGGCTCAGGCGCTCCAGTTCTGCGAGCAGGGTTTCCCAGCCCTTGAGTTCCTGCACGCTGAAGCGGCCGCTGGCGATGTCCAGCACCGACAGGCCGAACAGCTTCTCGTCGCCGACTACCGCCGCCAGCAGGTTGTCGCGGCGCTCGTCGAGCAGCGCTTCGTCGCTCACCGTGCCCGGCGTGATGATGCGTACCACTTGGCGTTCCACCGGCCCTTTGCTGGTGGCCGGGTCGCCGATCTGCTCGCAGATCACTACCGATTCGCCAAGCTTGACCAGTCGCGCCAGGTAGCCCTCGGCGGAGTGGAACGGAATGCCGGCCATGGGGATCGCCGTTCCCGCCGACTGACCGCGCGCGGTGAGGGTGATGTCGAGCAGCGCCGCGGCCTTCTTGGCGTCGTCGTAGAACAGCTCGTAGAAGTCGCCCATGCGGTAGAACATCAGCTGGTCCGGATGCTCGCGCTTGAGCTTCCAGTACTGTTGCATCATCGGCGTGTGCTGCGAAAGATCGGAAATTGCCTTGTTCATCAGGTGCTTAGAAATGGGTGCTGGACTGGGTGGAGCAGAGTTGGGGCGAATCACGCGGTGGACTGCGTACCTGACCCGATGTATCGCAGCTCGTTGGCGGACTCGTCGTCCAGCCATCTGGCGTACACCTGGGCCAGCCTCGTAAAGTCCTCGTGCTTCATCTGCTTGGCGATGAACGCAAGGTTACCACGCGCTACCGGGCACTCGCAGGCGCACCAGACGTGCGCGTTTGGGCTCGTTCTAAGGTTCGCGTTCCACGCAAACCAGGCGCAGCTACGGCTGCCGGGTGTCGACCAGATCGCTGTGCTGGCGCCACTGGCGGGGACTTACGCCGAACCAGCGGCGGAATGCACGGGAAAAGGCACTGGTCTCGGAATAGCCCAGCAAGGGTGCCAGCTCCGAAATGGGCAGCTGCTGCTGGCGCAAGTAGTAGGTCGCCAGCTCCTGGCGCTGCTTGTCCACCAGCGCGGAGAAGCTCAGCCCTTCCTCGCGCAGGCGACGCTGTAGCGACCAGCTGCTCATGCCCATCTGCTCGGCGATATCTTCCAGTCCCGGCTCGCCCAGCATCAGACGCTGGCGGATCTGCGCGCGGGCATCATCGACGACGTCCGGCTCATCGCCGCCCGCCAGGCTGAGCTGGCGCAGGGAATCCTGCATGACCATCAGCAGGATCGGGTCGCTGCCCGGCATCGGGCGGTTCAGGCCGACCTTGGGGATCAGCAGCGAGTTGTACGGTTGCTCGAAGTACACCGGCGCATCGAAGACCTTGCTGTGCTCATGCCAATCAGCCGGGCGCGGGTGCTCGAAGTGCACCGCGCGCGGCGCCCATTGGCTGCCGAGCACGTGACGAATCAGGTTGCGGGCCATGCCCAGGGTCAGCTCGGCGTCCTGCCGCCGGCAGAGGATGGCGCCGTGGCGGACCTGATAGTCGAAGCGATAGCACTCCCCATCATCGACCAGACGAATCAGGCTGTTGCGTTGGTGCAGTGGGAAGGCGCGGGCGAAATTGATCAGCGCCTGCTCGACCGTTGCCGAGCACAAGCCGATATAACCCAGCAGTCCCAACGCCTGTGGCTTGAACTGCTGGCCATAGTACAGACCGAAATTGTCACAGCCCGATTGCCGCGCCGCTTCTTCCAGCACCTGGCAGTAGTTCGGGAGCGCAAGGCTCAGGGTCGGATGCTGCAGCAATTGCGCATCGATGCCCGACACGCCGAGCACCCGCTCGGCGTCGCCTCCCTGCCGCTCGATGAAGGTGCACAAGCCGCTGGCCGCTGCGGCCAGCACGCCGGCATGTTTTTGCCCGCTGGTGACAAGCGCCAGGCCGGCCGACGCATCCGTCTGCTCGAATAAGGAACTCATCGAAGTCTCCACAACGTAACGTTCCGCGACATGAAGCCAGAGCAACCGGGCGCGCCAGAGCACTCGTGCTCTTAAGGCGCGCGCTTGCGAGCGTCACGCCAAAACGCGCAGCAAACAAAGCGCTCGTCCAAGACCTGCGACATTTCGTCACGAAGTTGACTGTAGGCGACAGCAGAGCTTTGTTCGGGTCAAGTCGCACGCATGAATCTGACTCAAGATCAATATGAGCCGTGCTGAGATTCGGCCAGTGCATCGATTATTACAAGAGTCATCCTTCGGAGAATTCCCATGATCTACGCCCAACCCGGTACTCCAGGCGCCGTCATTTCCTTCAAGCCGCGCTACGGCAACTATATCGGTGGCGAATTCGTGCCGCCGGTCAAGGGGGAGTATTTCGTCAACACCTCGCCGGTAAACGGTGAGGTGATCGCCGAGTTCCCGCGTTCGGGCGCCGAAGACGTGGAGCGTGCGCTGGACGCTGCCCATGCCGCCGCCGATGCCTGGGGCAAGACCTCGGTGCAGGACCGTGCGCTGATCCTGCTGAAGATCGCCGATCGCATCGAAGCCAACCTGGAAAAGCTCGCCGTCGCCGAAACCTGGGATAACGGCAAGGCCGTGCGCGAAACCCTGAATGCCGACGTGCCGCTGGCTGCCGACCACTTCCGCTACTTTGCCGGCTGCATCCGTGCGCAGGAAGGCAGCGCCGCCGAGATCAACGAACACACCGCCGCCTACCATTTCCACGAGCCGCTGGGCGTGGTCGGGCAGATCATCCCGTGGAACTTCCCGCTGCTGATGGCCGCCTGGAAACTCGCGCCGGCGCTGGCCGCCGGTAACTGCATCGTGCTCAAGCCGGCCGAGCAGACGCCGCTGTCGATCATGGTGTTCATCGAGGTGGTTGGCGATCTGCTGCCGCCGGGCGTGCTGAACATCGTTCAGGGCTTCGGTCGTGAAGCCGGCCAGGCGCTGGCCACCAGCACCCGCATCGCCAAGATCGCCTTCACCGGCTCGACCCCGGTTGGCGCGCACATCATGCGTTGCGCGGCCGAAAACATCATTCCGAGCACCGTCGAGCTGGGCGGCAAGAGCCCGAACATCTTCTTTGAAGACATCATGAATGCTGAGCCGGCGTTCATCGAGAAGGCCGCCGAAGGCCTGGTGCTGGCGTTCTTCAACCAGGGCGAGGTGTGCACCTGCCCGTCGCGCGCGGTGATTCAGGAATCGATCTTCGAGCCCTTCATGGAAGTGGTGATGAAGAAGATCAAGGCGATCAAGCGCGGCAACCCGCTGGATACCGACACCATGGTCGGCGCTCAGGCCTCCGAGCAACAGTTCGACAAGATTCTGTCCTACATGGACATCGCCCAGCAGGAAGGCGCGCAGATCCTCACCGGCGGCGCCGCGGAGAAGCTCGAAGGCGGTCTGGCCAGCGGTTACTACGTGCAGCCGACCCTGATCAAGGGCCACAACAAGATGCGCGTGTTCCAGGAGGAAATCTTCGGGCCGGTGGTGGCCGTCACCACCTTCAAGGACGAAGCCGAAGCGCTGGCGATCGCCAACGACACCGAATTCGGCCTGGGCGCTGGCGTCTGGACCCGCGACATCAACCGCGCCTACCGCATGGGCCGTGGCATCAAGGCCGGTCGCGTGTGGACCAACTGCTACCACCTCTACCCGGCACATGCCGCGTTCGGTGGCTACAAGAAGTCCGGCGTCGGCCGCGAAACCCACAAGATGATGCTCGACCACTATCAGCAGACCAAGAACCTGCTGGTCAGCTACGACATCAATCCGCTGGGCTTCTTCTAAACGCAGACCACCGGGGCTGGCTTGCGTGCGTTCAGCCCCGGCGCATCGAACTCCGTGATTCCTTATCCAGCGGTAGCGAGCTGCCGCTGAGGATGGGTCTCTGGCGCCTGGTAAAAACAATAAAAGGGCAAAGCAATGGATCAGATCGGCAATTACGTCCTCTACGTCATCATGTTCTGCGCGGTCCTCGGGGCCTTCGCAGCCATTCGAGACAGCGAAAAAGGCCTCGGCCGCGAATTCATGGAAGGTATCCATGCCACCGGGCACATCTTCGTCCCGGCGGCTGGAATCATGGCCTCCATTCCCTACCTGACGGTGATGATCGAAAGCGTCTTCGGGCCGTTCTTCGGTGCGCTGAACGCCGACCCGGCGCTGGCAGCGACGATGATCATCGCCTCGGACATGGGCGGCTACCATCTGGCCGCCGCGCTCACGGAAAGCAAAGAAGCGCTGATCATGGCGCTGATCACCGGTTTCATGGGCGGCGCGACCATCGTCTTCTCGATCCCCATGGGCCTGGCCATGCTCGACAAGCGTGACCACAAGTACATGGCGCTGGGCATCATGTCCGGCATTCTCAGCATTCCGGTCGGGGTGCTGATCGCCAGCGTCGTGCTGATGCTGAGCAACCCCGCGGTGCGCGAGGTGGTTGCGACCAACGGCGAGGCCACTTATCAGCTGGCGATGGGCCTTGGCGGCATCTTCGCCAACCTATTGCCGATCATCGTCTTCGTGGTGGCGCTGGCTGCCGGCCTGCGCTTCCTGCCAGACCTGATGATCAAGGGCTTCATCGGCTTCGGTCGCGCGCTGGATGCCATGATCAAGCTGGTGCTGGTGTTCTCCATCGTCGAATACTTCACCGGCTTCTTCACCCTGATCTTCGGCAGCTGGGGCTTCCACCCGATCATCGCCGATGCCGAGGATCAGACCCGCGCGCTGGAAACCGCCGGCTACATCGGCATCATGCTGGCCGGTGCCTTTCCGATGGTGTACCTGCTGCGCAAGTACCTCGGCGGGCCGCTGGAAACGCTCGGCAGCAAGGTTGGCCTGAGCGCCGTCGGCAGCGCCGGGATGCTGGCGACCATCGCCAATATCCTCGCGATGTTCCGTCTGGTGCGCTTCATGCCGCCCAAGGACAAGGTCATCAACATCGCTTTCGGCGTGTGCGCGGCTTTCCTGCTGGGCGATCACCTGTCGTTCACCGCCAACTTCCAGCCGACCATCATCCTGCCGGTGCTGATCGGCAAGATCCTCGCCGGCTTCACAGCCGTGGGGCTCGCCTACTGGTTGTCGGTGCCCAAGGCGCTGCAGCTGGAGCAGCAGGATCGCGCCGCCGGCATCATCGAGGCGGGTGAGTATCCAGGCTCATCGCTGCACGAAAGCCCGCTGCCGATCCCGAAAGAAGCCGTCCAGGCCTGAACCGCCCGCAACCCTGAAACCGGCCACGGCTGCGATAGAGGCTTAGCTTCCTTTTAGTGCAGCGGTCTCTATTTGTAACCGTGCTCGCCGGGTTGCTTCCACCCCGAGACAGGAGCCTGACCATGGCAACCTATTCCCACAGCATCGGTGGCCAGACCTGGCGCTTCGACAGCCTGCGCGAAGTCCTGGCCAAAGCCAGCCCGCTGCGCTCCGGCGACTGCCTGGCGGGCGTCGCCGCCGCCAGCGACGCCGAGCGCGCCGCCGCGCAGATGACCCTGGCCGACGTGCCGCTCAAGCAGTTTCTGCTCGAAGCGGTGATTCCCTACGAGCGCGACGAAGTCACCCGGCTGATCATCGACACGCATGACGCCAGCGCTTTCGCCGCGGTCAGCCACCTGACGGTGGGCGGCCTGCGCGACTGGCTGCTGAGCGACCATGCCGACGAAGCCAGCCTGCGCGCCCTGGCACCCGGCCTGACGCCGGAGATGGCGGCGGCGGTGTCGAAGATCATGCGCGTGCAGGACCTGATCCTGGTGGCGCAGAAGATCCGAGTGGTCACTCGCTTTCGCAACACCCAGGGCCTGCGCGGGCACATGTCCACCCGTCTGCAGCCCAATCACCCGACCGACGACCCGGCGGGCATCGCCGCCAGCACGCTCGATGGCCTGCTCTACGGCAACGGCGACGCGATGATCGGCATCAACCCGGCCACCGACAGCATGGGCTCGATCTGCACGCTGCTGGAAATGCTCGACGCCGTCATCCAGCGCTACGAGATTCCCACCCAGTCCTGCGTGCTGACCCATGTCACCAGCTCCATCGCCGCCATCGAACGCGGCGCGCCGCTGGATCTGGTGTTCCAGTCAATCGCCGGCACCGAGGCGGCTAACGCCAGCTTCGGCATCAGTCTCAAGGTGCTGCAGGAAGGTTACGAGGCCGGCCTGAGCCTCAAGCGCGGCACGCTGGGCAACAACCTCATGTACTTCGAGACCGGGCAGGGCAGTGCGCTGTCGGCCAACGCCCATCACGACGTCGATCAGCAGACCTGCGAGGCCCGCGCGTATGCGGTGGCCCGGCACTTCAACCCGTTCCTGGTCAACACCGTGGTCGGTTTCATCGGTCCGGAATACCTCTACAACGGCAAGCAGATCATCCGCGCCGGGCTGGAGGACCACTTCTGCGGCAAGCTGCTCGGCGTGCCGATGGGCTGCGATATTTGCTACACCAACCATGCCGAGGCCGACCAGGACGACATGGACATGTTGCTGACCCTGCTCGGCGCCGCCGGCATCAACTTCATCATGGGCATCCCTGGCTCCGACGACGTGATGCTCAACTACCAGACCACCTCCTTCCACGACGCCCTCTATGCCCGCCAGGTGCTCGGCTTGCGCGCGGCACCGGAGTTCGAGCAGTGGCTGGCGCGCATGGGCATCTTCCAGCAGCGCGACGGCCAGCTACGCCTGGGTAACGAGCTGCCATCCGCCTTCCGCCAGGCACTGGCGCAACTATCCTGAATTCGCGCATTCATGCAGAGGTACGCATGCCTGATCACACCCCCGCCACCGAGAACCCGTGGCAACAGCTGCGCCAGCTGACCCCCGCACGCATCGCCCTGGGCCGCGCCGGCACCAGTCTGCCGACCCACGCCCAACTGGATTTTCAGTTTGCCCACGCTCAGGCCCGCGACGCCGTGCACTTGCCGTTCGACCACGCTGGGCTGCGTGAGCAACTGCACGCCCTCGGCCATAGCACGTTGCTGCTGCACAGCGCCGCCAGTGACCGCCACACCTACCTGCAACGCCCCGACCTGGGCCGGCGTCTGGACGAGGCGTCCGCTGCCGTACTGCACGATCACGTCAAGCAACACGGCGGCGGCCATGACCTGGCCATCGTCATTGCCGACGGTCTGTCATCCCTGGCGGTCAGCCGCCACAGCCTGCCATTCCTCCAGCGTCTGCTCGAACAGGTGACAGCTGAGGGCTGGTCGCTGGCGCCGATCACCCTGATTGAGCAAGGCCGGGTGGCGGTGGCCGACGAGGTGGGCGAGCGGTTGGGGGCAAAGATGACGGTGATCCTGATTGGCGAACGGCCCGGCCTCAGCTCGCCGGACAGCCTCGGCCTGTACTTCACCTGGGCCCCCCGCGTTGGCCTCAACGATGCCTATCGCAACTGCATCTCCAATGTCCGTCTGGAGGGCCTGAGCTACGGCATGGCCAGCTTCCGCCTGATGTACCTGATGCGCGAAGCCTGCCGGCGGCAACTCTCCGGTGTCGATCTCAAGGACGAAGCACAAGTACCGACCCTGGAAAATCAGGGGCCTGGCAACTTCCTGCTGCCGGACAACGCTTGAGCGCGTGCGGCCTTTACCGATTGCTCGGCTTGCCGCCCATCCGGTCGTGCAAGACGCCAGCGTCAGCGCAGGGGGATAAAAATCGGGCTAGTAACACTACGTCCTTACCCAGGACACCCGACAGTACCGCTCAGACCTGCGTGCCGCGCACGCGCTTGCGGCGGTGAGCGATGACCGGAGGGGCGAGTCAGGAGAGAGCTGGTGTAGGGTAGCGGCTGTCCACAGCTATGGAGGCAGACGATGAACCTGACCGAACTGGCGACTCGCCTGGGAATGCAGTTATCGGCGCTCAGCGCGCAGGTGACCACCGCGGAATCCTGCACCGGTGGCGGAATTGCCGAAGCCATCACTCGGGTTGCGGGAAGTTCGGCGTGGTTCGAAGCCGGCTATGTCACTTATTCCAACGCGCAGAAGACGCGGCAGCTCGGGGTACCAGCCGAACTGTTCGAGACGATCGGCGCGGTCAGCCGCGAGGTGGTCGAGCGCATGGCGAGCGGCGCGCAACGGGCCAGCGGCGCGCGCTTCGCCGTGGCGGTCAGTGGCATCGCCGGACCGGGCGGCGGAACGCCGGAGAAGCCGGTGGGAACGGTCTGGATCGCCTGGGCGGATGGCGAGCGGCTGTTCGCCCGGCGCTGCCTGTTCGATGGCGATCGCCAGGCGGTCCGCGGTCAGACGGTCGAGACAGCGTTGCTCGGATTGATTCGTCTGGTAGCCGGAGAAAATCCGCTGCAGGGCTAGGCGGAGCATTTTCCCTATGCTCTAATACTGTCTACTTATACAGTTGTCGTGGCCTTTGGCCCTCTTGATCAAGTGAGGATGGTAATGGACGAGAACAAGAAGCGCGCCTTGGCCGCAGCTCTGGGCCAGATCGAAAAGCAGTTCGGCAAGGGCGCGGTGATGCGCATGGGCGATCATGATCGCCAGGCGATTCCGGCGATTTCCACTGGCTCGCTGGGGCTGGACATCGCGCTGGGCATTGGTGGTCTGCCGAAAGGCCGCATCGTCGAAATCTACGGCCCGGAGTCCTCAGGTAAAACCACCCTGACCCTGTCGGTGATCGCCGAAGCGCAGAAGATGGGGGCCACTTGTGCCTTCGTCGACGCCGAGCACGCGCTGGACCCGGATTACGCCGGCAAGCTGGGCGTCAACGTCGACGATCTGCTGGTTTCGCAGCCCGATACCGGTGAGCAGGCGCTGGAAATCACCGACATGCTGGTGCGCTCCAACGCGGTGGATGTGATCATCGTCGACTCCGTGGCGGCGCTGGTGCCCAAGGCGGAAATCGAAGGTGAGATGGGCGATGCCCACGTCGGTCTGCAGGCGCGCCTGATGAGCCAGGCGCTGCGCAAGATCACCGGTAACATCAAGAACGCCAACTGCCTGGTGATCTTCATCAACCAGATCCGCATGAAGATCGGCGTGATGTTCGGTAGCCCGGAAACCACCACTGGCGGTAATGCGCTGAAGTTCTACGCCTCGGTGCGTCTGGACATCCGCCGCACAGGCGCGGTGAAGGAAGGTGACGAGGTGGTCGGTAGCGAAACCCGCGTCAAAGTGGTGAAGAACAAAGTGGCGCCGCCGTTCCGCCAGGCCGAGTTCCAGATCCTCTACGGCAAGGGCATCTATCGCAACGGCGAGATCATCGACCTCGGCGTGCAGCAGGGCCTGGTCGAGAAATCCGGCGCCTGGTACGCCTACAAGGGCAACAAGATCGGTCAGGGCAAAGCCAATGCCGCCAAGTATCTCGAGGACAACCCCGAGGTAGGTCGCGAGATCGAACAGCAGATTCGTGACAAGCTGCTGGTGGTTTCCGGCAACAAGGCGGCCGGTGCCAACGCAGGTGCCGTGGTCAGCGAAGACCTGGCCGACGTCGACTTCTGATCGCTATGCCCGCCGTGCTCGACAGCCCAGCCGCGGTGCGGCGGGCCGCGATGGACCTGCTGGCACGCCGCGAGCACGGGCGTGTCGAGCTGACCCGCAAGCTGCGCCAGCGCGGCGCAGCTGCCGAGCTGATCGAAGCGGCTCTGGATCGTCTGAGCGACGAGGGGCTGCTTTCGGATTCGCGCTATCTCGAGAGCTTCGTCAGAAGCCGTGCGCTTGCCGGCTACGGACCGTTGCGCATTCGCGAAGAGCTGGCGCAGCGCGGGCTGGCGCGTGATGCCATCGAGCGGGCATTGCGTGACAGCGACTTCGACTGGAACGCACAGCTGCGCGAGGTCTGGCAGCGCAAGTTCGCCGGGCAGCTGCCGGGCGATGCGCGGGAGCGCGCCCGGCAGGGGCGTTTCCTCAGTTATCGAGGTTATTCGCTGGAGATGATCGGGCGTCTGCTGCGCGGTGTGGCGGACGACTGATGTGCTCCCCACCCGGTGCCGTGTCGCGCACCGGGACGGGCAAGGTGCCGCGTTCCGGGCAGACGATAACGGTGGCGTTATCGACTGCAGGCAGGTGCCGTTGCTCAGTCCTCGGAAGGTAGCGGGGTCGCCCAGCTTTCCGTTTCGTTGATGTAGTCCGTCAGTTCGCGCAGGCGCCCGTAGTCCCGTCCGTTGAATGCGAAGCTCAGGCGAGGCAAGCGCTGCAGTTCCGGCTCATCCAGCTCGTGCTCGCAGCAGGGTTGCTGTTCATAGCAGCCGCTCAGGCACAGATCGGTGAAGGTCGTGTTGATGTATTCCAGCGCTGCATCGCTCAAGGGATGGTTCATCCGCATCACGAAGTGATCCTTCAGCCAGCGGCTGGAGTGGAAGTTGCGGTAGAACGTGGTGATCTCCTGAGCCACCTCTTCGGCGCTGTAGACCTGACGCACCAGGCGCAGGTCGGTGGGCAGGATGTAGCGGTTGTCGACCAGCTGCCGGCGCATGAACTGCAATGCATCCGTCCAGAACGAGCCGCCTGGCTCGTCCAGCAATACCACGGGAACCAACGGACTCTTGCCGGTCTGCACCAGTGTCAGCACTTCGAGTGCCTCATCGAGGGTGCCGAAGCCGCCGGGGCACAGCACCAGTGCATCGGCTTCCTTGATGAAGAACAGCTTGCGCACGAAGAAGAAGTGGAACGACAGCAGATTGCTGGTGCCGCCCACGGTGGCATTGGCGTGCTGTTCGAACGGCAGGGTGATGTTCAGCCCCAGGCTGTTGTCCAGCCCGGCGCCCTCATGGGCGGCCGCCATAATGCCTCCGCCGGCGCCGGTAATGACCATGAGGTCGTAGCGCGCCAGTGTCTCCCCGAGCTGGCGAGCCAGGGCATAGAGAGGATGCTCGACAGGAGTACGTGCCGAGCCGAACACAGTGACCTTGCGCCGACGCTTGAACTGATCGAGACGACTGAACGCGTGCTCCATTTCGCGCATGGTCTGCAGCAGGATCTTGGCATCCCAGCGGCTGCGATCGGCCTGGGCCATGCGAATCACGGTGACCAGCATCTCGCGGTATAGCGACAGGTTAGGGCTGGTGTCCGAGACGACGAGTGACACGAGCTCGTCGATCTTGCTGGACAGATCCACGGCGCTGGTTTTGAAGTGCCGGGAAAGATAGTCGTCCGGTTCGAAGGACATACAACTTCTCCATGTATGGGCTTGTGCGTTCAGGCTATAGGTGCAATGCCGGGCGCTTCAAGCGCCAAGCCGCGCCCGGTGGTAAACGCGGGCGCGGCTTGGGCTGGGAATATCTGCGTTGTGTCAGAGTGCGATACGGTCGCCGGGTTCCGGAATGGCCGCGTCCCAGTTCAGGCGTCGTTTCAGTGCCTGCTGCAGCGCCTGCATCCGGTCAAGCTCACCGTGCACGAGGTACAGCTCGGGGCGTTTGTCGAAGTGGCTTACCCAGTCAATCAGTTGCGATTGGCCGGCATGTGCCGAAAAACCGCCGAGCGTGTGAACCTTTGCATTCACTGCGATGCGCTGGTGCAGGAGCTTGACGCTCGACGCGCCATCGACGATCGCGCGGCCAAGGGTGCCTTGCGCCTGGAAACCCGGAATCACCAGATGGCACTCCTCGCGCCACAGGTTGTGCTTGAAGTGATGAAGAATGCGCCCGCCGTTGCACATGCCACTGCCGGCAATGATGATCGCGCCGCTTTTGAAGCGGTTGATCGCCATTGATTCCTCGGGGGTGGACGTGCTCTTGAGAATCGGCAGCCAGCGCTCGGCATAGAGCTTGCTTTTGCTGGAGGCGATTGCCGGAGAGATGCCGTTGAGGTCGAGCTGATCCTTGAAGTGCGCATAGATGGCGTTGGCGCCGATCGCCATCGGGCTGTCGAGGAACACCACCTGCTGCGGCAAGCGCCCTTCGCGATAGAACCGTCCCAGGTAATAGATCAGGTCCTGGGTACGTCCGACGGCGAACGATGGCATCAGCACGTTGCCGCCGTCGCGGTGGGCCTGCTGCAGGATATCGGCCAGCTCCTCGATGGTCGCGTCGTGGTCACGGTGATCGCGATCGCCGTAGGTCGACTCCATCAGGATCACGTCGGCTTCGGTAAGCGTGGTCGGCGGGTACATCAGCGGCGAGCAGGTATTGCCCAGGTCTCCAGAGAACACCAGCTTGCGGGTCTGACCGAAATCGGTGACATCGGCCTGGACGATTGCCGAGCCGAGAATATGCCCGGCATCGTGGAAGGTGATGCGCACGCCCGGCGCCACTTCGAACGTTTCGGCGTAGCTGTGCGGTTCACGCTGCGATAGCGCGCGCTCGGCATCCACACGGGTGTACAGCGGCTGGATCAACGGCTTGCCGATGCGAGCGCGCCATTTGTTCTCCCATTCGGCGTCCTTCTCCTGGATTTGTGCCGAATCCAGCAGCATCAGCTCAAGCAGTTCGGCGGTGGCATCGGTGCAGTGAATGCGGCCGCGGTACCCTTCCGAAACCAGTCGCGGCAGCAGGCCACTGTGGTCGATGTGGGCGTGGGAGAGCACCACGGCATCCAAACTGCTCGGGTCGAAAGGAAACGGGGCGCTGTTCTTATCCTCGTTCTTGCGCTGCCCCTGATGCATCCCGCAATCGAGCAGAACTCGTGCGCCGGCGTGTGTCTCAATCAGGTAGCAGGAGCCGGTGACCTCTTGAATGGCACCGAGAAAACTGAGCAAAGCCATAATGCCTCCCTGTCTGTAGGATGTTTCCAAAGGTGCTCGCTTATGCGCCGGCTCGCCTTGATACATGTCAGAGGTGGTGGAGCTGGTGCTGCCTAGACTATCGCAACCGGTCAGTGATGGAGTAATCCCATGAGTCAGCTTCTGCCCAGCCTTGTCGAGCTGGAGCAACACGCCGAGGCCCAGCCCGCATTCGCCACTTGGCGCGCCGGCTGCGGTCCGCTCGAACACACGCTGGAAACCCAGGCGGCGGTGTTCCGTCTGGCTCATCAGCTGGTGCAGGCTGGCTTGCAGCCGGACCTCGCCAGCGTGTATCGCCTGCTGCAGGCGCTCGATCACGTTACCTGCGCGGGATTGTGGCTGGTGGTGCACATGACCTATGCCCAGCAGGTCCATCTCGATGGCACACCGCTCGCGGCCGAGGACTTCAAGCGCACGCCCGAGGGGCATACCGGCGGCGCGCTCAACATGGTGCCGGCCTATGCCGGCTACCTGGCGCTCAACGCCCTCACCGGGCACACGCGGGGTTGGTTGATGGGGCAGGGGCACTGCGTCGCTGCCATCGATGCGCTCAATCTGCTGACCGGTAACCTGCATGCCGAGCAGGCTCAGGCCTACGGTGGCGGGGAAACGGGTATCAACCGCATGCTGCAGGATTTCTATGGCTACCGGCAGGCCAGCGACGGAAGTCCGCTCGCGCCGCTGGGTAGCCACGTCAACCCGCATACCGCCGGTGGCATTGCCGAGGGGGGCTATCTGGGCTTCGCGGAATTGCAGTACGCGCACATGCCGTTGCCGGGTGAAACGTTGGTAGCGTTCCTGTCGGATGGGGCCGCGGAAGAACAGCGCGGCAGCGACTGGATGCCGCGCTGGTGGCGCGCGGAAGACTGTGGCGCAGCGCTGCCGGTGATGATCGCCAATGGCCGGCGCATCGAGCAGCGCACTGCGCTGGCAACCGATGAGGGACTGGTTGGCTTCCGCCAGCACCTGAGCCACTGCGGTTTCGATCCGATTCCGTTCGATGGCCGTGACCCGGCGGCATTCGTGGCCACGCTGTGGGAGATGGAACAGCGTCTTGCGCGTCGGGTCGAGGAAAAGGAACGGGGCATTCTCAACTACCCGCTGCCGATCCCGTACGGTATCGCCGAGACCATCAAGGGCTTCGGCTTCTACGGCGCAGGCAGCAACGCCGCGCACAACTTGCCATTGCCGGGTAATCCGCGACTGGATATCGAGTCGCGCGAGCTGTTCAACCGGCACGCGGCGGAACTGTTCGTGCCGCAGGAGCAGCTGAATGCCGCGCTGACCCTGTTCACCCAGCATCGTCGCGGCCGCCCGTTGGAGCGTGACAACGCACTGGCGTTGCGCCGCCCGGCCGCGCCGGTAATCCCCAGGCTTCACTACCGTGACGATGCGTGCTCACCGATGTCCGCCGTAGATCGCTTTTTTGTCGAGCTGACCCAGGCCAACGCCGGTTTGCGGCCACGCGTCGGCAACCCCGACGAACTGGCGAGTAACCGTCTGGGCGGCGTGCTCAAGGCGCTCAAGCATCGCGTCATCGACCCGGAAAGCGAACTGGAGGCAATTGACGGCAACATCATCACCGCGCTCAACGAGGAGGCCGTGGTGTCTGCCTGCCTGGCCAACCAGGGCGGATTGAACCTGGTGGCCAGCTATGAAGCCTTCTGCGTGAAGATGCTCGGTGCCGTGCGCCAGACCCTGATCTTCGCGCGCCAGCAGAAAGAGGTCGGTCGTCCTGCCGGGTGGCTTGGCTGGCCGTTGATTGCCACTTCACACACCTGGGAAAACGGCAAGAATCAGCAGTCGCACCAGGACACCACCTTCTGCGAAGCGCTGTTGGGCGAAATGAGCGACATGGTGCGCGTGCTATTCCCGGCCGACCACAACAGTGCGCTGGCGCTGCTGCCATCGATCTATCAGGCACGTGGCGAGCTGGCCTGTCTGGTTATGCCCAAGCGCGAGCGGCCATGCTATTTCGATCAAGCCCAGGCCGAGCAGCTGGCACGTGATGGAGCGATCGTCGTCGATGAAAGCCGTGGTCCGGAATCGTTGCTGCTGATCGCCAACGGCAGCTATCAGCTGGGCGAAATGCTGCGTGCGGCCGAACGGTTGAAACAGGCGGATTGCGCCTATCGGCTGGTCTATCTGCAGGAGCCGGGGCGTTTCCGTGCGCCGCGCGATCATTGGGAAGCCGAGGTGCATGCCGACGATGAGCTGGTGACACGGCTATTCCCGGACAGCATGGACATGCGCGTCATGCTCACGCATATGCGGCCGGAAGTGGCGCGCGGGCACCTGTGGCCGATCCTGCCGGACGCGCGGCGCAGCTCGGTGCTGGGCTATCGCAACCGTGGCGGCACGCTGGATGTGGACGGCATGCAGTTTGTCAATCGCGCCTGCTGGGCTAACGTGCTGGCCGCCTGTGCACGCCTGCGCAGCGTTCCACGTACAGCACTGCTGACACGCGAGGAGGCAGCGGCGGTAGCCGGCAAGGGCAACCCCGACTGCTTGCGCTGATGGGGCGGTTGCGCGCGCAACTTCAGCGTGCGCAATCGGTGGCGCGATAGCGCTCGGTCGCGATTGGCCGGTTGCTCTTGTACTCGCTGAATTCGTAGCGCAGTACCGCGCCCTTGCTCAGCAGCGTACGCAGGCCTTGGTTGCCGCAGACGCTGACCGCCAGCTGGCTGCGCACTTGCTCGGGGTTGTCGCGCATCTGCGCGGCATGACGCGGTTGGACGCTGAGGTGATTGACCAGCTCGTTGCCATCGACCGTGTAGCCCTGGTCGAGGATGTCCTCATTGATGGCGCGCGGCGTGCCGACACTGCTCTGCTGCGCGACCTGCTCGAGCAGTTGGCCCAGCTGCTGCTCCTGCAGCGATGCGGCGTGAGCATAAGGCAGCGCGAGGCTGAGAAGCAGCAGGGGGGTAAGACGGTACATGGCGATCTCCTTTTGACTGCGCTCGTTCGACCGGTAGCGGGCGACGCGGTTCATTGCCATTTTTTCTGAGGGCCGGTAGGTTGCGCCGGCTTCGCGACGATCGCAAACGGTACATCGAAACGGAATCGAAGTGCTGAACCGCGGCGTCTGCCTTCAACTCTCTGCGAGCCGACCATGCCTCATGCCGTATCCCGCCTGCGCGACGAGCGCCTCGCGCGCAGCCTCAAGCCGTTCGTTGCGCGAGGTTCGCGCACGCAGCGCTGCCCACGCTGCCGGGTTGCCGTCAGCCACTGCCTGTGCCGCTGGCTGCCGCAGGTGCCGTCGCATTGCGGGGTGTGCCTGCTGATGCACGATATCGAACCCCTGAAACCCAGCAATACCGGCTGGTTGATCGCCGACGTAGTGGCAGACTGCTACGCGTTCACCTGGCAGCGCACCGACGTCGATCCGCGCCTGCTGGAACTGCTGGCTGATCCGCAGTGGCAGCCGTGGGTGATCTTTCCAGGGGAATACGCCGAGCCGTCGCGGGTGGTCGAGCGGGTCACGCTGCCGCCGGGCAAGCGACCGCTGTTCATCCTGCTCGACGCGACGTGGACCGAGGCGCGCAAGATGTTTCGCAAGAGCCCGTATCTCGATGCGCTGCCCGTACTGAGCCTGCAGCCGGAAGCGTTGTCGCGCTATGCGTTGCGACGCTCGACCCGAGGCGAACACCTGTGTACCGCCGAGGTTGCCGCCCTGTGCCTCGAGCTCGCGGGTGACCTGCAGGCGGCGCGGGCGCTCGATGCCTGGCTCGACGTCTTCACCGAGCATTATCTGGATGCCAAGCACCACCGTGTGACCGACCTGCAAAGCGCGGCACATCATGCGCTCGCCGCCAGCGCCCGAACCTGAGCGCTCCGCTCAGGCGTTCGCCGGCTGCTCCGCGCGCGGCCACAGCTGCGCGGTGAGCATGCCGATGAACATCAGCGCACAACCGAAATAACCGCGTGGGCTAAGACTCTCGTCGAGAAACAGCGCGCCAGCGATCGCGGCGAATACCGCTTCGAGCGACAGGATGATTGCAGCGTGTGAGGCGATCGCATGCTTCTGCGCGACGACCTGCAAGGTATAGCCGACTGCCACGGCGAACAGACCGCCGTACAGCAGCGCCGGGGCGGCCAGCCAGACAGCCTCGAGACTCGCGTCCTCGAATAGCGCGGCGAGCATCAGGCTGACCACCGCGCAGGTTGCGAATTGCAGGAATGCCAGGCGGATGGCGTCGTGGCGGCTGACGAAGAAGCTCACCAGCAACACGTGCAATCCCCATACGAACGCGCCGGCCAGCTGGATCCAGTCACCGGAAGCGACCTGAAAGTTCTCGCCGATGCTCAGCAGCGCCATACCGCCTACTGCCAGTACGGCGCCGAGCCAGGTACCAAGTCCGGTACGGTTGCCGATGATCAGGCCGAGCAGCGGCACGACGATGACGTAAAGGCCGGTGATGAACCCGGAGTTGGTCACGCTGGTGAACAGCAGGCCGACCTGCTGCAGATTGATGCCGAGCGTCAGTGCCAGCCCCATCGCCAGCCCGCCGAGCAGCAGCCCGCGTTGCATGAACGGCTCATGGCGAGCAGCATGGCGCCCCTGATACAACAGCAGCGGCAGCAATGCGAGCGCGCCGAGCGCGAAGCGCAGCCCGGTAAAAAGGAAGGGGCCTATATTGTCCATGCCTACGCGCTGGGCTACGAATGCCGTGCCCCAGATCATGGCGGTAATCAGCATCAGGAAATCGGCACGGAGGGCTTGGCTACGCATGTTTGAGCTCTATGCAAAGGAGCCGCAAACTTTGCAGCAAAGCATCGCGCTTGACCACTTATTCTGCGGTCGGCATGCTTGCGCCGCTTGAGGTTTTCCGGCAACTCCCGGGATCGACTGACACAGTTGGTCAAAGCGCCAATAAAAAATACAGGTCTGCCCAATGGCTGCTTACGAAATAATCATTGCCGATGATCACCCGTTGTTTCGTAGCGCCTTGCAACAGGCGCTGACCATGGGGCTGGGCGACAACGTTCGTCTGGTCGAGGCGGCGAGCATCGCCGAACTCGAAGCCCTGCTTGACCAAGGCGCCAACTGGGATCTGGTTCTGCTCGACCTGAACATGCCCGGCGCCTACGGCTTTTCCGGTCTGGTGTTGTTGCGCGGACAGTATCCGCACCTACCCGTGGTCATGATCTCGGCGCAGGAAGATGCCGCAGTGGTCTCGCGCTCCCGCGAGTTCGGTGCCAGCGGTTTCATTCCGAAATCCAGTTCGCTGGAAACCATCCAGGAGGCGGTTAGGACCGTGCTCGACGGGGACGTGTGGTGGCCGAGCAACATCCAGGACGTCGGTCATGTCAGCGACGAGGCGAAAGCCGCGAGCGCCGGACTTGCCAGCCTGACACCGCAACAGTTCCGTGTGCTGACCATGGTGTGTGACGGTTTGCTGAACAAGCAGATCGCCTACGAACTCAACGTGTCGGAAGCCACCATCAAGGCGCATGTGACCGCGATCTTCCGCAAGCTAGGTGTGCGCACGCGCACCCAGGCCGCACTGCTGCTGCAGCAGATGGGCTCTATTCCCACCGCCTGACGGCTCATCTTGCCACCGACGCAGTCAGGCGATCGGTGGCAGGATGATTTCATCGCTGCGACGCACTCCGTAAGTCAGCGCCCGACACTGCTCGAGAAACTCGCGCATTGCTGCAGTCTGGTACTTGTGCGAGTGCCAGATGAACGAGAACTGCCGGCTCAGATCCAGTTGCGGCGTGTCCACCGGCACCAGGCTGCCGCGCCGGAATGCATCCCGTAGCGCCAAGCGAGAGATGCAGCTGATCCCCAATCCCGACTCGACTGCGCGCTTGATCGCCTCGGTATGCTCCAGCTCCAGGCGGACGTTGAGGCGGCCCGGTCGGTGGCGCATGGCCTGGTCGAAAGCCAGGCGAGTTCCCGACCCCTGTTCGCGAAGAATCCAGGCCTCACGCGCCAGTTCGTCCAGATCGACGATACCGCGGCTGGCCAACGGATGCTGCGGAGCGCAGAACACTACCAGTTCGTCTTCGACCCAGGGTTCGACGATCAAGTCAGGGTGCTGACAGTCGCCTTCGATCAGACCCAGATCAAGGTCATGCTGCGCGATCTGCTGCACAATATGCGCCGTGTTGTGGACATGCAGTTTTACTCTGCAGTCGGGATGGCGCTGCATGAAGCCGCCAATCAACAAGGTGGCGAGATAATTGCCGATGGTCAGTGTCGCGCCCACGGCCAGCGAGCCGAAGCCGCTTTTGCCGTTGAGCAGATCCTCGATGGCGCGCGCCTGGTCAAGCAGGGCCACGGCCTGCGGTAGCAGTTGCTGGCCCAGCGCATTAAGCGCCAGTCGCTTGCCGGCGCGATCGAACAGCAGGCAACCCGACTGCCGCTCCAGCTCCGCCAGCGAAGTACTGGTCGCCGACTGTGACAGCGATAGGCTCTCGGCGGCGCGAGAGACGCTTTCCAGGCGGGCGATGGCAGAGAAAACCTGCATTTGTCTCAAGGTAAAATGCATATCGATATAACCGATAACCCATATCTTAATTATTTAATTAACGGATAAGCGATCTGTATATAAACTGGCGCTCATCCGCGCAAGACGCACTATCCGTTGTAAACGAGGAACTCGCAGCATGAGCAACCTGAACGTGGAACGTGTCCTCAGTGTGCACCACTGGAACGATACGTTGTTCAGCTTCAAAACTACCCGCAATCCCGGCCTGCGGTTCGAAAACGGGCAGTTCGTCATGATCGGTCTGGAAGTGGGTGGGCGTCCGCTAATGCGCGCCTACAGCATCGCCAGTCCGAACTATGAGGAGCATCTGGAGTTCTTCAGCATCAAGGTGCAGGACGGTCCGCTGACCTCGCGCCTGCAGCACCTGCAGGAAGGCGATCAGCTGATGGTCAGCCGCAAGCCGACCGGGACGCTGGTGCTTGACGACCTGCTGCCGGGCAAGCATCTCTACCTCCTCAGCACCGGCACCGGGTTGGCGCCGTTCATGAGCGTCATCCAGGACCCCGAAACCTACGAGCGTTTCGAGAAGGTCATCCTGGTGCATGGTGTGCGCTACGTGAATGAAGTGGCGTACCGCGAGTTCATCACCGAGCACCTGCCGCAGAACGAGTTTTTCGGCGAGGCGGTCAAGGAGAAGCTGATTTACTACCCGACGGTGACGCGCGAACCTTTCGAGAATCAGGGACGACTCACCGATCTGATGCGCAGCGGCAAGTTGTTCAGTGATATTGGTCTGCCACCGATCAACCCTCAGGACGATCGCGCAATGATCTGTGGCAGCCCGAGCATGCTCGAAGAGACCAGCCAGGTGCTGGATAGCTTCGGCCTGAAAGTTTCGCCGCGCATGGGCGATCCGGGCGACTACCTGATTGAACGCGCATTCGTCGAGAAGTAAACGCCGAGGTTGCGTCAGGCCAGCGCACACGACGGTGCGCTGGCCTGATGATGAAGCAGGCCGCGGCTAGCGATTCGACTCGCTACAGATAGGCCGCACAGCATTTCTTGAATTTCAGTCCGCTGCCGCAAGGGCAGTTGTCGTTGCGTCCGACCTTGAGCGGTACCGTCGGATCGATGAAATACCAGCGGCCCTCCCGCTGGACGAATGCCGAACGTTCCTGATGACTATGTTCGCCGCTCTGGTCGTGCCAGCGCGCGGTGAAGGTCACCAGCGCATGCTCCGGCTGACCACCCAGCACAGTGCTCTGCTCGATCTCCAGCCCCAGCCAGGTGCTTTCCAGGCTCCACTGGCGGATCGACTGCAGGTTCAGGAGTGGCTGTTGCACCGGCAGCGTGGTGGCTTGCAGGTAATCGATCAGGCCGAGCACATAGGCGCTGTAGCGCGAGCGCATCAGCAACTCGGCGCTGGGCGCAGGCGTACCGGCGTGATAGCGGCCACAGCATTGGGCCAGGGTGTTTGCGCTGCCGCAGGGGCATTGTTCGGTTTGCGCTGCCAGTATGTTCATCATTACCACCAGTATTTGCCGAACATTTGCGGATTGGCCCAGAACTTGGCGTTCAGCCAGTCGGGAATCTGCTTGTAATCCAGCAGGTCATAGGTGAATAGCGTGAGGGTCTGCGCGTCTCGTTGGAAGCGATCGGCTATCTGCAGGCCGAGCGAAAAGAAATCGGTGGATTGCCAGTCGCTTGCCTCCAAATCGATTAAAACCGCCAGGCGGCTCGCATGGAGATTGCGAATACCGCCCAGCAGCTCACGGCCGTGACGTTTCGGTAGGTGTTCCAGGCAATCCACGATCAGCGCGAGATCGTAGCGCTGCTGCACGACATTCGGGGCCGGCGAGGCGCCGTCGATGTGGTCCGCCCGGCTGTGCGGATGGCCCGCCAGATAAGCGTCGAGCGCCGGCGGACGGCTTTGACCGACCTGAAGGACATGTTCTGGCTGGTACTGCTCGAGCAATGCGGCGAGCGCTTGCTGCGGCGTGCGGGCGTTGGCAATCACGCGAAAAATCCTCGACAAGAGGCGCAAGACTAGCGTGGTCACCGATCGCGGCCTAGTCTCAAAGCAACCGGAGCCGCCTGAGGTCGAGCAGGTGGTGGTTCTGGACGAACCCACAGCGGAGGTTTTATCGATGAGTACCCTACGGACAGCAGTACCCGTGATTGTAATGACCACGTTCCTGGCCGGTTGCGCGGGCGTGCAGAAGCAGGACTGGCCTACCTGTGCCGCAGTTGGTGGCGTCACGGGTGCCGCGCTTGGTGCGATCGAGAGTTCCACCTATGCCGGTTGGGGCGCCGTGATCGGCGGTGGTGTCGCGGCGGCCTATTGCTGGGCGAACGGCACCGAGGAGCAGACGGTCGCGGTGGTCGAAACCGTCGAGCCGATGCCGGCCGAGGAACCGGAGCCCGCAGCCGAGCCAGTGCGCGTCGAGCTTGACGTGAAGTTCGACTTCGACCGTGCGGTCGTCAAACCTGACAGCTACGGAGATATCCAGAATCTCGCGGACTTCATGAAGGAGTACGGGCAGACCACCACGGTGCTGGAAGGCCATACCGACTCGGTCGGCACCGATGCCTACAACCAGCGGCTTTCCGAGCGTCGCGCCAATGCTGTGCGCGAAGTGCTGGTCAACCAGTACGGCGTGGAGGCTGGTCGGGTGGATGCGGTCGGTTACGGTGAGTCGCGCCCGGTAGCGGATAATGCGACCGATGCCGGACGGGCAATCAACCGTCGAGTGGAAGCGGAAGTCGAAGCGCGACCCTGATCCCAGATGTACAACCGAGCCGGGCACTGCCCGGCTTTTCTTTGCGCACCGTGGTGTGCCGGAAGACACGGCACTTTTGTGCTCAGAACACCGGGCGCGCGCTGGCTATCGCGATGAGTGCAAGGCCGAGCAGCAGGTTCAGCCCCACCAATGCTCGAATCTTCCCCAGGACCGCACCGCCTGCCGGCCAATCCTGGCCGTCCACAGCGCGTCGGAGCGCCGGTAGCTGCAGCAGTACTAGCCGCAGAAACAGCGCCAGCATGACCAGATACAAGCCGGTCATCACATGTACGTAGCGAGGGGCGCTGGCCATCGCACCGAAGCGCAGATGCCACATACCGATGCCGCTGATTGGCAGCACTGCCACCGCGATCCAGACCCATTGGACGAACCGGCGGAACACCTCGGCCCACAGCCGCAGGCGTTCGGGCGCCTGCAATACGGCAACGGCCGCCGGGCGCAGAACCATCCAGGCGAAGAACATACCGCCCACCCACAACACGGCGGCCAATACGTGCAAGGCATAGAGCGAGGCAAATGGGGTCATGGCAAATCTCCGCTGGCGATCGGGGCGACGCGCGTTATCATAGCCGCCCATTTGAAGTACTGAAAATATATACAGCATCAGCGCCCATGCTCAGCACCGAACTCAAGTCCCAGATCCAGGGCGCCTATTCCCGTTTTCTCGAGGCCAAGGGCCTCAAGCCGCGTTACGGTCAGCGGTTGATGATCGCCGAGGTAACCAAGGTGCTGGGCGCCATCAAGGCCGATGACGAGGGCCGTCGTGAAGGCGAGCCGGCGGTGGTGGCGGTGGAAGCCGGCACGGGCACTGGCAAGACCGTGGCCTACAGCATTGCGGCGATTCCAACGGCGAAGGCTGCCGGCAAGCGCCTAGTTATTGCTACCGCGACCGTTGCGCTGCAGGAGCAGATCGTCAACAAGGATCTCCCTGACCTGATGCGCAACAGCGGGCTGAATTTCAGCTTCGCCTTGGCCAAGGGGCGCGGGCGCTACCTGTGCCTGTCGAAGCTGGATCTACTGCTGCAGGAAGGGCACGCGCAGACGGCCACCGCTCAGCTGTTCGAGGAGGAGGGCTTTCGCATCGACGTCGACGAGCGCAGCCAGAAGCTGTTCACCGGCATGATTGAAAAGCTCGCCGGCAACCGCTGGGATGGCGATCGCGACAGCTGGCCCGAAGAACTGGACGATGCCGACTGGTCGCGTCTGACCACCGATCACAGCCAGTGCACCGGCCGACATTGCCCCAACTTCCAGCAATGCGCGTTCTACAAGGCCCGCGAGGGCATGACCAAGGTCGATGTCATCGTCACCAACCACGACATGGTGCTAGCCGACCTGGCGCTCGGCGGCGGTGCGGTGCTGCCCGATCCGCGTGACACGCTATACGTATTCGACGAAGGCCATCACCTGCCGGACAAGGCGATCGGCCATTTTGCGCATTTCACCCGTCTGCGTTCGACCGGTGAGTGGCTGGGGCAGGTGGAGAAGAATCTGACCAAGCTGCTCGCCCAGCATCCGTTGCCCGGTGAGCTCGGCAGGCTGATCGAAGGCGTGCCGGAGCTGGCGCGCGAGCTGCGCAGCCAGCAACAGTTCATGTTCAGCGCCTGCGAGCAACTGGCTGATTTCCGCGCCGGCGAGGATATGGAAGGGCGCGAGCGGCCGCGCCATCGCTTTGTCGGTGGTGTGGTGCCGGAACACCTGATCGAGCTGGGCGTAGAGTTGAAGAAGGGCTTCGCGCGCCTGACCGACCTGTTCACGCGCATCGCCGAGCTGCTCAAAGAGGCGATGGATGGCGAGGCGGGCGGCGGCATCGCCAGTCACCAGGCGGAAGAGTGGTATCCACTGTTTGGCAGTCTGCTGACCCGCGCCCAGGGAAACTGGGAGTTGTGGACGGCGTTTACCGTCGAAGACCCGCAGGACAGTCCCCCAATGGCGCGCTGGCTGACGCTTGCCGATGGCGGTGCGTTGTTCGATATCGAGGTCAATGCCAGCCCGATCCTGGCGGCCGAGACGTTGCGGCGCAATCTCTGGAATGTCGCTTACGGTGCACTGGTAACCTCTGCCACGCTGACGGCGCTCAACAGCTTCGACCGCTACCGCATGCGCGCAGGCCTGCCGCGGTCTGCCGTTACTGCCGTGGTGCCGAGTCCGTTTCATCATGCGGACGCCGGGGTCCTGCGGGTGCCAAACCTGCAAGCTGATCCGCGTGACGCGGCTGCGCACACCGCGGCGATCGTCCGCGAACTGCCGGGTCTGGTGGAGCATTCACGCGGTACGCTGGTGCTGTTCTCCTCGCGCCGGCAGATGCAGGACGTATTCGATGGCCTCGAGCGTGACTGGCGTCGCAGGGTGCTGATTCAAGGCAACCTGTCCAAACAGGAAACTCTGAACAAGCACCGCAAGCGGGTTGATGACGGAGAGTCCAGTGTGCTGTTCGGCCTGGCGAGTTTCGCCGAAGGGGTCGATCTGCCCGGTGCCTATTGCGAGCATGTGGTGATCGCCAAGATTCCCTTCGCAGTGCCGGACGATCCGGTGGAAGCGGCGCTGGCCGAGTGGATCGAAGCGCGGGGCGGCAATCCGTTCATGGAAATTGCTGTGCCGGATGCTTCGCTGCGACTGGTGCAGGCCTGCGGTCGCCTGCTGCGCACCGAGGCCGACCGCGGCACCATCACCTTGCTCGACCGACGAGTGGTGACACAGCGCTATGGCAAGGCGATTCTCAATGCGTTGCCGCCGTTTCGTCGTGAGATCGACTGATTCCTTCCGACACATTCGTGCGGTTTTCTTCCGGTGAGGCTGCTGGAACAATGCGCCGATAACATCCGATCACAGGTGGCAGCGTGCAGATACAAGGTTATTTCGATCTTCGTTTCGAGGCGGTGCGAGATGCATTCGCCGCGCTTTTCGAGCACACCCAGACCCGCGGTGCGGCTGTCTGCGTGCAGATCGCCGGCGAGACGGTCGTCGATCTGTGGGCTGGCGTGGCTGACAATGCCGGTGAGCTGCCATGGCACGGCGATACGCTGGTCAACCTGTTCTCTTGTACCAAGACCTTCACCGCCGTCGCGGCGCTGCAATTGGTCGCCGAGGGCAAACTGCAGCTCGATGCGCCGGTTGCCGACGTCTGGCCGGAGTTCGCCGCCAACGGCAAGGCGCGCATCACGCTGCGCCAGCTGCTCTGCCATCGCGCGGGTCTGCCTGCCCTGCGCCAGCCATTGCCGCCCGAGGCCCTGTACGACTGGAATGCCATGATCGCCGCAATAGCCGCGGAGCAGCCCTGGTGGACGCCCGGCGAGGCCCAGGGCTACGCCGCGATGACCTACGGCTGGCTGGTGGGAGAGGTGATCCGACGAGCCGACGGATCGGAGCCGGGAGCTGCCATCGTGGCCAGAACGGCCACCCCGTTGGGGCTGGATTTCCATATCGGCCTCGATGACGAAGAGTTTCACCGCGTCGCTTACCTGACCCGCGCCAAAAACGAGTTCGGCGATGCGGCGGCGCAGCGGCTGTTCAAGGTCTTGATGAGTGATCCGGCATCGTTGAGCGCGCGTGCCTTCAACAATCCACCATCGATCATGAACAGCGGTAACAAGCCCGAGTGGCGGCGCATGGCGCAGCCCGCGGCGAACGGACATGGCAACGCGCGTTCTTTGGCAGGCTTCTATTCCGGTCTGCTGCTGGGGCGTTTGCTGGACACGGCCGTGCTCGATGAAATGCGTCGTGAGCACAGCGCTGGCGAAGACCTTACGCTGTTATCCCAGACCCGCTTCGGGCTTGGCTGTTGGCTCGATCAGCCAGAGGTCGCCAACGCGACTTTCGCGATGGGCCCGAGGGCTTTCGGCCATCCGGGAGCCGGCGGTAGTATCGGCTTCGCCGACCCCGACAGGGACCTGGCGTTCGGTTTCGCCACCAATACGCTCGGCCCTTATGTGCTGATGGACCCCCGTGCGCAGGCCCTGGCGCGAAGTGTGGCGCAATGCATCGGTTAACCGCTCGTCAGTTCTGCATGGCAAGGCTTTGCAGGGCAGGGACTTGCGGCCACAATTTGATCAATCTCTTCAATTATTGCCGGCTGGGCTGCCTGGCGAGAATCTGAACTCAAACGTCTGACGGAATCCGCACATGAACATGCTGAAAAGCGCTTCTCTGATTGTCTGCCTGATGGTGGTCGGCTGCAGCTCCAAGGATGAGAAGCCCACCGAGGCCGCGGCTGCGGCGCCTGCCGTGGCGAAGGTCGATACGGCCTGGATGGACGATTACGAGCCGCGTTTGCGCGAGGCGATCAAGGATAGCCGCTTCGAGCTGGAGCGCCGCGACAACCTCTTGGTGATCACTGCTCCGGTGGATTCCTCATTCAATCCTGATCGTCCCGGCATGCTGTTGCCGGTCACGCTGGGTCCCATCACGCGGGTAGCCAAACTGGTGGAAAAGGACAGTAAGGCCGCCGTGGTTATTCTCGGCCACGCCGATAGCACCGGTTCCGACGAGATCAATCGCACCATCAGTCGCGAGCGGGCCGGCGCAGTGGCCGCCATATTCCGCCTCAGCGGTTTGAAGCACGATCGCCTGCGCATCCGCGGCATGGGGTCGGACAAGCCGCGGGCTGCCAATGACAGCAAGGACGGGCGCGCGCTGAACCGTCGTGTCGAGATGCTGTTGACTCAGCAGGTCAGCTTGCTGGCGACGGTAGCCGAATATAACGATCCGACTGCGACTGCGACTGCGACTGCGACTGCGACTGCCGCTGTAGCAGCACCGGCCGCGGCTACGCAGGTTGCGGTTGCCAAAACCGCCAAGGGCGAGAAGTAGCAGCACGGTAGTCGCATCATCGACGGGCCTTTTCAGGCCCGTTTGCTTTTGCGTTGAATCAAGCGCGCGGCCTGGTTGCAGGGATAAGCTAGGCTCCGGGCGGCTGCGCGATGGCCGCCACCCGTGAGGCGAGTGCGCCGTGCGCTGCCTTCGATCCGGCCCGTTTGACGAAGAAGGAACCCGCGAATGATCCAGTCCCTGGCCGATATGCGCCGCGACTACACCCGTGAAGGACTCAGCGAAGCGAACGCTCCTGACGAACCGTTCAGCCTGTTTCGCCAGTGGTTCGGTGAGGCGATGAAGACCGAGCAGGCGCCGGTCGAGCCCAATGCCATGTCGCTGGCGACCGTGGATGAGGCGGGCCGGCCGCACTGCCGGATTCTGCTGCTCAAGGCGCTGGATGAACGTGGTTTCACGTTCTTCACTAACTACGACAGCGACAAGGGGCAGCAGATGAGTCGGCAGCCTTTTGCCGCGATGACGTTTTTCTGGCCGACGCTGGAGCGCCAGGTGCGTATCGAGGGGCGGGTAGAGAAGGTCAGCGTCGAAGAGTCGGACGCCTACTACCATGTGCGGCCACTGGGTAGCCGCCTGGGCGCCTGGGCGTCGCCGCAGAGCCGGGTGATTGCCGATCGCGCAGAGCTGGAACGCCTGCTCGCCGCAACCGAACAACGCTTCCTCGATCAGGCACCGCACTGTCCGCCGCACTGGGGCGGCTACCGGTTGATACCGGAGCGTATCGAGTTCTGGCAGGGCCGTCCGAGCCGCCTGCATGACCGGCTCGATTACCGCTGCGTGGCCGGTGGCTGGGAGCGTCGGCGACTGGCACCCTGAAGCGTTCTTGAGTGAGCCGTCGACCGGGCTGCGAGCGGCGGTCGACTGGGCTTATTGCTGAGTGCGATGGGTTGGATAGTGCTGGATTTCACGCTCCAGCCACGCCTGCAGATCCCGCCGCTTGATCTTCTGCGCTTTGGCTTCGCCCAGTCGGCTCAGCAGCCACGCTCGCTTATCGGGATCGCTGCCGGCGATCGAATAGGCGAGGTCGCGTTCGATCCAGCGGCGAAAGCGGATGAACAGCCAGGCGTGGAAAGCCAGGCCGGCGAAGGTGGTGACGGCTATGATGAAATAATCCACGGACATTCTCGTTCGGTTGAATACGATCTGACGGCTCATGCATGCCGCCAAGCAGCGAGAATGCTGCGGCAGGGCCGGTTGGTTGCCAAGCGATTCGTTCGTTTTTCAGGAGAGAACTCATGCGCAAGTCAATTTATATCGCTTCACTCACTGCCGTAGCGCTCGCGGTCGGCGGCTGCGCGTCCAGCCTGACGGGCGACACCTATTCGCGTGACGAAGCGCGCGCCGTCCAGACTGTTCGCTATGGAACCATCGAGTCGCTGCGACCGGTCAAGATCGAAGGAACCAAGACGCCGATCGGCACCGGTGCTGGCGCCATTGTGGGCGGAGTGGCCGGCAGCGGTGTGGGCGGCGGGCGCGGCAGTGCTGTTGCGGCGGTCATCGGTGCGGTAGCGGGCGGTATGCTCGGCGCGGCGGCGGAGGAGGGTTTCACCCGCACGCAGGGCGTCGAGATCACCGTGCGTGAGGACGACGGCAATATCCGCGCTTATGTGCAGGAGGTTGAGCCGAACCAGGTGTTCAGGGTCGGCCAGCGGGTACGCATCCTGAGCGTAAGCGGAACCAGTCGCGTCACACCCTGACGGCGGGACCCTACAAAAGGCGCGGCTTCGCTTTGCGGCGGGGCGGCGCCTTTTTGTTTTTCGTAATACATGGACCCATGACGTTCACTGCGGTGATATGGATAATCGAGCGCATCTATGTGTGCGCGCGAGCTGATAGTCAGTTCGCTTAGAAGAAGAAATGCCGTCGAGCCGGACGGCCCAGAGAGAACCCCATGACGCTTGCGTTGATCATCGCTTTGCCTTTCTTGGGCATTTGTCTGCCGTTGCTGCTGGAGCGCGCCGGCCGCTCGGCGTGCGCCTTCGGAGCCGGCATCGGGCCGTTGGCCGCGCTGGTGTTGCTGCTCTCCGAGCGCTCCGCAGTGTTCGCCGGGAAGGTACAGATCGTGCAGGTGCCCTGGTTGCCGGAGTTGGGGCTGAATCTGAGTCTGCGTCTCGATGGTCTGGGCTTTCTATTTGCGCTACTGATTCTCGGCATTGGCCTGCTGGTCATTCTGTATGCGCGCTACTACCTGGCCAAGCGCGACCCAATGGGACGCTTCTTCGGCTTCTTCCTGCTATTCATGGGCTCGATGCTGGGCATCGTGCTGTCGGAAAACCTGCTGCTGATGCTGATGTTCTGGGAGCTGACGAGTCTGTCGTCGTTTCTGTTGATCGGCTACTGGAACCACCGCGCCGATGCCCGCCAGGGGGCCCGCATGGCACTGGCGGTCACGGGTGGCGGCGGTCTGGCGCTGCTCGCCGGGGTGCTGCTGATCGGTCAGGTGGTCGGCAGCTTCGAACTCAGCAGCGTGCTCGACGCAGGCGAGGCGATTCGCAACAGTGCGCTCTATCCGGTGATCCTGGTGCTGGTGCTTTTGGGCGTTTTCACCAAATCGGCACAATTTCCGTTTCACTTCTGGTTACCACAGGCGATGGCGGCGCCGACACCAGTCTCGGCTTTCCTGCACTCGGCGACGATGGTGAAGGCCGGGGTGTTCCTGCTTGCGCGCCTGTATCCGGCGTTAGCGTACTCGGATTTGTGGTTCTATCTGGTGAGCATGACCGGCCTGGCGACCCTGCTGGTAGGTGCGGTGATGGCACTTTTCCAGCATGACCTCAAGGGGCTGCTGGCCTATTCCACTATCAGTCACCTGGGCCTGATCACGCTGTTGTTCGGGCTGGATTCGCGGTTGGCAGCGGTGGCGGCGATCTTCCATATAATCAACCACGCGACCTTCAAGGCCTCGCTGTTCATGGCCGCGGGCATCATCGACCATGAAACCGGTACGCGGGACATGCGGCGCATCAACGGTATGTGGAAGTACATGCCGCACACCGCGATGCTGGCAATGGTGGCGTCGCTGGCGATGGCCGGTGTGCCATTGCTCAACGGCTTCCTCAGCAAGGAAATGTTCTTCGCCGAAACGCTGGATCAGCATCTGCTCGGCAGCTTCTACTGGATCATCCCGGCACTGGCGACGATTGCCAGCGCCTTTTCGGTGGCATATTCGCTGCGCTTCATCCATGACGTGTTTTTCAATGGCGAGCCGATCGACCTGCCGAAATACCCGCCGCATGAACCGGCGCGCTACATGAAGATTCCAGTGGAGGTGCTGGTGCTGCTCTGCCTGCTGGTGGGCATGTTGCCCGCCTATACGGTAGCGCCGCTGCTGGCATCGGCCGTAGCGGCAAGCCTGAACAGCGAAGCGCCGCAATACAGCCTGGCGATCTGGCACGGATTCAACCTGCCGCTGATCATGAGCTTTCTGGCGCTGACCGGTGGCGTGCTGATCTATTCGCTGCGTCGTTGGGTGTTCCGCTGGTACGAGGGGCTGCCGGTGGTCGATTCGCTGATGGTCTTCGAGCGCGCCATGGGTGCACTCACGGCAGCGGCACGCAAGCTCACCGATGGCCTGGATAACGGCTCGTTGCAGCGCTACCTCGCACTGATGTTGTCCAGTACGCTGGCGCTGGTGGTGTTCGCGCTGTCGACACTGGACTCCTTCCACGGCAGCGTCGCGATGACCCCGTACGATGGCGTGACAGTGCTGGGCATGGCGATCCTCGCGCTGGCCTCGCTGCTGACCGTGCTCTTTCACCGTCGCCGGCTGATTTCGCTGATGGTGCTCGGGGTGGTCGGGCTGATGGTGTCACTGGCATTCGCTCGCTATTCGGCGCCCGATCTGGCGCTGACCCAGCTGTCGGTCGAGGTGGTGTCGATCATCCTGTTGATTCTGGCGCTGTTCTTCATGCCTGACCGGACCCCGGCCGAATCCAGCAGTCTGCGTAGCTTGCGCGATCTGCTCCTCGCCGGTGGTTGCGGCACGATGGTCGCTTTGCTGGCCTACGCGGTTCTGACCCGTCCATACGAAAGCATCGCGGGGTTTTTCCTGGAGAACAGCGTGTCCGGGGGCGGCGGGGCCAACGTGGTCAACGTGATTCTGGTGGATTTCCGCGGCTTCGATACGCTCGGTGAGATCAGTGTGCTGGCAATCGCCGGCGTGGCCATCTACGGCCTGCTATATGGCCTGCATTTGCCGCATCCGTTGCGCGACTATGGCGGCAGGCCGTGGTCGCTGGACAGCCATCCGATGATTCTCGACGTGTTGGCGCGGGCTCTGCTGCCGCTGGCCATGCTGATTTCGGTGTTCATCTTCCTGCGCGGACACAATCTGCCAGGGGGGGGGTTCATCGCTGGATTGATCACCGCCGCAGCGCTGATCCTGCAATACATCTCACACGGGGTCGCCTGGGCGCAGGAGCGTCAGCCCGTGAGCTATCACGCGATCAGTGGCGCCGGGCTGCTGATCGCCGGGCTGACCGGGCTTGGCAGCTGGCTGTTCGGCTATCCGTTCCTGACCTCGACGTTCGGACATTTTCATCTGCCGCTGGTGGGCGAGTTTGAGCTGGCGACTGCGATGCTGTTCGATCTCGGGGTTTATCTGGTGGTCGTCGGCGCGACGCTGCTGATCCTCTCCAACATCGGCCATGTCGGTCAGGACGAAACGAGCAGGGAGGTGCTCTGATGGAAGCCTTGTTTGCCATCACTCTGGGGGTGATGACCGCCAGTGGCGTTTACCTGCTGTTGCGGGCGCGGATCTTTCCGGTGGTTGTGGGGCTGACGCTGATCTCTTATGCAGTCAACCTTTTCATTTTTTCGATGGGCCGTCTGGCGACCGGAGTGCCCGCAGTGATCGGACAGAGCGCCGAGTATGGCGACCCGTTGCCACAGGCGCTGGTGCTGACTGCGATCGTCATCGGTTTCGCCATGACTGCGTTCGTGGTGGTACTGGCTTTGCGTGGGCTCGGTGAGCTGCGCACGGATCATGTGGATGGTCAGGAGCCACGCGAATGAATCACGTGCTGATCATGCCCATTCTGCTGCCGCTGTTCATGGGTGCGGTGTTGCTGTTTGGCCATCGGCTGGGTAGCTCCAGCAAGCGTCTGCTATCGCTGCTGGCGACCTGGGCGCTGGTGCCGCTTGCGCTCTGGCTGCTGTTGCTTGCCGGTGACGATCAACTGCGCGTGTATGCGCTGGGTAACTGGCAGCCGCCGTTCGGTATTGTCCTGCTGCTGGATCGCCTGAGCGCGTTGATGCTGGTGGTGACGGCGCTGCTCGCCGGTTTCGCGCTGCTGTACGCCTGTCGTGGCGACGATGAGCGCGGACCGAATTTCCATGCGCTGTTCCAGTTCCAGCTGCTCGGCATCAACGGCGCCTTTCTCACGGGCGATCTGTTCAACCTGTTCGTGTTCTTCGAGATTCTGCTGATCTCGTCCTATGCGCTGCTGGTGCATGGCCATGGCCCGTCGCGCATTCGCTCGGGCATGCATTATGTGGTGTTGAATTTGCTGGGCTCGTCGTTCTTCCTGTTGGGCGTGAGCATGTTGTACGGCGTACTGGGTACGCTGAACATGGCGGATCTGGCCTGGCGCACCTCGCTGCTCGATCCGGCGCAGGCACCGCTGGTAGCCGCCGCCGGTTTCCTGTTGCTGGTGGTATTCGCCCTGAAGGCGGCGATCCTTCCGCTGTATTTCTGGTTGCCCCGTGCCTATGCGGCGGCGACGGCTCCGGTGGCGGCGCTCTTCGCAATCATGACGAAGGTCGGGCTGTACGCGATCCTGCGCGTATTCACGCTGATCTACGGCAGCGAGGCCGGCGAGCTGAGCAACTTGGTACAGGTCTGGCTCTGGCCGTTGTCGTTGCTCACGCTGGCGGCGGGCGTCATTGGTGCGCTGGCGGCGCGCAACCTGCAGGTCTTGCTGGCCTATCTGGTCGTGGCTTCGGTCGGCACCTTGCTGGCGGGCATTGCGCTGGGCAGCGCCAGTGGCATCGCAGCGGCGCTGTACTACCTGCTGCATAGCACGTTGATCGCCGGGGCACTGTTCCTGTTGGCCGATCTGATCGGCCAACAACGCGGTGCGATTGGCACGGATCTGATCTCCGCCGGGCCGCTGCGCCAGCCGCTGCTGCTGGGCATGCTGTTCTTTCTCGGGGCAATCTCAGTGGCGGGGCTGCCGCCTTTTTCCGGCTTCCTCGGCAAGCTCATGCTGATGCGGGCGGTGGAACTGAGTAGTCAGGCGGCCTGGCTGTGGTCGGTGCTGCTGGTTGGTGGGCTGGGCATGCTGATCGCCCTCAGTCGCGCCGGAAGTCTGGTGTTCTGGCGCACCAATGACGAGTGCCCGGCCATTGCCGGTGCGGGTGCCGATCCGATCAGGCTGCTGGCGACCCTGGGCTTGCTCTCCGCCAGCTTGCTGCTGGTAGTGCTCGCGCAGCCGGTGCAGGGCTATCTGCAGGCGACGGCGAGTCAGCTGCTGAATCTGCAGCCCTATCTGCAGACGATTACCGGAGGTGGCGCATGAAGAAGTCACGCTGGCTGCCTCATCCTGCCCTCAGCGTATTGCTCACGCTGCTGTGGCTGATGTTGAACAACACCTTGAGCGCCGGTCATGTGGTGCTCGGTGCTGTGCTCGGTTGGGGCCTGCCGCTGCTGCTGCGGCGTTTTCTCATCGAAGTTCCGACGGTACGCAAACCGTTGCTGCTGTGCCGCTTCATCGCCCTGGTGTTCTACGACATCGTGGTGGCGAATCTGCATGTCGCCAAACTGGTGCTCGGACCGAAGAGCCGGCTCGCCCCGGCGTTCGTCGAGGTGCCGATGGCGATCGAGGATGATTTCGTGCTCGCGGTACTGACCAGCATCATCTCGCTGACTCCGGGCACGGTATCGGCCGGTCTGAGTCCGGATCACAAGACCCTGCTGTTGCACGCCCTGGACGCGCCGGACGCCGAGGCGCTGGTGCACGAGGTGAAGTCGCGCTACGAGGCGCCGCTGCTGGAGATTTTCGAATGCTCACGTACGTGATACCCATCTGCCTGGCGATCATGTCGCTGGCGGCGGTACTTAACCTGGCACGTCTGATCATTGGCCCGGAGATGCCGGATCGGGTGCTGGCGCTGGATACGCTCTACATCAACGCGCTCGCGCTGATCGTGCTGTTCGGCATCTGGCTGGCGTCGGAGCTGTTCTTCGAGGCCGCTCTACTGATCGCGGTGATGGGGTTCATCAGTACGGTCGCAGTAGGCAAGCACCTGCTGCACGGCGACATCATTGACTGAGGATTGCGCATGCCTTTCTGGATCGAGTTGCTGGTAAGCATTTGCCTGATCGTCGGCAGTCTGTTCGCGTTGGTCGGTGCCATCGGCCTGTACCGCCTGCCGGATTTCTATACCCGTCTGCATGGCCCGACCAAGGCGACCACCCTGGGGGTTGGCGGGATCGTCATTGCATCGATGATCTTCTTTGGCAGCCGGACCGAGGGGCTGAGTCTGCACGAGTTGCTGATCACCCTGTTTCTCTTCCTCACCGCCCCGGTGAGTGCCCACATGCTGGCCAAGGCCGCGATGCAGCAGAAGCTGCCGTTCATCGAGCGCACGCGCGGCAAGCCCTGGCAGTAAAGCTGTCGCGCAGCGTCGCCAGCGTCAGATGGTGAAGCTGCTCGGCGACGGCTGATGCTCGTTTTCCTGCTGCAGTTGCGCGATCAGCGCCTGCTGCAGCTGCGTGCAGAGCTGTGGGTCCGATAGCGGCTGATTGTCGGCGTTGGTGACGAAGAACACGTCCTCGACCCGCTCGCCCAGTGTGGCGATCTTGGCGTTCTGCACCGACAGATCGAAGGCCAGGAACAGCTGCCCGACGCGGGCAAGCAGCCCGGGACGATCCGGCGCGATGATCTCAATGATCGTCTGCGGGCGCTGGGTATCGTTATGGATCGTGACCTGCGGCGGGAAGGCGAAGTGCTTGAGCTGGCGCGGCACGTGGCGCTGGATGATGGTGAGGTACTCGTCGGGATTGCGCACTGCGTCGATCAGGCCCTGGCGAATTTCCTCGATCCGCTCGCGGTTGTCGCCGATCGGCGTGCCGTCGGCGTCCAGCACGATGTAGGTGTCGAGCGTGAACTGGCTGCTCGAAGTGATGATGCGGGCATCGTGGATGTTCAGGTTGAGCTGGTCCATCGCCGCCACTGTCACGGCGAAGAAGTCGTGCTGGTCCGGCGCATAGATGAAGATCTGCGTGCCGCCCTCGAATTCGCGCTGCGTGGTTTCCTTGATCAGCACCAGCGGGCCGTTGTCTTCGCCGTGCGCGAGGATCGCCGCGGTATGCCAGGCCACGTCGCTGGCCGAGTGGCGCATGAAATAGTCGTCACCCAGTTGCGCCCAGAGCTGCTCGGCCTCGTCGGGGTCGCTGCCGTTGCGAACCAGTTCGTCCAGTGCGGCGCGCTGGGTCTGGCGGATCTGCTCCTCGCGCCCCAGCGGATTCTCCAGGCCGCGCTGCAACGCGCGCTGGGTGGCGGTGTGCAGCTGGCGCAGCAGGCTCGCACGCCAGGAATTCCACAGCGTCGGATTGGTCGCGTTGATGTCCGCGACGGTCAGCACGTAGAGATAGTCGAGATGCGTCTCGTCGCCTACCTGCTGAGCGAAATCGATGATCACCTGCGGATCGGAAAGGTCCTTGCGCTGGGCGGTCGTGGACATGACCAGGTGATTCTGTACCAGCCAGACGACCAGTCGCGTATCCCAGGCCGGCAGCTTGTGCCGGTTGCAAAACTGCTCAGCGTCCACTGCGCCCAGCTCGGAGTGATCGCCGCCGCGGCCCTTGGCTATGTCGTGATAGAGCCCCGCGATATAGATCAGCTCCGGCTTGGGCAGGCGCTCGATCAGCGCGCTGGCCAGCGGATACTTCTCCGCCACGCCCGGCTTGGTTAGCTTGCGCAGGTATTTGATGACATTGAGCGTGTGGGCGTCGACCGTATAGATGTGGAACAGGTCGTGCTGCATCTGTCCGACGATATGGCCGAATTCCGGGAGGTAGCGGCCGAGAATGCCGTAGCGGTTCATTCGCCGCAGGTTGCGATGGATGCCTTCCTTGCACTTGAACAGCTCGATGAACAGGCTGGTGTTGCGAATGTCGCTGCGAAAATCGTCGTCGATCAGGTAGCGATGATCGCGTAGTAGGCGGATGGTGTTGGCGCGTACGCCCTGAATCTGCGGATGCTGGGCGAGCAGGACGAACGTTTCCAGGATTGCGAACGGGGTGCGCTTGAAGACCGCCGGGTCGCGGACTTCGAGATAGTCGTCGCGCACCAGGAAACGGCTGTTGAGCTTGGTGCTCGGGCCGGAGTCGCCTTCCCAGAGGATGACCTCGGCGAAGTGCTGGCCGACCAGATCGCTCAGCTCGGCGACGCTCATCACCACCCGATAGTACTTCTGCATGAAGCGTTCGATGGCCAGCTTGGCGTCGCTATCCTCGTAGCCGAGCAGGGCGGCGAGCGAGCGCTGGTGGTCGAACAGCAGGCGATCCTCCGCACGTCCGGCCAGCATGTGCAGGCCGTAGCGTACCTTCCAGAGAAACTCCTGAGCGGCGGTCAGCAGGCTGAGTTCGCCCTCGGTGAGGAAGCCCTGATCGACCATGGCCTGCAGATCGAGCGTGCCGAATTGCCGACGGGCGATCCAAAGAATCGTCTGGATGTCGCGCAGGCCGCCAGGCGAGCGCTTCACGTTCGGCTCCAGGTTGTATTCGGTGTTGTTGTACTTGGAATGCCGCTGGCGCTGCTCGTTGCGCTTGGCGAGGAAGAAGTCTTTGCTTGGCCACATCACATCGGGTCGGGTGACTTCCAGCATCTTTTTACGCAGATGCTCGGGACCGGCGATGGTACGGCTTTCCATCAGGTTGGTGATGACGGTGAGGTCGGCACGCGCCTCTTCGGCGCACTCGGCGATCGAGCGCACGCTCTGGCCGACTTCCAGCCCGATGTCCCAGAGCAGGGTCAGAAACCCCTCGATCGACTCTCGGAATATCTCGTGATCGCTATCGTCGAGCAGGATCAGCAGGTCGATGTCGGAGTAGGGGTGCAGCTCGCCGCGACCGTAACCGCCCACCGCAACCAGGGCGATATCCGCGCCCTTGCTCCAGTCGAAGCGGCTCCAAGCGGCGCGCAGGATCTGATCGGTGAACCAGGCGCGGTCTTCGATCAGCCGGCGAATCTCTCGGCCGTCCCGAAAGCGTCTGTCGAGGACTTCGCGGGCCTGGCGGATGGCTTTCTTGAATGCGGCAATCGGGCTGGCCTTGAGCGCCAGTTCGGCCTGGAACTGGCTACGATCGAACAGCTCTGGATCAACCTGAGGCATGCGTACCCCCCGATGCCGTTAGAAATGGAAAGTTCAGGCCGAGGTGCGCGCGATGGTGTCGTCCCGGCGCAGGGTAAAGATCTCGTAGCCGCTGGCGGTGACCAAGATGGTGTGCTCCCACTGTGCGGACAGCTTGCGATCCTTGGTAATCGCGGTCCAGCCGTCACCGAGCAGGCGTGTTTCGGCGCGGCCCTGGTTGATCATCGGCTCGATGGTGAAGGTCATGCCTTCCTTGAGTTCCATGCCTGTGCCGGCGCGGCCGTAGTGCAGCACCTGAGGCTCCTCGTGGAAGACCTTGCCGATGCCATGGCCGCAGTACTCGCGCACGACGGAGAAGCCGTTCTTTTCGGCGTGTTTCTGGATCGCCTCGCCAATGTCGCCCAGGCGAACACCGGGACGGACCATTTCGATGCCTATATATAGGCACTCCTGAGTCACCTTGCACAGCCGCTGCGCCCATTCCGGCACTTGGCCGACGATGAACATCCGGCTGGTGTCGCCGTGGTAGCCGTCCTTGATCACGGTGATATCGATATTGAGGATGTCGCCATCCTTCAACGGCTTGTCGTTTGGAATTCCGTGGCAGACGACATGATTGAGCGACGTGCAGATCGATTTGGGGAAGCCCTTGTAGTTGAGCGGCGCCGGAATCGCCTGTTGCACGTTGACGATGTAGTCGTGGCAGAGGCGATCCAGTTCATCGGTGGTGACGCCGGCCTTGACATGCTCTTCGATCATTTCCAGCACCTCGGCGGCGAGCCGGCCGGCGATACGCATTTTCTCGATGTCTTCGGGCGTCTTGATGGTGACTGTCATGGGAACTCTCGGGCACGAAAGGAAAGGGCGGTATGGTAGCAGCTTGAGGCAGCAAGCCTGAAGCTGGGCGCTCGCCGTCGCTGGCCCGAGCCGCGCATCCAGCGTTCGCTTGTAGCCCGCGCAGGTTTTCTATGCTATAAAACGCGCCGCTCAGCGGGGACCTCCCCGTTGCGCTTGAACCCACACACGCGTCGACACGGTATCCTGGGTGCTCGAAAGAGTTGGATATCGGGACGCGTGGAGGCCTAACCCGACTTATTCGAGGACGTATCATGTCTCAAGTCACCATGCGCGATATGCTGAAGGCCGGTGTGCACTTCGGCCACCAGACCCGTTACTGGAACCCGAAAATGGACAAGTACATTTTCGGCGCGCGTAACAAGATCCACATCATCAACTTGGAAAAGACCCTGCCGATGTTCAACGACGCTCTGCGTTTCGTTGAGAAACTGGCAGCTGGCAAGAACAAGATTCTGTTCGTCGGTACCAAGCGTTCCGCCGGCAAGATCGTCCGCGAAGAAGCCGCTCGTTGTGGCTCGCCGTATGTCGATCATCGTTGGCTGGGCGGCATGCTGACCAACTACAAGACCATCCGCGCCTCGATCAAGCGTCTGCGTGAGCTGGAAGTCCAGTCCCAGGACGGCACCTTCGACAAGCTGACCAAGAAAGAAGCCCTGATGCGCACCCGCGACCTCGAGAAGCTCGAGCGCAGCCTGGGCGGTATCAAGGACATGGGCGGTTTGCCGGATGCGATGTTCGTCATTGACGTCGACCACGAGCGCATCGCCATCTCCGAAGCCAACAAGCTGGGCATTCCGGTCATCGGCATCGTCGATACCAACAGCAGTCCGGAAGGCGTTGACTACATTATCCCCGGTAATGATGACGCCATCCGCGCCGTGCAACTCTATCTGGGCTCGATGGCTGACGCTGTCCTGCGCGGTCGCCAGAATGCTGGTGCCGGTGCCGATGAGTTCGTCGAGGAAGTCGCTTCCGAAGCCGCTCAAGGCTGAGAGTGACGCTCTAGCGTGACACCCGATGGACAAAAAGGGGGCTAGGCCCCCTTTTTGCCACTTCCGAATTGATCGTCCGCGCTGTCGGGCGAATGGTTAGAAACCAATCGAGAGGATTCCGAACATGGCAGAAATCACTGCGGCGATGGTCAAAGAACTGCGCGAGCGCACCGGCCAGGGCATGATGGAATGCAAGAAGGCGCTGGTCGCTGCTGGCGGTGACATCGAGAAGGCCATCGACGACATGCGCGCTTCCGGCGCCATCAAGGCGGCCAAGAAGTCCGGCAACATCGCGGCCGAAGGCGCCATCGCTGTTCGCGTTGAAGGCGGTCGTGGCCTGATCATCGAAGTCAACTCGCAGACCGACTTCCTGGCCCTGCAGGACGACTTCAAAGCGTTCGTCAAGGACAGCCTGGACGAAGCTTTCGAGCAGAAGCTGACTGAAGCCGCTCCGCTGATCGCTTCGCGCGAATCCGCTCGCGAGGCGCTGGTTGCCAAGTGTGGCGAGAACGTCAACATTCGTCGTCTGACTGCGGTCGAAGGCGAAGTGGTGGGAGCTTACCTGCACGGCCATCGTATCGGTGTGCTGGTCACTCTGAAGGGCGGCGACGCTGAGTTGGCCAAGGACATCGCCATGCATGTGGCGGCCAGCAATCCGGCTGTTCTGAGCCCGGCGGACGTTTCCGAGGAGCTGATCGCCAAGGAGAAGGAAATCTTCCTGCAGCTCAACGCCGATAAGATCGCCGGCAAGCCGGAGAACATCGTCGAGAACATGATCAAGGGCCGTATCAACAAGTTCCTGGCTGAAGCCAGCCTGGTTGAGCAGCCTTTCGTCAAGGATCCGGAAGTCAAGGTCGGCGATCTGGCCAAGAAAGCCGGCGCACAGATCGTTTCCTTCGTTCGCTACGAAGTGGGTGAAGGCATCGAGAAGGCTGAAGTCGACTTCGCTGCGGAAGTGGCCGCTCAGGTCGCAGCCAGCAAGCAGTAATACCTCGGTTCCGCTGTCCCCGAAGAGGCTGCCCGCTTACGCGCGCGGCCTCTTTTTCAGAGAAGCGCACAAATTGTATTTACGCTTTATGCTCGCCGCCGGGCACCAAACTGCTCACGCAGTGTCCTAGCGCAGATATTTTTTGTCTGGCCAATCAATCTAGTCATTTGAACGCCGCAGGAGACACATGCCAATGGCTCAGCAGATGAGTTCACGCAATCCTCGCTACAAGCGCATTTTGCTCAAACTGAGCGGCGAGGCCCTGATGGGGTCCGAAGACTTCGGCATCGATCCCAAGGTGCTGGATCGTATGGCGCTGGAAGTCGGCCAGCTGGTCGGCATCGGTGTGGAGGTCGGCCTGGTCATCGGTGGGGGCAACCTGTTCCGCGGTGCCGCGCTTTCCGCTGCGGGCATGGATCGCGTCACTGGCGACCACATGGGCATGCTGGCAACGGTTATGAACGCGCTGGCGATGCGTGATGCGCTGGAGCGTTCGAATATCCCGGCATTGGTGATGTCTGCGATTTCCATGGTTGGTGTGACCGATCATTACGACCGGCGCAAGGCGATGCGCCATCTCAAGTCTGGCGAGGTCGTGATTTTCTCGGCTGGCACCGGCAATCCGTTCTTTACCACCGATTCGGCAGCCTGCCTGCGCGCCATCGAGATCCAGGCGGATGTCGTGCTGAAGGCGACCAAGGTGGACGGCGTCTATACAGCCGATCCATTCAAGGATCCAAACGCCGAGAAATTTGCGCAATTGACCTATGATGACGTGCTTGACCGCAAGCTGGGTGTCATGGACCTCACAGCCATCTGCCTGTGCCGCGACCACAACATGCCGCTGCGCGTCTTCAATATGAACAAGCCTGGGGCCCTGCTGAACATTGTGCTCGGTGGCGCCGAAGGAACCCTGATCGAGGAATCGAACGAATGATCAACGAGATCAAGCAAGACGCGCAGGAGCGCATGAAGAAGACTCTGGAATCGCTGGATAACGCGTTTTCCAAGATTCGTACCGGCCGAGCGCACCCAAGCATTCTCGACAGTGTCATGGTGTCCTACTACGGCGCCGATACGCCGCTGCGCCAGGTTGCCAACGTGATCGCCGAGGATTCGCGTACGCTTGCTCTGACCGTGTTCGACAAGAGCATGATCCAGGCGGTCGAGAAGGCGATCATGACCTCCGATCTCGGGCTTAACCCGGCAACCGCTGGTACCACCATTCGCGTACCGATGCCGGCGCTTACCGAAGAGACCCGCAAGGGCTTCACTAAGCAGGCTCGCGCCGAAGCGGAGAATGCCCGCGTCGCCGTGCGCAACATTCGCCGGGATGCTCTGGCGCAGCTCAAGGAGCTGGTGAAAGAGAAGGAAATCAGCGAAGACGACGAGCGCCGCGGGCAGGATGATGTCCAGAAGCTCACCGACAAGTTCGTTGCAGAGATCGACAAGGCGCTGGAAAGCAAGGAAGCCGATCTGATGGCGGTCTAATCGCCATCCTCGATCTCTAGCCGGCACAATGGACGAAACCGCTGCCGGACGCGGCAGTCCAATCGATGCATTTGGCCGGCTTTTGCTGCGCCTCTCATCGTTCGAAGCGTGTTTCAGCGCAAGTAGAGTTGTTTGATGGAAAAGGTCAGGCAGATCGCTGGGCGGAATATTCCCCGTCACGTGGCGATCATCATGGATGGCAATAACCGCTGGGCAAAGAGGCGCTTGTTGCCGGGTGTGGCTGGGCACAAGGCGGGTGTCGACGCGGTGCGCGCGGTCATCGAGGTGTGTGCCGAGTCCGGCGTGGAGGTGCTGACCCTGTTCGCTTTCTCCAGCGAGAACTGGCAGCGTCCCGCCGACGAGGTCGGTGCGCTGATGGAGCTGTTTCTCAGAGCGCTGCGCCGAGAAGCGCGCAAGCTGAACGACAATGGTATCCGCCTGCGGATTATCGGCGACCGCTCGCGATTCCACCCCGAATTGCAGGCGGCGATGCTCGAGGCCGAAGCGATTACCGCGCACAACCATCGTTTCATCCTGCAGGTCGCGGCCAACTATGGCGGGCAATGGGACATTCTCCAGGCCACGCGTCATCTGGCGGCCGAGGCTCAGGCCGGTCGCTTGAATCCGGATGAGATTACGCCTGCGCTGTTTCAGGGCTACCTCGCCACGGGCGATCTGCCGCCACCTGACTTGTGCATCCGCACCGGCGGCGAGCGACGCATCAGTAATTTCCTGCTGTGGCAGCTGGCTTACGCGGAGCTCTATTTCTCCGATCTGTTCTGGCCTGACTTCAAGCATCAGGCGATGCGTCGCGCCCTGGTCGATTTCGCCTCGCGTCAACGCCGTTTCGGCAAGACCGGCGAACAAGTAGAAAACGAGGTTAGAGCCGAATGCTGAAGCAGCGGATCATCACGGCGGCGCTATTGCTGCCCGTTGCCATCGTGGGTTTTTTCTATCTCGATGGCATCGCCTTCGCACTATTCATTGGGCTGGTCGTGACACTGGCCGCCTGGGAGTGGGCGCATCTCGCGGGTTTCAATGCACAGCCGGCACGCGTGGCTTACGCTGTTCTGGTCGTACTGCTGCTGGCGATGCTTTATCAGCTTCCAGCGCTGGCGCCCTGGTTGTTGGTTGCGGCGGTGCTCTGGTGGGGCGCGGCGACCGCGCTGGTGATCGGCTATCCGCGGAGCCGACGTTTCTGGGGTGGAGCGCCAGGCAGTCTGCTGATCGGTTTGCTGATTCTGCTGCCGGCCTGGCAGGCACTCCTGATACTCAAGCAATGGCCGTCCGGCAACTGGCTGATTATCGCGGTGATGGTTCTGGTCTGGGCGGCGGATATCGGTGCGTACTTTTCCGGCAAGGCATTCGGTCGGCGGAAGCTGGCGCCCGCGGTTAGTCCGGGTAAGAGCTGGGAAGGCCTCATCGGCGGCCTGCTGGCCAGTCTGGCCATCACGCTGGCAATCGGACTCAATCGTGACTGGAGCGCACGCGAGTTGGTGCTGGCCCTGCTTGGGGCGGCGTTGGTGGTGAGTGTTTCGGTGATTGGTGACCTGACCGAAAGCATGTTCAAGCGTAGCGCCGGAATCAAGGACAGCAGTCAGCTCCTGCCGGGCCATGGCGGGGTGATGGATCGCATCGATAGCCTCACCGCGGCCATTCCCCTGTTCGCAGTGCTGCTTTGGCTGGCAGGATGGGGTGCAAGGTGACGCGACCGCTGCTCGTTACGGTGCTGGGCGCTACCGGCTCTATCGGACTCAGCACGCTCGATGTGGTGGCGCGCCATCCGGAGCGTTACCAGATCTTTGCCCTGACGGCATTCACACGGATGGCTGATTTGCACAAGCTGTGCTTGTTGCATCAGCCACGCTACGCGGTGGTGGCGGAGGAGGCGCAGGCGCGTGTCCTGCAGTCGGAACTGGCGCGCGATGGCGTGTCCACGCGGGTTTTGGTGGGTGAAGGCGGGCTGTGCGAGGTGGCGGCTCATCCGGAGACGGATGTGGTGATGGCTGCGATTGTTGGCGCCGCCGGCCTGCGTCCCACCCTGTCTGCCGTACAGGCTGGCAAGCGCGTCCTGCTTGCCAATAAGGAAGCGCTGGTGATGTCCGGCGGTCTGTTCATGCAGGCGCTGCGTGACAGTGGAGCGGTGCTGTTGCCTATCGACAGCGAGCACAACGCGATCTTTCAGTGCCTGCCGCGCGATTATGCGCGGGGTATGGCTGAGGTCGGTGTGCGACGGATTCTGCTAACCGCATCCGGCGGTCCTTTTCGCGAACTACCGGCAGCGGCTCTCGCCAGTGTCACGCCCGAGCAGGCATGTGCGCATCCGAACTGGTCCATGGGACGCAAGATATCGGTCGACTCCGCCAGTATGATGAATAAAGGGCTCGAACTGATCGAGGCGTGCTGGCTGTTCGATGCCCGCCCTGATCAAGTCGAAGTGGTAGTGCACCCGCAAAGCGTGATTCATTCGATGGTCGACTATGTCGACGGCTCGGTGCTCGCGCAGTTGGGTAATCCCGATATGCGTACGCCCATCGCCCATGCGCTGGCCTGGCCCGAGCGTATGGATTCTGGCGTATCCGCGCTCGATTTGCTGCGCATCGGTAGGCTCGAGTTTCAAGCTCCGGATGAACAGCGCTTTCCTTGTCTACGCCTCGCCCGACACGCCGCGGAGGCGGGCGGTACCAGTCCGGCGATGCTCAATGCGGCCAACGAAGTGGCTGTCGACGCGTTTCTCGATCGGCGAATTCGTTTCACTGAAATCGCGGGTATCATCGGTGATGTGCTGGATCGCGAGGCATCGGTTCCGGCTCGCTGCCTTGAGGACGTACTGACAGCAGATCGGCAGGCTCGGGCTCTCGCCGGATCCTGGCTCGATCGTCACGGGCGTTAGCCTGGAGGATTCGATGGGCACGCTTTACATGATTGTCGGCACTCTGGTCGCCCTGGGTGTGCTGGTTACGTTTCACGAGTTCGGGCATTTCTGGGTAGCGCGGCGCTGCGGCGTCAAGGTCCTGCGCTTTTCGGTCGGCTTCGGTAAGCCGCTACTGTGCTGGTCGGATCGTCACGGCACTGAGTTCGTGATTGCCGCGATTCCCTTGGGCGGCTACGTCAAGATGCTCGACGAGCGAGAGGCCGAGCTGCCGGAGGCATTGCTCGGTGGTGCGTTCAATCGCAAGTCCGTGCGTCAGCGCTTCGCTATCGTTTCGGCCGGACCTCTGGCCAATTTTCTACTCGCTCTGGTGTTCTTCTGGCTGCTGGCAATGCTCGGCAGTGAGCAGGTGAGGCCCGTCATCGGCGCGGTAGAGGCAGGCAGCCTTGCCGAACAGGCGGGGCTGGCGGCAGACGAGGAAATCCTGGCCGTCAATGGCAAGCGGGTGGCGGGCTGGGGAGAGGTCAATCTGCAGCTGGTTCGGCGTCTCGGTGAAAGCGGCCAGCTGGACCTGACGGTGCGCGAGCTGGGCGCTTCGCAGGAGCAGCACCGCCGGATTGTGCTGCATGAGTGGCTGAAGGGTGTCGAGGAGCCGGACCCGATCGGTGCGCTCGGTATTCGTCCGTGGCGTCCTCAGGTGGTCCCTGTAATCGCGCAGCTTGACCCCGAGGGGCCGGCACAAGCGGCCGGCGTCGCTCTTGGCGATCGTCTGCTGAGCCTGAATGACCAGTCGCTGGGAGACTGGCAGCAGGTTATCGACCGGGTCGGGAGCCTGCCAGGTCAACCGGTTCGCTTGATTGTTGAGCGGGAAGGCCGACAAGAGGAAATCACATTGACGCTCGGCGTCCGCGGCGAGGGGGCGGCTGCTCGGGGTTATCTCGGTGCGGGTGTCGCTGCGGGCGAGTGGCCCGCCGAGATGCTGCGCGAGGTTAGCTTCGGCCCGCTCGAGGCATTGGCCGAAGGGGGCAGGCGAACCTGGGCAATGAGCCTTCTGACGCTCGATTCGCTGAAGAAAATGCTGCTCGGAGAGCTGTCGGTAAAAAACTTGAGCGGCCCGATAACCATTGCTAAAGTGGCGGGCGCTTCTGCCCAGTCGGGTCTGGGGGATTTCCTGAATTTCCTCGCCTATTTGAGCATTAGTCTGGGGGTTCTCAATCTTCTGCCTATCCCGGTACTCGACGGGGGCCATCTGCTCTTCTATTTGGTCGAGTGGGTTCGAGGCCGGCCTTTGTCGGATCGAGTCCAGGGGTGGGGGATGCAGATCGGTATCACACTGGTCGTCGGAGTGATGCTGCTGGCGCTGGTCAACGATATCGGCCGTCTGTGACGCGGGCTTCTGAATGTCGTTGCACCAATCGCGAGTTCATTTTTTCAGGTTTGAATAAGAAAGGACTTCATGAAACGTCTGCTGCTACCTGCGGTAATTTCCGCGTTGATGATCGCCGAAGTTCACGCTGAGTCCTTTACCATCTCCGATATCCGGGTCAACGGTTTGCAGCGGGTTTCCGCCGGTAGCGTATTCGGCGCGCTGCCGCTGAATGTAGGCGATGCCGCCGATGACGGACGCCTGGTCGAGGCCACCCGCGCGTTATTCAAGACTGGCTTCTTTCAAGACATCCAGCTCGGTCGCGAAGGTAACGTGCTGGTAGTCAGCGTGGTCGAGCGACCATCGATTTCGGCCATCGAAATCGAAGGCAACAAGGCAATCAAAACGGAGGACCTGCTAGCCGGACTGCAGCAGTCGGGTCTTGCCGAGGGCGAGATCTTCCAGCGCGCCACCCTCGAGGGAGTACGCAACGAGCTGCAGCGTCAGTACGTCGCGCAAGGCCGCTACTCGGCTACCATCGAAACCGAGGTGGTTGCGCAACCACGCAATCGCGTGGCCCTCAAGATCAAGATCAATGAAGGCTCGGTCGCCGCCATCAAGCACATCAACGTCGTAGGTAATACGGTTTTTCCTGAAGAGGACCTGATCGACCTGTTCGAGCTGAAGACCACCAACTGGTTGTCCTTCTTCCGCAACGATGACAAGTACGCCCGCGAAAAGCTCTCCGGCGACCTCGAACGGCTGCGCTCCTATTACCTGGATCGCGGCTACATCAACATGGATATCACTTCTACCCAGGTATCCATCACCCCCGACAAGAAGGATGTCTACGTCACGGTCAACATCGCCGAAGGCGAGCGTTATACCGTGCGAGAAGTCAAACTCAGCGGTGACCTCAAGGTGCCCCAGCAGGAGGTAGAGGCACTGCTGCTGGCCAAGGAAGGGCAGGTCTTCTCACGCAAGGTAATGACCACTACGTCCGAGCTGATCACTCGTCGTCTGGGCAACGAGGGCTACACGTTCGCCAACGTCAACGGCGTGCCGCAGGCACATGACGAAGACAATACCGTTTCGATCACCTTCGTGGTCGATCCGGGTAATCGTGCCTATGTCAATCGCGTCAACTTCCGAGGCAATACCAAGACCGAGGACGAAGTGCTGCGGCGTGAAATGCGCCAGATGGAGGGTGGCTGGGCCTCGACCTATCTGATCGATCAGTCCAAGACCCGTCTGGAGCGTCTTGGTTTCTTCAAGGAGGTTAACGTCGAGACTCCGCAGGTGCCGGGCACCGAGGACCAGATCGACGTCAACTACAGCGTCGAAGAACAGCCGTCCGGCTCGATCATGGCCAGTGTTGGTTTCGCTCAGAACGCCGGCCTGATCCTGGGTGGTTCGATCAGCCAAAACAACTTCCTGGGCACTGGTAACCGTGTGTCACTCGGTCTGACGCGCAGTGAATACCAGTCGCGCTACAACTTTGGTTTCGTCGATCCCTACTGGACCGAAGACGGTGTCAGCCTGGGCTATAATGCGTTTTATCGCACCACTGACTACGATGAGCTGGATTACGACGTTTCCAGCTATTCCGTCGATAGCTTGGGTGGCGGTGTGAATATCGGCTACCCGATCAGTGAAACGGCGCGCCTGTCGTTCGGTTTGTCGGTGCAGCAGGACGATCTGGACACCGGTCGTTACACGGTCGATGAAATCTACGACTTCATGGACGAAGAGGGCGATAGCTTCCTCAATTTCAAGGGTTCGATAGGCTGGTCGGAATCGACGCTCAATCGCGGCGTTCTCGCCACGCGCGGTCACTCGCAGAGCCTGGTCTTCGAAACGACGCTACCGGGCAGCGATCTGTCGTTCTACAAGCTCGACTACAACGGCCAGCTGTTCGTTCCGATGAGCAAGGATTACACGCTGCGCATGCACACCCGTCTGGGTTACGGTGACGCCTACGGCTCGACCTCGCGGCTGCCGTTCTATGAGCACTACTACGCAGGCGGTTTCAACTCCGTGCGCGGCTTCGAGGACAGCAGTCTTGGACCACGCAGTACGCCAAGCCGAGCGTATGATTCTTCTGGGAACCTGCTGCCGGAAGGCTCCTGTGACTCCTCGGGGCGCTGCACCGATGATCAGGATCCATTGCCCTTCGGCGGCAACGTGCTCGTCCAGGGCGGTCTGGAGGTGCTGTTCCCGATGCCGTTCGTCAAGGATCAGCGCTCGCTTCGCACTTCCGTGTTCTGGGACGTCGGTAACGTCTTCGATACCAACTGTCCTTCTGGCTCGGAAGATTGCAGCGACATCGACTTCGGCGATATGGCCAGCTCGGTGGGCGTCGGTCTGACCTGGATCACGGCGATGGGGCCGCTGAGCTTCAGCCTGGCGATGCCGGTGATGAAGCCGGACGATGCCGATACCCAAGTCTTCCAGTTCTCGCTTGGGCAAACATTCTAATACTGCAGCGCTGCGCTTCAGTGTCTTTTCAGGAGTGGTGTATACCGTGCGTAAGTTGACTCAGTTGTTCCTCGTCGTCGCGGCTCTGGTTGCGACTCCGGCCTTCGCCGAGATGAAGATCGCGGTGATGAACTATCAGATGGCTTTGCTCGAATCCGATGCGGCCAAGCGTTACGCAGTGGATGCCGAGAAGAAGTTTGGCCCCCAGCTGAACAAGCTCAAGACCTTGGAGAGCGATGCCAAACGCATCCAGGATCGTCTGGTCAAGGATGGCGACAAGATGCAGCAGGCGGAGCGCGAGCGTCTGGAGCTGGAGTTCAAGCAGAAGGCTCGCGACTTCCAGTTCCAGTCGAAGGAGCTGAACGAGGCCAAGGCGGTTGCTGATCGGGACATGCTCAAGCAGCTCAAGCCGAAGCTTGATCAGGCCGTGGAAGAGGTCATCAAGAAGGGTAATTACGATCTGGTGTTCGAGCGTGGCGCGGTGGTCGATGTCAAACCCCAGTTCGACATCACCCGCCAGGTCATCGAGCGTATGAACCAGCTGCGCTGATCATGTCTTCTATCGTGTATACGCTCGGCCAGCTGGCCGAGCTGTTGGGAGCCACGCTGAGTGGCGATGCGGCTCTGCCGATCCACGGTCTGGCCACGCTGCAGGACGCGGGACCGCAGCATCTCACCTTTCTGGCCAATGCCCAGTATCGCAAGTTCCTTGAAGATACCTGTGCCGGCGCGGTGCTGCTAACGCCGGAGGATGCCGCCGGCTATAGCGGCGCCGCATTAGTTATCGAGAACCCCTATCTGGCCTACGCCCGAGCCTCGCATCTGTTCGAGACGCGACCGGCGGTTGCGGCCGGCATTCATCCGAGCGCGATCATTGCAGCGGACGCTCAGGTCGATCCTTCGGCCTGCATCGGTGCCTATGCGGTAATCGAGGCGGGCGCCTGGATCGGCCCTGATGTGGTAATCGGCGCCCAGTGCTACATCGGTGCACGCTGCCGCATCGACGAGGGTGGGCGGTTGGCGCCGCGTGTCACGCTGTACCACGATGTCAGAATCGGCAAGCGGGTGGTTATTCAGTCCGGCGCGGTGATCGGCGGCGAGGGCTTCGGCTTCGCCAACGCAAAGGGCGTGTGGCAAAAGATCGCTCAGATTGGCGGCGTTACCATCGGCGATGATGTTGAGATTGGCTCCAATACCACCATCGATCGCGGAGCGTTATCCGATACGCTGATCGGCAACGGCGTCAAGCTGGATAACCAGATCATGATCGCGCACAACGTGCAGATCGGAGACAACACCGCTATGGCGGGCTGCGCGGGTATCTCCGGCAGCACCAAGATTGGCCGTAACTGCATGATCGCGGGCGGTGTCGGCATGGTTGGACACATCGAAGTCTGCGATAACGTCTTCGTGACCGGTATGACGATGGTGACGCGTTCGATCACCGAACCGGGCAGCTATTCGTCCGGTACGGCGATGCAAACGGCAGCCGAATGGCGCAAGAGCGCGGCGCGTATTCGCCACCTCGATGATATGGCGCGTCGCCTGCAACAGTTGGAAAAGCGCCTCGCCGCCGTGACCCCGGATGGGGATACGGCTTCTGATGCCTGAGCTATCTCCCCGATCGCCGTCTTTTTCAAGGGTAGTGCCTGCCTGCGCCGGCGGCGCGGGCGATGGCGGCTCCCATACTCATTTACGGGCTTTTTGCTGACATGATGGATATCAACGAGATTCGCGAATACCTGCCTCACCGCTACCCGTTCCTGCTGGTAGACCGTGTGGTCGAGCTGGATACGGACGCCAAGCGCATTCGCGCATACAAGAACGTGACCATCAACGAGCCGTTCTTCAATGGCCATTTCCCGCAGCATCCGATCATGCCGGGCGTTCTGATCATCGAGGCGATGGCGCAGGCCGCCGGTCTGCTGGGCTTCAAGATGATGGGCGCGACGCCTTCGGATGGGACCTTGTACTACTTCGTCGGTTCCGACAAGCTGCGCTTTCGCCAGCCGGTGCTGCCGGGCGACCAGCTGGTCCTCGAGGCGAAGTTCCTCAGTGTTAAACGCGGCATCTGGAAGTTCGAGTGCCAGGCCAGCGTCGATGGCAAGGCGGTTTGCTCGGCCGAAATCATCTGTGCGGAACGCGAACTATGACTTTGATCGACCCTCGTGCCATCGTCGATCCCACGGCCAGACTGGCGGATGACGTCCAGGTCGGACCGTGGTCAATCATCGGGCCGAATGTCGAAATTGGTGAGGGAACGGTGATCGCGTCGCACGTGGTCATCAAGGGGCCGACCGTGATCGGCCGGCATAACCGGATCTTCCAGTTTTCCTCCGTCGGCGAGGATACGCCGGATCTCAAGTACAAGGGCGAGCCGACACGGCTGGTGATCGGCGATCACAATGTGATTCGTGAAGGCGTGACGATCCATCGCGGTACCGTACAGGATCGTTCCGAGACGACGCTCGGCGATCACAACCTGATCATGGCCTACGCGCATATCGGCCACGACAGCGTGATCGGCAACCACTGTATTCTGGTCAACAACACGGCACTGGCGGGCCATGTCCACGTTGGCGACTGGGCGATCCTTTCCGGCTACACGTTGGTGCATCAGTTCTGCCATATCGGCGCGCACAGCTTTTCCGGCATGGGAACCGCCATCGGTAAGGACGTGCCGGCGTTCGTCACCGTGTTCGGCAACCCTGCCGAGGCGCGCAGCATGAACTTCGAGGGCATGCGCCGGCGCGGCTTCAGCGATGAGGCCATTCATGCGCTGCGCTGTGCCTACAAGGTGGTTTACCGCAAGGGGTTGACTGTCGAGGCGGCGCTGGCGGAGCTGGCGGAGGACGCCAAGACGTTTGCGGAGGTGGCGATGTTTCGTGACTCCATCCAGGCCTCGACCCGCGGTATTACCCGCTGATATGCGCGTGCCGCTGAAGGTTGCGCTGGTTGCCGGTGAGTCGTCCGGTGACATTCTCGGCGCCGGATTGATGCAGGCGCTCAAGGCGCGTCATCCTGATGTGCAGTTCATTGGCGTCGGTGGCGCTCGAATGGAAGCCGAAGGCCTGACGTCGTACTTTCCGCTCGAGCGTCTGGCAGTGATGGGGCTAGTGGAGGTGCTGGGGCGACTTCCCGAGTTGCTGGCGCGACGCCGGCGGCTATTGCGTGACCTGCTTGAGGCGCGACCGGATGTGTTCATCGGTATCGATGCACCGGACTTCAATCTGGATCTCGAGCTCAAGCTTCGTCGTGCGGGTATTCGCACCGTTCACTACGTCAGTCCCTCGGTGTGGGCCTGGCGGCAGAAGCGGGTCTTCAAGATTCGCGATGCCTGCGACCTCATGCTGACGTTGTTTCCGTTCGAGGCAAAGTTCTATGAGGAGCACCGGGTTCCGGTGCGCTTCGTTGGACATCCGCTGGCCGACACGATTCCGCTGCACACCGAGCGTGAACCGGCGCGTCAGGCGCTGGGTCTGCCTGCGCAGGGAATGGTTGTTGCCTTGTTGCCGGGAAGTCGGGGCGGCGAAGTGGCACGTCTCGGCGAGCTGTTCCTGGCTGCGGCCGAGCGCCTGCGTGCGGTGCGTCCGGGGGTGCGTTTTGTGCTGCCCTGTGCCAGCCCTGAACGTCGTACGCAGCTGGAGGCCATGCTGGCCGGGCGTGACCTGCCGCTGACCCTGGTGGATGGGCGTTCTCACGAAGCGCTGGCAGCGTGCAACGCTGTGCTGATCGCGTCGGGCACGGCAACGCTGGAGGCCTTGCTGTTCAAGCGCCCTATGGTTGTCGCCTACAGTGTGGCACCGTTGACTTTCCGTATTCTCAAGCGGCTGGTGAAAAGCCCTTACGTGGCCTTGCCTAATCTGCTGGCGCAGCGCCTGTTGGTGCCTGAGCTGCTGCAGGAAGCGGCGACCCCCGAGGCGCTGGCCCAAGCTCTGTCACCGCTGCTCGACAACGGCGATGTGCAGACCGAGGACTTCGACCGGATCCACCGCACCCTGCGCTGCGAGGCCTCCAGCCAGGCGGCCGACGCGGTGCTTGGCCTGATCGGGCAAGGCTGATGCAGTTAGGACTCGACTTCGATCTGGTGCAGGAGCTGGTGGCTGGCGTCGACGAGGTCGGGCGCGGCCCGCTGTGTGGCCCGGTGGTCACCGCGGCGGTGATCCTCGATCCATTGCGACCGATTCAGGGGCTCAATGATTCGAAGAAACTCAGCGAAGCCCGGCGTGAGGTGCTGTTCGACGAGATTCAGGAAAAGGCGCTGGCATGGTGCATCGCTCGCGCCGAGGTGGAAGAGATCGATCGACTGAACATTCTGCACGCCACCATGTTGGCAATGCAGCGAGCGGTAGAAGGGCTCAGTGTGTTGCCGCGACTGGCGCTGATCGATGGCAACCGCTGCCCGGTTCTGTCGGTGCCCAGCGCGGCGGTGGTGCAGGGCGATGCCAGCGTGCCGGCGATCGCTGCCGCCTCGATTCTCGCCAAGGTCAGCCGCGACCGGGAAATGCAGGCCCTGGATCTGGTTTACCCGGGCTACGGGCTGGCCGGTCACAAGGGGTACCCGACTCCGGCGCATCTCCAGGCGTTGGAAAGTCTAGGGCCGACGCCCATCCATCGGCGCTCCTTCGCGCCGGTGCGCGTGCTGCTTGAGCGAGCCGCACTCACATGCACCGCCGCGGCGGTTGGCGAACTGGTCAGCTGATCGCCAGCTGTCACAGCGCCTTCTGGCGCCATTCCGCGGCCCGTTGACCGGCTTTCCGTTACAATCGTCGGCTTGTCACCGTCGCTTCCGGGATTCGTTCATGTCTGTTTCGTTCGTCCATCTTCGTCTGCATACCGAGTTTTCGCTGGTCGACGGTCTGGTGCGCGTCAAGCCACTGACCAAGGCGGTCGCCGGCACCGGCATGCCGGCCGTGGCGGTGACGGATCAAAGCAACATGTGTTCGCTGGTCAAGTTCTACAAGGCGGCGCAGGGCGCCGGGATCAAGCCCATCTGCGGCGCCGACATCTGGCTGGCCAGCCGTGAGGAGGATGGTCCGCTGAGTCGGTTGACGTTGCTGGTGATGGACGCCAAGGGGTATCGCAACCTCACCGAGCTGGTTTCCCGTGGCTGGACCGAAGGCCAGCGCAATGACCTGGTCGTCATCGAGCGCGACTGGGTCAAGCAAGCGGCGGAAGGTTTGATCGCACTGTCAGGAGCCAAGGAGGGGGAGATCGGCCAGGCCCTGCTCAATGGTGACGAAGGGCTGGCCGAGGCGTTGCTGAAGGAATGGAGCGAGGTGTTTGCCGAGCGCTTCTACCTGGAAGTGCAGCGCACCAGCCGGGTCAACGACGAGGAGTATCTCCATGCCGCGGTGGCGCTCGCCGGGCGCTGCGGTGCGCCGCTGGTGGCGACCAATGACGTGCGCTTTCTCCGGCAGGAAGATTTCGAGGCCCATGAGACGCGAGTCTGCATCGGCGAGGGGCGCACCCTCGATGACCCGCGTCGCCCGCGCAACTATTCCGACCAGCAGTATCTGAAGACCCCGGAGGAGATGGCCGAGCTGTTCGCCGATCTGCCGGAGGCACTGGAAAACACCGTCGAAATTGCCAAGCGCTGCAACATCGAAGTCCAGCTGGGCACCTACTTCCTGCCCAACTTCCCGGTGCCCGCCGGGATGACCATTGATGACTACTTGCGCCAGGTCTCTTACGAGGGGCTGGAAGAGCGTCTGGAAGTCCTGCTGCCCAAGGACACGCCCGATTACGCGGCGAAGAAGCAGGTGTACATCGACCGCCTCGAGTTCGAATTGGGCACCATCATCCAGATGGGCTTCCCAGGGTACTTCCTGATCGTAATGGACTTCATCAAGTGGGCGAAGAACAACGGCGTGCCGGTGGGGCCTGGCCGGGGTTCGGGCGCTGGCTCGCTGGTTGCCTACGTGCTGAAGATCACCGACCTCGACCCGCTGGCCTACGATCTGCTGTTCGAGCGCTTCCTCAACCCCGAGCGGATTTCGATGCCCGACTTCGACGTCGACTTCTGCATGGATGGCCGCGACCGTGTGATCGACTACGTGGCCGAGGCCTATGGGCGCAACGCCGTGAGCCAGATCATCACCTTCGGCTCGATGGCGGCCAAGGCAGTGGTGCGCGACGTCGCGCGGGTGCAGGGCAAGTCCTATGGTCTGGCCGATCGCTTGTCGAAGATGATTCCCTTCGAAGTCGGTATGACCCTGGAAAAGGCCTACGAGATGGAGGAGCCGCTGCGCGATTTCCTTGCCGTCGACGAGGACGCCCGGGAAATCTGGGACATGGCGCTCAAGCTCGAAGGCATCACCCGCGGCACCGGTAAGCACGCTGGCGGTGTGGTCATCGCTCCGACCAAACTCACGGATTTCGCGCCGATCGCCTGTGACGAGGAGGGTGGCGGCCTGGTGACCCAGTTCGACAAGGACGATGTCGAGCAGGCCGGCCTGGTCAAGTTCGACTTCCTCGGCCTGCGCACCCTGACCATCATCAAGTGGGCGCTGGAAACCATCAACCGCGAGCAGACTAAGAAGGGGCTGGAACCGGTCAATATCGACTTCATCCCGCTGGACGACAAGCCGACCTACCAGCTGCTGCAGAAGGCCGAGACCACGGCCGTGTTCCAGCTCGAATCGCGCGGCATGAAGGAGCTGATCAAGAAGCTCAAGCCCGACTGTCTGGAAGACCTCATCGCACTGGTGGCACTGTTCCGCCCCGGCCCGCTGCAGTCGGGCATGGTGGACGATTTCATCAACCGCAAGCACGGTCGTGCCGAAGTTTCCTATCCGCACCCGGACTACCAGTACGCGGGCCTGGAGCCAGTGCTCAAGCCCACCTACGGCATCATCCTGTATCAGGAACAGGTGATGCAGATCGCCCAGGTCATGGCCGGCTATACCCTTGGCGGCGCAGACATGCTGCGTCGCGCCATGGGCAAGAAGAAGCCGGAAGAAATGGCCAAGCAGCGCGGCGGCTTTATCGAGGGCTGCGCCAATAACGGTATCGATGGGGAGCTGGCGGGCAACATCTTCGATCTGGTGGAGAAATTTGCCGGCTACGGTTTCAACAAGTCGCACTCGGCCGCCTACGGCCTGGTCTCGTACCAGACCGCCTGGCTCAAGGCGCATTACCCCTCGCCGTTCATGGCCGCAGTGCTCTCGGCGGATATGCACAACACCGACAAGGTGGTGATCCTCATCGAGGAATGCCGCAGCATGAAGCTGCGCATCGATCCGCCCGATGTGAACGTCTCCGAGTTCAAGTTCACCGTCAACGACGATGGCCGCATCGTCTACGGCTTGGGCGCGGTCAAGGGCGTCGGCGAAGGCCCGGTCGAAGCGATCGCCGAGTGCCGCGCCGCAGGCGGACCATTCAAGGATCTGTTCGATTTCTGCAGTCGCGTGGACCTGAAACGCATCAACAAACGCACGCTGGAAGCGCTGATCCGTTCCGGTGCGCTGGATCGCCTCGGGCCGTACTTCCATGAGGAAGCCAAGGCCTATCAAGCCAACATCGACCGTAATCGCGCGGTGCTGCTGGCGGCGATGGAAGAGGCGGTGCAGGCCGCCGAGCAGACGGCACGCAGCGAAGAAAGCGGCCACATGGACCTGTTCGGCGGGCTGTTCGCCGAACCCGAGGCGGATGTCTACGCCAATCACCGCAAGGCGCGTGAACTGTCGCTCAAGGAGCGTTTGAAGGGGGAGAAAGATACCCTCGGGCTGTATCTCACCGGCCATCCCATCGACGAGTACGAGGGCGAGGTGCGGCGCTTCGCCCGGCAGCGCATCGTCGACCTGCGGCCGGCGCGTGACACCCAGACCGTCGCCGGGCTGATCGTCAACCTGCGGGTGATGAAGAACAAGAAAGGCGACAAGATGGGGTTCATCACTCTTGATGACCGCTCCGGACGTATCGAGGCATCGCTGTTCGCTGAAGCCTTCAACACCGCTCAGGCGCTGCTGCAGACGGATGCGTTAGTGGTGGTTGAAGGCGAAGTCAGCAACGACGATTTCTCTGGAGGCCTGCGCCTGCGGGCCAAGCGGGTGATGAGTCTGGAGGAGGCGCGTACCGGGTTGGCCGAAAGCCTGCGGGTCAAGGTTGCCAGCGAGGCGCTCAAAGGCGATCGGATGCGCTGGCTTGCCGATGTATTCGGGCGGCATCGTGGTGCCTGTCCAATCACGCTCGAGTACACCGGGGCCGATGCGCGTGCGCTGCTGCAGTTCGGCGAGAACTGGCGTATCGATCCGGCAGACAACTTGATTCAGGCGTTGCGTGACCAGTTCGGACGCGACAACGTCTTCCTGCAATACCGATGACGGGTGGTCGCTGCCGAGCACCCTGATCCTCTTGGCACTGCTCGCGTAGTGCCAGAACGGCCCGGTCTCGATCGGGTCATGGTTCCGAACAATTTTTGTTCGACCTCGAAGCGCCGCTCCCGTAAGGTATGGCGCAAAAAACGGAACAGCCTCCCGGCCGCCTGGCCGTCGACGCATGACGGATGCCTATGAACCCGAATTTTCTCGATTTCGAACAGCCGATTGCCGACCTGCAAGCCAAGATCGAAGAGTTGCGCCTGGTCGGCAACGATAACTCGCTGAACATCGGCGACGAGATTGCCCGCCTGCAGGACAAGAGCGAATCGCTCACCGAAAGCATTTTCGGCAATCTGACCAGCTGGCAGATTGCCCGCCTGGCCCGCCACCCGCAGCGTCCTTACACGCTGGATTACATCAATCATTTGTTTACCGAGTTCGAAGAGCTGCACGGAGATCGTCATTTCTCCGATGACGCGGCCATCGTTGGTGGCACGGCTCGCCTGAACGGTCAGCCGGTAATGGTGATCGGTCACCAGAAGGGTCGTGAAGTGCGCGAAAAGGTGCGCCGCAATTTCGGCATGCCGCGTCCAGAAGGCTATCGCAAGGCTTGCCGCCTGATGGAAATGGCCGAGCGCTTCAAGCTGCCGATCCTGACCTTCATCGACACTCCAGGCGCCTATCCGGGCATCGACGCCGAGGAGCGCAACCAGAGTGAGGCTATTGCCTGGAATCTGCGTGTGATGGCGCGCCTGAAGACGCCGATCATCGCCACGGTAATTGGCGAGGGCGGTTCCGGCGGTGCGTTGGCCATTGGCGTCTGCGACCAGCTGAACATGCTGCAATATTCCACCTACGCGGTCATCTCGCCGGAAGGCTGCGCCTCGATTCTCTGGCGCACCGCCGAGAAGGCACCGGAGGCGGCCGAGGCGATGGGTGTGACCGCTGAGCGTCTGAAGGACCTGGGCATCGTCGACAAGGTGATTCCCGAGCCACTCGGCGGCGCACATCGCAATCCGGCGGCGATGGCGGCCTCGATGAGCCAAGAGCTGATCAAGCAGCTCGATATGCTCAAGTCGCTGGACACCGACAAGCTGTTGGCGCGTCGTTACGAGCGTCTGATGAGCTACGGCATCGCCTGATTGCGCCGTCATCCAGGCGATACCAACGGACAGGTGCACTGATGTGCCCTGTCCGTTTTCATTTGGGGCATTGCGCTCTGTGAATTTGCGCCGTGATCGATATGTCTCTTGAAGCCCGTTTGTCGTCTGCGTTGAGTTGCGCCCGTCATGCGCCGCGTTGGTGCGTGGCGTTCTCCGGCGGGCTCGACTCCACGGTGCTGCTGCAGCTCTTGGCCGACCTTGCGCGGCGCGAAGCGCTTCCCCCGTTGCGGGCGATCCATGTTCATCACGGTTTGCAGTCCGCGGCGGATGCCTGGCCTGAGCACTGCCGGCGCGTTTGCACGGCGCTTGGGATTCCGCTCGAGGTGGTGCGCGTGCAGGTCGAGGCGGGGCGCAGCCTGGAGCAGGCGGCGCGGCAGGCACGCTACACCGCCATCGAAATGCGCCTCGAAGAAGGCGAGGTGCTGCTGACGGCCCAGCATCGCGACGATCAGGCCGAAACGTTGCTGTTCCGCCTGCTGCGCGGTGCCGGTGTGCGCGGGCTGGCTGCCATGCCTGCCAGGCGCCGGCTCGGTCGCGGTTGGCTGATGCGGCCGCTGCTTGATGTAAGCAGGGGCGAGCTGGAGGCTCATGCTCGGCGCCTGGGACTTGCCTGGGTCGAGGATCCCAGCAATGACAGCCTAGATTTCTCACGTAATTATCTGCGTCATCAGGTGATGCCACTGCTTGCGCAACGCTGGCCGCAGAGCGTAACGACGCTGGCGCGCACAGCCGCGCACATGACCGAGGCGCAGAGGTTGCTGGACGAGCTGGCGGAGATGGATCTTGCGATGATGGCGCCGCCCGCCGCTTACGCTTGGCTGCCGGTGCCGAGCCTTATGCTTGGGCCCATGCTGTCGCTCAGTCCCGCCCGGCAGCGCAATGCATTGCGACACTGGCTGGCGTCGTTCACCGCCTTGCCTGACAGCGAACATTGGCAGGGCTGGGAGTCGCTGTGCAGCGCTGCCGTGGATGCGACGCCCGTGTGGCGATTGGCCGCTGGCGAACTGCACCGCTGTGGCGATCGCCTGTGGTGGCTGTCGGGATGCTGGTTGCGCCCGGTGGTCGGTCCGGTCTTCTGGCATGATCCCAATCAATCGCTGCAACTGCCTGACAACGGCTCGGTGCGGATCGCGGGTGTCGCCGCGCCGGCGCGTTACGAGGTGCGCTACCGGCAGGGTGGTGAAGTGCTGCAGGTGCCGGGGCGGGGTAGCCGCGACCTCAAGCGCTTGCTCAATGAGGTGGGTGTGCCGCGGTTCGTCAGAGCGCGCCTGCCATTGCTCTACGTTGATGGCCAACTGGTCGGCGTGGCGAATCTGCCCGGTCTGCGCGCGCGGCCGCTGGCGTTCGACTGGCAGCCGCCGCCGGACGACGCAGGTTTGAGCTGGTAGGTGCTTTCCAGTAGACTACGCTCCCGTCTCAATACAGCTTCTGCGGTTTCTTCGAATCCGTGGTAGTTGCGCTATTGCCGCCCGGTGCGCAATGGCATCTTCGCTTTCCCCCGGCGGCGCTGGCCGCTTAACGCAGACTTCTAGGGTTTTTCATGACGCGCTACATCTTCGTCACGGGTGGTGTTGTTTCTTCTTTGGGGAAAGGCATCGCTTCGGCTTCATTGGCGGCCATCCTGGAGGCGCGGGGCCTGAAGGTCACGATGCTCAAGCTGGACCCTTACATTAACGTCGATCCAGGCACCATGAGCCCGTTCCAGCACGGTGAGGTGTTCGTCACCCACGACGGCGCCGAGACTGACCTGGACCTGGGCCACTACGAGCGGTTCATCCGCACGCGCATGACCCAGAACAACAACTTCACTACCGGACGCGTCTACGAGGACGTACTGCGCCGCGAGCGTCGGGGTGATTATCTGGGCGCGACCATTCAGGTCATTCCGCATATCACCGACGAGATCAAGCGCCGCATCATCAAGGGCGCTGGCGATGCCGACGTGGCGCTGGTGGAAGTCGGCGGCACCGTCGGTGACATCGAGTCGCAACCCTTCCTCGAGGCGATCCGTCAGCTGCGTGTGGAAGTGGGCGCCAAGCGCGCCATGCTGATGCACCTGACGCTGGTTCCGTATATCGCCACCGCCGGCGAAACCAAGACCAAGCCGACTCAGCACTCGGTGAAGGAATTGCGCTCCATCGGCCTGCAGCCGGACGTGCTGGTTTGCCGTTCCGATCGCGCCATCGATGTCTCCTCGCGGCGCAAGATCGCGCTGTTCACCAACGTCGAAGAGCGCGCGGTGATCAGCCTGCCGGACGCCGACACCATCTACAAGATTCCGGGCATCCTGCATGCGCAGGGCCTGGATGATTACGTCGTCGAGCGCTTCGATCTCAAGTGTGGCGGCGCCGATCTCTCCGAATGGGACCGCGTGGTCGATGCCAAGCTGCATCCTTCGACCGAAGTCACCATCGCCATGGTCGGCAAGTACATGGAACTTCTCGATGCCTACAAATCTCTGATCGAGGCCATGAGCCACGCTGGCATCCAGAGCCGTACCAAAGTGAACCTGCGCTATATCGACTCCGAAGACATCGAGAACCAGGGCACCGGCTTGCTCGAAGGGGTAGATGCCATCCTCGTACCCGGCGGCTTCGGTCTGCGTGGCGTGGAAGGCAAGATCACCACGGTCAAATATGCCCGCGAGAACAAGATTCCGTACTTGGGCATTTGCCTCGGTATGCAGGTGGCGGTCATCGAGTTCGCGCGTGACGTGCTGGGCTGGACGGACGCCAATTCCACCGAGTTCGACAAGAACAGTAATCACCCGGTAGTGGGGCTGATCACCGAATGGGAAGACGCCAGCGGTGCGGTGGAAAAGCGCTCCGACTCCTCCGACCTCGGCGGCACCATGCGTCTGGGGGCGCAAGAGTGCGGTCTGGAACCGGGCTCGAAGGTGTTCGAATGCTATGGCCAGGAGCGCATCGTCGAGCGCCATCGCCATCGCTACGAAGTCAACAACAATCTGCTGCCGCAACTGCAGGCTGCGGGCCTGAAGATTACCGGCCGCTCCGGCGACGGCGCGCTGGTAGAAGTGGTCGAGGCGCCGGATCACCCGTGGTTCGTCGCTTGCCAGTTCCACCCGGAGTTTACCTCCACCCCGCGTGACGGCCATCCGCTGTTCAGTGGTTTCGTCAATGCGGCGCTGGAATACAAGGCGAGCAAGGCATGACCCAGAAAACCATCCGCGTCGGTAATATCGAGATCGCCAACGACAAGCCGTTCGTGCTGTTCGGCGGTATCAACGTGCTCGAGTCGCGCGACCTCGCCATGACGGCCTGCGAGGAGTACGTGCGGGTCACCGAGAAGCTCGGCATTCCCTACGTGTTCAAGGCCAGCTTCGACAAGGCCAACCGTTCCTCGATCACCTCGTTCCGCGGCCCGGGCCTGGACGAGGGCATGAAGATCTTCGAGGAAGTGAAGAAGACCTTCGGCGTGCCGGTGATCACCGATGTGCACGAGCCATTCCAGGCCGCTCCGGTGGCCGAGGTCTGCGACATCATCCAGCTGCCGGCCTTCCTCTCGCGGCAGACCGATCTGGTGGTGGCGATGGCCAAGACCGGCGCGGTGATCAACATCAAGAAGGCGCAGTTCCTCGCCCCGCAGGAAATGAAGCACATCCTGAAGAAGTGCGAGGAAGCCGGTAACGACCAGCTGATCCTCTGCGAACGCGGCTCGTCCTTCGGCTACAACAATCTGGTCGTCGACATGCTCGGTTTCGGCATTATGAAGTCGTTCGAGTATCCGGTGTTCTTCGACGTCACCCATGCGCTGCAGATGCCGGGTGGCCGCGCCGATTCGGCCGGTGGGCGCCGTGCCCAGGTTACCGACCTGGCCAAGGCAGGGTTGTCCCAAGGGCTGGCCGGATTGTTCCTGGAAGCTCATCCGGACCCGGACAATGCCAAGTGCGACGGTCCCTGCGCGCTGCGCCTGAACAAGCTGGAACCTTTCCTCACCCAGCTCAAGCAGCTGGATGATCTGGTCAAGAGTTTTCCGCCAATCGAAACTGCTTGAAAGCCTTGCAGCTATCTATGGAGTGTTAATAACAATGGCAAAGATCATCGACATCAAGGGTCGTGAAGTCCTCGACTCCCGCGGCAATCCGACCGTGGAAGCCGACGTGATCCTCGATAACGGCATCATCGGCAGTGCTTGTGCACCGTCCGGCGCGTCCACCGGCTCGCGCGAGGCGCTGGAGTTGCGCGATGGCGACAAGAGTCGCTACCTGGGCAAGGGCGTGCTGAACGCAGTGGCCAATGTCAACGGGCCGATTCGCGATCTGCTGCTGGGCAAGGACCCGGTCGACCAGAAGGCGCTGGATCAGGCGATGATCGAACTGGACGGTACCGAGAACAAGGCCAAGCTGGGCGCCAACGCGATCCTCGCCGTGTCTCTGGCCGCCGCCAAGGCTGCTGCCCAGGCCAAGGGCGTGCCGTTGTATGCGCATATCGCCGACCTGAACGGCACGCCTGGCCAGTACTCCATGCCGGTGCCGATGATGAACATCATCAACGGCGGCGAGCACGCCGACAACAACGTCGACATCCAGGAATTCATGGTCCAGCCGGTCGGCGCCAAGACCTTTGCCGACGCTCTGCGCATGGGCGCGGAAATCTTCCATCACCTGAAAGCCGTGCTGAAGGCCCGTGGCCTGAATACCGCCGTGGGTGATGAAGGTGGCTTTGCACCGAACCTGGCCTCCAACGAAGACGCACTGGCGGCCATCGCCGAGGCAGTCGCGAAGGCCGGCTACCAGCTGGGCAGCGACGTGACCCTGGCCTTGGACTGCGCATCCAGCGAGTTCTTCAAGGATGGCAAGTACGATCTGTCCGGCGAAGGCAAGGCATTCGACGCCGCCGGCTTCGCCGACTACCTGGCCGGCCTGACCCAGCGCTATCCGATCATCTCGATCGAAGACGGCATGGACGAGTCCGACTGGGCTGGTTGGAAGGCGCTGACCGACAAGATCGGCGAGAAGGTCCAGCTGGTCGGCGACGACCTGTTCGTCACCAACACCAAGATCCTCAAGGAAGGCATCGACAAGGGCATCGCCAACTCGATCCTGATCAAGTTCAACCAGATCGGCTCGCTGACCGAGACGCTGGAAGCCATTCAGATGGCCAAGGCCGCCGGCTACACCGCGGTGATCTCGCACCGCTCCGGCGAAACCGAAGACAGCACCATTGCCGACCTGGCCGTGGGTACCGCAGCCGGCCAGATCAAGACTGGCTCGCTGTGCCGTTCCGACCGGGTGTCCAAGTACAACCAGCTGCTGCGTATCGAGGAGCAGCTGGCTGGCAAGGCACCTTACAAGGGGCGTGCCGAATTCCGCGGCTGAGTTGCGGCATTTAAAAAAGGGCGGCGCGAGTCGCCCTTTTTTGTTTCAATCGGCTCGACGCCCAACGCCGCGGAAGTCACTCGGGCCGCCAGCGGTGCGCTCGCCATCTTTCCATACTGAAAACCGCCGAAGTTCGTTTCATGCCTGCTATGCGCCGTCCCTACTGGTTGTTCGTCGTGCTGATCCTGCTGCTGGGCGGTTTGCAATATCGTCTGTGGGTAGGCGAGGGCAGCCTTGCCCAGATCAGCAGCCTGAATAAACAGATCGCCGAGCAGAAGGGCGAGAACGAACGCCTTCTTGAACGTAACCGCATCCTCGAAGCGGAAGTGCTGGAGCTGAAAGCCGGCATGGAGACGGTCGAGGAGCGCGCGCGCCAGGAGCTGGGCATGGTCAAAGAGGGCGAGACCCTCTATCAGCTGACCGAATGAGCCGCGCATTGCCTGATTTCTGGGTGGTGATACCGGCCGCTGGTGTGGGCAGCCGTATGCGTGCCGATCGCCCCAAGCAATACCTGCCGCTCGGTGGGCGTTGCATCATCGAACACACCCTCGACTGCTTTCTCGATCATCCGGGATTGCGCGGACTGGTGGTCAGCCTGGCCGACGCCGATCCGTACTGGCCGGGCCTCGCCTGTGCCCGCGACAAACGCGTGCAGCGCGCCGCCGGCGGGCGCGAGCGTTGTGACTCGGTGCTCAATGGTCTGCAGCGACTTGGCGAGCTGGGTGCGCAGGACCAGGACTGGGTGCTGGTGCACGATGCGGCGCGCCCCAACCTGACGCGTGAAGACCTGGACACGCTGTTGGCCGAGTTGGGCGAAGATGCCGTCGGCGGGCTTCTGGGTGTGCCGGCGCGCGATACGCTCAAGCGTGTCGGCGCCAACGGGCGCGTGCTGGAAACGGTGGATCGCAGTGTGATCTGGCAGGCATACACGCCGCAGATGTTCCGTCTCGGTTTGCTGCGTGACGCGCTGGAAAGGGCGCTGCGCAGCGGCGTAAGCGTCACCGACGAGGCCTCGGCACTGGAGTGGGCGGGCTTTGCGCCGCTTATGGTGGAAGGACGGGCAGATAATCTGAAAGTCACCCGGCCGGAGGACCTGCTCTGGCTGCAGCAGCGTTGGCCGGCCAAGACGCCGGACAACAGCTAGACGCCGCGCTCGCTACCGCTGGATACGATAGAGCGCCGCCGCACCGCGCGTGGACGACGGCTCGAGCACAGCGTCAACCTCTTTGCCCAGGTCTCCGGATTGTCAGCCCGTCTGACGCGATCATGATTAAGTACGCGCTAGAGCAGCGTCCCGGCATATTCGGGGCGCTGTGCCAGGCCGATCTTCAGCGCCTCGATGAGTAAACGGACCTTCGGTAGCGGATAGCGCCGTTGCGGGTAAACGGCCCATACGGCGGTGTCCGGCGGCTGATTGGCCTCCAGCAGCGAAACCAGCTCACCGTGGCGCAGCGGTTCCTGCACGTAATAGTCGGGCAGCTGGCAGAGTCCGAAGCCGCGCAGGGCAGCGTCCAGCACCGCCTGGCCACTGTTGCAGCGCCAGTTTCCGCTTGGCTTGAAGTGCTGTTCGCGGCCGTCGATCTGGAAGGTCCAGGTGTCGCCGGTGCCGATCAGGCAGTTGTGTCGGCCCAGCTCGGAAAGCGTGTGCGGTCGCCCGTAGCGCTCCAGATAGGATGGCGCCGCACACAGGTACATCGCGCGCGGCGCGATACGGGTGGCGACCAGTCGCGACTCACCGAGGCGGCCCAGGCGGATCGCCAGGTCATAACCTTCCTGCACCAGATCCAGCGTGCGGTTGGACAGTTCGATCTCGACTCGCAGCTGCGGGTGTTGTGCCATGAATTCGTTGACCAGCGGCACGATGAAGCGCTCGCCGTAGGCCACCGCCGCGGTCATGCGCAGCAGCCCGGTGGGAGCGGCGTGCAGGTCGCTGATTGCCAGGAATGCCTCGTCGCGTTCCTCGATTAATCGCTGGCAGCGCGCAAAGAAGGTGTGACCCGCTTCGGTCAGCGACACCCGGCGCGTGGTGCGGTAGAGCAGGCGTGCCTGCAGACGTTCCTCCAGGCGGGCGACCTGACGGCTGACATGTGAAGACGAGACGCGCAGATGCTCGGCGGCGCGCATGAAACTGCCGCATTCGGCAACAGCGACGAATTCGTCTAGGCCTTCCCAGCGACTCATCGTTGATCTCCCATTCTGGCGTCACAGGCCATTGTCCCTGATTGGCAATAATGTTTTCCAGAAAAGGCTGATTAAACCAATCTGTCGCTCAATTACACTCTTGGCTTTCCTTGTCACCTCGAGAGTGCCCCTATGACCATCAAATCGCGCGCCGCCGTCGCCTTCGGCCCGAACCAGCCTCTGCAGATCGTCGAGGTCGACGTCGCTCCGCCCAAGGCTGGTGAAGTGCTGGTACGCATCGTTGCCAGCGGTGTCTGCCACACCGACGCCTACACCTTGTCCGGGCAGGACTCCGAAGGGGTCTTTCCCTGCATCCTGGGTCACGAAGGCGGCGGCATCGTCGAGGCGGTCGGCGAGGGCGTGACTTCGGTGGCAGTTGGCGATCATGTGATTCCGCTCTATACCGCCGAATGTCGCGAGTGCAAGTTCTGCAAATCCGGCAAGACCAACCTGTGCAGCGCCGTGCGCGCCACCCAGGGCAAGGGTCTGATGCCGGACGGTACCACGCGCTTCAGCTACCAGGGGCAGCCGGTCTACCACTACATGGGCTGTTCGACCTTCTCCGAGTACACCGTGCTGCCGGAAGTCTCGGTGGCGGTGATTCCCAAGGACGCACCGCTGGAGAAGGTTTGCCTGCTCGGCTGCGGCGTGACCACCGGCATCGGTGCGGTGCTCAACACCGCCAAGGTCACCGAAGGCTCGACCGTGGCGATCTTCGGTCTGGGCGGCATCGGGCTGGCGGCGATCATCGGCGCGAAGATGGCCAAGGCCAGTCGCATCATCGGCATCGACATCAACCCCGCCAAGGAAGCCGTGGCTCGCGAGCTGGGGCTCACCGACTTCGTCAATCCGAAGGACCATGACAAGCCGATCCAGGATGTGATTATCGAAATGACCGACGGCGGCGTGGATTACAGCTTCGAGTGCATCGGCAATGTCCAGTTGATGCGCGCGGCGCTGGAGTGCTGCCATAAGGGCTGGGGTGAGTCGACCATCATCGGCGTCGCTCCGGCGGGTGCGGAAATCAGCACCCGTCCATTCCAACTGGTGACCGGGCGCGTATGGCGCGGCTCGGCGTTTGGCGGCGTGAAGGGGCGCACCGAGCTGCCCAGCTACGTCGAGAAGTCGCAGGCCGGCGAGATCCCGCTGGATACCTTCATTACCCACACCATGGGGCTGGACGACATCAACAAGGCTTTTGACCTGATGCACGAAGGCAAGAGCATCCGCACCGTCATCCATTTCTGACCTGTAGGGTGGATAACGCCGCCGCACGGCTTATCCACCTTATCCGGTGGGAAAACCTTGCGGTTTTTCACCCTGCGCGAGGCACGTCCATGACTCTAGAAATCGTTTCCAGCAATAAGAGTTTCGGTGGCTGGCACAAGCGCTACCGTCATCGGTCCAGCAGTCTGAACTGCGATATGGTGTTCGCCGTCTACCTGCCGCCGCACGCGGAGCAGGGTGCCCGACTGCCCGTGCTGTACTGGTTGTCAGGGCTGACTTGCACCGACGAGAACTTCATGCAGAAGGCCGGTGCACAGCGTCTGGCCGCCGAGCTTGGGCTGATCATCGTCGCTCCGGATACCAGCCCACGCGGCGCGGATGTGCCGGACGACCCCGACGGCGCCTGGGACTTAGGCCTGGGCGCTGGCTTCTATCTCAACGCGACCGAGCAGCCCTGGGCGCAGCATTACCGCATGTATGACTACGTGGTGCATGAGCTGCCGATGCTGATCGAGGCGAACTTCCCGGTTTCCGATCGCCGAGGCATCAGCGGGCATTCGATGGGCGGGCACGGCGCGCTGATCTGCGCGCTGAAGAATCCGGGGCGTTACCGGTCGCTGTCGGCGTTCGCGCCGATCAGTAACCCGCTGGACTGTCCGTGGGGTGAGAAGGCGTTTAGTCACTACCTCGGCGAGGATCGCTCACGCTGGCGCGAGTGGGATGCCTGTGCGCTGCTGGCCGAGGCGGGCGAGAAGCTGCCGATTCTGGTGGATCAGGGCGATCGTGATGATTTCATGGATAGCCAGTTGAAGCCCCGGACGCTCGAAGCCGCCGCCAGGGCCGCCGGGCATCCGCTGACCCTGCGCATCCAGCCGGGCTATGACCACAGCTACTATTTCATCGCCAGCTTCATCGAGGACCATCTGCGCCATCATGCCGAGGCGCTGAACGCATAGGGTGAATGACGGCGTAGCCTCATCCACGTGCCGGTTCAATCGAGCGTCTGCCTGTCACGCCGGGGGCGTTGAACACACTCGGGACGGACCGGAAGGATGAACGCCAAAGACGGGCACAAAAAAAGGCCCGGTCGGAATTCCCGACCGGGCCTTTCCATCGCCGGAGCTTAGAGCGACGGATAATCGGTGTAGCCGACCGGCCCCTGGGCGTAGAACCGCTCGGGCTTGGGCGCGTTCAGCGGTGCATCCTGGCGTAGACGCTCGACCAGATCAGGGTTGGCGATGTACGGAATGCCGAAGGCGACTGCGTCGGCTTTGCCTTCTGCCAGCCAGGCATTGCCCTGTTCCTTGGTGAAACGCTCGTTGGCGATATACACGCCGCCGAAGATCTGCTTCAGCTGCGGCCCGAGGCTATCTTCGCCGGCGTATTCGCGGGTGCAGATGAACGCGACGCCACGCTTGCCCAGCTCACGGGCGACGTAGCCGAAGGTTTCGGCGCGATTGGAATCGCCCATGTCATGCGAATCGGCGCGCGGCGCCAGGTGTACGCCGACGCGACCGGCGCCCCAGACACTGATGGCGGCGTCGGTCACTTCAAGCATCAGTCGCGCACGGTTTTCCAGCGAGCCGCCATAGGCATCGGTGCGCTGGTTGGTGCTGTCCTGCAGGAACTGGTCGAGCAGATAGCCGTTGGCGCCGTGGATTTCCACGCCGTCGAAACCGGCCTCCTTGGCATTCTCGGCACCCTTGCGGTAGGCCTCGACGATGGCCGGGATCTCGCTGGTTTCCAGCGCGCGCGGAGTTTCGTAGTCCTTCATCGGACGCACCAGGCTGACATGGCCAGCCGGCTTGATGGCGCTCGGAGCGACCGGCAACTGGCCGTCGAGGTACAGCGGATCGGAGATACGCCCCACATGCCAGAGCTGCAGCACGATCTTGCCGCCCTTGGCATGCACGGCTTCGGTGATCTTCTTCCAGCCTTGCACCTGCTCAGCCGACCAGATGCCGGGCGTGTCCGGGTAGCCGACACCCATCGGCGTGACCGAAGTGGCTTCGCTGATGATCAGGCCGGCACCGGCGCGCTGCGCGTAATACTCGACCATCAAGTCGCCGGGGACGCGGCCGGGTTCGGCACGACAACGGGTCAGAGGCGCCATGATGATGCGGTTGGTGAGTTCCAGATCGCCGATCTTGATCGGGTCGAAGAGAGTGGGCATAGCGATACCGCTCCTGTGCATTGGGAAAATGAAGAGCTTCAGAGTGACTGGCCGATGCGTTCGACGAAGGCCTGAATCACGGCCTCGTTGCGCTTGAAGAAATGCCACTGGCCGACCTTCTGGCTGTTGATCAGGCCGGCCTTCTGCAGCGTTGCCAGGTGCGCTGACACTGTCGACTGCGACAGCCCGGCCCGTTGATCGATCTGCCCGGCACAGACGCCGTTCTCCAGCGAGTGATGCTGTTCGGCGAAATGCAGGTGCGGCTCCTTGAGCCAGCGCAGAATGTCGCGGCGCAGCGGGTGGGCGAGTGCTTTGATGATGTCGTCGAGGTCGTCCGGCATATCGGTTCCGTTGAAAGGTATATCGGAATGAGGCGAACTATATATCGTGGTTTGGCGATATATGATTGATATAGTTGATGATGCTTATCGCCGATATCGATAGCTCAGCGGCTCTTTGTCATCCGGACACTACGGGGTCCTGTAGAATCGGCCGCCTGCGTTCTTTCGAAGGTATCTCTCATATGCGTATCGGCCACGGTTATGACGTACACCGCTTCGGTGAGGGCGATTTCATCACGCTCGGCGGTGTGCGGATTGCGCATCGCTTCGGGTTGCTGGCGCATTCCGATGGTGACGTGCTGCTGCACGCCTTGAGCGATGCACTGCTCGGCGCGGCGGCGCTGGGTGACATTGGCAAGCATTTCCCGGACACCGATCCACAGTTCAAGGGCGCCGACAGCCGCGTGCTGTTGCGTCATGTGCTAGAGCAGGTGAAAGCCAAGGGCTGGGCGGTCGGCAACGTCGATACCACCATCATTGCGCAGGCGCCGAAGATGGCGCCGCACATCGAGCGCATGCGCGAGCTGATCGCCGCCGATCTGCAGGTGGCGCTGGATCAGGTCAACGTCAAGGCCACCACCACGGAGAAGCTTGGTTTCGTCGGGCGCGAGGAGGGAATCGCGGTGCATGCGGTCGCCTTGCTGGTACGCGCATGAGCGAGAACCAGCTGCTGGGGCCACGGGCGCATGGCGAGCCTTGCGGAAGTGCGGTGCTGAAGGCGGTGGCCGAGGACTTTCAGGTCGACGAGGTGCTGGACATCGCCTTGTCCGGTGAAGGCGAGCACCTGTGGCTATGGGTGGAAAAGCGCAACCTCAACACCGAGGAAGCCGCCCGACGCATCGCGCGAGCCGCCGGGGTGCCGCTGAGGATGGTCAGCTACGCAGGGCTGAAGGACCGCCAGGCGCTGACCCGGCAGTGGTTCAGTCTGCACCTGCCGGGCAAGAGCGACCCGGACCTGGCGGCTGCGGAGAACGAAAGCCTGAAGATCCTCCAGCGCAGCCGCCACCAGCGCAAATTGCAGCGCGGCGCCCATTCGGCCAACGGCTTCACTCTGCGCCTGACGGAGCTGCGCGGCGAGCGTGCAGCGCTCGACGCGCGCCTGGAGCGCATCCGGGATCAGGGTGTACCCAACTATTTCGGTCTGCAGCGTTTCGGCCATGAAGGTGGCAATCTGCACGGCGCCCGCGAATTCGCCGGCCGCGGGGAACTGCCGGAGCAGCGCAACTTGCGTTCGCGGCTACTCTCGGCCGGCCGCAGCTACCTGTTCAACCGCGTTCTTGCCGACCGGGTCGCTGCGGCAACCTGGGATCGTGCTCAGGTGGGTGATCTGCTCGCGTTCACCGATAGCCGCAGTTTTTTTCCGGCGGGTGAGGCTGAATGTGATGATCCGCGGCTGGCGATTCTCGATCTGCATCCCACCGGACCGCTGTGGGGCGCTGGAGAATCGCCGGCCGCAGGCGATGTCCAGGCGCTGGAACAGCGGATTGCTGGCAATGAGCCGGTGATCGCCAAGTGGCTCGCAGATGCTGGCATGAAGCACGAACGGCGCATTCTTCGCCTCCCCATTGGGGGTTTGTCGTGGCATTATCCCGAGCCTGACATTCTGCAACTGGAATTCGTCCTGCCGACCGGATGTTTCGCCACCGCTGTGGTGCGCGAGTTGGTCAACCTGGCAGGGCAGATGGACATCTGATGCGTATTCTGATCGCCAACGACGACGGGGTGCATGCGCCCGGGCTCGCCGCGCTTTATGACGCGCTGGCCGACTATGCCGAGTGCCGGGTGGTTGCCCCGATCCAGGACATGAGCGGCGCCAGCAGCGCACTCACCCTGGATCGCCCGCTGCATCCCGTGAGCATGCCCAACGGCTTCATCGGCCTGAACGGCTCGCCCACCGATTGCGTGCACCTCGGGCTCAACGGGCTGCTGGCCGAAACGCCAGACATGGTCGTCTCGGGTATCAACCTCGGCGCCAACCTGGGCGACGACGTGCTTTATTCAGGCACCGTCGCGGCGGCCATCGAAGGACGGTTCACGGGGCGTCCGGCATTCGCCTTCTCGCTGATTTCCCGTTCTCCGGAAAACCTGCCGACTGCAGCCGCCATCGCCCGGACGCTGGTCGAGAAACATGATCAGCTCGATCTGCCGCCGCGCACGGTGCTCAGCGTCAATGTGCCGAACCTGCCGCTGGATCACATCCGCGGTATTCGGCTGACCCGTCTTGGGCATCGCAGCCGCGCCAAGCCGCCGGTCAAGCAGGCCAATCCGCGTGGCAAGGAAGGTTATTGGATTTCCGTCGCCGGAGACGTCGAGGATGGCGGACCTGGTACGGACTTCCATGCCGTGATGCAGGGCTATGTGTCGATCACGCCGCTGCAGCTGGATCGCACGTTCCGCGAGGCATTCCACGGCCTTGATCGCTGGCTGGAGGATCTGCTGTGAGTCATCGCGGATCGGGCGATCTGATGCGACACGGTACCGGCATGACCTCGCAGCGCACCCGCGATCGGTTGATCCAGCGGTTGTACGAGGAGGGTCTTTCCAATCCTCATGTGCTCGAAGTGATCCGCCGCACGCCGCGGCATCTGTTCGTCGACGAAGCACTGGCGCATCGCGCGTACGAGGACACTGCGCTGCCCATCGGACACAACCAGACGATTTCGCAACCGTTCATGGTCGCCCACATGAGCGAGCTACTGCTGGCCGACGGCCCGCTGGACAAGGTGCTGGAGATCGGTACCGGTTCGGGTTACCAGACCGCGGTGTTGGCGCAGCTGGTCGAGCGGGTGTTTTCCGTGGAGCGCATCCAGGCGTTGCAGGAGCGTGCCAAGGAGCGTCTGGCCGAACTCAAGCTGCGTAACGTGGTCTTTCGCTGGGGTGATGGCTGGGAGGGCTGGCCTGCGCTGGCGCCCTACAATGGCATCATCGTTACTGCGGCGGCTGCCGAGGTACCGCAGGCCCTGCTCGATCAACTGGCGCCCGGTGGGCGTTTGGTGATTCCAGTCGGGGCCGGCGAGGTTCAGCAACTGATGCTGATCGTTCGTGAGGAAACCGGCTTTTCGCGCCGCCTTCTGGATTCCGTACGCTTCGTGCCGCTGCTCAATGGACCGGTTGTTTGATCATCAGTGGAAGGAAGCATGAAAGACGCTTTGTTGCTGTACGCCAAGGGCATGGCGATGGGTGCGGCGGATGTGGTGCCTGGCGTATCCGGCGGGACTGTCGCGTTCATTACCGGCATCTATGACGAACTGCTGCGTTCTATCGCGGCGTTTCCCCGGGCGCTGGGATCGTTGCTACGTGGCCGGGTGGGCGAGGCCTGGACAATCGCCAATGCCGGGTTTCTGATAACTTTGCTGGCCGGTATCCTCACCAGCGTATTCAGTCTGGCTCGCTTGATTACCTATCTGCTGGAGCAGCATCCGATTCCAGTGTGGTCGTTCTTTTTCGGTCTGATTCTGGTCTCGGTGCACCTGGTCGCTCGGGAAATCCGTCAACGCAACCTGTCGAGCGGTATCAGCTTCGTGCTGGGTATCGCCTTCGCCTACTGGATCACCGTGGCGGCACCGATGCAGTGGGGAACCGATAGTCTTAGCCTGTTCTTCGCAGGAGCCATCGCCATCTGCGCGATGATCTTGCCGGGTATCTCCGGCAGCTTCGTGCTGGTGCTTCTCGGTCTCTATCCGACGGTGCTGGCCGCGGTAAAGAGCTTCGACATCGCCGTACTGGTCGTGTTTGCGGTCGGGTGTGCGGTAGGGCTGCTCAGCTTCGCCAAACTGCTTCACTGGACGCTGCATCGCTGGCGCGATCTGACGCTGGCCTTTCTCACCGGGCTGATGTTGGGTTCGCTGAACAAGGTCTGGCCGTGGAAGGAAACGCTGACCTGGCGCACCAATTCGCACGGCGAGCGTACGCCGGTGCTGGAACAGAACCTGTTTCCGGGCGCCTATGGCGAACTCACCGGGCAGGATCCGCAATTCGTATTGGCAGTTGTTCTGGCGGTCGCCGGTATCGCGCTGGTGCTCAGCCTGGAGTGGCTCGCCAGTCGCCGCCAGCCGGCAGCAGAAAGCGTCTGAACAGAGAGTTCTTCTTCAGGGAGCGAGCATTGAGGCTCACAGCCATTCAGCGGTTGATTCGCGATCCCTTGTTCCGTTTCGTGCCTGGCGCGCTGTTGGCCGGCTGGTTGCTGACCGGCTGTTCGACACCCCAGCAGGGAGGCGTGCAGGTGGTGGACCGTAACGGCCGTCCGGCCGTTACCAGCGGCTATCACACGGTGCGTCGCGGCGACACGCTGTCGTCGATCGCCGGTCGCTACGGGTGGGATTGGCGCGCACTGGCCCGCGCAAACGGGATTCAACCGCCCTATGTCATCCATCCAGGGCAACGCATTCGCTTCGACCGGGGTGCGAGCAACGCCGTGGCCGGTGCTCCGATACCTCGAAGCGCGCCAACGCCTGCGCCAACCCCCAGGACAGTGCCGCCTGCTGTTGTCGCAACGCCCGTCCCTCAGCAGTCGCCGCCAACACTCAGCAAGGCGCCCACCCAACCGGTGCCGGCCACGAAGGTCACTCCGGTGGCACGTTCGGCCAGCGGCTGGGCATGGCCAACGAACGGTCAGATCATCGGGCGTTTTTCCTCAAACGGGAGTTTGAATAAAGGCGTTGATATCGCTGGGCAATTAGGCCAGCCTGTTTTGGCTGCTTCTGATGGGACTGTTGTGTACGCCGGTAGTGGTTTACGGGGTTACGGCGAACTTGTGATCATCAAGCACAACGATACCTATGTGAGCGCCTACGGCCACAACCGCAGGCTGCTGGTTCGGGAGGGTCAACAAGTCAAAGCTGGGCAGAGCATTGCCGAGATGGGTTCGACGGGCACCGACCGCGTAAAGCTGCATTTCGAGATCCGCCGTCAGGGCAAACCCGTAGACCCCATGCAGTACCTGCCAAGGCGTTGACCTGACGGCCACCCGTTCCACGTAGGATGGGCTCTGGTTTCGCCAAGGATCGCGCGTCGCCTGAGCCCGTTGTCGAACTCAGAACGGGACAATAAAAATGGCACTCGAAAAAAAAGCGCTGGAGTTTGACGTTGACGACGAGGTTCTGCTCATGGAACCCACCCTAGACTTCGAGGCGGTTGGCGAGGCGCATCGAAGTCCCGCGAGTAGCAAAGGCAAGCTCGCGGCCAGCAAGCAACACAAGTTCATCGACTACAACCGCGCGCTCGACGCCACGCAGTTGTATCTCAACGAAATCGGTTTTTCCCCCCTCCTGACCCCCGAAGAAGAAGTTCATTTCGCCCGCCTGGCGCGCAAGGGCGATCCGGCGGGGCGCAAGCGCATGATCGAAAGCAACCTGCGACTGGTCGTCAAGATCGCCCGACGTTACGTCAATCGCGGTCTGTCGCTGCTCGATCTGGTGGAGGAGGGCAACCTGGGGCTGATCCGCGCGGTGGAGAAGTTCGATCCCGAGCGTGGTTTCCGCTTCTCGACCTATGCCACCTGGTGGATTCGGCAGACCATCGAGCGGGCGATCATGAACCAGACCCGCACCATCCGCCTGCCCATTCATGTGGTCAAAGAGCTCAACGTCTACCTGCGCGCGGCCAGAGAGCTGACCCAGAAGCTCGATCACGAGCCCAGCCCCGAAGAAATCGCCAACCTGCTGGAGAAGCCGGTGGCCGAGGTGAAACGCATGCTCGGGCTCAATGAACGTGTTACCTCGGTGGACGTATCGCTTGGACCGGATACCGACAAGACCTTGCTCGACACCCTGACGGACGACAAACCGAGCGATCCCTGTGAGCTGCTTCTCGATGACGATCTGTCCGCCAGCATCGATCAGTGGCTTTCCGATCTGACCGAAAAGCAGCGTGAAGTGGTGGTGCGTCGTTTCGGGCTGCGCGGTCATGAGAGTTGCACGCTGGAGGAAGTCGGACAGGAGATCGGCCTTACTCGCGAGCGCGTTCGGCAAATTCAAGTCGAAGCGCTGCGGCGGTTGCGCGAGATTCTGGAGCGCAATGGTCTTTCTAGCGAGGCGCTGTTCCAGTAGGGAGTTGCCCGCTATTAGCCCGGCCGCTCTGCCGGGCCAATAGCGAGCATGCCCCGCCGTAGTGATGCCCTTTGCCAATTCGACGGCTCACGGTCGATGGAATTAATCGCGAGTCGTAGAGGTTTCCCGTGTGTCGCTTTCTTTTGTAAGCATTTGCTTACGCACACTGTAAGAGAAGCGTGTAATCGCGCTGCTGCGTTTTCCTCGATTCGCCAGAATTTTGCTTATCTGATTGATTTTAAAATTCTTTTTCTGAGGTCCGGGCTGTTAGGCAGCATCGGTGCGCGAATCTCTGCGAGTTGTCGGCGCCCTTAAAGTCATTAATATCCCCTCCGTGCTTATGGATAAGCACGGGTCAGCAGGGATGAGGGCCAAGGAACAATCGCGGAGCGATTTCATCAGGAAGATGATGGACAAAGGGAGCAGGGAAGAAGACGGGCGGGGATAAACTCCCGCCCCTTTTTTTTTGCCCGGAAAAAGTAGCGCCAGTGTCGAACCCACGGCTTGCCGCAAGCGCAGCCGCGCCGATCAGCTTTAACGGCAGTTCTTTAATCAGTCGCTGCAGGTTGTGTAAAGCGCAGCGAGAGCCGGTCTTCGCGCTCCAGCAGCAGCGGTAGAATTTTTTCACGCAGCAGCGGTGCCAGATGCTCGGTACGCGCAGGTGGCAAGCCCAGCCAGTCCAACTCCTCCAGTTCCGCCTGCACCTTTACGGACTGGGTAAGGGACGCTTGGAACACCTCCGCTTCGAGCCAGTGTCCCGGCTCGTTCGCGGCTGGCGCTGAATGATGACCGAGCGACTGGAACGCGCCTTCATCCAGCTGCAACCCTAGCTCTTCCCGCAGTTCACGTTGCAGCGTCTGTATGGGTGTTTCGCCTGGCTCCGACTTTCCGCCGGGCAACATGAAATAGGAGCTGCCGCGCTTGCGCACGACGAGGACGCGTCCGGATTCATCGAACAGGCAGGCAATGGATATCGTCAGCGTTGGTCTGGGCAAGGGGGTCATCCGCGCGTTGCGTTGAAGGGCAATCAATGTCTTGGTTTGCTGGTAGCGTGCCAGCCGATCAGCCAGCGCCTCGGGCAGGGTGCTAGCTAGGGTAAATCCGAGACGTGCATAGAAGCCATAAAGACGTGGCTGGCAGAACAGCCAGATCGGCTGCTGGATGTCCTTCAGGGCCTGCCGCATCAATTGTGCGCCGATGCCCTGGTTGCGCTCATCTGGAGCGATCAGCAGGCCGGTCAGGAAATGGCCGTACGCCACGGGTGTCAGGCACAGCCCACCAATGATCTCGCATCGTCGGCGTACAACCCAGCATCGTGCCTGTGGCCGAACCCGGTTGCGACTGTGATGGGTCCGGTAGAACTTCACGATCAGGGGGTGTTGCGCGGCAGAGAGCTGCAGGAAGTCGAGGGCTGACATGGCCGTCCGCTGGTTTTTGAGGCCGCCTAGTCTAGCGTTCGAGCCGCTCGTATCGAAGCCTGATGAAGCTGAACGATGAAGCTGTGCCGCGTTATTGCCGCGCGCCTGGACAACCATGCGCGGGCTGCGCCTGGAGAATACGCTGGGCGGGTACGCGCAGCTGCTGGAGCAGGTATTCGGCGAATTCGGCGGAATAGGGCTGTCGTGCAATGGCGTAGGCCATGCAGTCGAGCCAGGCGTCGCGCTCGGCGTCGCCGACCTCCCAGCGTGTATGGAATTGCGGAATGCTGATTGGACCGAATTTTTGCGCATAGTGACGCGGCCCGCCCAGCCAGCCGCTGAGGAATGCGGCCAGTTTCTCGCGTGGCAATGTCAGGTCTTCGGGGTACATAGCGCGAATACCCGCTGCCTGTGGGAGTTGATTCATGGCGTGATAGAAATCATCTACCAGTCGCTCGATGCCGGCAGTGCCGCCCGCTGCCTGGAACGAGGCGTCGGCGGTGCCGAAAGGGGGAGTTTCAGGGGTTGTCATGCTTACCTCAGCGTCGCGTGATTAGCCTGAAATGATGCCTGCTTGCGCCAGATCAAGACAGCCTCGATGGTGGCGAGCCGCTGTCATGCTGCTGGGCTATGCTCAAGTTCACTCAACAAGGGAGGTGTCTATGCGCAATATTCTGCTTGCATTCGATGGTTCGGAAAACGCCAAACGCGCGCTGCAGTATGTGATCGATCTGGTTCGCGATACGTCGTTGCCGCTGCAGGTGCAGGTACTGAATGTCCAGCACGAACCCATCATTTACGGCGAATACGTTACCGCCAGCCTGATCGACGATCTCAACGCCGGCCTGATGGCGCAAGCTCAGGAAGTGCTCGACGAGGCCGCACAGAAGCTGAAGGCTGCCGGAATCACCCATGCAACCCATGCAGTGCTTGGCAACGTCTCCGAGCAGATCAACGATGCGGTCAAGCGTCTGGGTTGCGATACCGTGGTGATGGGGACGCGCGGGCTGGGCAGTTTCACCGGACTGGTGCTGGGCTCCGTGGCGACCCGGGTGATCCACGAGGTGACCGTTCCGGTTCTGCTGGTCAAGTGACGGCTCGGGCGGCTTGGCCGCCCTACGTCATTGCTTGCCCTTGAGCAGATCGGCCAGGTTGGCGAAGGCCTTGAAGGTTTCCTTCGGCCCCAGGTCGCTGCCGGGGCGGGCTTCTGCCTGGTACTGACTATCCGTATAGCGGGAATGCTCGTTGTCGTGACAGTACAGGCAGAGCAGCTCCCAGTTGGAACCGTCCTCCGGGTTGTTGTCGTGATTATGGTCCTTGTGATGGACCGTCAACTCGCTGAGACGCTTGCCGGAAAATTCCCGCGCGCAACGTCCGCAGACCCAGGGATACATCTTCAACGCCTTTTCCCGATAACCCTGCTCGCGCTGGCTGTAGGGCGTGGTTGGCTTGTTCGTGCTCATGGCTGGTCCGCTCGCTGAAGTCTGTTCACGGTGAAGGTGTGTCGTACGTCAGCCGGCCAGACCGACGTAGACATGCTGGACATCGTCGTGTGCATCGATGGCTTCGAGGAACGCTTCGACTTCCTCCAGCTCGGCTCCCGACAGGCTGACCGGATTTTTCGGTCGATAGCCCAGCTGTGCCGATTGCACGGTGAAGCCGAATTCCGGCAGTGCCTTGCACACCGCATCGAGGTCGGTAGGCTCGGTGATGAACAGCGTGGCACCCTCATCTGCCGCTTCGAAATCCTGCGCGCCGGCCTCGATGGCGGCCATTTCAGGATCGGCATCGCCTTCGGGGGCCGCTTCGATCATGCCGACATGGTCGAAATCCCAGCTCACCGAACCGGAGGAGCCCAGCTGGCCCTTGCGGAACAGCACGCGGATTTCCGCCACGGTGCGGTTGAGGTTGTCGGTGAGGCACTCGACGATCAGCGGAACCTGATGCGGCGCGAAGCCTTCGTAGAGGGTGCGCTCGTAATGGACGACCTCACCGCTCAGGCCCGCGCCTTTCTTGATGGCACGCTCCAGGGTGTCTTTGGGCATGGAGGCCTTCTTGGCCTGCTCGACCACCAGGCGTAGACGGGGGTTCATGTCAGGGTCGGCGCCGCTGCGGGCGGCAATCATGATTTCCTTCGACAACTTGCCGAAGATCCGTCCTTTGGCGTTCGCTGCCGCTTCCTTATGCTTCGCTTTCCACTGTGCGCCCATAGCCTGTCTCGTGTGAGGTCGTTCGAGCGGCGAATTCTAGCTGGTCGCCGTTCCGGCGGCATCTGTATGCAGCGAATGGCGGCGAACTGTATCGACGAAATGCCTGTTCACTGTACGGAGAGGTCCGTCCGGACAGCGGCTCTAATGATTCTTTACCCGATGCGGGGTGGGGTGTCATGTCGCCGAGAGATCTGTTGCTCGCTCTGGTCGTGATCGTGGTCTGGGGCTTGAACTTCGTCGTCATCATGGTGGGGTTGCAAGATGTGCCGCCCATGCTGCTCGGGGCGTTGCGCTTTTTGCTGGCGGCGTTGCCGGCGGTTTTCTTCATCAGGCCGCCGCGGGTGCCGTTGCGCTGGTTGTTGGCCTATGGCCTGACCATTTCGCTGGGGCAGTTCGCGTTCCTGTTCTCGGCAATGAAGGTAGGCATGCCCGCCGGGCTGGCTTCGCTGGTTCTGCAGTCGCAGGCGTTCTTCACGCTGTTCTTTGCCGCGCTGCTGCTGGGCGAGCGGGTGCGTTCCGTTAATCTGTTGGGATTGCTGGTTGCTGCCGGCGGGCTGGCGCTGATCGGCGCGCAGAGTGGGCAGGGGATGACGCTGGCCGGCTTCGTGCTGACCATCGGCGCAGCGTCGATGTGGGCGCTGGGCAACGTCGTGACGCGCAAGATCGGCGATGTGAATCTGGTTGGCCTGGTGGTGTGGGGCAGCCTGGTGCCGCCGTTGCCGTTTCTGGGGCTATCGTGGTGGCTGGAGGGGCCGGTAGCCATCGAGGCCGCACTGCAGGGCTTCGGCCTGAAGTCCTTGTTGGTGCTGGCCTATCTGTCGTTCGGGGCGACCATTCTCGGCTACAGCCTGTGGAGTCGACTGTTGTCGCGCTATCCGGCGAGCCAGGTGGCGCCGTTCTCGCTGCTGGTGCCGGTGGTTGGTCTGTCGTCGTCGGCGCTGTTGCTCGGCGAGCGCCTCGATGCGCTGCAGATGACCGGTGCCCTGCTGGTCATGCTGGGCTTGTTGGTCAATGTCGGCGGCGCGCGGCTGGTCGGGCTCATGCGTCCGCTCGGAGCGCGCTCGTAATGCTGATTGCTGAGGCCAAACGCCCCGCAGTGTGCGGGGCGTGCTTGGCGGGATTGTCGCCTAGTGGGTTGCGGTGTGGCTGCCCAAGAGCGTGGAGCCGCTCTTCTTGGCGCGCTTGGCCAGGCGTTTTTCCTGAGCGCTTTTCAGCGGCTTCTTCTTGGCCTGCTTCTTCGTATCCATACCCTTGCTCATGATGTTCACCTCGGACGGTAAGTGGCTGGGTACTTCGAGTCGGCGGGACGGGGCGACTGGTCGAACCGCGCCTGCCTGCCCAAACAGTATGGACCCGCTGTCGTCAGGCAGCCTGTTCAACGAGACGGGTGGCTGCGCTCATTCTCGGGTTCGCGGCTGAGCCGCTCGAGTTCGCGACGGACCATCGAGGCGTATTCGGCGGGACTGAGCCGATAAAGCTCGGTCGCGGCCCAGGCGAGCCACTGCGCACCCAGCGTAGCGCGCTGGTCGAGCAGCCGCTGTGCTTCGGCCTGGGCACGTGCTGCGTTCTGCTGATGGAAATCCGCTCGTTTCATGGGGCCTCCTGTCGATGTGGGCGACTGGATAGCAGAGCCCGCGCGCCAATGCCAGTCCCGCGCTTGGTATCGCGGCGACAGCGCGTTAGGCTCGGCGCTTTCCGTTGTGCGAGTGCGAGCTATGCCGGTTGATTTCAAGGAAAAGATTTCCCGCCAGCGTCCCTACGGCAGGGTCGAGGCCGGCATGAAGGCGAGCGACGGCGACATTGGCGCAATTCTCGATCAGCTGGAAAGCGATCGTGGCCGTATCATCAATTCCGCTGCCGTGCGTCGGTTGCAGCAGAAGACGCAGGTCTTTCCGCTGGAGCGCAACGCCGCGGTGCGCAGCCGCCTCACGCATTCGCTGGAGGTGCAGCAGACCGGCCGGTTCATCGTCCGCACACTGTACAAGCAGCTGGGTGCCAGAGCGTCGGACTACGGTCTGGACGGGATCGAAAACGTGTTGCAGAGCCTGGTGGAGATGGCCTGTCTGATGCACGACATCGGCAACCCGCCCTTTGGCCATTTCGGCGAATTCGCTATCGGCGAATGGTTCGCGCGTCATCTCGACGAGCTGTTTGGCGCCGCGGTACCGCTTGGGCAAGGCGATGCCGAGCTGCGCGCGCGCATGCTGGCCGATCTCAAGCGCTTCGAGGGTAACGCGCAGGCGATCCGTCTGGTGGTGAGCCTGTTGCGGTTGAATCTGACCTATACCCAGACCGCCGGACTGCTCAAGTACGTGCGTGCCGCGTATGCCGAGCGGCCGGTGCAAGGCAGTCCCGGCGCCTATCTGCAGAAAAAGCCCGGTTTCTACCTGTCGGAGCAGCCGTTCATCGAGCAACTGCAGCAGGTGCTCGACTTGCAGCCCGGTAGCCGCCATCCGCTTGCCTACATCATGGAGGCCGCCGATGACATCGCCTACTGCCTGGCCGATATCGAGGATTCGGTGGAGAAGGGCATCTTCACCATCGAGCAGTTGGCGCAGCTGCTGCTGGTCAAGTTCGCCGAGCATGGCGCGCTGGATGAGCCGATTCCCGGTGCCGAGCGCAGCTTTCGCAGCATGGTTGGCTATGCACTGGAGCGCGCCGGGCGCGAGCCGATCAACAAGACCGGCGAGTTCTTCATCTGGCTGCGGGTGACCATGATTCACCCGCTGGTGCAGCACGCCGCGCGGCAGTTCATCGACAACATCGAGGCGATCTTCCACGGCACGCTGGATCGGGCGTTGCTGGAGGATCGCAGCTTGCCCAACGCCATCGTGCAGACATTCAAGGATGTAGCGATGGAGCGGGTGTTCTGCCATCGCGAAGTGGAAACACTGCAACTGCAGGGCTATCGCATCCTCCAGGGACTGTTGGATGACTATGGCGCGTTGCTACGGGTTGCGCCGGCGACCTTCCGTGCGCTGGCCGCCGGCGACTGTCGGCGCGAGCCGCAACTGCAGATGCTTGCCCGTCGCCTGCCCGATCAGCTGGTCAAGGCCTATCACGAGGCGCTGAAGGATGTGCCGCAGGCTTCGCCGGACTTTGCGCTGTGGGAGTTCTACTACCGCAGCCGTCTGCTGCAGGACCTTGTCAGCGGCATGACCGATCAGCTCGCTCAGGACGAATACCGCGCGCTGTCGGCGCTGTAGCTGGAGGCAGGGAGGAGGGCGGTCGTGGAGTGCGCTATGCCATCGTGCTGGGGAAACGTGGTGGAACTGCATCGCTTGCAACGGCCTCTTATCTGCAACGGCGCGCGCATGATCGCCTGCGCCATCGATGCGGAGAATTTCATGGAACTGCCCAATAAAGACCTCGGTACCCTGTTCGAACAACTGGGGCTGGACTCCGATCCGGCCAGTATCGACGCGTTCATCGCCCAGCATGCGCCGCTGCCCAACGAGGTGAAGGTGTCCGAGGCGCCGTTCTGGAACGAGTCGCAAGCGGCATTCCTCAAGGGCGAATTGCTGGAGGACGCGGAGTGGGCGCCGATCGTCGATGAGCTCAACGTGCGCCTGCACGAACACAACGCGCCGTGACCTCCGGCACGCTTATGGATCCTGTGTAAGCGCTACGGCCAGCCCCAGCGCGATACTCAGCGAAAAGCTCAACAGCGTACCCAGCAGTACGTATTCGCTGCGCTGGCGGTTGTTGCGGCCCTTCAATTCGTTGAAGCGCAGGATGCTCTTGGCAGTCAGCAAAAAGCCGATCGCCTGCCATTGGTCCAGCAGCACGAAGGTCACGATCAGGCCACGTTCCAGATAGCCGACGAACGCGCCGCCGTTGACCAGTGAATCGTCAGTGCCTAGGCGCTCCTGCCAGGGCTTGAGCAGGGCGCCGATCAACGCCGAGGCTGGTTTGAAGGCCACCAGATAGGTCAGCAGGATCGACAGGTGATGGGTGCTGGCCTGCGCCTGCAGGAAGGTCGGGAACGAAGTCCACAGTCGTTCGCTGGATAGCCAGAGCGCTAGCACCAGTACCACCTGCACGCCATGTTCCAGAAGGAGCGTGGCGGCAGTGCGAGGACCTCGGCTGGCCGCCCAGCCGGCGGTCAGCAGGCGACCCGACGCCAATACCAGGGCCGCACCGCAGGCGAACGCCAGTCCGCCGCGCAGCAGGGCGAATATCACCAGCGCCGCGAGTCCTTGGGCAAATGCCAGAAGATAGAGCGCCGGGCTGCGCCAGGCTGGCGTGTGAGTCCGAATACGCTGGCGCAGTGGCAGCAGGAAATCCACGGCGACGTGTCCGAGCAGTAGCGCCAGCAGCAGCGTCGTCGAGTCAGGCATGCTGCAGCTCCTCGACCCAGCCGCGAGTGCAGGCCAGATAGCGATCCACCAGGCGCGCGTCGGCGCGTTGCAGGGCCTTGGTCACCGTCACGCGGGATTTGCCCAGCTGCTCGGCGATGCTCTGCTGGTCGCGACCTTGGACCAGATGCAAGAAATAGGTCTGCGCTTCCACGGGGGTCCAGCGATCAATCAGTGCAGCGAGAAATGCGGTCGGCAACTCGGTGCAGCGCTGGAGCCCGGGCTCGTCGCTGAAGATGCAGAACGTCTCTTTTTTCATGCCATCCAACCCCCTGCCGGAGAGAACGAAGGCTTCGCTGTAGGGCTGCGCCGCGGTGTTGTCCTGGCTGATGCCCAAGGCCAGCCGCGCATCCCAGCGCTCGCCTGGCGCGCTGGCGGCAAGCAGGCCGGCGCGTATCGCCACCGCGCAGTCGAACACGTCCTGCGCATGGCGCATGACAACCTGAAAGCCATCGCCGCGGAAGGTTTCGACCTGGGCGTCAAAGTGCTCGCCGAGTTCGCTGAGCAAAATCTTCAGCTGAGCGATGAATGCGTTGGGGTCGCGCATCGAGCGTGAGTCGATGAGATCTCCGGTCAGGACAGCCTTCAGGTTCACGAGTCGCTCCGTTGGTGTACATACGCTACCTGCCAGAAAGTAGCCCTAATTGGCTACATATTCAAATGTTGCTTATAAGGGCTACTTGAAATATCCGGGATGCGGTAGGCCCGAGCGCTGCCTGTCTTTAGAATCCCGCCTTCACTTCGGCTTCTGAGGATTTTGCGATGGCTTCTTCCACCGGCACCACGCTCGATATCGAGGCGCGTTATGCCTGGGCGAAAAGCGTGGCACAGCAGGCAGCGCAAATGGGCATGGAGTTCTATCAGCAACGCAACGATCTAACGGTAGAGCACAAGGGGGATGACCGACAGGACGTGGTCAGCATTGCCGACAAGCAGATCGAAGCCTTCATTCGTGCGCAGCTGAGCGAGCATTTCCCCGAGGATGGCTTTCTCGGCGAGGAGAGTGGCTCCGCCGATCTCAATGCACGCTGCGTCTGGGTCATCGATCCTATCGATGGCACCGCCTGCTTCGTCAATGGGCTGCATAACTGGTGTGTGTCCGTCGGCCTGCTGGTCGACGGCGAGCCGTACCTCGGTGCCATCGCCGATCCGAATCACCGCGAGCTGTTCCACGGTTGCAAGGGCAGCGGTGCCTTCGTCAATGACACGCCGCTCGCTGTCAGTCAGGCGCGACATGTGCGTGAGGGGTTGACGGGGACCGGAACCTTTCATCCGCGCGGCAAGGAGCATTTCATCCCCTTCCTGCAAAAGCTGCTGGAGGAGGGCGGCATGTTCATCCGCAACGGTTCCGGTGCGCTGATGACGGCCTATGTCGCCGCCGGGCGCTTGATCGGCTACTACGAAACGCAGCTCAAAAGTTGGGACTGCGTCGCCGGCCTTGTGCTTGTGACGGAAGCTGGCGGACGGATCAACGACTTCTTTCGCAACGATGGCTTGCTCGATGGCAATCCTTATCTGGTGGCCGGTCCGGGCGTTTATGACCAGCTGGCGGAATTGATTGGCCCGTCGCTGGATGGCTGAGGCGCCCTTCGTCGGTCGCACATTGCATTGCCGTGGTGAGGCGCGCAGCCTGTCGAACACATCCGCTAGGATCCGTTCTCGGATTGCATGCCGGATGGATGCTTGGTACTCCAGCGGGGCTTTTGTTGCTGTCGAACAGTCGTATCGTCCTGATGGATGCCTTCGAGACTGCGAGGTACCGATCATGAGCACGATGCAATGCACCTACCGTGGCTATCACATCATTGCCGATGTGATGGAGTATCCCGGTTCGCCGACGCCTTGGGCCGGCGGTTGCCGAATCAGCGACCCGTCGGGTCATGCTACCCGCCGCATGTCCCTGCCCGTCGAGCACGCCTTCATGGCGGAGCTGGACAAGGCCCAGCGTCTTTCCCTTGCGCATGGAAAATGGCTGGTAGATCAATGTCTTGATCACGGCTTGCGGCTATTTCCCGAGGCGGCCTGAAAACGATGCGTGGTTTGGCTGGTTTTCGATGCGGCCCCTCCAGAAGCGGGGCCGGCGACGAACGCTCGCCAATCATCGGGTAATTGCCCGTATCGCGCTGCTAAACGGCAGAGCCGTGTCGGCAGTCATCAGGCTCTTTTCACGGCTGCGCTGATTTCCCCGTTGCTTAAAAACGGCAACGGTGGCATAGCTTGTCTCAAGCCATCTGAAAAGATGGCCTTCACGAAGCGGAAGTAAGGACGACGTATGCAAATCCAGGTTCATAGCGATAACCACATCGAAGGCAGTGCCCGGTTAGTCGACTGGGTGAGTGCCAGTGTCGCCAGCAAGCTGGAGCGTTTCGACGACGAACTGACCCGAATCGTCGTGCATCTCAACGACGAAAACGGCGAGAAAGCCGGCGCGCATGACAAACGCTGCCAGATCGAGGCACGCCCGAAAGGGCAGCAGCCGATTTCCGTGACCCACAAGGCCGAGTCGCTGGAGCTGGCCATCGACGGTGCGATCGATAAGCTAGGCAACGCGCTGAGCCATCAGTTCGGCAAGCTGCGTAGCAAGCGTGCCGTCACCCAGCCACAAGGAAATGAAGGCGGCGCCGGCATGCAGGATGCGCTGCTGGAGGAGGATTTCCTCGCCGACGAGCAGCTGCGTAGCTCGTGAACGCACCGCCGAGCCTTGCATCGCCTAGCGGTGGCGAGGCCCGACGAGTGATTTCCCTTCTTCGCTAACAAAAAACGGGGTGCCCGCATGCGGTGCACCCCGTTTCTCTTTGCGGCTTCGATTATTGAGCGTTCAATGCTTGGCCGTTGATGCCTGCGCTATCGGGACCCATGAGATACAGATAGACCGGCATGATGTCCTGTGGTAGCGGATTGACCAGCGGATTCTCCCCTGGGTAGGCCTTGGCGCGCATATCGGTGCGTGTGGCGCCCGGGTTCACGCTGTTTGCGCGAATTGAGGCGGTGCCATCGAGTTCGTCGGCCAGAACCTGCATCAGCCCTTCAGTAGCGAACTTCGATACTGCGTAAGCGCCCCAGTATGCGCGGCCCTTACGACCGACGCTGCTGGAAGTGAAGATGACCGACGCATCCGCCGATAGCCTGAGCAGCGGCAGCAGCGTGCTGGTGAGCATGAACATTGCGTTCACGTTCACCTGCATCACGCGCATGAAATTGTCGCCTGAGAGCTGCTCCAGCGGTGTACGAGGACCGACAATGGCAGCGTTGTGCAGCAGGCCGTCCAGACGACCGAACTCTCGCTCGATCATTGCGGCGAGTTCGTCGTACTGGTGCGGCAATGCCGTCTCGAGGTTGAACGGAATGACTGCCGGACGTGGGTAACCCGCTGCCTCGATATCGTCGTAGACGCGGTTGAGGTTGTCTTCGTTCTTGCCCAGCAGCAACACCGTGGCGCCATGAGCAGCGTAAGCCTTCGCGGCCGCTTCGCCGATCCCCCGGCCAGCGCCGGTCACCATGATGATTCGGCCCGCGAGAAGGTCGGGGCGGGCGGAGTAGTCAAACATGAAAAGTCTCTCTTGTTTCAGAAGTCTGGACGCAAAGCGCCAACGGCTCAGCAGCTGCACAGTGCCCGGTCAAGCACGGAGCGCAGTTCAAGCGGGTTGTCCACCACCACGTCGGCCCCCCACAGGCCTGGGTTGTCGTCCGGGTGGATGTAGCCGTAACGCACCGCGGCAGTCTTGCTTCCGGCGGCGCGCCCCGATTCGATATCGCGCAGATCGTCGCCGACGAAGAGTACGGTAGACGGGTCGAGCTGCAGCTTCCTGCAAGCGAGCAGCATCGGCTCTGGATCAGGCTTGCTGCGACTGACATGGTCGGGACAGACCAGCACCGAGGAGCGCGAAGCGAGCCCGAGCTGCTGCATGATCGGTTCGGCAAAACGCAACGGCTTGTTAGTCACCACGCCCCAGATCAGCTTCGCTTGCTCGATGTCCTGAAGCAGTTGCTCCATCCCGTCATACAGGCGGCTGTACACCGCGCAATGCGATTGGTAGCGCTCGAGAAACTCCAGACGCAGCGTTTCGAACTCGTCTGACATGGGGTCGACGTCGAATGCACTCAGTACCATCGCCCGGGCGCCGCCAGAAACCACATCGCGTATCTGCTGATCCGCGACCGGAGTCAGGCCGCGCGCCAGTCGCATGGCTTGGGCAACGGCGATGAAGTCAGGGGCGGTATCGAGCAGCGTTCCGTCCATATCGAATAAAACGGCGCGCAGGCGCATCAAGCCTCCTTGATGGTCTGAACCATATAATTGACATCGACATCCGCCGACAACTTGTAGAACTTGGTTAGCGGATTGTAGGTGAGACCGACGATATCCTTGACTGCCAAGCCGGCATCGCGGCTCCAGGCGCCCAGCTCCGACGGCCGGATAAATTTCTTGAAATCGTGCGTGCCGCGCGGCAGCAGTTGCAGCAGGTACTCCGCCCCGACGATAGCGAGCGCATAGGCTTTCGGGTTGCGGTTGATGGTCGAGAAAAACACTTGGCCACCGGGTTTGACCAGCGCGCAGCAGGCGCGAATTACCGAGGCCGGGTCCGGCACGTGTTCCAGCATCTCCAGGCAGGTTACGACATCAAACTGTTCGGGGCATTGCGTAGCCATGTCTTCGGCAGTGATTCTCCGGTAATCGATCTCCAGTCCCGACTCCAGCAGGTGCAGGCGCGCCACGGAAAGCGGTGCTTCGCCCATGTCGATACCCGTAACCTGGGCGCCGCGCTGAGCCATCGCCTCGCTGAGAATCCCTCCGCCGCAACCGACATCGAGCACTTTCTTGCCGGCCAAGGCGACGTGCTCGTCGATCCAGTTGACGCGTAGTGGATTGATTTCGTGCAGCGGCTTGAATTCGCTTTCACGATCCCACCAGCGATGGGCGAGTGCTTCGAATTTGGCGATTTCGGCGTTGTCGACGTTGCTCATGGTCTGTTCCGTTTAAGATCTTGAGGTGAAGCTTGAGCTGCAATTGCCCATGTTGCCAGCCTCAGTCCGATAAAGGAGAGAGGTAATGTTCTCTCTCGTGGGGCAGTTTGTCGCAGTGGTGCAGCGTCCTGTAGAAAGAGTCAGAGCTTTTTTCCGTTGCGTATCTTCGTGCCCCACTGACGCACGCTCGCCATCAGTTCGTCCTGATCGATGCGGGTCAATCGGCGATCGCTGAGCAGTTGCTTTCCGGCTACCCAGACATGGCGAACGCAGTCCCGGCCGCAGGTATATATAAGCTGTGACACCGGGTCGTAAACGGGTTGCTGTGCCAGGCCGGAAAGATCAAATGCCACCAGATCCGCAAACTTACCAACCTCCAGCGAACCCGTATGCTCGTCCAGACCCAACGCTCGAGCGCCATTCAAGGTCGCCATGCGCAAGGCGCGATGCGCGTCCAGCGCGCTGGCCGATCCGGCGACGGCTTTGGCAAGAAGCGCCGCGGTTCGGGTTTCGCCCAGCAGATCGAGATCGTTGTTGCTTGCCGCGCCGTCCGTGCCGATCGCCACATTGACGCCGGCGGCCCAAAGCCGTTCCACGGGACAGAATCCACTTGCCAGCTTCAGATTCGATTCGGGGCAATGGATTACGCTGCAATTATTCTCGACGAGGAGCGCAAGGTCTTCGTCGTCGATCTGCGTCATGTGTACGGCTTGGAAGCGGGGTCCTAGAAGCTGTCGTTTCGCCAGGCGTGCCAGTGGGCGCTCGCCATGACGCTGCAACGCTTCATGTATCTCCGACGCGGTTTCGTGCAGGTGCATATGGATGCCTGCATCCGTCTCCGCAACCAGGATGCGCATTTTTTCAAGACTGTCGTCGCCGACTGAATAGGGGGCATGCGGACCGAACGCAATGCTGATCCTTGGATGGTGCTTGAGATCGTCGAAAAGCGCGACGCCCTTGCGTAACGCTTCGCCTGCGTCGCGGGCTCCCGGAACGGCGAAATCCATTATCGGAACGGCGATCTGGGCTCGCATCCCACATCTATGTATGACTTCACTGGCTACTTCTGGGAAGAAATACATGTCCGAAATGCAGGTGATACCGCCTAGCAGTTGCTCGGCAATTGCCAGTTCCGTACCGGTCTGAATGAAAGCTTCGTCAACCCAGCGATTTTCGGCAGGCCAGATGTGATCGTGCAGCCAACTCTTGAGCGGAAGATCGTCAGCTAGTCCGCGAAACAAGGTCATCGCAGCATGCCCATGCGCGTTGATCAGCCCCGGTGCGAGAAGCATGTCGGGCAGCTCCAGAACGCACCTTGCTGCATGCTTGTTTGCCTCCGGCCGCGGAGCGATCAAGACGATGCGTCCGTCGCGAATACCCAGGCCATGCTCCCGGAGAACTACGCCCGCTGGCTCGACCGGAACGAGCCAGGTAGGAAAAAGGAGAAGATCCAGCTGTTCGGAGTCGAGTTCTGACATAGCAGGGCCAAAGCAATAACAAAGTTGGCAAGTGTAAAGCCGATGGGTTTACGGCGCGAATGAAACCCCGCAAGAGAGATCCGCCCATGGCCACGGCTTGTGGTTGAGCCATGAGCGCAATAAAGCGCTTGACGCACACTTTCAGCCCCCTATAATGCGCACCACTTCTGGCGCGGTCCTCTGCTAAAAGTTCTTGTAAATCAACAAGTTGCTTGAGACTGAGGGTTGTGCTGGTGGCGGATTCGAGTAGAATGCGCCGGGCTGGCAGGGTGGTGGTTGAGTCCTGTTGGTGGCTTCGGTCGGATTGATCGGAAGCGGTGAAAGAGGTGGTTGACAGCGGTTTTGAACGCTGTATGATTCGCCTCCCGCTGACGAGAGATAAAGATTGATCGGAGCGGCAAGCGGTTGAGTAGAAAAGAGATTTTCGAAAAACAGCTTGACAGTGAGAAAGGCTGCTGTAAAATGCGCGGCCTCGGTTGAGACGAAAGACTTGATCGAAACGCTCTTTAACAACTGAATCAAGCAATTCGTGTGGGTGCTTGTGAATGTAAGACTGATAGTCGCATGATTATCAGCATCACAAAGCAACACTCGTTAATTCGAGAGTTACTCTTTACTTGTAAAGAGATTTGCGATTGCTGAGCCAAGTTTAGGGTTTTCTCAAAACCCAAGCAGTATTGAACTGAAGAGTTTGATCATGGCTCAGATTGAACGCTGGCGGCAGGCCTAACACATGCAAGTCGAGCGGATGAATGGAGCTTGCTCCATGATTCAGCGGCGGACGGGTGAGTAATGCCTAGGAATCTGCCTGGTAGTGGGGGACAACGTTTCGAAAGGAACGCTAATACCGCATACGTCCTACGGGAGAAAGTGGGGGATCTTCGGACCTCACGCTATCAGATGAGCCTAGGTCGGATTAGCTAGTTGGCGAGGTAAAGGCTCACCAAGGCGACGATCCGTAACTGGTCTGAGAGGATGATCAGTCACACTGGAACTGAGACACGGTCCAGACTCCTACGGGAGGCAGCAGTGGGGAATATTGGACAATGGGCGAAAGCCTGATCCAGCCATGCCGCGTGTGTGAAGAAGGTCTTCGGATTGTAAAGCACTTTAAGTTGGGAGGAAGGGCAGTAAGTTAATACCTTGCTGTTTTGACGTTACCGACAGAATAAGCACCGGCTAACTTCGTGCCAGCAGCCGCGGTAATACGAAGGGTGCAAGCGTTAATCGGAATTACTGGGCGTAAAGCGCGCGTAGGTGGTTCGTTAAGTTGGATGTGAAAGCCCCGGGCTCAACCTGGGAACTGCATCCAAAACTGGCGAGCTAGAGTATGGCAGAGGGTGGTGGAATTTCCTGTGTAGCGGTGAAATGCGTAGATATAGGAAGGAACACCAGTGGCGAAGGCGACCACCTGGGCTAATACTGACACTGAGGTGCGAAAGCGTGGGGAGCAAACAGGATTAGATACCCTGGTAGTCCACGCCGTAAACGATGTCGACTAGCCGTTGGGATCCTTGAGATCTTAGTGGCGCAGCTAACGCATTAAGTCGACCGCCTGGGGAGTACGGCCGCAAGGTTAAAACTCAAATGAATTGACGGGGGCCCGCACAAGCGGTGGAGCATGTGGTTTAATTCGAAGCAACGCGAAGAACCTTACCAGGCCTTGACATGCTGAGAACCTGCCAGAGATGGCGGGGTGCCTTCGGGAACTCAGACACAGGTGCTGCATGGCTGTCGTCAGCTCGTGTCGTGAGATGTTGGGTTAAGTCCCGTAACGAGCGCAACCCTTGTCCTTAGTTACCAGCACGTTATGGTGGGCACTCTAAGGAGACTGCCGGTGACAAACCGGAGGAAGGTGGGGATGACGTCAAGTCATCATGGCCCTTACGGCCTGGGCTACACACGTGCTACAATGGTCGGTACAAAGGGTTGCCAAGCCGCGAGGTGGAGCTAATCCCATAAAACCGATCGTAGTCCGGATCGCAGTCTGCAACTCGACTGCGTGAAGTCGGAATCGCTAGTAATCGTGAATCAGAATGTCACGGTGAATACGTTCCCGGGCCTTGTACACACCGCCCGTCACACCATGGGAGTGGGTTGCTCCAGAAGTAGCTAGTCTAACCTTCGGGGGGACGGTTACCACGGAGTGATTCATGACTGGGGTGAAGTCGTAACAAGGTAGCCGTAGGGGAACCTGCGGCTGGATCACCTCCTTAATCGAAGACATCAGCTTCTTCATAAGCTCCCACACGAATTGCTTGATTCATTGCGAAGACGATTGGGTCTGTAGCTCAGTTGGTTAGAGCGCACCCCTGATAAGGGTGAGGTCGGCAGTTCGAATCTGCCCAGACCCACCAATGTTATGGGGCGCAGGCTTCAAGACATTGGGGCCATAGCTCAGCTGGGAGAGCGCCTGCTTTGCACGCAGGAGGTCAGGAGTTCGATCCTCCTTGGCTCCACCACCACTCGTTAGAGTTCAGAAATGAACATTTGCAGGTTTTCTGTGGAATGTTGATTTCTGGTCTTTACCAGAATCGTTCTTTAAAAATTTGGGTATGTGATAGAAGTGACTGTTCGATCATTTTCACTGATGATCGGATAGCTCAAGGTAAAATTTGCGAATTCAAGCGCGAATTTTCGGCGAATGTCGTCTTCACGTTATAGACAGTAACCAGATTGCTTGGGGTTATATGGTCAAGTGAAGAAGCGCATACGGTGGATGCCTTGGCAGTCAGAGGCGATGAAAGACGTGGTAGCCTGCGAAAAGCTTCGGGGAGTCGGCAAACAGACTGTGATCCGGAGATGTCTGAATGGGGAAACCCACTGAGCACAAGCTCAGTATCTTGCACTGAATACATAGGTGTAAGAGGCGAACCAGGGGAACTGAAACATCTAAGTACCCTGAGGAAAAGAAATCAACCGAGATTCCCTTAGTAGTGGCGAGCGAACGGGGATTAGCCCTTAAGTTGATTTGAGATTAGCGGAACGCTCTGGAAAGTGCGGCCATAGTGGGTGATAGCCCTGTACGCGAAAGTCTCTTTTCAATGAAATCGAGTAGGACGGAGCACGAGAAACTTTGTCTGAATATGGGGGGACCATCCTCCAAGGCTAAATACTACTGACTGACCGATAGTGAACCAGTACCGTGAGGGAAAGGCGAAAAGAACCCCGGAGAGGGGAGTGAAATAGAACCTGAAACCGTATGCGTACAAGCAGTGGGAGCCTACTTTGTTAGGTGACTGCGTACCTTTTGTATAATGGGTCAGCGACTTATATTCAGTGGCGAGCTTAACCGAATAGGGGAGGCGTAGCGAAAGCGAGTCTTAATAGGGCGTTTAGTCGCTGGGTATAGACCCGAAACCGGGCGATCTATCCATGGGCAGGTTGAAGGTTAGGTAACACTGACTGGAGGACCGAACCGACTACCGTTGAAAAGTTAGCGGATGACCTGTGGATCGGAGTGAAAGGCTAATCAAGCTCGGAGATAGCTGGTTCTCCTCGAAAGCTATTTAGGTAGCGCCTCGTGTATCACTGCTGGGGGTAGAGCACTGTTTCGGCTAGGGGGTCATCCCGACTTACCAAACCGATGCAAACTCCGAATACCGGCAAGTGTCAGCACGGGAGACACACGGCGGGTGCTAACGTCCGTCGTGAAAAGGGAAACAACCCAGACCGTCAGCTAAGGTCCCAAAGTCATGGTTAAGTGGGAAACGATGTGGGAAGGCTTAGACAGCTAGGAGGTTGGCTTAGAAGCAGCCATCCTTTAAAGAAAGCGTAATAGCTCACTAGTCGAGTCGGCCTGCGCGGAAGATGTAACGGGGCTCAAACCATGCACCGAAGCTACGGGTTCAACGCAAGTTGAGCGGTAGAGGAGCGTTCTGTAAGCCTGTGAAGGTGAGTTGAGAAGCTTGCTGGAGGTATCAGAAGTGCGAATGCTGACATGAGTAACGACAATGCGAGTGAAAAACTCGCACGCCGAAAGACCAAGGGTTCCTGCGCAACGTTAATCGACGCAGGGTGAGTCGGTCCCTAAGGCGAGGCTGAAGAGCGTAGTCGATGGGAAACGGGTTAATATTCCCGTACTTCTAGTTACTGCGATGGGGGGACGGAGAAGGCTAGGCCAGCAAGGCGTTGGTTGTCCTTGTTTAAGGTGGTAGGCAGAGATCTTAGGTAAATCCGGGGTCTTAATGCCGAGAGCTGATGACGAGCTTTCTTTTAGAAAGCGAAGTGGTTGATGCCATGCTTCCAGGAAAAGCCTCTAAGCTTCAGGTAACTAGGAACCGTACCCCAAACCGACACAGGTGGTTGGGTAGAGAATACCAAGGCGCTTGAGAGAACTCGGGTGAAGGAACTAGGCAAAATGGCACCGTAACTTCGGGAGAAGGTGCGCCGGTGAGGGTGAATGATTTACTCAGTAAGCCCATGCCGGTCGAAGATACCAGGCCGCTGCGACTGTTTATTAAAAACACAGCACTCTGCAAACACGAAAGTGGACGTATAGGGTGTGACGCCTGCCCGGTGCCGGAAGGTTAATTGATGGGGTTAGCGCAAGCGAAGCTCTTGATCGAAGCCCCGGTAAACGGCGGCCGTAACTATAACGGTCCTAAGGTAGCGAAATTCCTTGTCGGGTAAGTTCCGACCTGCACGAATGGCGTAACGATGGCGGCGCTGTCTCCACCCGAGACTCAGTGAAATTGAAATCGCTGTGAAGATGCAGTGTATCCGCGGCTAGACGGAAAGACCCCGTGAACCTTTACTATAGCTTTGCACTGGACTTTGAATTTGCTTGTGTAGGATAGGTGGGAGGCTTTGAAGCGTGGACGCCAGTTCGCGTGGAGCCATCCTTGAAATACCACCCTGGCAACTTTGAGGTTCTAACTCTGGTCCGTTATCCGGATCGAGGACAGTGTATGGTGGGTAGTTTGACTGGGGCGGTCTCCTCCTAAAGAGTAACGGAGGAGTACGAAGGTGCGCTCAGACCGGTCGGAAATCGGTCGCAGAGTATAAAGGCAAAAGCGCGCTTGACTGCGAGACAGACACGTCGAGCAGGTACGAAAGTAGGTCTTAGTGATCCGGTGGTTCTGTATGGAAGGGCCATCGCTCAACGGATAAAAGGTACTCCGGGGATAACAGGCTGATACCGCCCAAGAGTTCATATCGACGGCGGTGTTTGGCACCTCGATGTCGGCTCATCACATCCTGGGGCTGAAGCCGGTCCCAAGGGTATGGCTGTTCGCCATTTAAAGTGGTACGCGAGCTGGGTTTAGAACGTCGTGAGACAGTTCGGTCCCTATCTGCCGTGGACGTTTGAGATTTGAGAGGGGCTGCTCCTAGTACGAGAGGACCGGAGTGGACGAACCTCTGGTGTTCCGGTTGTCACGCCAGTGGCACTGCCGGGTAGCTATGTTCGGAAGAGATAACCGCTGAAAGCATCTAAGCGGGAAACTCGCCTCAAGATGAGATCTCACTGGAGCCTTGAGCTCCCTGAAGGGCCGTCGAAGACTACGACGTTGATAGGCTGGGTGTGTAAGCGTTGTGAGGCGTTGAGCTAACCAGTACTAATTGCCCGTGAGGCTTGACCATATAACACCCAAACAATTTGGCTGTTAGACGGTAAGTCGACAAACAAACCGAAAATTTGCAAGAATTCGCGTTACCAGCATCACATACCCAATTCGCTGCAGCGGCTAAACCGAGGCAGCAACCGAATTGCTTGACGACCATAGAGCGTTGGAACCACCTGATCCCATCCCGAACTCAGTAGTGAAACGACGCATCGCCGATGGTAGTGTGGGGTCTCCCCATGTGAGAGTAGGTCATCGTCAAGCTTCTATCCCAAACCCCCGATCCGCTTGCGCGGTTCGGGGGTTTGTCTTTGTGCGAAAAAATGCTGAGTGGCGATGTTGCGGCGTGATGCCGAGCAGAATTACGGAGGCTCCAAAAGCGGAAGAACAGATTCTCGACTTTTTCACGCAGGTAGAGGCCGGTGTGCCGATTGAGGAGCTGCGCCGGCGGCATTGCTTCAGTGATGCCTCGTTCTACACCTGGCGTGCCAAGTTTGGTGGCATGACCGTGCCGGACGCCAAGCGGCTCAGGGATCTCGAACTGGAGAACAGCCGGCTGAAGAGGCCGCCGGTCGAAGCCCATCTGGATATCAAGGCACTGAAGGTGGTCGCCCGGGGAAAAGGGTAAGCCTGACAGCGCGGGGCGGGAGGCGGTGGAGGAGATGCAGGCCAGAACCGAACCGGCATCTCCGAGCGCCGTGCCGTTCCGCTGATCTGGTTGTCTCGTTCGTTGCTGCGCTATCAGTCCCGCTCCAGCGAGCAAGGCTCCAGGCTGCAAACCCAACTCGTGGAGCTGGCACAGGAGCGTCGGCGCTTTGGCTACCGGGGCCTGCATATCCTGCTGCGGCGGCAGGTATGCAGGTCAACCATAAGCGGATCTATTGCCTTGACCGGGCTGCCGGTTTGATGGTGAAGCGCCGAAGGCGCCCGCCACGGTGTTGCCGTAGAGCACGAGCGGCTGAGCCTGCCGAGCGCGCCGAACAAGGTGTGGTCGATGGACTTGGTCTTCGATGCACTTAGTACGGGGCGGAGGATCAAATGCGTAACGGTGCTCGATGATTTCGCCAAGGAGACGGTAGGTATCCTTGTGGATCACGGCATCAGCGGCTTTTTTCGCGTTACTCGCGCATTGGATGGAATAGCCCGATTCCGCGATTACCCCATCGCAATTCGCACCGCCCCAGACCCCAATTGACCGACAAGGCACTTGTCCTATGGGCCTATCAGCGCGACATCAAGCTGAGGCGGCTTCAGCCTGGTAAGCCCGCACAGAATCATTCAATGGCAGGTTTTTCGGATGAATGCCTGAACGAGCACTGGTTCTGCTCCCTGGCCGAGGCCAGAAACCGCATCGCGGCCTGGCGACGGGGCACAACGAGCACCGACCGCCCAGTGCTATCGGTACATGCATAAGGTTTGTGTGATGGTGCTATTCCGCATGTTCATCGATCACGGTAGGTCGCTAACGAGCTGGCATGCTCCGAAACGCTCGAGAAATTCTTGCAGCAGGATCACTCGCCGCGATATTCGCAGCCACTGGTGCAGGTTTCATGAATACGGATGCGCGAAAGCTCTGGAAGAAGCGGTTTTAGTTCGTTCCAGATCCATTTAGCGAGATTTTCGCTGGTTGGATTTTCGAGGCCGGCAAGGTCGTTGAGATAGTTGTGATCTAGCTGTTCATAGATCGGGCGGAAAATCGCTTTGAGTTCGCTGAAATCCCGAATCCAGCCGGTAAATGGGTCTACTTCGCCAGCAATGTAGATGGCTACACGAAAAGAATGGCCATGGAGGCGTCCGCATTTATGGCCCGCGGGCACATTCGGAAGTCGATGAGCAGATTCGAAAGTGAACTCTTTGAAAATTTCCACAAGAAACTCGCTAAATGATGAGGCGGCAATGCAGTGATTTTACTGCCTTTCCTGAGAGTCGTCGCGAATAGCCGACCAGCCTGCACCAGAAGTGCTAGCTAACGTGGACGGGCTGGGCTGGTGCTCAAATGGCAAACTGGACACGGATAATGCGTTATTGCAGAGTACGCCCCTTTCTCTCAAGTCTGGCTCGCGTAACGGTGAAGTTTGATGAATGCAGTGGTGGTTGCGGTCGGCGTCATGCTGATCTTGAGTTTATGCCGAGTGCACGTTGTAGTTGCGTTGATCGCCGGTGCGCTGTGCGGTGGGCTTCTTGGCGGCTTGGGTATCGAGTCTACGCTTGCGGCATTCAATAAAGGGCTCGGCGGAGGCGCAACGGTCGCGTTGTCGTACGCGCTGCTGGGAGCATTCGCCGTGGCCATCGGTAAGAGCGGTCTCGCTCATGCGCTGGCTGACAAGGCGCTGATGATGGTGGGAAACCGTACGGCGCAGTCAGGTCAGTCCGTCAAATGGATAGTGATGGCATTGTTGCTGGTGGTCGCGATCTCTTCCCAGAATATTTTGCCGATTCACATTGCTTTCATCCCGCTGCTGGTTCCTCCCTTGTTGTCTGTGGTGTCCAGCCTGCGCATCGACCGTCGCTTGATCGCTTGTGTGTTGGCCTTCGGGTTGATCACGCCCTACATGTTTTTACCGGTCGGTTTTGGCAACATCTTTCTCAACGAGATACTGCTCGCCAACGTTGCGAAAGGTGGGGTGGATGTATCTGGAGTAAAGGTGACGGAGGCGATGCTGATTCCAGCGCTTGGGATGGTCGCAGGGCTGATCATCGCCTTCTTTAGTTATCGCAAGCCGCGTGATTACGACCTGGGCCGAATAGATGAGGTCGAGCGGGTTAATGCAACCTACAGTCCCGTCACACTGCTCGTGGCGGCTATTGCCATCGGTGCTGCGTTCATTGTGCAGTTATGGCTGGATTCGATGATTATCGGTGCGCTTGCCGGGTTCGTGATCTTCTCTGCCTCCGGTGTGGTGCGTTGGCGTGAGGCGGACGACCTGTTCACCGAGGGTATGAAAATGATGGCCATGATCGGCTTCATCATGATTGCTGCAGCGGGGTTCGCCGAGGTCATGCGAGAAACCGGTCAGGTGAAATCGCTGGTAGACGCCTCCGCCGCGTGGATCGGCGACAGCAAGGCGGTGGCGGCGCTGCTGATGCTATTGGTCGGCCTTTTGGTAACCATGGGTATCGGTTCGTCGTTTTCGACGGTACCGATTATTGCGGCGATCTTCGTGCCGCTGGGCGTGGAGCTGGGGTTCAGCCCGCTTGCAATCGTGAGCCTGGTGGGCACGGCGGGCGCGTTGGGTGACGGTGGCTCTCCCGCGTCGGATTCGACCCTGGGACCGACCGCTGGCCTCAACGTCGACGGCCAACACAACCATATATGGGATACCGTGGTTCCGACGTTTCTCCACTACAACTTGCCGCTGCTCGCCTTTGGTTGGGTGGCAGCAATGATCCTGTGATTCGATAGGATCGAACGAAGAGGGCAGGGTAATTCCTGCCTTCTTTTTTGCGTGGAGAGAAAAGCTGCGCACTCGCGAATCCGTATGTTGACTAACGGGATAGCACAACGGATTTCTGGGTGAAGAATGATCAGATCGACGCTCGAGCAGAAGACCTTCCTCATTTTACTGGTGCTGGTTTCCCTCGCATTCGGCTGGATCCTCCTGCCATTCTATGGAGCGGTATTCTGGGCAGCGGTACTCGCCATACTCTTCTCGCCATTGCAGCGACGGCTGCAGCAGCGCTTCGTCGGGCGCCCGAATGTAGCTGCATTGCTGACTTTACTGATATGTCTATTGGTGGCGGTTATTCCCGTAATCGTAATTACCGGAATGCTGGTGCAAGAAGGTGCTGCGCTATATCAGCGCATCGAGACCGGTGAACTGGACGTTGGCAGCTACCTGGCACAAGTGAAGGCAATGATGCCGGATGGTCTGCGGGTGCAGCTCCAGCGGTTCGGCCTTGGCGATCTGGACAGCATGCGAGAAAAGCTTTCCAGCGGCGCGCTGGAAGGCAGTCAGTTTCTAGCGACGAAAGCATTCAGCTTTGGGCAGGGTACGTTTCAGTTTCTGGTGAGCTTCTGCGTGATGCTCTACTTGCTGTTCTTCTTCATTCGCGACGGGCGTGAGCTGGTGTTGCGGATTCGGCAGGCGCTGCCGCTGAGCGATACTCAGAAACGGAGGTTGTTCAATAAATTCACCCGAGTAGTGCGAGCCACCGTGAAGGGCAACGTCATTGTTGCGATCACGCAGGGCGCGCTCGGCGGAGTGATTTTCGCGGTGCTCGGTATATCAGGAGCCCTGCTCTGGGCGGTCTTGATGGCATTCCTGTCACTGCTTCCCGCCGTCGGGGCCGGACTGATCTGGACACCTGTAGCGATCTACTTCCTATTCAGCGGCGCAGTCTGGCAGGGAGTGATTCTGATCCTGTATGGGGTGATGGTTATCGGCCTGGTGGACAACATCCTTCGCCCGATCCTGGTGGGCAAGGACACCAAGATGCCCGATTACCTTGTCCTGATTTCCACCCTCGGTGGGCTCGCTCTGTTCGGGCTGAATGGCTTCGTGATCGGGCCGCTTATCGCGGCCTTGTTCATCTCATCGTGGGGGCTTTTTACCAATGGCGATCGGCCACGAGGTTCAGCTGACGCGGGCGAATGAACACCTTTTTAATCAAGGGCCGGCAGGGCCGGCCTTGATCAGGGGACGTCTCACATCAGTCGTTTGCCGTCCTTGCGGCTGATGATGACTGTTGCAGAACGCGGCCGCAGGCCAGGACCATCCGGCCAGCTGCTGCTGTAATTGCCCGGCGTAGACCCCTCACCTGGATGCTGGATATTCACGAACAGCGTGCGGAAATCGGGCGTTGCGGTGATGCCAGTCACCTCCGCGCCTAGCGGTCCGACCAGAAAGCGCTTGGTTTCCCCTGTCTTGGGATCAGAAACCAACATCTGATTGTTACCGAACGGGCCTGATTTCAGCTGGCTGCCGCTCATGTCGGTCTGGATCCAGAGTCGGCCTTCGTCATCGAACCACAGCCCATCTGGACTGGCCAGGATGTTGCTGTCATCCAGAGCGCGGCCCCTTGGGGTTCTGCTGTCGCCCTGCGGACCCGCCAATAGGTAGATGTTCCAGCGAAAGCGGGTTCCTGCGTAGTCGCGGCTTTCTTCCGACCAGCGAATGATATGGCCGTAAGGATTGGGCGAGCGCGGATTGGCTGCATCGGCCTCGCTACGCGCACTGTTGTTGGTCAGGGTGAAATAGACATCACCGTTGTCCGGGTGAACGGCACCCCATTCCGGGCGATCCATTCGCGTCGCGCCGGCGATGTCGGCAGCCAGACGGGTGTTGATCAGCACTTCGCCCTGATCGGCGAAGCTCACACCGGCCGTTGCGCAGGCCTGCTGGAACGCCGGGTCGTCAATGTCCAGAGCCAGCCAATCGCCGCTGCCATCCGCGTTGAAACGGGCTACGTAGAGCGTTCCCGCATCCAGCAGGCGACCATCGCTACGCAGCGGGCGGTAGCGGTCACGGCTGACATACTTGTAGATGTATTCATTCTGCGAGTCGTCACCTGAGTAGCAGACCAGCGGGCGACCCGGTTTGACGGGTGCAAACACCAGCCCCTCGTGCGCAAAGCGGCCGAGGGCGGTGCGTTTTACCGGCATGGCGTCTGGATCGAAGGGATCGATCTCCACGATCCAGCCGAAGGTGTTCGGCTCGTTGCGATAGTCGGACCGCGGATCGGCGCCGCGGCGTGTCGCATCGAAACGCTGGAACTCATCGCCAGCGATGGTCTCCCAGGCATAGCGGCTGGTGTCACGTACACCGTAACGGCTGAGCTCGCGCGGTAGTTCACTGTCCTGGCTGGCAAAGTAACCGGCCCAGTTCTCTTCGCAGGTCAGATAGGTGCCCCACGGGGTAAAGCCATTCGCGCAGTTGTTCAGTGTGCCGCGGGTGGAAGTGCCGCTCGGGCTGTAGCGGGTGCGCAGCAAGGCATGCCCCTTGGCGGGACCTTCGATACGCATGGCGGTGGCGCCGGTGATGCGGCGATTGCGGGCAGATGGCAGTACGGACCAGTCGCCGCGCACGCCGCGACGGATCTCCACTACGGAAACCCCGTGCGCATTGATTTCCTTACGGACTTCGTCGACTACGGTGCGCTTGCCGTCGACCACGGTCGGCCCGTTGGGGTGCAGCAGCGGCGCATCAATGTACTCGTGATTCACCACCAGCAATCCGTGATCGCTCTGGTGCCCGCCGTATTTGGCATTGATTGGGAAGAAATGCATGCCATCGTGATGCATGCCTGTCTGGTGCGCTTGGTCCTCGGCGCTGTTGCTGGCGTCTTCCAGATAGGCCGGATAGCGCCCGCTAATAGGGGTGCCCCACGGAATGAACGTCGTTGCGGTGTATCCCGGCGGGACGCTGATGCCATCGTGGCGAGTGACTGGAACAGCTGAGAAGGGAAGTCGGCTGCGGCGCTTCAGCGGAAAATCCTTGAGCCGCTCTGCCGATTGACCGGCGGCCTGGACCGCTCCCGGAAGTGTCGCTCCCAGGAAGGCCAGCGCGCCTAGCGAGGCGCCACCGGCCAGTACCTGGCGACGGCCGAGATTGATCACATCCTGAATATGGGTATTTCCGGAACGGTTGCTGGGTAGCTCATCGCCATTGCCGAACAGAATATTGTCGTTGTCAGTGCTCACGTCGCGTTCCCTGAGTCGATTGACGGAATCCTGACTCTAGTTTTGTCGTGAGACAGCTATATGACACCGCTCCGCATTACGACGAGCGACATGAGCGCTCGAAACGCAAAGGCCCCGGCTTAGAGCCGGGGCCTTTGCTACACCGCAGCCTGTTGCCAGGCTGAAACCGTTCCTTAGTGGAACTGGTTCATGGTGTTGTCCTTACCGCTCGCCTTCAGAGCCGCTTCGCCAGCGAAGTACTCCTTGTGGTTGTCACCAATGTCGGAGCCAGCCATGTTCTGGTGCTTGACGCAGGCGATACCCTGACGCAGTTCCTGCCGCTGAACGCCCTTCACGTAGGCCAGCATGCCTTGGTCGGCGAAGTAGCCCTTGGCCAGGTTGTCGGTGGACAGCGCGGCAGTGTGGTAGGTCGGCAGAGTGATCAGGTGGTGGAAGATGCCGGCGTGAGCGGAACCGTCCTTCTGGAAGGTACGGATCTTCTCGTCTGCAATCTGAGCCAGCTCGGTTTCGTCGTACTCGACGCTCATCAGCTTGGCGCGGTCGTAGGCGGAAACGTCCTTGCCTTCGGCGACCATGGCGTCGAACACTTGCTGACGGAAGTTCAAGGTCCAGTTGAACGACGGGCTGTTGTTGTAAACCAGCTTAGCGTTCGGGATCACTTCGCGGATGCGGTCAACCATGCCCTTGATCTGGCCAACGTGCGGCTTCTCGGTCTCGATCCACAGCAGGTCGGCGCCGTTCTGCAGGCTGGTGATGCAGTCCAGGACGCAGCGGTCTTCGCCGGTGCCCTTGCGGAACTGGAACAGGTTGGACGGCAGACGCTTCGGACGCAGCAGCTTGCCACCGCGGTTGATCACGACGTCGCCATTGCCCAGGTCGGAGGCAGCAACTTCTTCGCAATCCAGGAACGAGTTGTACAGGTCGCCCAGGTCGCCCGGCTCTTTAGTCACGGCGATCTGCTTGGTCAGGCCTGCACCCAGGGAGTCGGTACGCGCCACGATCACGCCGTTGTCGATACCCAGTTCGAGGAAGGCGTAGCGCACGGCAGCGATCTTGGCGAGGAAGTCGGCGTGCGGAACGGTCACTTTGCCGTCCTGGTGGCCGCACTGCTTCTCGTCGGAAACCTGGTTCTCGATCTGAATGCAGCACGCACCCGCTTCGATCATGCGCTTGGCCAGCAGGTAGGTGGCTTCCGGGTTACCGAAGCCAGCGTCGATGTCGGCGATGATCGGGACGATATGAGTCTCGTAGTTGTCGATCTGGTTCTGGATTTCAGCAGCCTTGGCGTTATCGCCGGCTTCGCGAGCGGCATCCAGGGCGGTGAACAGCAGATCCAGTTCGCGGCTATCGGCCTGACGCAGGAAGGTGTACAGCTCTTCGATCAGGTCGGAGACTGCGGTCTTCTCGTGCATCGACTGGTCCGGCAGCGGGCCGAACTCGGAGCGCAGAGCGGCAACCATCCAGCCGGACAGGTAGAGGTAGCGCTTGTTGGTGGTCTTCAGGTGCTTCTTGATGGAGATCAGCTTCTGCTGACCGATGAAGCCATGCCAGCAGCCCAGCGACTGGGTGTAGACGGACGAGTCGGCATCGTACTCGGCCATGTCCTTGCGCATGATGTCGGCGGTGTACTGAGCGATTTCCAGACCGGTCTTGAAGCGGTTCTGGGCGCGCATGCGGGCCACGGATTCCGGGTTGATAGCGCTCCAGCTGCTGCCGAACTTCTCTTTCAGGGCGGCAACTGCCTTGATGTCGTCTTGATATGCGGACATGGTCAATCCTTCATAGATGTGAATTTGGTTGAGCACCGACTTTCCCACCAAAAACTGCGTGCTAACGGATCAATGCGAGCAACACGCGGCAGAGCGTCGAACTGCGACCAGGACGAGGATTGAAACCGAGGAGGAGGGCATGGACACGATCGCCGGGCTGGCTCTTGGTTGCGAAGCTCCCGGTTGGCGTGGCTGCCGTGGGGCCTGACAACGTCGAGACTATAAGTCTGGCTGATGCGTTAATCGCTTCCCCGTCCCTCAGGACGACTCGTTCCAGTCGCAACCTCGTCAGTCCGCCTTGTGGGCAGTACAGTCACGGGACGGCTCGGCTGGTTGGCTGGAGCGCGCCCCGGAGACCCTTTCCAGAGCCTCTGGTTAGCGGGAGCGGGGCAATGATGCGCTGCCGGGAAAGCCTCGTCAATCATTTTGTAGTGTTTTTTTTGTGGCACTACATAAGCGGGGCGCTGCCACATTGCGCGAAGCGCTATCACTCCAGTACGTCGACTTTCAGTCGCAGCGAAAGGTCTTGCCGGCCCTGCGTGCTGTAACGTCGCAAGGTGCCGTCGTGTTGTGATGAGGCACTTTCGTCGATGCCGCCCAGGCTGATCCACTCGCCAACGCGGCCACTGACGCGGGTATCGGCGAGCTGCGTTTCGATCACATTCGGGGTCATCTGATTGACCCGATCACGGTTGCTGCTGACGGTGATCTGAACACGATCACCGATGAGATTGGCCGTCACGTAGAAGCCGCGGGTGACGTCGCGATACTGCGTCTGCTGGTAGATCCGGCCATAGCCGTCGGTGCCACTGGTGGTCAGCGGTACGCTCTGGCCGACCTGGATCAGCGCCGGATAGCCCTCATTGGTCTGGATCTGCTGGATGCCGCCCTCCTGACTGCTGGTCGAACGCCGGATGATGCGCACCTGGTCGCGACCATGACGTTCGCCACGGCCTGTCTCGAACTCGACATCTCCGGCGCGGATCGAACCATCCACACTGTAGCCGCTGGAGTTGCCAGCAGCCGAATCCTGGGTGTCGACACTGATAAGCAGGCGCTTGGGTTCGCTGTCGAGCTGCTCGAGTACCTGACGAAGTTCTACGATCGCCGCTTGCGGAGCATTGACGATCAACTGATTGCCGTAGGCGTTGACCCGACCCTGTTCGCCGATCACCGATTGGGCTACCGGCAGGACATCCTCAGCCATCCGGTATTGCAGCGGGATGACCTCCGTGGCGGCGTGCAACGGCAGGCAGATGGCCAGAGCGAGTGTGGCAAGATGGCGGCGTAGGGTCATAGCAGAAAGCTCCGCAGGTTGGCATCGGACAGGCTGCGTTCCCAGGCCTGGTCGAAGCTCGACTGGCTCAGACGGACCCGCGCCGGGTTGTTATACAGCGCATACCCGTTATGGGGATCGCGATGGGGACGTATCAGCAGGCCGGTTTTGTCCGCGATCAGATAGGCGTCCTCTTCGCGCGGATACTCGGGATTGACCTTGCGAATCTGGGCATTGCTGCTGAGGCGCCTGGCCAGCGCCAGCAGGCGGTGACCGCTCTGCACGGCCCGGGTGGAATCCTCGATGAGGATACGCAACCGGTTGCGCGGGTGCGCCAGCAGAAAGCGTGTGCAGGCCTGCTGGATACTGCTGTGGTGAAACAGCCAGGGTTCCAGGTCCGGGCTGTAGAGACACAGGTTGCGTTGCGCCTGCTGGAAGAACGCCAGCGCGTGCGCGCGAACCTGCTCGGGACTGGTGAAGTGCTGTACGCCGGCGTCCTCTCCGAGTCGCGCCGACGCGGCCTGCCAGGACGTCGGCGCCGGTTGGTCCGACAACGGATTATGCACGTCGAATCGCCCCGGCGATTGGAAGTCGATGATTAGCGACTCGCCTGTATCGTCCCGATCATCCTTGGCGTTGTCGTGCATGGCGAACCTCAGTGGCTATTGCGCAGCATGTCCACGTGCGGGATGCCGGCTTCGAGAAACTCCTCGCTGACGACCTCGAAACCCAGCCGTTCGTAGAAACGGGTTGCATGTACCTGTGCGGTCAGTTTCTGTTCACGCAGGCCGCGGCGTTCGGCTTCGGCGAGTACCGCTTGCATCAGCGCGTCGCCCACATTCATGCCGCGCCAGTCGCGCAGAACGGCGACGCGACCGATCTGGCCGTCCGCGAGCAGCCGTGCGGTACCGATGGCGTAACCATCCTCGAGTGCAAGGAAATGCACGGCCTCGACATCGTCGGCATCCCATTCCTGTTCTGGCGGGACGGCCTGTTCGGCGATGAACACCGCTTCGCGTATGCGCCGCAGGTCGGCGTTGTCCTTCTGCCAATCGGCGATGCGTACTTGGATGTTATTCATCAGCGAACTCCAGGCTTCCTTGTTTGATCAATTCCTGCAGCAGCTTACGCCCGTCGTTATCGCCAAGCCACGGAGCAAGATTGTCCTCGTGCAGGGCGTCGGCCGAGCAGATCAGCTTGAGCAGATCGCGGAGTTGGATGGGGAGCAGACGACTCTGGCCGCTGGCGAACAGTAGCAGGCCGAGATCGATCTCACTCCAGGCCATGCGCGCCGCGGGATTGCGTACCAGCACGGCGCCATCGGCGAGCGCTGCGCGCAGATCCTGCTCGGTCAGTTCGACGCCTTCGATCCGCTCGGGATAGCGAGGCTCGGTCATGAACTGGCCGAACCAGGTTAGCAGCAGTCGCTCGTCGCCCATATGCTCGGCCAGCAGCCTTTTCAGACGTTCCAGCGCGTCACTCTGAATCTGGTAGGGATCGTCGCTCGGTTGCAGATCGGCGTCGCCGTAGCGTTCTTCATCCGGCAGAAACTGGGCGAGGAAATCGGTGAAGTGGGTTAGCACCTCGGCGGCGCTGGGCGCGCGGAAGCCCACCGAATAGGTCATGCAGGCATCCTCGGCCGTGCCGAAGTGTGCCAGGCGCGGCGGTAGGTACAGCATGTCGCCAGGCTCCAGAACCCATTCGTCGGTACCCTGGAAGTCGGCGAGGATGCGCAGGTCGCCATGCTCGAGCAGTGCGCTGTCACTGTCGCACATCTGGCCGATGCGCCAGCGCCGTTGACCGTGCGCCTGCAGCAGGAACACGTCGTAGTTGTCGAAATGCGGGCCTACGCCGCCGCCCGGTGCGGCGTAGCTGATCATTACGTCGTCGATGCGCCAGTTCGGGAGAAAGCGGAACTGCCCGAGCAGCTCTGCCACTTCGGGCACCAGCTGATCGACGGCCTGGACCAGCAGGGTCCAGTCACGCTCGGGCAGCTGCTGGTAGGTGTCCTCGGCGAAGGGGCCGCGGCGCAGCTCCCACGGGCTGTCACCGTGCTCGATGACCACGCGCGACTCGACTTCCTCTTCGAGAGAAAGGCCGGCCAGCTCGTCCGGCGAGATGGGGCTTTGGAAATCCGGGATGGCCTGGCGGATCAGCAGCGGCTTCTTCTGCCAGTAGTCACGGAGGAACTCCCGCGCGCTGAGGCCGCCGAGGATTTGAAGTGGAGCATCAGAAGTCATGCGTAACACCTTGCTCTATATGCAGAGCTGCAAATAAAAACGCCCGGCGCAGCCGGGCGTGCGTATATGGAAATCGGTCAGACGCGCTTGGCCTGATCGCCGGCGTTGCCGATGTAGCTGGCCGGAGTCAGTTTGCGTAGTTCGGCTTTGGCTTCGGCTGGAATCTGCAGCGCGTCGATGAAGGCCAGCAGGGCGTCCGGCGTGATGCCCTTGCCGCGGGTGAGATCCTTGAGTTTTTCGTAGGCGTTTTCCACGGCATAGCGACGCATGACGGTCTGTACCGGCTCGGCCAGCACTTCCCAGCAGTTGTCCAGGTCTTCGGCGATGCGCGCAGCGTTCAGCTCCAGTTTGCCGATGCCCTTGAGGCTGGCTTCGTAGGCGATGACGCTATGGGCGAAGCCCACGCCCAGATTGCGCAGGACAGTGGAGTCGGTCAGATCGCGCTGCCAGCGGGAGATCGGCAGTTTGCTGGCCAGATGCTGGAGGATGGCGTTGGCGATGCCGAGGTTGCCTTCGGAGTTTTCGAAGTCGATCGGGTTGACCTTGTGCGGCATGGTCGAAGAGCCGATCTCGCCGGCCACGGTCTTCTGCTTGAAGTAACCGAGGGAGATGTAGCCCCAGATATCGCGGTCGAAGTCGATGAGGATGGTGTTGAAGCGCGCGATGGCGTCGAACAGCTCGGCGATGTAGTCATGCGGCTCGATCTGAGTGGTGTAGGGGTTCCACCTCAGACCCAGGTCCTGCTCGATGAACTCGCGGGCGTTGGCTTCCCAGTCCACCTGCGGATAAGCGGACAGGTGTGCGTTGTAGTTGCCCACGGCGCCGTTGATCTTACCCAGCAGCGGCACTTCCGCGACCTGCTTGATCTGCCGCTCCAGGCGATACACGACGTTGGCCAGCTCTTTGCCGAGCGTGGTCGGCGAGGCCGGCTGCCCGTGGGTGCGGGAGAGCATCGGGACATCGGCGAACTTGATGGCCAGCGCGCGGATTGCCTCGGCAATCTGGCGCATCAGCGGCAGCAGTACCTGGTCGCGGCCCTCGCGCAGCATCAGCGCATGGGACAGGTTGTTGATGTCTTCGCTGGTGCAGGCGAAGTGGATGAATTCGTTGACAGCGGCCAGTTCCGGCAGCTGCTTGGCCTGCTCCTTGAGCAGGTACTCGACGGCTTTCACGTCGTGATTGGTGGTGCGCTCGAACTCTTTGACGCGCTCGGCGTGCTCCAGCTGGAAATTGTCCGCCAGCTTATCCAGCAGCGCGTTGGCTTCGGCAGAGAATGGCGCGACTTCCGGGATGCCCGGGTGAGCCGCCAGACGCTGGAGCCAGCGCACTTCGACCTGAACACGGCAACGGATCAGGCCGAATTCGCTGAAGATCGGGCGCAGGGCGCTGGTTTTGCCGGCGTAGCGGCCATCGACGGGGGAAACCGCCGTGAGCGAGGAAAGCTGCATAGAGGGCATTCTCGGACAGTCGGGCAACGAAAAGGGCGCAGATTATACATGAAAGCACCGGCCACCGGACCGCGCTCCTGGGTGAATGCATCGGATCCGAACGACTTTCGCCGGTGGTGCTGCCGGCGCTGAACCGCTGTGGCTGGAGTGGCGGCGCGCAGTCAGTGGTTATCGGTCTGCGAGCGAACCTTGGGATACAGCGCGTCGAGCAGTTTGCGTCGGCTGATAATCATCTGCCAGCGATGCCCGCCGAGCTGTCGCCACAGGCGGGCCGAGCGGATACCGGCCAGCAGCAGCGCGCGAATCTTCGCGGCGTTGTCCGGCTGCTGCAGGTGGCGCATGTCGCCCTGCACCTGAATGCGCTGGCGGAATGTGCTCAGAGTGTCCTGATACAGACCGCCGAATGAGGCGATGACATTCTCATGCGTCAGGCCGAAGTGCTCGACCTGCTGCTGGATCTGATCGAGCCGGCTGCCGATGACCTGCAGCATGTCGCCACGCTTGTCCAGTTGTCGTTCGAGACCGACCATCGCCAGCGCGTAGCGCAGCGGTTCGCGTTGCAGGCTGCTGCTGTCGCGCTCCAGCGCGCCTACCAGAGCGCGATAGCCGTCGCGCAGATTGAGATCGTCGCCGCCGTAGATTTCCAGCGTCGTCTGCGGGTTGCGCGCCAGCAGACTGCCGAGCATGCAGGCAACCTGTGCGGTGGGGGCCTGGCCCGTGCGGGCGATGCGATCAACCAGCACGGCAGCCTCGAAGACGGCGCCAAGGGCGATCAGTTGCTCTTCGACGGAACTCATGGGTGGGCTCCTTCGAACCAAGGCTCGGCGTGCTCAATCACGCCGCCCCCCAGGCAGATTTCGCCATCGTAGAGCACCACGGACTGGCCGGGCGTCACGGCGCGCTGCGGAGCGTCGAAGAGCACACGGTAGCCCTGTGCAGTTTTCTCCAGTGTGCAGTCTTGGTCTGTCTGTCGGTAGCGCACCTTGGCAGTCAGTCGGCGCGGGGTGCTGATATCCAGCGGGTTGACCCAGTAGATTTCTGAAGCGAGCAGGGCGCGGGCAAACAGCCAGGGGTGATCGTTGCCCTGGCCGACGATCAACACGTTGCGCTGCAGGTCCTTGCTGAGTACGTACCAGGGCTCGTCCGAGGCGTCCTTGAGGCCGCCGATGCCCAGGCCCTGGCGTTGACCGATAGTGTGGTACATCAGGCCGTGGTGGCGGCCGATAACTTCGCCGTCGATGGTTTCGATATTTCCCGGCTGAGCGGGGAGGTACTGCCTGAGGAAATCGCTGAAACGGCGCTCTCCGATGAAGCAGATGCCAGTGGAGTCCTTCTTCTTCGCCGTGGCCAGCCCGTATTTCTCGGCGATTGCCCGCACCGCAGGCTTTTCCAGCTCGCCGACGGGGAACAGTGTCTTGCTCAGTTGTGCACCGCCGACGGCGTGCAGGAAATAGCTCTGGTCCTTGTTCGGGTCCAGGCCTTTGAGCAGCTCGCTGCGCCCGTCTACGTCGCGGCGACGCACATAATGGCCGGTGGCGATCAGGTCCGCGCCGAGCATCAGGGCATAGTCGAGGAACGCCTTGAACTTGATTTCGCGGTTGCAGAGGATGTCCGGGTTGGGCGTGCGTCCGGCCTTGTATTCGGCGAGGAAGTGCTCGAACACGTTATCCCAGTACTCGGCGGCGAAATTGGCGGTGTGCAGCTTGATGCCGATGCTGTCGCATACGGCCTGCGCGTCGGCGAGATCTTCCTTGGCGGTGCAGTACTCGGTACCGTCGTCTTCCTCCCAGTTTTTCATGAACAGGCCTTCTACCTGATACCCCTGTTCGAGCAGCAGAAGGGCGGAAACGGAGGAGTCCACGCCGCCGGACATGCCGACAATGACGCGAGTGTTTTCCGGGGCGGTGATGGCTGAAGCAGGCATAGGGATATCGCTGGCGGGATCTGCAAAAAGGACCGGATTCTAACAGGCTGCTGAACACATGTTGAAATCGTGTCAGTCGCGAACGACGTCCAAGGCATGTATCGGGCCACGCAGATAGTCGTCGATACAGCGCAGGACGAGTTCACTGCGCCAGCGCCCAGGTTGCGCGACCAGCTCATCGCGACTGAGCCAGGTGGCCGCGACGATCCCGTCATCCAGCTCGCGTTGCGGATCGTGCCGGATCGCCTTGGCGGTGAAGCAGACGCGCTGGTAGGTCACACCATTGCTCGGTGCGGTGTAGAGATAGATGCCGGTCACGCCGGTAAGCTCCACGTCCCAGCCGGTTTCTTCGAGCGTTTCCCGTATCGCGGCCTGGCGCAGGGTTTCGTTGGCCTCCAGATGGCCGGCGGGCTGGTTGAGCACCAGGCGTCCGGCCTTCAGTTCCTCGACGAGAAGGAAACGACCTGAATCCTCGATGATCGTGGCCACGGTTACATGGGGGCACCAGTCCATAAAAAATTCCTCGTAAGACACTGCGCGAGCGTAACAGTCGCAATAGTCGCTGGCGGGTGTAAAAACGGAAAAACCCCGGCGCGAGGGCCGGGGTTTTCCTTGAGCGGGCCGAGGGCGGCCCGCGCCTTCCTTTAACGCAGCGCAGCGAGCGCGTTGTTGAAGGTCTGGCTCGGACGCATGACCTTGCTGGTCAGCTCCGGGTTGGAGCGGTAGTAGCCGCCGATATCGACCGGCTTGCCTTGCGCGGCGTTGAGTTCGGCAACGATGGTCGCTTCGTTCTCGGTCAGCGTTTTGGCCAGCGGAGCGAAGCGTGCCTGCAGCTCGAGGTCTTCGGTCTGCGCGGCCAGTTCCTGAGCCCAGTACATTGCCAGATAGAAGTGGCTGCCACGGTTGTCCAGCTCACCCGTCTTGCGCGACGGCGACTTGTTGTTGTCGAGCAGTTTGCCGGTCGCTGCATCCAGCGTCTTGCCCAGCAGCTTGGCTTTCGCATTGTTGGTCTTGATGCCGGTTTCTTCCAGGGAGACCGCCAGCGCCAGGAACTCGCCGAGCGAATCCCAGCGCAGGTGGTTCTCTTCGATCAGCTGCTGCACATGCTTGGGTGCCGAGCCGCCGGCGCCTGTTTCGTACATGCCGCCGCCGGCCATCAGCGGAACGATGGACAGCATCTTGGCCGAAGTGCCCAGTTCCATGATCGGGAACAGGTCGGTCAGGTAGTCACGCAGTACGTTGCCGGTTACCGAGATGGTGTCACGGCCACGGATCATGCGTTCCATGCTGACGCGGATGGCTTCGTTGTAGCCCATGATGCTGATATCCAGGCCGCTGAGGTCGTGCTCTTTCAGGTACTTCTCGACCTTCTTCTGCAGTTCGCGGTCGTGGGCGCGCTCCGGGTCGAGCCAGAAGATTGCCGGGGTGTTGGACTGACGGGCGCGGGTAACGGCCAGCTTGACCCAGTCGCGGATCGGCGCGTCCTTGGTCTGGCAGGCGCGCCAGATATCGCCTTTCTCGACTTCGTGCTGCATCAGCACGGTGCCGTCGGCCAGTACGACGCGCATGGTGCCGTCGGCGGTCATCTCGAAGGTCTTGTCGTGCGAGCCGTATTCTTCGGCCTGCTGCGCCATCAGGCCAACGTTCGGCACGCTGCCCATCGTCACCGGATCGAATGCGCCGTTGGTCTTGCAGAAGTTGATCATCTCCTGGTAGATGCGGGCGTAGGTGCTTTCCGGCATTACCGCTTTGGTGTCCTTCTGCTTGCCATCCTTGCCCCACATCTGGCCGGAGTTGCGGATCATGGCCGGCATCGAGGCATCAACGATGACGTCGCTCGGGATGTGCAGGTTGGTAATGCCTTTGACCGAGTCGACCATCGCCATTTCCGGGCGGTGGCTGTAGACCTCGTGGATGTCGTGCAGGATTTCTTCCTGCTGCGAGGCCGGCAGCGACTTGATTTTGTCGTAGACGCTGCTGATGCCGTTGTTTGGATTGACGCCCAGGTCGTCGAACAGCTTGCCGTATTTGTCGAACACGTCTTTGTAGTAGACGCTGACGGCGTGGCCGAAGACGATCGGGTGGGAAATCTTCATCATCGTGGCCTTGACGTGCAGGGACCACATCACGCCGGTTTCCTTGCAGTCCTGCAGGGTGTCTTCGAAGAACGCCCGCAGTTTCTTGCAGCTCATGAACATGCTGTCGAGCACTTCGCCCTCAAGCAGGGAGAGTTGCTTCTTGACCTGAACCTGACCGTCCTTGCCGACGAACTCAAGGCGCACGTCACCGGCCTTCTCCATCGTGATGGACTGTTCGCTGGAGAAGAAGTCGCCACCGCGCATGTAGTCGGCATGCGACTGCGAAGCCTTGCTCCACTTGCCCATGGAGTGCGGGTGCTTGCGTGCATAGGCCTTGACGGCGGCAGGGGCGCGACGGTCGGAGTTGCCTTCACGCAGCACCGGATTGACGGCGCTACCGAGCACCTTGCCGTAGCGCGCGCGAACTTCTTTCTCGGCGTCGGTCTGCGGATCTTCTGGATAGTTCGGTACGTTGTAGCCGAGTGCCTGTAGCTCAGCGATGGCCGCCTTGAGCTGAGGGACCGATGCGCTGATGTTCGGCAGTTTGACGATATTTGCATCCGGCTGCATGGTCAGCTCGGCGAGTGCGGCGAGACTGTCCTCGACGCGCTTGTCGGCGTCCAGGTAGTCGGCAAAATTCGCAAGGATGCGCCCTGCAAGAGAGATGTCGCTGGTTTCGACGGCGATGTCTGCGGAGGCGGCAAACGCTTCGACGATAGGCAGAAGCGAGTAGGTGGCGAGAGCAGGGGCTTCGTCGGTGAAGGTGTAGATGATCTTCGAACGGGTGGGCATATCGTGTTGACTCTCTTCTTTGCTGGGCGTGCTCAAATCCTCGAAATGCGCAGGTAGGCGCTACGGCTCTCCGTTTCGTCGAGCCGGAAGTCAAGGGTTCGCCGCGGTGATGTTGGGTGCATCAGTAGAGTGTGGAGCATTTGATCCGTCAGGCCGCGGTAGCAGTGCGACGGCTTCAAGAAGCGGCGTCTCGATCCGGACAGCCGCTCCTTATGACTCGTTAGTCACCTACGCAGTATACCATCGTGCCGGTACGTCGAAGAATGTCGTCGCATAAGACGAACGAACATGTGGTCTGGCCCGATTCAAGTGGGTTAACCTCGGGCGCTGACCATTGTCAACCACGAAACGGAGTCCAGCATGGGATACCAAAAGATCCAGGTGCCAGCCAGCGGTGACAAAATCACCGTCAATGCCGATAACACTCTGAATGTTCCCGATAACCCGATCATTCCTTACATCGAGGGCGACGGCATTGGTGTCGATATCAGCCCGGTGATGATCAAGGTCGTCGATGCTGCCGTCGAGAAAGCCTATGGCGGAAAGCGCAAGATCGCTTGGATGGAAGTGTTCGCCGGCGAGAAGGCCACCCAGGTTTATGATCAGGATACCTGGCTGCCGAAAGAGACGCTGGAGGCCGTTCGTGACTATGTCGTATCCATCAAGGGGCCGCTGACCACGCCCGTTGGCGGTGGTATCCGTTCGTTGAACGTAGCTCTGCGTCAGGAACTCGACCTGTATGTCTGTCAGCGTCCGGTACGCTGGTTCACTGGTGTGCCCAGCCCAGTGAAGAAGCCGGGCGACGTCGATATGGTGATCTTCCGCGAGAACTCTGAAGACATCTATGCGGGCGTTGAGTGGAAGGCAGGTTCGCCTGAGTGCGAGAAGGTGATCAAGTTCCTCACCGAGGAAATGGGGGTCAAGAAGATCCGCTTTACCGAGAACTGCGGCATCGGCATCAAGCCGGTATCGCTCGACGGCACCAAGCGTCTGGTTCGCAAGGCTCTGCAGTACGCCGTGGACAACGACCGCAGCTCGGTAACCATCGTCCATAAAGGCAACATCATGAAGTTCACCGAAGGTGCCTTCAAGGAATGGGGCTACGAAGTGGCGCGGGACGAATTCGGTGCCGAACTGCTCGATGGTGGTCCGTGGATGCAGTTCAAGAATCCGAATACTGGCAAAAACATCGTGGTCAAAGACGCGATTGCCGACGCCATGTTGCAGCAGATCCTGCTGCGCCCGGCTGAGTATGATGTGATCGCTACGCTCAACCTGAACGGCGACTATCTATCCGATGCGCTGGCGGCCGAGGTGGGAGGTATCGGTATTGCGCCGGGCGCCAACCTTTCCGATACGGTCGCCATGTTCGAAGCGACGCACGGCACTGCGCCGAAGTATGCCGGTCAGGACAAGGTTAACCCTGGTTCGCTGATCCTCTCCGCGGAGATGATGCTGCGTCACATGGGGTGGATCGAAGCGGCCGATCTGATCATCAAGGCAACCGAGGGTGCGATTGCTGCGAAAACCGTCACCTACGATTTCGAGCGTCTGATGGAGGGTGCGCAGTTGATGTCCTGCTCACAGTTCGGCGATGCGATGATCAAGCACATGTAATCAGCTGTCCGATAAGGCACTCACTGAGCCGGGCCGCCTGTGGGGCAGGTCCGGTTCAGAGCGAGCCTTCGGTGGCAAAAACAAAAAGGCCGATCATGGATCGGCCTTTTTGCGTTCGGCCGGCGCTCAGGCGTCTACCGGAGTGGCGGCCTGGCTTGTCGGCGCTGCGACATCCGCGGATACCTGCTGAGGCCGGATATCTGTTGCGTGAAGGCCCTTCGGACCCTGCAGGATATTGAACATGACTGCTTGCCCAGCTTTGAGTGTCCGATAACCTTCCATCTGGATGGCGGAGTAGTGGGCGAACAGGTCCTCATCACCGCCGTCTGCTACGATGAAGCCGTAACCTTTGGCGTTGTTGAACCACTTGACCTTACCGCTTAGCATGCTGTTGTCCCTCTGCAAAGGAGTCCACTAGTGGAGTAACATCCATTTCATTCCGCGCTTGCAGCCTTGGGCCTTCATTGCGCGCAACCCATTTGCCCGATATAGGCACTTACTGTTTGTATCATCGTTTTGCCGATAGTCAAGGCGACTCGTCAGCTGGCTGTTAGCCCGTTCATTTACCTGGCCTCGGCGCCATGACCAGAACCGTATCCGCATGCGTGCATTTGCTCAGATTCGACTAACATTCAATCAGGATTCCGAACGAGAAGAGGACGATGCTTCCGGCCTGGCCGTGCAGGAAGCCAAGCCGGAATTGAAGGCGCCACCGATGTATAAGGTGGTCATGTTCAATGACGATTACACGCCAATGGATTTCGTCGTCGAGGTGCTGGAAGGCATCTTCAATCACAATCGGGAGGTGGCGACGCGGATCATGTTGGCTGTGCATACAGAGGGCCGCGCGGTGTGTGGTACGTACACGCGAGACGTGGCTGAAACCAAAGCGCTGCAAGTCAATCAATATGCAAGGGAATGCCAGCACCCGCTGCTTTGTGAGATCGAGAAGGACGGTTAACTCCGATTGCTGGGGAAGAGGTGAAGCTATGTTGAACCGTGAGCTCGAAGTCACTCTGAATCTGGCTTTCAAAGAGGCCCGCGCCAAGCGTCATGAATTCATGACGGTCGAACACCTCCTGTTGGCTTTGCTGGACAACGAAGCAGCCGCAACGGTCTTGCGTGCGTGCGGTGCCAGTCTGGATAAATTGCGGCGTGATCTGCAGGAATTCATCGACTCCACCACGCCCCTGATTCCTCCACACGACGAGGAGCGGGAGACGCAGCCTACGCTTGGATTCCAGCGTGTTCTGCAGCGCGCAGTTTTTCATGTTCAAAGTTCCGGCAAGCGCGAAGTCACCGGTGCCAACGTGCTGGTGGCCATCTTCAGCGAGCAGGAAAGTCAGGCGGTGTTCCTCCTCAAACAACAGAATGTAGCCCGCATCGATGTGGTCAATTATATCGCGCACGGAATCTCCAAGGTTCCTGGCAATGCGGGGAATCCTGAAAACGATGCCGAGATGCAGGATGATGAGGGAGGCGATTCAGCGGCCACGAGCAACCCGCTGGATGCCTATGCCAGCAATCTCAATGAGCTAGCGCGCCAGGGGCGGATAGATCCTTTGGTGGGGCGCGAACACGAGGTCGAGCGCGTCGCGCAGATTCTCGCGCGTCGTCGCAAGAACAATCCGCTGCTGGTAGGTGAGGCCGGCGTCGGTAAAACCGCCATTGCCGAAGGGCTTGCCAAGCGAATCGTCGACAAGCAGGTGCCCGACCTGTTGAGCGACAGCGTCGTATACTCACTCGATCTCGGAGCGCTGCTGGCGGGCACCAAGTACCGCGGTGATTTCGAGAAGCGCTTCAAGGCATTACTGCACGAGCTGCGCAAGCGTCCACAGGCCATTCTTTTCATCGACGAAATTCACACCATTATTGGAGCCGGAGCGGCATCGGGCGGTGTGATGGATGCTTCCAATCTGCTCAAGCCGTTGCTGTCCTCTGGTGAGATTCGTTGCATTGGCTCGACGACTTTCCAGGAGTTTCGTGGGATCTTCGAAAAGGATCGCGCACTGGCCCGACGCTTCCAGAAGGTCGATGTGTCGGAGCCTTCGGTGGAGGATACAGTGGGTATCCTGCGTGGCCTGAAGGGGCGTTTCGAGCAGCACCATCACATCGAGTACAGCGACGAGGCGCTTCGGGCTGCGGCCGAGCTGGCTTCGCGATACATCAATGATCGTCATATGCCCGACAAAGCGATCGATGTCGTCGATGAGGCCGGTGCGTTCCAGCGCCTCCAGCCTGAGGAGCGCCGAGTGAAGCTGATCGATGTCCCGCAAATCGAGGACATCGTTGCTAAGATTGCGCGCATTCCTCCGAAGCACGTGAGTAGTTCCGACAAGGAGCTGCTGCGCAACCTGGAGCGTGATCTGAAGCTCACGGTATTTGGCCAGGACGATGCCATCGATTCGCTTGCGACAGCGATCAAGCTTTCGCGTGCTGGGTTAAAAGCGCCTGACAAGCCCGTTGGTTCGTTCCTTTTCGCCGGCCCGACAGGGGTCGGCAAGACCGAGGCGGCAAGGCAGCTGGCTCGGGCGCTGGGAATCGAGCTGATTCGATTCGATATGTCCGAGTATATGGAGAGGCATACGGTGTCGCGTCTGATCGGGGCGCCTCCCGGGTATGTCGGTTTCGATCAGGGCGGTTTGCTGACTGAGGCCATTACCAAGCAACCGCATTGCGTGCTGTTGCTCGACGAAATCGAGAAGGCGCATCCAGAGGTCTTCAATCTGCTACTGCAGGTTATGGATCACGGCACGCTGACCGACAACAACGGGCGCAAGGCCGATTTCCGCAATGTGATCATCATCATGACCACCAATGCCGGGGCGGAAACCGCTGCACGAGCCTCCATTGGCTTTACCTTGCAGGATCATGCTTCGGATGCGATGGAGGTCATCAAGAAGAGCTTTACGCCCGAGTTCCGCAACCGTCTGGATACCATCATCCAGTTCGGTCGGTTGAGCCATGACGTCATCAAGAGCATCGTCGACAAGTTCCTCATCGAGTTGCAGGCGCAGCTCGAGGACAAGCACGTGACGCTCGAGGTCACCGATGCTGCGCGGAGCTGGTTGGCTGAGCATGGTTACGATGCGCGAATGGGCGCGCGTCCGATGGCGAGGCTGATTCAGGACAAGATCAAGCGCCCGCTGGCGGAGGAGATTCTCTTCGGGGAGTTGGCCGAGCATGGCGGCGTCGTGCATGTCGATATGCGTGACGGCGAGTTGTTTTTCGACTTCGAGACGACTGTCGAGCTCGCTTGATCGATAGCCTAGACGAGCGCCCGGCTTCGGCCGGGCGTTTTGTTTTTCGGGTTACCGATGAACGGCAAATACAAAAAAGCCCGGAAAGACCGGGCGTTTTTCTCGCGATTCGCTTAGCGAGCGCGGTAGGTGATGCGACCCTTGCTCAGATCGTAGGGGGTCAGCTCCACGCGAACCTTGTCACCGGTAAGAATCCGGATGTAGTTCTTGCGCATCTTTCCGGAGATGTGCGCAGTAACGACGTGCCCATTTTCCAACTCCACGCGAAACATGGTGTTAGGCAGGGTGTCGACGACAGTACCTTCCATTTCGAAGCTGTCTTCTTTCGACATTCAGTAAAGTCCTCGATATCAAGAAGAGCCCGGTGCAAGCACGCCCAGGCAAAAGCGGCAAGCATTGTGCCCGAAATGGCAGGATGAGCCAAGGACTTCAGCTGAGCGTCACCCAGCGCTGGTTGACCAGCAGCTCGATGGGCCGGTACTCGGTCTTATAATTCATCTTGCGGCAGTTCTTGATCCAGTAGCCTAAATAGACCGCTTTCAGTCCGAGGCGCGCAGCTTCGCCGATCTGCCAGAGAATGGCATAGCGGCCGAGGCTACGCCGTTCGTCCGAGGCGTCGTAGAACGTGTACACCGCCGACAGGCCGTTGGGGAGCACGTCAGTGACTGCCAGGGCCTTCAGGAGGCCGCCGAGGCGAAACTCGTAGAAGCGGCAGAACGAGAGGTCGCGAACGAGAAATGTGTTGAACTGGTCGCGGCTCGGGGGATACATGTCTCCGTCGGCGTGGCGTTTCTCGATATAGCTGGCGTAAAGGGCGTAATACTCCTCTGTGAAAGCTGGCTTGACGGGCCTGACCTGCAGGTCGGCGTTTCGCTTGAGGATGCGCTTCTGCTGACGACTCAGATTGACGCCCGTGGCCGGAATACGCGCCGGAATACAGGCCGAGCAGCGCTGGCAGTGAGGGCGATACAGATGATCGCCACTGCGTCGAAAGCCCATCTCCGAGAGTTCTGCGTAGACCTGCACATCCATTGGCTGGCTGGGGTCGAGAAACAGAGTGGTTGCCTGCTCGTCGGGCAGGTAACTGCAAGGGTGCGGCTGGGTCGCATAGAATTTGAGGCGGGCCAGGGAAGTCATGGTCAACTCTCGCAAATCTTGCGATCAGTGTAGGTCAGCTTGTCATGGCCGACTAGGCGCTCCAGTCGGCTTGGCTGGGCTGATCGATATAAGTCGCCAGCGCCTGCGCAAATGTTGCGCGCGGTATTGCCCTGGCGCCGAAACTGGCCAGATGCTGCGTCGGCATCTGGCAATCGATCAGTTCGAAACCCCAGTCACGCAAATGCTCGGCCAGTGTGGCGAAGCCCACTTTCGAGGCGTCGGTGGCGCGGCTGAACATGGATTCGCCGAAGAACAGGCGGCCAAGGGCCAACCCATAGAGCCCGCCGACCAGTTCGTCGTTGCGCCAGACCTCCACGGAGTGGGCAACGCCCATGTCATGGAGTTCGCCATAGGCGAGTTGCATCTCGCGGGTGATCCAGGTGCCGTCGGCGTAGCTGCGCGGTGCGGCGCAGCCCTCGACCACCGCGCGAAACGCTCGGTCGAAGGTGACGCGATAAGTGCCCTGGCGCATGCGCTTGCGCAGACTCCGCGAAACATGCAGTTCGTGCGGATAAAGCACCGTTCGCGGCTCGGGAGACCACCACAGCAGTGGCTGGCCCTCTTGATACCAGGGAAAGCAGCCGTGGCGATATGCGGCGAGCAGCCGTTGCGGGCTCAAATCGCCGCCGGCTGCCAGCAATCCATTGGGTTCGCGCAGTGCCGTATCCAGCGGGGGGAAGGCGAGTGAATCGCGTTGCAGCCAAGTCAGCATAGGGCGAGAGGGCGGGGCGATAGCGCCCCGCCGAACGGTCAGTTATCGAGGTACTTTTCAGCGTCCAGCGCTGCCATGCAGCCCGCGCCGGCAGAAGTGATCGCCTGGCGGTAGACATGGTCCGCCACATCGCCCGCGGCGAACACGCCTGGAATGCTGGTGCAGGTGGCATCGCCGTCACCGCCGCCCTTGATCTTCAGGTAGCCATCCTTCATGTCGAGCTGTCCTTGGAACAGATCGGTGTTGGGCTTGTGGCCGATGGCGATGAATACGCCGGTCAGATCGAGCGTCGATTCCTCGCTGGTCAGCGTGTTCTTCAGGCGTACGCCAGTGACGCCACTGGCATCGCCCAGAACTTCCTCGAGGGTATGGTTCCAGTGCAGGCGGATATTGCCGTTGGCGGCCTTCTCCATGATCTTGTCCTGCAGGATTTTTTCCGAGCGCAGCTTATCCCGGCGGTGGATCAGGTGGACTTCCTTGGCGATATTCGACAGGTACAACGCCTCTTCGACGGCGGTATTGCCGCCGCCGATCACGGCGACCACCTGATTGCGATAGAAGAAGCCGTCGCAGGTCGCACAAGCGGATACGCCCCGCCCGGAGAAGGCCTCTTCGGAGGGGAGGCCGAGATACTGCGCGGAGGCGCCCGTGGCGATGATCAGCGCATCGCACGTATAGGTGCCGCTGTCCCCCTGGAGCGTGAACGGGCGCTGTTGCAACTGTGCCGTATGGATGTGATCGAAGACGATCTCGGTGTCGAAGCGCTCGGCGTGCTTTTGCATACGGACCATCAGATCCGGGCCGGTGAGGCCTTCGACGTCACCGGGCCAGTTGTCGACTTCGGTGGTGGTCGTCAGCTGGCCACCGGGCTGGATGCCGGTGATCATGAGCGGCTTCAGGTTGGCGCGCGCGGCGTACACCGCGGCGGTATATCCGGCAGGGCCCGAGCCGAGAATGATCAGACGCGAATGCTTGACTTCACCCATAAAAAGCCCTCATAAGCCTTTGTTGCGAATAGAGAAGCGTGCTCCAGTCGAGCCGCGCTGCGAAAACCGGCGTTTATGCTACACCGAAGCATCGCCAAAAGCCCAAGCCGACGCGGAACCGGCATGCGATCGAACCGACAAACCCGTACAATGCCGGGGTTCTGGCTGACTACGGTTCATCGAGGCGCCGCAGGCGCAGGAAATACAGCGTTTTGAAGAATTCCTCCTCTACTGCGCCAGCAGCCGTCTGGCGCCAGCAGTTGCATTACCGCCTGAAGGAGGGCGCACTGATCGCCCTGGGTGCCCTGTGTGCCTACCTCTGGATGGCATTGCTCACCTACGATCCTTCCGATCCGGGCTGGACCCACACCAGCAATGTTCAGCAGGTGCAAAACGCCGCCGGCCGGGCCGGCGCCTGGTTTGCCGATGTGCTGTTCATGGTGCTGGGCTATTTCGCCTATGTGTTTCCGTTGTTGCTGGGAGTCAAAACCTGGCAGGTATTCCGCGCGCGGCATGAGGCTTGGCGGTGGAATGGCTGGCTGTTTTCCTGGCGGTTGATCGGTTTGGTGATTCTGGTCCTTTCCGGTTCGGCGCTGGCCTATATCCATTTTCAGTCAGCCGAAGGGCTGCCGGCCTCGTCCGGGGGCGCGTTGGGCGAGAGTCTGGGGCAGTTCGCGGTTCTCTCGCTGAACGTGCAGGGCAGCACGCTCGCACTACTGGCGCTGTTTTTGTTCGGTCTGACCGTCTTTACCGATCTGTCGTGGTTCAAGGTCATGGACCTGACCGGCAAGATCACGCTGGATCTCATCGAGCTGATTCAGAGCGTCTCCAGCCGCTGGTGGAACGCCCGTGCCGAACGCAAACAGCTGGTCGCGCAGTTGCGCGAGGTCGACGACGTGGTGAGCGAAGTGGCCGCACCGATGGTTCGCGACCGCCGCGAGCAGGCCAAGGTCAAGGAACGCATCATCGAGCGTGACGAGGCGCTGGCCCGACACATGAGCGAGCGCGACAAGCGCGTCGCGCCGGTGATCGCGCCGCCACCACCGTCGAAGCCTTCCGAGCCGAGCAAACGCGTGCTCAAGGAAAAGCAGGCCACGCTGTTCGTCGATCCACTGGTCGAAGGCAGTTTGCCGCCGATCTCGCTGCTCGATGCGGCCGAGAAGCAGCAGAAGCAGTACTCGCCGGAGTCCCTTGAGGCGATGTCGCGGCTGCTGGAGATCAAGCTCAAGGAGTTCGGCGTCGAGGTGGTCGTCGAGTCCGTGCATCCGGGGCCGGTGATCACTCGCTTCGAAATCCAGCCAGCTGCGGGCGTCAAGGTCAGCCGTATCTCCAACTTGGCCAAGGACCTGGCGCGCTCGCTGGCAGTGATCAGCGTGCGGGTGGTGGAAGTGATTCCCGGCAAGACCACCGTCGGCATCGAGATTCCCAACGAGGATCGTCAGATCGTGCGCTTCTCCGAGGTGCTGTCGTCGGCGCCGTATGACGACGCCAAGTCGCCGGTCACCCTGGCGCTCGGCCATGACATCGGCGGCAAGCCGGTCATCGCCGATCTGGCGAAGATGCCGCACCTGCTGGTGGCCGGTACGACCGGTTCCGGTAAGTCGGTAGGAGTCAATGCAATGATCCTGTCGATCCTGTTCAAGTCCACGCCCGAAGAGGCGCGACTGATCATGATCGATCCGAAGATGCTCGAGCTGTCGATCTACGAGGGTATCCCGCACTTGCTCTGCCCGGTGGTCACCGACATGAAGGAGGCTGCCAACGCGTTGCGCTGGAGCGTCGCCGAAATGGAGCGGCGCTATAAGCTGATGGCGGCGATGGGCGTGCGTAACCTGGCCGGCTTCAATCGCAAGATCAAGGAAGCCGAGGAGGCGGGCACACCGCTGACCGATCCGCTGTTCCGACGCGAGAGCATGGACGACCAGCCGCCGCTGCTGAAGGCGCTGCCGACTATCGTCGTGGTGGTCGACGAATTCGCCGACATGATGATGATCGTCGGCAAGAAGGTCGAAGAGCTGATCGCGCGTATCGCGCAGAAGGCGCGTGCGGCGGGCATACATCTGATTCTCGCCACCCAGCGGCCGTCGGTCGACGTGATCACCGGGCTGATCAAGGCGAACATTCCGACTCGCATGGCGTTTCAGGTTTCGAGCAAGATCGACTCGCGCACCATCCTCGACCAGGGCGGCGCCGAACAATTGCTCGGCCATGGCGACATGCTTTACCTGCCGCCGGGCACCGGCCTACCGATCCGCGTGCATGGCGCCTTCGTCTCCGACGACGAGGTGCACCGTGTGGTTGAAGCCTGGAAGGCCCGTGGCGCACCGGATTACATCGAAGAAATCCTCGCAGGCGTGGAAGAAGCCGGCAGTGGCTTCGACGGCGGCGCCGGCGAGGGCGGTGGCGAAGGCAGCGAGGAGGACCCGCTGTACGACGAGGCCGTGCGCTTCGTTACCGAAAGCCGTCGCGCGTCGATTTCCGCTGTGCAGCGTAAGTTGAAGATCGGTTACAACCGCGCCGCGCGGATGATCGAGGCCATGGAAATGGCCGGCGTGGTGACTTCCATGAACACCAATGGCTCGCGCGAAGTCCTCGCGCCGCCACCTATGCGCGATTGACTCGCTTCGAGGGCTTCATGCAATTGATCCGTTTGCTGTGTGCATCCGTCCTGCTGGTCGCGCTGTCTCCGGCGCATGCCGACCAGGCAACATCGACCAAGCGTCTCACCGGGCTGCTCAGCCAGGCCGAGACCCTGACCGGGCGCTTTTCCCAGTTGTCGCTCGATGGCAGCGGTACCCAGCTGCAGGAGACCTCCGGCGAGCTGGCGCTCAAGCGCCCCGGGCAGTTTCGCTGGCATACCGACGCGCCGATGGAGCAGCTGCTGGTCTCCAACGGCGAAAAGGTCTGGCTGTATGATCCGGACCTGGAGCAGGTCACCATCCAGAAGCTCGACCAGCGGCTGACCCATACGCCGGCGCTGCTGTTGTCGGGCGACGTATCGACCATCAGCGAAAACTTCGAGGTCTCCCACAAGGAGGCGGGCGATGTGGTCGACTTCACGCTCAAGCCGAAGGCCAAGGACACGTTGTTCGACAATCTGCGTCTGTCCTTTCGCGGCGGGGTGATCAACGACATGCAGCTAATCGACAGTGTTGGCCAGCGCACCAATATCCTGTTCATGGGGGTGAAGATGAACCAGCCGCTGAAGGCCGATCTGTTCACCTTCGAGATTCCCGAAGGCGCCGACGTCATTTCCGAGTGATCGGCCGTTGCCCGAGGCCCGTATGTTCCGGGCCTTGCCAATAGAGGTAGCCGTCCGCGATGGACCTGTTCAGCCGCGAACCCGTTGCCCAACCGCTCGCCGCGCGGTTGCGCCCGGCCAGCCTCGACGAGTACGTCGGGCAGGAGCATCTGCTCGCGCGCGGCAAGCCGCTGCGTGAGGCGCTGGAGCAGGGCGCGTTGCACTCGATGGTGTTCTGGGGGCCGCCGGGCGTCGGCAAGACCACGCTAGCACGGCTGCTGGCCAAGGTTTCCGACGCACATTTCGAGACCGTTTCGGCGGTGCTGGCCGGGGTCAAGGAGATTCGCCAGGCGGTAGAGATTGCCAAGCAGCAGGCGGCGCAGTATGGCCGGCGCACGATCCTGTTCGTCGACGAGGTGCATCGCTTCAACAAGTCGCAGCAGGACGCGTTTCTGCCCTACGTGGAAGACGGCACGCTGATCTTCATTGGTGCCACCACCGAGAATCCCTCCTTCGAGCTGAACAACGCACTGCTCTCGCGGGCGCGCGTCTATGTGCTCAAGAGTCTCGACGAAGCTGCGCTGCGTAAGCTGGTCGGGCGGGCGCTGAGCGAGCCGAAGGGGCTTGGCGATCTGCATCTCGAGCTGCCGGAAGAGAGCTTCCAGATGCTGCTGGCGGCTGCCGATGGCGATGGTCGCCGCCTGCTCAACCTGCTGGAAAATGCTTCGGATCTGGCCGAGGAGGGCGGTTCGATCGGACCCGATCTGCTGCAGGATCTGCTCGGCGACAGCCGCCGACGCTTCGACAAGGGCGGCGAGGCGTTCTACGACCAGATTTCGGCGTTGCACAAATCGGTGCGCGGTTCCAATCCGGACGCCGCGCTCTACTGGTTCGCGCGCATGCTCGATGGCGGCTGCGATCCGCTGTACATCGCCCGTCGCGTGGTGCGCATGGCCAGCGAGGAAATCGGTAATGCCGATCCGCGAGCGCTGCCATTGTGCCTGAATGCCTGGGATGTGCAGGAGCGTCTGGGCAGCCCCGAGGGCGAGCTGGCGGTAGCGCAGGCGATTGTCTACCTTGCCTGCGCGCCCAAGAGCAACGCCGTCTACACCGCGTTCAAGGCGGCCATGCGCGATGCCGCCGAGAACGGCTCGCAGGAGGTGCCGCTGCACCTGCGCAACGCTCCGACCCGATTGATGAAGGACCTGGGTTACGGCAACGAGTACCGCTACGCCCACGACGAGCCGGACGCCTATGCCGCGGGTGAGGATTATTTTCCCGAGGCGATGGAGCCGCGTCGCTATTACCAGCCGGTTCCGCGCGGGCTGGAAAGCAAAATTCGCGACAAGCTCGAACACCTGGCGCGGCTTGATCGTGCAAGCCCGCTGCAACGGAGAAAGCCATGATCCGCATGGTTCTGGCCGTCACCTGTGGTGGCGTGATCGGCACGCTGCTGCGCTTTGCCATCTCCACCTGGGTCAGCACCCAATGGCCGCGGCAGTTCTATCTGGCCACGCTGGCGGTCAATCTCATCGGGTGCCTGCTGATCGGCTATCTCTACGCGACCTTTCTGCTGCGCCCGGAGATCTCGCCGGAGTTGCGGGGGGCACTGATCATCGGCTTTCTCGGCGCGCTGACGACCTTCTCGAGCTTCTCGCTAGATGCCTTGCGATTGCTGGAGAGCGGGCAGATCGCAATCGCCTTCGGCTATCTCGCTTCCAGCGTGCTCGGCGGCCTGCTGGCGGCCTGGGCCGGGTTGGCGCTGGCAAGGTTATGAACCCGCACGGCTTCAAGTAAACTCCGTTCCCTCTTCGCCTTTCATCCAAGCTTTCACAGACGAGACCCACCATGCTTGATTCGAAACTGGTACGCACACAGCTACAGGACGTGGCGGCCCGCCTGGCCACCCGCGGCTACCAGCTGGACGTCGCGCGCATCGAGGCGCTGGAAGCCCAGCGCAAGGTGGTGCAGACCCGCACCGAGCAACTGCAGGCCGAGCGCAATGCGCGCTCCAAGTCCATCGGCCAGGCCAAGCAGCGCGGCGAAGACATCGCGCCGCTGCTCGCCGACGTGGATCGCATGGGCTCGGAGCTCGAATCCGGTAAGCAGGAGCTGGATCGCATCCAGGGCGAGCTGGACCAGCTGATGCTCAGCATTCCCAACCTGCCGCACGAGTCGGTGCCGGTCGGTGAGGATGAGGAGGGGAACGTCGAGGTACGTCGCTGGGGTACGCCGACGACCTTCGACTTCCCCGTACAGGACCACGTCGCGCTTGGCGAGCAGCATGGCTGGCTGGACTTCGAGACGGCAGCGAAGCTCTCCGGCGCGCGTTTTGCCCTGATGCGCGGGCCTATCGCCCGCCTGCACCGCGCGCTGGCGCAGTTCATGATTGATCTGCACACCCGCGAGCACGGCTACGAAGAGGCCTATACGCCTTATCTCGTGCAGGCTCCGGCGTTGCAAGGCACTGGCCAGTTGCCGAAGTTCGAGGAAGATCTGTTCAAGATCAGCCGTGAAGGCGAGGCCGATTTCTACCTGATCCCGACCGCCGAGGTCTCGCTGACCAATATCGTCGCTGGCGAGATCCTGGATGCCAAAGAGCTGCCGCTGAAACTCGTTGCGCACACACCGTGCTTCCGCAGCGAGGCCGGTGCTTCCGGGCGTGACACCCGCGGCATGATCCGCCAGCACCAGTTCGACAAGGTCGAGATGGTGCAGATCGTCGAACCGTCGAAATCCTTCGAGGCCCTGGAGAGCCTGACCGCCAATGCCGAGAAGGTCCTGCAGCTGCTGGGCCTGCCGTACCGCGTGCTGGCGCTGTGCACCGGCGACATGGGCTTCGGTGCGACCAAGACCTACGATCTGGAGGTCTGGGTGCCGAGCCAGGACAAGTACCGCGAGATTTCCTCGTGCTCCAACTGCGGCGACTTCCAGGCCCGGCGCATGCAGGCGCGTTATCGTAACCCGGAGACCGGCAAGCCGGAGCTGGTGCACACCCTCAATGGCTCCGGCCTCGCAGTGGGGCGCACGCTGGTCGCGGTGCTGGAAAATTACCAGCAGGCCGACGGCAGTATTCGCGTGCCGGATGTGCTCAAGCCGTATATGGGCGGTATCGAGCTCATCGGCTAGGCCTCGCGCAGATGGGTGCGGACGCCGTGCGACCCACGCGTGGCGTTGCGGCAAATGGCCCATCCTTGATTTTCGACAGGGGCAGGCCGATGCCGATCGGCTCAGATGCCCCTATCTACTGAGCTGAAATCGGGATCGAGCCGCATGGATTACCTTCCTCTGTTCCACAATCTCCAGGGCCGTCTGGTTCTGGTCGTCGGCGGTGGCGATATCGCCTTGCGCAAGGCGCGGCTGCTGTCCGAGGCTGGCGCGGTTCTACGGGTGGTTGCGCCACAGCTCGATCCGCAGCTGGTCGCGCTGGTGGAACAGCAGGGCGGCACGATCGCGCCGCGCGGCTATGCCGACGGCGACCTTGCCGGCTGTGTGCTGGCGATTGCCGCCACCGACGACCAGCCGCTCAACGCTCGCGTCTCGCAGGATGCCCGCGCGCTGGGCGTGCCGGTCAACGTGGTGGATTCGCCGGAATTGTGCAGCGTGATCTTCCCGGCCATCGTCGATCGCTCGCCGCTGGTGATTGCGGTTTCCAGCGGTGGCGATGCCCCGGTGCTGGCCCGGCTGATCCGTGCGCGTATCGAAACCTGGATTCCGGCGGCCTATGGCCAGCTCGCCGGGTTGGCCAAGCAGTTTCGTGCCAAGGTCAAGGCGAGGTTTTCCGACGTCCAGCAGCGCCGGGTGTTCTGGGAGGAGGCGTTCCAGGGGCCCATCGCCGAACAGGCGCTGGCCGGTCGCACCGCCGAGGCCGAGCGCCTGCTGGCGGAGAAACTCGCCGGCGCCGCGCCGCGTGCGCTGGGCGAGGTCTATCTGGTCGGCGCCGGTCCGGGCGATCCCGATCTGCTGACCTTTCGTGCGCTGCGGCTGATGCAGCAGGCCGACGTGGTGCTCTACGACCGTCTGGTGGCTCCGGCGATCGTCGACCTGTGCCGGCGCGATGCCGATCGCATCTATGTCGGCAAGCAGCGCTCCGAGCATGCGGTGCCACAGGAGCAGATCAACCAGAAACTCGTCGAGCTGGCCCGGCAGGGCAAGCGCGTGCTGCGCCTGAAGGGCGGTGATCCGTTCATCTTCGGTCGTGGCGGCGAGGAGATCGAAGAGCTGGCCGCCAACGGCGTGCCGTTTCAGGTGGTCCCGGGCATCACGGCGGCCAGCGGTTGCGCCGCCTACGCCGGGATTCCGCTGACCCATCGCGACCACGCGCAATCGGTGCGCTTCGTCACCGGTCATCTCAAGGATGGCACCTGCGATCTGCCGTGGACGGAGCTGGCGGCGCCGGCGCAGACGCTGGTGTTCTACATGGGGCTGGTCGGGTTGCCGATGATCTGCCGCGAACTGATCGCGCACGGCCGCGCTGCGCACACGCCCGCCGCACTGGTGCAGCAGGGTACGACGCGCACCCAGCGGGTGTTCACCGGCACGCTGGCCGAACTGCCGGAGCTCATCGCCGCGCAGGAAGTCCAGGCGCCGACTCTGCTGATCGTCGGCGAGGTGGTACAGCTGCGTGAAAAGCTGGCCTGGTTCGAAGGCGCCGAGGCCTGACGCTCGTCAGAAATGAAAAAGCCCCGGATTGCCGGGGCTTTTTCGTCATGCAGATGGCGGAGGCGGTGAGATTCGAACTCACGGAAGAGTCTCCCCTTCGGCGGTTTTCAAGACCGCTGCCTTCAACCACTCGGCCACACCTCCGCATGAAGCGGGCGCCATAGTACCGGATCGAAACACACTGTCAAACACTGCGCGTCAAACTGCTCCCGGTGCTCTGTTATAGTCACCGACGAATCGTTTTCATCCTCGGGAGTGTCGCCATGCACGAACACGAATACGCGCTTAGCCACACGCAGGTCGAACAGCGCGAAGTCAGCAAGGTCCTGCGCAACACCTATGGCCTGTTGGCCATGACGCTGGCCTTCAGCGGCCTGATCGCATACCTCGCCATGCAGGCCAACGCCGCGTATCCGAACATCTTCGTGGTGCTGATCGGCTTCTACGGTTTGTTCTTCCTGACCGCCAAACTGCGCAATTCGGCCTGGGGCCTGGTTTCCACCTTCGCCCTGACCGGTTTCATGGGATATACCCTCGGTCCGGTGCTGAACATGTATCTGGGCCTGAGCAACGGCGGCGAGCTGATCAGCTCGGCACTGTCGATGACAGCGCTGGTGTTCTTCGGCTTGTCGGCCTACGTGCTGATCACCCGTAAGGACATGAGCTTCCTCAGCGGCTTCATCACCGCAGGCTTCTTCGTTCTGCTCGGCGCCATGCTGGCCGGCTTCTTCTTCGAGATCACCGGGCTACAACTGGCGATCAGCGCCGGCTTCGTGCTGTTCTCCTCGGCCTGCATCCTGTTCCAGACCAGCGCGATCATCCACGGCGGCGAGCGTAACTACATCATGGCCACCATCGGCCTGTACGTTTCGCTGTACAACCTGTTCCTCAGCTTGTTGCAGCTGCTGGGCATCTTCGGCGGCGACGACTGATCGCGCGCCGGATCGATGGAGCCCGCTTCGGCGGGCTTTTTCGTTTTTGCGGCTCGCGTATCATGTCGGCCCAGCAACCCACTGGTGAGCCATGAAATTCGCGATCGCCCTGTTTTCTCCTCCCCATGCGCCGGCCTCGCGCCGCGCCTTGCGCTTTGCCGAAGCGGTGCTGGGCGGCGGACATGACATCGTTCGGCTGTTCTTCTATCAGGACGGGGTACACAGCGCGTCGGCCAACATCGTGACCGCCCAGGACGAGCTGGATGTCGCTGGTGAGTGGAGTCGCTTCATCGCTGCACATCAGCTGGACGGCGTGGTGTGCATCGCCGCCGGCCTGCGCCGTGGTGTGCTGGACGAGCAGGAGGCGCGCCGCTATGCGCGCGCTGCGGCCAACCTGGCCGCGGGCTGGGAGCTTTCCGGTCTGGGTCAGCTGCACGAGGCGGCGCAACAGGCCGACCGTCTGATCTGCTTTGGAGGTGACTGATGGCGCGTTCGATGCTGATCATCAGCCGTCAGTCGCCCTGGTCCGGGCCGGGCTCGCGTGAGGCGCTGGATATCGTGCTGGCCGGTGGCGCGTTCGAGCTGCCGCTGGGCTTGCTGTTCCTCGACGACGGCGTGTTCCAGCTGGTGCCGGGGCAGCAGGCCGCGTGCCTGCAGCAGAAAGACCTCGGTGCCAACCTGCAGGCCTTGTCGCTGTTCGGCGTCGAGGCGCTCTACGTCGCGTCGCGCAGTCTTGCCGAGCGCGGCCTAGAGGGGCAGCCGCTGAGCCTGCCGGTGGAGCCGCTCGACGATGCCGGCCTGCGCGCACTCATCAATCGCTACGACCATGTGATCACTCTCTGATGGCGACCCTGCACGTTCTTTCCGCTTCACCTTTCGCCAGCGACCATTTCGCCGGCTGCCTGCCACTGCTCGGCGCGGGCGATGGCCTGCTGCTTTGCGGCGATGCCGTGTATGCGCTGCGGGCCACCACGGCCCAGCGTGGCCAGCTCGAACAGCTTGCGGCAGACGTTGCGCTGTTCGCCCTGGCCGAAGATGTCGAGGCTCGCGCGCTCGGCGAACTGCCTGCGCGGGTGACGCTGCTCGATTACCCGGGCTTCGTTGAGCTGTGCGGCCGCTTCGAACGGGTCAACAGCTGGCTATGAGCGTCCTGAACGTGGACGGTCGGCACATCGAGCTGGACGACGACGGCTACCTGCGTGATCTCGCCGAATGGAACGAGGACGTGGCCCAGGCGCTCGCCGAGCGGGAAGGGCTGGCGCTCGAAGCCGCGCATTGGGAAGTCATCCATCTGCTGCGCGACTTTTATCGCGAGTTCCAGCTGTCACCGGCCACCCGGCCGCTGATCAAGTACGTCGCGCTCAAGCTGGGCGCGGAAAAGGGCAACAGCCTGCACCTCAATCGTCTATTCAACGGCACCCCCGCCAAGCTGGCCGCCAAGCTGGCGGGCCTGCCCAAACCGAGCAATTGTCTATGAGTCTGGTTACCCCTGAAGAGCATCCGTTTGCCGTTTTCGTGCGCATTCTTGGCAAGGGCAAGCGGGGCGCACGCGGCTTGACCCGCGAGGAGGCCCGCGAGGCAATGGGCATGCTGCTTGATGGTCAGGTCGAGGAGGCTCAGCTCGGCGCCTTTCTCATGTTGCTGCGGCACAAGGAGGAGAGCGCCGAGGAGCTGGCCGGCTTCACCGACGCGGTGCGTGCGCGGGTGGGCGAGCAGAACATTGCGGTCGATCTCGACTGGCCGAGCTATGCCGGCAAGAAGCGTCATCTGCCGTGGTATCTGCTTGCTGCGAAATGCCTCGCTGGTAACGGTGTACGCATCCTGATGCATGGCGGCGGCGCGCACACCGCCGGGCGCCTCTACAGCGAGCAGTTGCTCGATAGGCTCGGCATTGCGCGCTGTGCCAGCTGGCAGGAAGTAGGGGCCACGCTCGATCGCGACGGTCTGGCGTTCATCCCGCTCGGTGCCTGGATGCCGACCCTGCAGCGCATGATCGACCTGCGCAACGTGCTCGGCCTGCGCTCGCCGGTCCACTCGCTGGCGCGCATCCTCAATCCGCTGGACGCGCGCTGCGGTTTGCAGAGCATCTTCCATCCCGGCTATCAGGACACCCACCGGGAGGCGAGCCGGTTGCTGGGCGACCACGCCATCGTGATCAAGGGCGAGGGCGGCGAGATCGAAATCAACCCGGACAACATTTCCCATCTGTACGGCGCCACCGCCGGCCAGGCCTGGGACGAGGAGTGGCCGGCGCAATCGGCGCAACGCCATGTCAAGCCTGCGACGCTCGAGCCGCAGCACCTGCTCGACGTCTGGCATGGCCGCGCCAGCGACGCCTACGGCGAGCTGGCCGTGGTGGCGAGCATGGCGCTGGGCTTGCGCGGGCTCGGGCATCCGCGTGAGACGGCGTTCGAGCTGGCGCAACGCTACTGGGCGCAGCGCAATTCATCGAACTGACGGATCGGTTAGACCAAGCATTCGGTCCCATCGACCGAACCATCGTCTCTAGAGTGCTTCCTAATAGAAACAACTGGAGGCACGAATGGGATTGTTGATCGATGGCCAGTGGCATGACCGCTGGTACGAAAGCCGCGACGGACGTTTCGAGCGTGAGCAGGCCAAGCGCCGTCACTGGATCACCGCGGACGGTAAGCCGGCTGCCGATGGTCAGCCGGGATTCAAGGCCGAGGCCGGGCGCTACCACCTGTATGTTTCGCTTGCCTGTCCGTGGGCCCACCGCACGCTGATCTACCGCAAGATCAAGGGGCTCGAAAGCCTGATCGACGTCTCGGTGGTGAGCTGGCTGATGGCCGACCACGGCTGGACCTTCGATCGCAGCACCGGCTCCAGCGGCGATGCGTTGGACAACGACCGCTACCTGCACCAGCGCTACACTCGCGACGATCCCCGTTACAACGGCCGCGTGACGGTACCGCTGCTGTGGGATCGCAAGCAGCAGCGCATCGTCAACAACGAATCCTCCGAGCTGATCCGCATCTTCAACAGCGCCTTCGACCACCTGACCGGATCGTCGCTCGACCTCTACCCCCAACCGTTGCGCGGCGAGATCGACGCGCTCAACGCGCGTATCTACCCGGCGGTCAACAACGGCGTCTACCGGGCCGGTTTTGCCACCAGCCAGGAGGCCTATGAAGAGGCTTTCGCGCAGGTGTTCAGTACGTTGGACTGGCTGGAGCGTCGCCTCCACAAGCTGCGCTATCTCACCGGTGAGTACCTGACCGAGGCCGACTGGCGGCTGTTCACCACGCTCATCCGTTTCGACGCGGTGTACCACGGCCACTTCAAGTGCAACCTGCGGCGCATCGAGGACTATCCGAACCTCTCCAACTGGCTGCGCGAGCTGTACCAGTGGCCGGGGATCGCCGATACGGTGGATTACGGTCATATCAAGCGGCATTACTATCAGAGCCATCGGCAGATCAACGGCAACGGCATCGTGCCGCAGGGCCCGGCGCTGCAACTGGAGCGCGCGCATGATCGCGAGCGCCTGCCGGGCCTGGGCATCTTCAATCGATCGGCTGCAGCCGTTCTGTCCTGAGTGCGACGGCTGCGCAAACGGTCATTCACACCTGAGCTAACGGCGGCATTGCTCACCATTTGCCGCCGAGGCGGCGCGGCAGCGATGCACCGTGCATACTGCGCGGCCAAGCAAGGGTGGATGGACGCGATCGATGTGGGGGCTTTCCGGCTATCTCGGCCTTTTTCTGGCAGCGTTCGGCGCAGCGACGCTGCTGCCGATGCAATCCGAGGCGCTGCTGGCGGGGTTGCTGCTGTCGGAGCGCTATGCCGTCTGGGGATTGCTGGCGGTGGCCAGCATCGGCAACGTGCTCGGCTCGCTGGTGAACTGGCTGCTGGGGCGCTACGTCGAGCGGTTTCGCCACACGCGCTGGTTTCCGGTCAACGAGCGGCAGCTGGCGCGCGCACAGCAGCACTATCACCGTTACGGTCGCTGGACCTTGCTACTCAGCTGGATGCCGATCATCGGTGACCCGCTGACGCTGGTAGCGGGGATGATGCGCGAGCCGCTGTGGAGCTTCGTGCTGATCGTCGCGCTGGCCAAGACGACGCGCTATCTGATGGTGGTTGGCCTGACGCTGGGCTGGATGTGACGGACGTCGGGTTGGAAACCGCAGCCGACTGAACGATGATCCCGAGCGACGTCCAGCGGATACCTCGGCACGCATGACTCACGCACCGTCTTCGACCACACACCTTACCGTTACGCAACGTGACAGCATCTCCGTGCGCCTGGTGCGCGAGGCGCTGCTCGCGTTCGAGCGCGCCGATCTGACGGGCGCGCAGCTGCTGGCCGAGCTGGGCCTCGATCCGGCCTGTCTGCGCGAGCCGGACGGGCGTGTCGACGTGCGCGACTACACGCGGCTGTGGCTCGGGCTGGCGCAGCGCTTCGATGACGAACTGTTCGGCATGGACCCGCGTCGACTGCGTTCCGGCAGTTTCGTCTTCGTCAGCCGCTGCTGCATCCAGCAACCCACCCTGGAAAAGGCGTTGCAGCAGGCGCTGAGCTTCTTCGGCCTGGAGTTGGAGAATTTTCACGGCAAGCTGATCCGCAGCCAGAGTCTTGCCGAGATCGTGCTGCGCGAGCGCGCCTCCGAGCCCGCACGGGCGTTCTGCTATTTCACGTTCTGGATGCTGCTGCACGGGCTGGCCTGCTGGCTGGTGGGACGGCGCATCCCCTTGCTGGCGGTGGAATTGCGCTGCGCCGAGCCGGAGTACACCGACGACTACCGGGTCATGTTTTCCGACAACCTGCGCTTCGCGCGTCCCTCGACGCGCATCATCTTCGCCGCCGAAGTGCTCGATCTGCCGGTCCGGCGCAGCGAAGCCGAGCTGCACAGTTTCCTTGCCGAGGCGCCGGCGAACATCCTGGTGCGCTATCGCGATCATTCCAGCCTGGCCAGCCGCATCCGCCAGCAGCTGCGCCATCTGCCGGCGGAGCAGTGGCCCGATGCGGCGACGCTGGCGCAGCGCCTGTGCATGTCTGCCTCGACGTTGCGCCGCCGGCTGGCCGAAGCGGGCCAGCCCTACCAGACCATCAAGGACGGACTGCGTCAGGAGATGGCCACGCAGTGGTTGGCCGATGCCAGCGTCAGCTACGGCGAGATCGCCGAGCGGCTCGGTTTCGCCGATGTCAGCTCGTTCTACAAGGCGTTTCGCAAGTGGACGGGTAGCAATCCCGGTCACTACCGCAACTTGATCCTGGCGCCGACACAGCGCTGACCGCACGCCCAGGCAGCGCCCGTCACCGGCGTGATTGCCCTTTGCCATTGGCCAAAACGCTCAGGCAGGTTGAGTAGATCTGCCATTGCCGCTCCTGTGTCGCTGTCTAAAGATGAATCCCGGCTTCGCACCGAATAACAACAAGCACGGGAGAGCGCCATGCAGATTCGCGACAGGGTATTCCTCATCAGCGGTGGTGCTTCGGGGCTTGGTGCCGCCGCGGCACAGGCGCTGGTCGAGGCGGGTGGCAGCGTGGTGCTGGCCGATCTCGACGAGGCGGCGGCCATCGCCCAGGCCGAAGTGCTCGGCGCCGGCGCACTCGGCGTGCGGGCCGACATCCGCGACGAACAGGCCGCGCGTCACGCGGTGACGACGGCCCGCCAGCACTTCGGTGCGCTGCACGGGTTGGTCAACTGCGCCGGGGTTGCCGGTGGCGAGAAAATCCTCGGCCGTAATGGCCCGCACGGCCTCGACAGTTTCAGCCGCATCGTCGACATCAACCTGATCGGCAGTTTCAATATGCTGCGCCTGGCCGCAGAGGCAATGGCCGAGAACGCGCCGGATGCCAACGGCGAGCGCGGCGTGATCATCAATACCGCGTCCATCGCGGCCTTCGACGGACAGATCGGCCAGGCGGCCTATGCGGCCTCCAAGGGCGGCGTCGTCAGCCTGACGCTGCCGGCCGCCCGCGAGTTGGCGCGCTTCGGTATCCGTGTGATGACCATTGCCCCCGGCGTGTTCGAGACACCGATGATGGCCGGCATGACCCAGGAAATCCGCGACTCGCTGGCCGCCGGCGTACCGTTCCCGCCCCGTCTGGGCCGCCCCGCCGAATACGCCGCGCTGGTGCGGCACATCTTCGAGAACAGCATGCTCAACGGTGAGGTGATCCGTCTCGACGGTGCCTTGCGCATGGCCGCCAAATAAAGGAAATGCACATGAAAGATGATCCGATCGTAATCGTCAGCAGCGCGCGCACGCCGATGGGCGGCTTCCAAGGTGACCTGCTGGGCATGACTGCGCCCCAGCTCGGTGCGGCAGCGATCCGCGCCGCGGTGGAACGCAGCGGCCTGCCGCCGGAGAACGTGCAGGACGTACTGATGGGCTGTGTGCTGCCGGCCGGACAGGGCCAGGCGCCGGCGCGGCAGGCGGCGCTGGGGGCGGGGCTGACCCGCGCCACCACCTGCACCACGGTGAACAAGATGTGCGGCTCGGGCATGCAGACGGTGATCCTGGCGCACGACCAGCTGCTTGCCGGCAGCGCCGACATCGTCGTTGCCGGCGGCATGGAGAGCATGTCCAACGCGCCGTATCTGCTCGACCGAGCCCGCGGCGGCTACCGCATGGGCCATGGCCGGGTGCTCGATCACATGTTCCTCGACGGTCTCGAGGACTCGTTCGACAAGGGTCGGCTGATGGGCTCGTTCGCCGAAGAGTGCGCCGACACCTTCGGCTTCAGCCGCGAGGCGCAGGACGCCTACGCACTGGAGTCGCTGCGCCGGGCGCAGGCGGCGATCGCCGAAGGGCGTTTCGCCGAGGAAATCGTCACGCTGGAAGTCACCCAGGGCAAACAGCAACGCACGATTCGCGACGACGAGCAGCCGCCCAAAGCCATGCCGGAGAAGATCCCGAGCCTGAAGCCGGCGTTCCGCGAAGGCGGCACGGTGACCGCCGCGAACTCCAGTTCGATTTCCGACGGCGCCGCCGCGCTGCTGCTGATGCGCCGATCCGAGGCCGAGCGCTGGGGGCTGCAGCCGCAGGCGGTGATCCACGGCCACGCGGCCTACGCCGATGCACCGAACCTGTTTACCACCGCGCCGATCGGGGCGATCCGCAAGCTGATGGAGCGCACTGGCTGGCGCCTCGAGGACGTCGATCTATTCGAGATCAACGAAGCCTTCGCCGTGGTGGCGATGGTGGCGATGCGCGAGCTGGGGCTGGATCACACCAAGGTTAACGTCAATGGCGGCGCCTGCGCGCTGGGGCATCCGGTGGGGGCGTCCGGCGCACGCATCCTCGTCACGCTGCTGGCGGCGCTGCGTGCGCGCGGCTTGCGGCGCGGCGTGGCGGCGATCTGCATTGGCGGTGGCGAGGCCACGGCGATGGCTGTCGAGCTGATCTGAGGAGGTGTCCATGCTGCCCAACGAAGACCAGTGCGCCATCGCGGAGGTGGCGCGGCAGTTCGCCGAAGAGCGGCTCAAACCCTTCGCCGAGCAGTGGGGTCGCGCCCATCGCTTTCCGGCCGAGGCCATCGGCGAGATGGCCGCGCTGGGCTTCTTCGGCATGCTGGTGCCGGAGCAGTGGGGCGGCAGCGACACCGGCTACCTGGCGTACGCCATGGCGCTGGAAGAAATCGCCGCCGGCGACGGCGCCTGCTCGACCATCATGAGCGTGCATAATTCGGTGGGCTGCGTGCCGATCCTGCGTTTCGGCACCGAGCAACAGAAGCGTGACTTCCTCGTGCCGCTGGCACGCGGCGAGCAGATCGGCGCCTTCGCCCTCACCGAACCGCAGGCCGGCTCCGACGCCAGCAGCTTGCGTACCCGTGCCCGACGCGACGGCGATGACTATGTGCTCAACGGTGCCAAGCAGTTCATCACCTCCGGCAAGCATGCCGGCACGGTGATCGTCTTTGCGGTGACGGACCCGGACGCCGGCAAGCGCGGCATCAGTGCTTTTATCGTGCCCACCGACAGCCCTGGCTATCAGGTGGTACGGGTCGAGGACAAGCTCGGCCAGCACGCCTCGGATACCTGCCAGATCGCCTTCGAGGACCTGCGTGTGCCGGTCGCCAACCGGTTGGGCGAGGAGGGTGAGGGCTACCGCATCGCCCTGGCCAACCTGGAAGGCGGACGCATCGGCATCGCCGCCCAGGCGGTGGGCATGGCCCGCGCCGCCTTCGAAGCGGCGCGCGACTACGCCAGGGAGCGCGAAGCCTTCGGCAAGCCGATCATCGAGCACCAGGCGGTGGCCTTCCGCCTGGCCGACATGGCGACCCAGATCGCCGTGGCGCGGCAGATGGTGCATCACGCCGCGGCGCTGCGCGAGGTCGGACGGCCGGCATTGGTAGAGGCCTCGATGGCCAAGCTGTTCGCCTCGGAGATGGCGGAGAAGGTCTGCTCGGCGGCGATCCAGACGCTCGGCGGTTACGGCTACCTGGCCGACTTCCCGGTGGAGCGTATCTACCGCGATGTGCGCGTCTGCCAGATCTACGAGGGCACCAGCGACATCCAACGCCTGGTCATCGCGCGCAACCTGGGCGCGTGAACGAAGCGTCATGCGGCGCGGCGAGCCGCCGTGCCGAGCACAGCCGGGACACGCCGGCCACCTGAAAATAAAAACAAGACGAGGTAGGAAACATGCAGACAGGCTTGATGCAGAACGCGCCCCTGTTGATCAGCGGCATCCTCGCCCACGCCGCGCGCGCTCACGCCGATCGCGAGATTGTCTCGCGGCTGGTCGGCGAGCCGCTCTGGCGCTACGACTACGCCGGCCTGGCCAGCCGCGCGGCCCAGGCTGCCACGATGCTGCGCAGCCTCGGTATCGACGCTGGCGACTGTGTATCGTCGCTGGCGTGGAACACCCATCGGCATTACGAGCTGTTCTTCGCGGTGCCGGGTATCGGCGCGGTGCTGCACACCGCCAACCCGAGGCTGTCGGACGAGCAGATCGTCTACACGATCAACCACGCCGGCAGTCAGGTGTTGCTGTTCGACAGCTCCTTCGCCGAATGCGTCGCCCGGTTGCGTCCGCGGCTGGACAAGATCCGTCATTTCATCGAGCTGGCAGCCCAGCCCGTTTCCGCAATGGCTGAGGTGCAGGGCTATGAGCGACTGATCGCTGCCGCAATGCCGCTCGACTGGCCGCAGTTCGACGAGAACGCCGGCGCCGTGCTCTGTTACACCTCCGGTACCACCGGCGATCCCAAGGGCGTGCTGTACAGTCACCGTTCCGTGGTGCTGCACGCGATGGCGGCGGGGCTGTCCGGTGCCTTCGGCCTGTCCGCCTTCGATTGCATCATGCCGTGCTCGTCGCTCTACCACGGCACTGCCTGGGGTTTGCCGTACGCCGCGGCGATCAATGGCTGCAAGTTCGTCCTGCCGTGCGACCGGATGGACGGCCCGAGCCTGCAGGAGCTTATCCAGAGCGAAGGCGTGACCATCTCCGGTGGCGTGCCGACTATCTGGACCATGTACCTGACCCACCTTGAGCGCAGCGGCGAGGATGCTGGCACGCTCGCGCGGTTGGTGATCGGCGGTTCCGCAGTGCCCCGCGCGATGGCTGAAACCTTCCAGACCCGCTACGGCGTTGCGGTCTGCCAGCTCTGGGGCATGACCGAAACCAGCCCGTTGGGGGTAGTGGCCACGCCGACGCCCAGATTGGCCGGGCGTGGTCAGCAGGCCGTCAACGATACCGTCTGGACGCGCCAGGGGCGCTTGCAGTTCGGCATCGAACTGCGGGTGGTGGACGAAAAGGGCCGCGAATTGCCGCGCGACGGAGTCAGTGCCGGTCGTCTCAAGGTGCGCGGCCCGTGGACGGTGGAACGCTACTACCGGAGCGAAACCAGTGCGCTGGACGAGGACGGCTGGTTCGATACCGGCGACATCGCCACGTTGGATGCCGATGGCTTCATGCGCATCACCGATCGCAGCAAGGACGTAATCAAGTCCGGCGGCGAGTGGGTCAGTTCCATCGATATCGAGAACGTCGCCGCCGCGTGCCCCGGGGTGAAGGTTGCGGCGGTGGTCGGCGTGTTCCACCCGAAGTGGGAGGAGCGCCCGCTGCTGGTGATCGAGCCACATGGTGATGCCGAGGTCACCGCCGAATCGGTCCTCGCGCATCTGGAACCGAACATCGTCAAGTGGTGGATGCCCGATGCGGTGGTCTTCGACGCTGTGCCGCTGACGGCCACGGGCAAGATCGACAAGAAAGTGCTGCGCGAGCGCTACCGCGACCATCTAATCGACAAGTCGCTTAATGCGGCGAACCAGTAGTCGTCGCCGCACGGTGCTCTCGCATCGACGCGGAGCGCCTGAGGGAGCCAGAAAGGGGAGGGACGATGAGCGAGACCGAGCAGGATCGTCAGGGACCGCTGCGTGGCCTGCGCGTGCTGGAGTTCGCCGGCATCGGTCCCGGACCGCACTGCGCGATGCTGCTCGCGGACATGGGCGCCGAGGTGCTGCGCGTCGAGCGCGAGGGCGGTACGGGATGGGCGAACCCGGTGGTCGACCGCGGTCGCACGGTGGTGACTCTGGATATCCGCAACGCTACCGGGCGGGCGCGCTGCGTGGAACTGGCGCAGGGCGCCGATGTGCTGATCGAGGGCTTCCGTCCGGGCGTCATGGAGCGCCTGGGCCTGGGGCCGGACGAGCTGCTGGCGCGCAATCCGCGGCTGATCTACGGCCGCATGACTGGCTGGGGCCAGACCGGACCGCTGGCCCAGGCGGCCGGGCACGACATCAACTATATCGCGCTGACCGGTGCGCTGGCCGCGATCCGCGGCGAGAGCGGGCCGGCGGTGCCGCCGCTGAATCTGGTCGGCGATTTCGGTGGCGGCTCGCTGTACCTTGCGGTGGGTATCCTCGCCGCACTGTGGGAGCGCGAGCGCTCGGGCCAAGGGCAGGTGATCGATGCGGCGATCGTCGATGGCGTGTCGTCGCTGATGACCTTCTTTGCCGGGCTGTTACCCAGCGGGCGTATCGAGATGCAGCGCGAGCGTAATCCACTGAGTGGCGCGGCGCCGAACTACCGGTGTTACCTCTGCGCCGATGGCCGCGAGATTGCCATCGGCGCGCTGGAGCCGCCGTTCTGGCGCGAGTTGCTCGAACGCATCGACGCTCCGCAAGCGCTTTGGGAGGGCTGCGCGGACCCGGCTGCCTGGGCCGAGCAGGGCGACGTGCTGGCACGGTTGTTCGCCAGCCGCAGCCAGGCCGAATGGTGCGCCTTGCTGGAGGGCAGCGATGCTTGCTTCGCTCCGGTACTGCCTCTGGACGAGGCGGCCGGGCATGTTCATATGCGCCAGCGTGGCGTCTATCAGGAGGTCGACGGCAAGTTGCAAGCGGCGCCTGCACCGCGATTCTCACGCACTCCCGGCAAGGCCCGGCGCACGCTGCGCGTAGTGGAAGCGGACGCCCGCTGGGATTGATGTGAGCTGTCGCTGTTGCCCGCCGCGTGCGTCTGCCGGCTTGGCGGTTCACGCTCACGAACAGGTGATGAATGGGCGAAGTTCATTGTTCGACAATCCGTAATTCACGCCGATTCACTAAAGCCTCTTGGTCTCGATGCCGCAACGAAGAGGCGGGCGGGATATCAGAAGTTGAATAAGCAGATGAACTTGAGGTGGTGCGTAGACTGTCGACGGGATGTTGCAGAAGTGCCTGTAAACCAATGTTCATCCGCCTGTAACGCTCGACCTAGACGAGCCGCGCGTCGGTTTGAATTGCATCGGCACGAGAGCTGGCTACCCTTAATGTAGATGCCAATTATTACAACAAAAAGCGGGGAGTCAGACGTCATGAACAATTACAACGAGCCTGTAGTTGCACTTGAGCTATGCCGCTTCTGCGCGCATTGCATCGCTGCCATTGTTGTGGCCGGCATGTTGTTCATTGGTTTGATCGGGTCCTGGAGCGTGGCCCTGAATGTAGGCTTGGTTCCACTGCTCGCACTTGCGGCCTCCGATCTGCTGGCCAAGCGTCAGGAAGATGCGCTGCAATCGGCAATCCGCGCCTGAGCACGAAGCGTCGGCGCAACCCATGGCGTCGACGCCCTTCCGATAGAACGCAGGCAGCCGCCGGGTTCCCGCGGCTGCCCCTTCCCATTTTCCGGCTTTTCGAGGCGTCGCACATTGTGCGGCCGCGACCCAGTGGTGTGCGCTGAGCGGCGTGCCGGTGTTACCGCTTCACAGAAATGTAACGACGCCTTGGGGCGCACGGTAACGATGGTGCCCGTTTTCCCTGCGCGTGAGAGTCTGCTTAAAAACGTAAGTCTATGAAAAATAAGGATTTACAAAAGATGGCACGCCGAATGCTTTATCTCTTGCACAACAAGAACAAGAAAGCAGAACCCACAACAAAAACAACACGTAGCGACTCCAACAAAATAAAAACAAGCACGTGGAGGCGTAGCAAACTGATTCTTTTGGAGAGGAATTGCCCGACAGGTTTCCTGTCGACCGGGCCGAGAATGACAAAACTGCCATGAGGCAGCACCAGAACCGGTTGAGCCCTGAGGGGCAGTGGCAAATCAGCGACCAAAATAATCCGTTTGTTCTTTATGTCCCGAACCTGGGACTGCTTCGGGCTCTGGCTCGAACCGGGCGCTCAACAAAAACAACAAGCCCGTCAGCAGAAGAAGAACAAAGCAATAACTCTTGAAGGGGAGCCGTCAGGCTCCCCTTTCTATTTTTTGCTTCGCCAGCACGGCTGGTCAGGCCCTGACTGACGACAAGCGCCGCAGCGTCTACTCCGCCAGGCCGAGCACCTTGAGCACGAAGGCATACTCCAGCGCCACGTCCTTGAGCGCCTGGTAGCGGCCGCTCATGCCGCCGTGCCCTGCGCCGAACTCGGTCTTGAGCAACAGCAGGTTGTCGTCGGTGCGCGTGGCTCGCAGCTTGGCGACCCACTTGGCGGCTTCCCAGTACTGCACGCGGCTGTCGTTGTAGCCGGCCACTGCGAGCAGCGCGGGGTAGGCTTGGGCGCGGATGTTTTCGTACGGCGCATAGGCCTTGATCCGCTCATGCACCTCCGGCTGGTTCGGGTCGCCCCACTCGTCGTACTCGGTCACGGTCAGCGGCAGGTCGGCGTTGAGCATGGTGTTCAGTACATCGACGAAGGGCACCTCGGCGACGGCTGCGCCAAACAGCTCCGGACGCAGGTTGAGCACCGCGCCGATCAGCAGGCCGCCAGCGCTGCCGCCACTGATGGCCAGGCGTGGCGACGTGGTGTAGCCATCGGCCAGCAACTGTTCGGCGCAGGCGATGAAGTCGGTGAAGGTGTTCGGCTTGTGTTCCAGCTTGCCGGCGCGGTACCAGGCTTCGCCCAGATCACCACCGCCACGCACATGCGCGATGGCGAAGACGAAGCCGCGGTCGAGCAGCGACAGCCGCGCGTGGGAGAACCAGGGGTCGAGGCTGTGACCGTAGGCACCGTAACCGTAGAGGTAGAGTGGTGCGGGCTTGTCGAAGCTGTCGCGGCGGCCGACCAGGCTGATGGGAATCTGCGTGCCGTCCTGGGCGGTCGCCCAGATGCGCCGACTTTCGTAGGCATCGGCATCGAAGGGGCCTTCCACCGGGGTTTCCTTGAGCACCTTCTGCGTGCCGTCGGCCAGGGTCAGCTGGCGGATCTGCGCCGGGCGATTCAACGCCTCGTAGCGCAGGCGGATCACCGTGCTGGTGAATTCCAGCGAGTTCTGCACGTGCAGGCTGTAGGCCGCATCGGGCAATTGCAGGCGATAGGGCTGGACGCCCTGCGGCCGCACCTCGATCACCGGCAGGCCGCTCTCGCGCAGGGTCAAAGTGATTGCCTCGGCGTTCAGGCTGACATCCTCGAGCATCACCGCGTCGTCATGCGGGACCAGCTCCTGCCAGTGCTCGCGGCCCGGCTCGGCCTCGCTGGCGTGATAAAGGGCGAAGTTGATGCCCGCCTGGTTGCTGCGAATCAGCCAGCGCCACTGGCCCTCGTACAGGCCATGATCGGGGAAATATTCGTGGTCTTCCCGGCGCGGCGCCAGGCAGGTCCACCTGCCTTCCGGCTGATCCGCCGACAGCACCCAGGCTTCGCTGGTGGTCTTGCTGTGGGAGAGGATGACCAGCTGGCGGTCGGAGCTGGCGCGGTAGCAATGCACGAAGAAGCGCCCGTCCGGGTCATGATAAACCTCACTGCTGTCGGTTTCGCCGAGGCGATGGCGGTAAATCCTGTGTGGTCGGTGGGTCTCGTCCAGCTCGCCGTAGAACAGGGTCTGGCTGTCGTTGGCCCAGGTCATGCTGCCGTCGCAGTTGTCGAAGGGCAGCTCGCTCACCGCGCCGCTGGCCAGGTCCTTGACATACAGCTGGTAGATCTCGTCGCCTTCGCGGTCGAGGCTGTAGGCGAGCTTGCTGTGGTCCTGGCTGATGCTGAAGGCGCCCAGCGAGAGGAAGCCGCCACCGGCCAGCTCGTTGGGGTCGAGCAGCAGCTGTTCGGTGCTTTCATCGACGGTCAGCGAACCATCCAGTGGGCGCGGGCAGCGGTAGTGCCGGGGATACTCGTCCCCAGCGGTGGTGCGCTGGTAGTACAGCCACGGCCCCCACGGCGAGGGCAGTGACAAATCGGTTTCGCGGATGCGGCTCTTGATTTCCTGGAACAGGGTTTCGCGCAGTTCGGCTTGATCGGCGAGCTGCTCTTCGAGATAGGCATTCTCCGCCCTGAGATAGGCCAGCACGTCCTCCGCGTCGCGATTCTCCAGCCAGCGGTAAGGATCGGCGCCTGCATCGGCGCGGGCGATAGGGGCTTGGGACATGCAGTACTCCAGTCTGGGGGCGGCGGCATTTCGGTCCGCGTATGGCGTGCGATGACAGGCGGCAGTGTACCCGCTCGGCGCTTTGTAGGTTGACTGACGCGCTGAGCTACGGTTTCAGCGATGGGTGCTGCTGGCCATCGGTCGATAGATGCTGCAAATGGACAGAAATTCGTGTGTCTGAGAATGACCGGTCAGTCGCGAAATGTCCGAATCCGTCTCGATGAGAGAGCCGATTGACAAGGCAGTGCTTTTGCTCGAAGGTGTGCCGACCCAAATCAAACGGGCGTATGAATCGAGCGTTTGTCAGTGCATCGCCGATTGCCCGATGTATCGTGTCGGTGGGTGTCGTCGCCGCGAGGCGTGGTCGCAGTAGACCGAAGACGTGCGGCACGTAACGTTCAGCTTCCATTCCTGGAGATCAGTTGATGATTTACGAAGGTAAAGCCATCACGGTTAAGGCTCTTGAGAGCGGCATCGTCGAATTGAATTTCGACCTCAAGGGTGAGTCCGTCAATAAATTCAATCGCCTCACTCTCAACGAACTCCGTCAGGCGGTCGACGCCCTCAAGGCCGATGCATCGGTCAAGGGCGTGATCGTCACCAGCGGCAAGGACGTATTCATCGTCGGTGCCGATATCACCGAGTTCGTCGACAACTTCAAGCTGCCCGACGAGGAGCTGGTCGCCGGCAACCTCGAAGCCAACAAGATCTTCAGCGATTTCGAGGACCTGGGCGTGCCCACCGTGGTTGCCATCAACGGCATCGCCTTGGGTGGCGGTTTCGAGATGTGCATGTCTGCCGATTACCGCGTCATGTCCAGCGCCGCCAAGGTTGGCCTGCCGGAAGTGAAGCTGGGCATCTACCCGGGCTTCGGCGGTACCGTCCGCCTGCCGCGCCTGATCGGTGTCGATAACGCCGTCGAGTGGATCGCGTCAGGCAAGGAAAACGGTGCCGAAGACGCGCTCAAGGTGCACGCGGTCGATGCCGTCGTCGCTCCGGAAAAGCTGCAGGAAGCGGCACTGGATCTGGTCAAGCGCGCCATCTCCGGTGAGCTGGATTACAAGGCCAAGCGCCAGCCGAAGCTGGACAAGCTCAAGCTCAACGCGATCGAGCAGATGATGGCGTTCGAGACCACCAAGGCCTTCGTGGCCGGCCAGGCCGGCCCGAACTACCCGGCGCCGGTCGAAGCCATCAAGAGCATCCAGAAAGCCGCCAACTTCGGCCGTGACAAGGCGCTGGAAGTCGAGGCCGCCGGCTTCGTCAAACTGGCCAAGACTTCGGTTGCCGAAAGCCTGATCGGCCTGTTCCTCAGCGATCAGGAGCTGAAGAAGAAGGCCAAGGCTTACGACAAGCAGGCGCGCGACGTGAAACTGGCTGCCGTGCTGGGCGCCGGCATCATGGGTGGCGGCATCGCCTACCAGTCGGCCGTCAAGGGCACGCCGATCCTGATGAAGGATATCCGCGAAGAGGGTATCCAGATGGGTCTGGACGAGGCCTCCAAGCTGCTCGGCAAGCGTGTCGAGAAGGGCCGTCTGACTCCGGAGAAGATGGCGCAGGCGCTCAACGCGATCCGCCCGACCATGTCCTACGGCGATTTCGGCAACGTCGACATCGTTGTCGAGGCCGTGGTCGAGAACCCGAAGGTCAAGCACGCCGTGCTGGCCGAGGTGGAAGGCCACGTGCGCGAAGACGTGATCATCGCCTCCAACACCTCCACCATCTCCATCAGCTATCTGGCCCAGGCGCTCAAGCGTCCGGAAAACTTCTGCGGCATGCACTTCTTCAACCCGGTGCACATGATGCCGCTGGTGGAAGTGATCCGTGGCGAGAAGACCAGCGAAACCGCCATCGCCACCACCGTCGCCTACGCCAAGAAGATGGGCAAGAGCCCGGTCGTGGTCAACGATTGCCCGGGCTTCCTGGTCAACCGCGTGCTGTTCCCATACTTCGGCGGCTTCGCTCGCGCCATCGCCCACGGTGTCGACTTCGTTCGCGCCGACAAGGTGATGGAGAAGTTCGGCTGGCCCATGGGCCCGGCTTATCTGATGGATGTCGTCGGCATGGACACCGGCCACCACGGCCGTGACGTGATGGCCGAAGGTTTCCCGGATCGCATGAAGGACGACACCCGCACGGCTGTCGACGTCATGTACGACGCCAACCGCCTCGGCCAGAAGAACGGCAAGGGCTTCTACGCCTACGAGATGGACAAGAAGGGCAAGCCGAAGAAGGTCGTCGACCCGCAGGCCTACGAGCTGCTCAAGCCGATCGTTGCCGAGACTCGCGAGCTGTCCGACGAGGACATCATCAACTACATGATGATCCCGCTGTGCCTGGAAACCGTGCGCTGCCTGGAAGACGGCATCGTCGAGACCGCTGCCGAAGCCGACATGGGCCTGATCTATGGCATCGGCTTCCCACCCTTCCGTGGTGGTGCGCTGCGCTACATCGATTCGATCGGCGTCGCCGAGTTCGTTGCGATGGCCGACAAGTACGCCGACCTGGGCCCGCTGTACCACCCGACCGCGAAGCTGCGTGAGATGGCTGCCAACGGCCAGCGCTTCTACGGTTAATCGAGGGAGAGAGAATTCATGAGCCTGAATCCAAGAGATGCAGTCATCGTCGACTTCGGTCGCACCCCGATGGGGCGCTCCAAGGGCGGCATGCACCGTAATACCCGCGCCGAGACCATGTCCGCGCAGCTGATCGATGGCGTGCTGGCGCGCAACCCCAAGATCGACCCGGCCGAAGTCGAGGACGTGATCTGGGGCTGCGTGAACCAGACCCTCGAGCAGGGCTGGAACATCGCCCGCATGGCGTCGCTGTTGACCCGCATTCCGCACACCAGCGCCGGCCAGACCGTGAGCCGCCTGTGCGGTTCGTCCATGAGCGCCCTGCACACCGCAGTGCAGGCTATTCAGACCGGCAATGGTGACGTGTTCGTCATCGGCGGTGTGGAGCACATGGGCCACGTCAGCATGATGCACGGCGTCGACCCGAACCCGCAGTTGTCACTGCACGCGGCCAAGGCGTCCGGCATGATGGGTCTGACCGCCGAAATGCTCGGCAAGATGCACGGTATCACCCGCGAGCAGCAGGATGCCTTCGGCGAGCGTTCGCACCGCCTGGCGCACAAGGCTACGGTGGAAGGCAAGTTCAAGGACGAGATCATTCCGATGGAAGGTCACGACGAGAACGGCTTCCTCAAGGTCTTCGATTACGATGAGACCATCCGTCCGGATACCACGCTTGAAAGCTTGGCCGCACTGAAGCCGGCATTCAATCCGAAGGGCGGCACCGTGACTGCGGGTACGTCCTCGCAGATCACCGACGGTGCGTCCTGCATGATCGTCATGTCCGCCCAGCGCGCCAAGGATCTCGGCATCCAGCCGATGGCCGTGGTTCGTGCCATGGCAGTGGCGGGTGTCGACCCGGCAATCATGGGTTACGGCCCGGTGCCGTCGACCCAGAAGGTGCTCAAGCGTGCCGGTCTGACCATGAATGACATCAGCCACGTCGAGCTGAACGAAGCCTTTGCAGCGCAGGCGCTGCCGGTGCTCAAGGACCTCAAGCTGCTCGACCAGATGGAACAGAAGGTCAACCTCCACGGCGGCGCCATCGCCCTGGGTCACCCGTTCGGCTGCTCCGGTGCGCGCATCTCCGGTACCCTGCTGAACGTAATGAAGCAGAACAACGGTACGCTGGGTGTCGCCACCATGTGTATCGGTCTGGGGCAGGGGATCAGTACGGTCTTCGAACGCGTCTGACAGATGCAGATGACTGCGCTAGGCTGACAGCCGCGCCCGCAGGTTCGCGGGGCGGATTGTCAGACGGTGCATGGAAGCCGGGGCCAAGTGCCCCGGTTTTTCTTTTTGTGATGGCAGGGGAAGCGGATGATGCAGGTGGAGCCGGGGCGATATCGCCACTACAAGGGGCCCGAGTACCGGGTGTTCGCCGTGGCGCGACATTCGGAGACGGAAGAGCCGATGGTGTTCTATCAGGCACTGTACGGTGAATACGGACTGTGGGTGCGCCCATTGTCCATGTTCGTCGAGACCGTCGATGTCGATGGCGAAACTGTGCCGCGGTTCGCGCTGATCGAGGCCGAGCCGAGCCGTTACTGATGCGTGCGAACGCTTGCTGGCCAGGCTCGGCGCTTGACCTCGTCGCGCTCGCCACTATATATAGCGGTGCCTTTCGGACAGAGTGGCTGTCCTTGCACTCGTTCATGCGTTCTCGGGCATGCTCGGAAAGCTCATTGAAGCGCGTCGACGACGCTGCCAGCAGTCCGACCTCCGGTCGCCGATTTGCGCGCACCTTGCCGCAGATACTCGCTCCGTTCACCTCTCGATTCAGGAACTCTGCTCTCCATGGGTAAATCGCTGGTCATCGTGGAATCACCGGCCAAGGCCAAGACAATCAACAAGTATTTGGGCAACCAGTACGTGGTGAAGTCGAGTATCGGCCATATCCGCGACCTTCCCACCAGCGGTTCCGCCAGCAAGGAGCCGGCAAAGCGCGGCAAGGCCGCCGCTGGCGAGACGCCCGCCCTGTCGCCCAAGGAGAAGGCCAAGCGTCAGCTGTTCGCGCGCATGGGCGTCGACCCGGAGCATGACTGGAAGGCCAAGTACGAGATCCTGCCGGGCAAGGAGAAGGTGATCGAGGAGCTGCGTCGCCTGGCCAAAGAAGCCGATACCATCTATCTCGCGACCGACTTGGATAGAGAAGGGGAGGCGATCGCCTGGCACCTGCGCGAATCCATCGGCGGCGACGACACCCGCTACAAGCGCGTGGTATTCAACGAAATCACCAAGAAGGCGATCCAGGAGGCGTTCGCGCAGCCCGGCGAACTCGACATCAATCGCGTCAATGCCCAGCAAGCCCGACGTTTCCTCGACCGCGTGGTCGGTTACATGGTGTCCCCGCTCCTGTGGGCGAAGATTGCTCGCGGCCTGTCCGCCGGTCGGGTGCAATCGGTGGCGGTGAAGCTGGTTGTGGAGCGCGAGCGTGAAATCCGCGCCTTCGTGCCGGAAGAATACTGGGAAGTGCATGCCGACCTGGCGACCACGCAGCAGGCTAAGGTGCGCTTCGAGGTGGCCCGCCAGAACGGTGAGGCATTCAAACCACTGAACGAGGCGCAGGCCACCGCAGCGCTGGAGAAACTCAAGAGCTCGAGCTACCGCGTCAGCAAGCGCGAGGACAAGCCGACCTCCAGCAAGCCATCGGCGCCGTTCATCACCTCGACCCTGCAGCAGGCTGCGAGCAACCGCCTCGGCTTCGGCGTGAAGAAGACCATGATGATGGCGCAGCGGCTCTACGAGGCGGGCTACATCACCTACATGCGTACCGACTCGACCAACCTCTCGGCCGACGCCATCGCCATGGTACGTGGCTTTATCGAGAGCGAGTTCGGTGGCAAGTACCTGCCCGAGAAGGCCAATGTCTATTCGAGCAAGGAGGGCGCGCAGGAGGCGCACGAGGCGATCCGCCCGTCTGATGTCAATCTGCGCCCCAACCAGCTTTCGGGAATGGAGCGCGATGCCGAGCGCCTTTACGAGCTGATCTGGCGCCAGTTCGTGGCTTGCCAGATGCCGCCGGCCCAGTACCTGTCCACCAGCGTCACGGCAACGGCCGGCGAGTTCGAGCTGCGTGCCAAGGGCCGCATTCTCAAGTTCGACGGCTACACCAAGGTCATGCCGCAGCAGAGCAAGGCCGGCGAGGACGACGTGCTCCCGGATATGCAGCAGGGCGAAGCGCTGGCGCTGCTCAAGCTCGACCCGAGCCAGCACTTCACCAAGCCACCCGCGCGCTACTCGGAAGCCAGCCTGGTCAAGGAGATGGAGAAGCGTGGTATCGGTCGTCCGTCCACTTATGCGGCGATCATTTCCACGATTCAGGATCGCGGCTACGTCTCGCTGCACAACCGCCGCTTCTATTCGGAAAAGATGGGCGACATCGTCACCGAACGCCTTTCCGAGAGCTTCGAGAACCTGATGGACTACGGCTTCACCGCCGGCATGGAAGAGCATCTGGACGACGTCGCGCAGGGCGAGCGCGAATGGAAGCACGTGCTCGATGAGTTCTATGGCGACTTCAAACGCAAGCTCGAGCAGGCGGAGGGCAGCGAGAACGGCATGCGCGCCAACCAGCCAACCCTGACCGACATTCCCTGCAAGGTCTGCGGCCGGCCGATGATGATCCGCACCGCGTCCACCGGCGTGTTCCTCGGCTGCTCTGGCTACAGCCTTCCGCCCAAGGAACGCTGCAAGTCGACGATCAACCTCGTGCCTGGTGACGAGATCGCTGCAGATGACGAGGGTGAATCAGAATCCCTGGTACTGCTGGGCAAGCATCGCTGTCCGATCTGCAGCACGGCGATGGATGCCTATTTGCTCGATGAGAAGCGCAAGCTGCATATCTGCGGTAACAACCCCGATTGCTCGGGCTACGAGATCGAGGAAGGCCAATACCGGATCAAGGGCTACGAAGGCCCAAGCCTGGAATGCGACAAGTGCGGCAGCGAGATGCAGCTCAAGACCGGTCGTTTCGGCAAATTCTTCGGCTGCACCAACGCCGAATGTAAGAACACTCGTAAGCTGCTGAAGAACGGCGAGCCGGCGCCGCCGAAGATGGATGCTGTGAAGATGCCGGAGCTACGTTGCGAGAAAGTTGACGACACCTACGTACTGCGTGACGGTGCATCGGGGCTGTTCCTGGCCGCCAGCCAGTTTCCGAAGAACCGCGAGACACGTGCTCCGCTGGTGAAGGAGCTGATCCCGCACCGTGACGAGATCGATCCGAAGTACCACTTCCTGCTGGACGCACCGCAGCAGGACGCAGAAGGTCGCCCGACGGTGATCCGCTTCAGCCGCAAAACCAAGGAGCAGTACGTGCAATCGGAAGTCGACGGCAAGCCGACCGGCTGGAAGGCCTTCTTCGTCGGCGGTAAGTGGAAGGTCGAGGAGAAGTAACGCACGCCGCTGCGACGATGCGCTTGCAGATACCGTCCGACTAGGCGGTGTCTGCGGCTGTTGAGCTCTGCCTGTAGCGCTGGCGTTGACGGGCGGCAGAGTTCATTCTTGCAGTTTCCCGACATTCGGAGAGCGCCCACATGGCTCACGAGCTCTACACCCGGACCAATCAGAAAATCTACTTCGCTGGTCTGTCGCTGGATAGTTGGCGCAAGGCCGAAGCATCGGGCTCGCTGAATGCGCAGGGGCTGATCCAGGCCGAGCGTGAGGCGAGCCTGTTCCATCTCTACGGCGCCCTGCTGGGGCTGTGTCATGAAATTGCCGGCTACTACCGCTCGCCTGGCGCCGGTGCGTCGCGGGTCGAACTGATTCTCTCGCGCTCGGTTCTCGACGCAGCGCCGAGTCCGGAGCTGGCCGAGCTGGTGGAACTGGCCGAGCAGGGGGAAACCTGGCTGGCCAGCCTGTTGCAAGCCTACGTGGCGCTATTCGAGCCGCCGCGTGCGCCGGCAAAGGTTAAATCCGATCCACGCCAGCCATTGATCGAGGCCGTCAGCCTCGACGAGCCGGAGCCCGCCCTGACCCGTGAGGAACTGGAGCTCTGGCGACAGAACCTGAAGAGTCTGGCCTTGCGCTTTCGCGAGTCGCTGACCGAGTGGTGAGCGGGCGCTTCCACATCATGCCGCTTCTGGCTTGCGAGTCAGCATGACCAGGGCAATGCCGCAGAGAATTGCCGTGCCGGCGATCAGCAGGCGGTCCGTCAGTGCTTCGCCAAGCAGCAACGCGCCGGCAAGGGCGGTCAACAGTGGCACGCTCAGTTGCACGCTGGCGGCCTGGATCGCCGTTAGACCGGGTAACGCCGAATACCAGATGGCGTAGCCGACACCAGAGGCCAGAGCGCCCGAGAGCAGCGCGTAAATCAGGCCTGGGATATCCCACTGCAATTGATTCCAGCCCGCCAGGCTCAGCAGGATGCCCAGCGGCACCGCTCGCATGAAGTTGCCGGCGGTGGCATTCAGCGGATTGACGGTCCCGCGTCCCCGCAGGGAATAGATTCCCCAGGCGACTCCGGAGGCCAGCATAAGCAGCGCAGCATGCCATGACGGCGCGCTACTCCCCGGCAGCAGCAGAAATACCAAGCCGCCCAGCGCCAGGATCAGGCCAACGATCTGCCAGTGGCCGAATCGCTCGCCACGTATCAGCCCCCAGACGATCATGCTCAGCTGCACGGCGCCGAATAGCAGCAGCGCGCCGGTGCCGGCGTCGAGATGCAGATAGGCGAACGAGAACGCTGCGGCGTACACGAACAAGGCCGCGGCACCGTACCAGTCACCGTCCGGTATCGCGCGGCGTTCCCGTCGCAACATCAGAAACCAGAGTGTCAGCGCACCGCCAAGCAGGCGTACGCCGGTGAAGCTGGCGGGGTCTATGGCGGTGTCTCGCAAGGCGATCCGGCACAGCAGCGAATTGCCGGCGAAGGCGAACATGGCCAAGGTAGTAAGCAGCAGAATGCGGGGCGTCATGGATACTCGGCCTGTTCTTGGTGTGTTGTGCCGGGCGGTGTCGGTTCGGGCAATGCTACGTCCTGGACCGCCACCATGAAACCCGGCCATGGCGGGTTGGCCTGTTGCCTGAAGGCTGCCCCGTCGATAGTCGACTGGTACAATGCGCGCCTTTCTCGGAGAGCTGATCGAATGCCTACCTCGTTTCTGGAAATTGTCGAGCTACCTGACGGCCGCATCGTCCTGCGCCGTGCCGAAGACGAAGAGGTGCTGGTGACGCTGGATTTCTCCGACGACGCGAAACTCTTTCTGCAGGGCCAGCATGTGGAGATCGCCAAGGCGATGTTCAACGTGGGTGTGCAGATGGCTGGACGCATGTCAGAAGGTGAGGGCGAGATCGAGTACGAGGATGAGCCGCGGGTACTGCACTGAGCGAGGTGGGGGTGTAGCGGGGGGGATTCGGCACGATCCATGTGCCTTTCGGGACTACTAGCGGCCTAGGCGAATGTTGAGACTCTGAGTGTTGCCCTGGCTGGCGGCGCTATGCAACCTGCTGCGCATGCGGGCATCCATGTGAGCAAACCAGCTGACGACGGTGTGGCTGCAGCCGGAAGTCAGCGCCTTGCAGGTCAGCTCCAGCGCGCCCTGAATACCGCGCGGTTGCAGCAGGATGATGCGTTCGCGATTCAGTCCGGTTTCGCGTAGCCACTGGGACGACAGAAATGCCGGAGGGGCGACCAGCGTGAGCCAGCGGCTGTCGGGAGCATCGCTGAGTTCGCGCAGCATGGGGGCGAGTAGCAGCCGACAATGCTCGCTGTTGCCGCTCAGGCTCAACTCACTCAGGCGCTCGAGTTGCGGCGGCGCTGGTTCGGCGAGAAAGGGCGGCATGCCATGAGCGATCAGTCCCTCGAAGAGGGACAGCTGCGGCCTGGTGTTTGGTGTGGGGAGGTACTGCATCGAACGTCTCCTAGCGGCGTATCACGCCGACACTCAAGCCCTCGATCACGAAGTCTTCATGTTCGAGATCCACTTCGATAGGTGCGAACTCGGGGTTTTCCGCCAGCAACCAGACCTTGTCACCTTCGCGCTTGAGGCGCTTGACGGTAACCTCTTCGCCGACCCGTGCGACGACGACCTGGCCGTTGCGCGCGTCGCGGGTGCTGTGGACTGCCAGCAAGTCGCCATCGATGATGCCGATGTCCTTCATGCTCATGCCACGTACCCGCAGCAGGTAGTCGGCGCGCGGGTGGAAAAAGTCCGGATTGATCTGGCAGGACTCCTCGACATGCTGTTGCGCCAGGATCGGTGCGCCTGCTGCCACCCGGCCGATGATCGGCAGGCTGCCTTCCTGCGCAGCGGGCTCGAAGTCCGGGATGCGTATCCCGCGCGAGGCGCCGGGCGTCATCTCGATTGCGCCCTTGCGCGCCAGCGCTTTGAGATGTTCCTCGGCGGCGTTGGGGGACTTGAAGCCGAGCTCCTGTGCAATCTCGGCGCGCGTCGGCGGGTAGCCGTGGTCTTCCAGGCAGCGCTTGATGAAGGCGAGGATTTCCGACTGGCGGGGCGTCAGCTTGATCATGGCGGTCTCTGTTCTTTTATACAGTGACTGGGATTATATACAGTGATCGGGTGTTGGCAACGAGTTCTGCGAGCATTCGATCGCGACGGCCGTGAATGCGAAGATGAGCTAGGCGCCACGCCGCTTTCATGGTTGACTTGGCTATTGGCTGAAACGTAAGTTTCAAACAGATGTTCGTCATTGGAGGGGGCATGGCGCAGTCCGAGACAGTCGAGCGCATTTTGGATGCAGCGGAACAGCTGTTCGCTGAAAAAGGCTTCGCTGAGACTTCGCTTCGCCTGATCACCAGCAAGGCCGGCGTAAACCTGGCGGCGGTGAATTATCACTTCGGTTCGAAGAAGGCGCTGATTCAGGCAGTTTTCTCACGCTTTCTCGGCCCCTTCTGCGCCAGCCTGGAACGCGAGCTGGATCGCCGCGAGTCGATTTCCGATAAGCCGGATACGCTCGAAGAGCTGCTGGAAATACTGGTGGAGCAGGCCCTGGCGGTTAAACCGCGCAGCGGCGACGACCTGTCGATTTTCATGCGCCTGCTCGGACTTTCCTTCAGCCAGAGCCAGGGCCATCTGCGGCGCTACCTCGAAGATATGTACGGCAAGGTATTCCGTCGCTACATGCTGCGTGTGCATGAGGCCGCGCCGAACATTCCACCGATTGAGCTGTTCTGGCGCGTGCATTTCATGCTCGGTGCGGCGGCGTTCAGCATGTCCGGGATCAAGGCACTTCGCGCGATTGCCGAGAATGACTTCGGTGCCCGGACTTCGATCGAGCAGATCATGCGGATGATGGTGCCGTTCCTGGCGGCTGGCATGCGGGCCGAGAGCGGTGTGGCAGATGCTGCGCTGGCCGAGGCCCAGCCCAAGGGCAGGCGCAACGCCGTAGCCGTGCCGGCGAAGGGGTGAGGTGCTAGGCGCCAGATCCTTCGTTTAAGCTAGTCGCCCATGACCCATCTCGATTGTTTGTACATCTCCCTCGCCGACCAGCAGCTCTATGGCTTTGCCGACGGGAAGCTGCGTTGCCGCTTTGCGGTATCCACTGCCCTTAATGGCGCCGGCGAGCGCAACGGCTCGGGTTGCACGCCGCGTGGCCGGCATCAGGTGCGTGCGCGTATCGGTGGCGGTCTGCCGCTTGGTGCGGTGCTGCGTGGCCGGCGCTGGACCGGAGAAATTTGGTCGGCCGAGCTTCACGAGCGTTTTCCCGGGCGCGACTGGATTCTGAGCCGAATTCTCTGGCTGAGTGGTTGCGAGATCGGCCGTAATCGGCTCGGCGATGTCGATACCTTTCGCCGCTACATCTATCTGCACGGCACGCCTGATTGCGAACCCATGGGCGTTCCGCTGTCGCACGGTTGCATTCGTATGCGCAATGTCGATCTGGCCCGGCTGTTCGAGCAGGTGCCGCTGCATTGCCCCGTCCACATAGAAGAACGCGCCCGCCCGGAATGGGCAAGCGCCGAACTTGCTCAAGGATTTATCTGACCCATGCACGGTTCACTGATGCTGGATATCGGCGGTACCTGGCTGACGCCCGAGGATCGCCACCTGTTGCGCCAGCCGGAAGTCGGCGGGTTGATTCTGTTCGCTCGCAATATCGAGCATCCCCGCCAGGTACAAGAGCTGTGCCGTGCGATTCGCGCGCTACGGCCCGATCTGCTGCTGGCGGTGGATCAGGAAGGTGGGCGCGTGCAGCGGCTGCGTCAGGATTTCGTGCGGCTACCAGCAATGCGCGAGTTTTCCCGTCACGCCGACGGTGCGCGTCTGGCTGAGATCTGCGGCTGGGTGATGGCTACCGAGGTGCTGGCCGTGGGGCTGGATTTCAGTTTCGCGCCGGTGCTCGACCTCGATCACCAGCGCAGCGGCGTCGTCGGTACGCGTGCCTTCGAGGCGGACCCTGAGCGCGCGGTCGAGCTGATCGGCGCGTTCATCCGTGGTATGCGCGCGGCCGGTATGGCCACAACCGGCAAGCACTTCCCCGGTCATGGCTGGGCTGAGGCAGATTCGCACGTGGCGATTCCGGTTGACGGACGCAGCCTCGACGAGCTGCGCAATCACGATCTGGTGCCGTTCCGCGCACTGGCGCCTGTGCTCGATGCGGTGATGCCGGCGCACGTGATTTTTCCTGAAGTCGATGCGCAGCCGGCAGGCTTTTCCCGCCGCTGGCTGCAGGACATCCTGCGTGGTGAGCTGGGCTTTCGTGGGGTGATCTTCAGTGATGATCTGTCGATGGCAGGGGCGCATGTGGCAGGTGATGCGGCGGCCCGCATCGAGGCTGCGCTGCTGGCCGGTTGCGACATGGGGCTGGTATGCAACGACCGCCCAGCAGCGGAGCTGGCGCTGACCGCACTGCAACGCCTCGGCGTGCAGCCCGCACCGGCGCTCGCACGCATGCGCAGCGCCGGCACCGCGTCGCTTGACTACAAGCAGCAGCCGCGCTGGCTCGAATCGATTGGTGCGCTGCGCAGCGCCGGGCTCATCGACTGATCACACCGATCCTCCAAGGAAAGATTCCATGACTGTCCACGCCATTATCGGCGGCACCGGCCTGACCGAGCTCAGCGGGCTCGTGCTGCGCGAGATCAGAGCGATCGAGACGCCCTACGGCCTGCCTTCTGCCGACATCGTGTGCGGTGAGTTCGCCGGACGCGAGGTCCTGTTTCTCGCCCGTCACGGACACCCGCATCGCATCGCGCCGCATCAGGTCAACTACCGGGCGAACCTGTGGGCGTTGCGTCATGCCGGCGCGCAGTCTGTCATCGCGGTAAATGCCGTCGGCGGTATCCACGCCGCTATGGGTACCGGGCATTTTTGTGTACCGCATCAGATCATCGACTACAGCTACGGTCGCGAACATACCTTCTTCGCTGGCGACCTCGACCACGTCACCCATATCGATTTCACTCATCCCTACGATGCGCAACTACGTGAACGGCTGATTGCCGCGTTGCAGGCTCAGGGTTGCGCTTTCAGCGACCATGGCGTCTATGGCTGCACGCAAGGGCCGCGCCTGGAGACGGCTGCCGAGATCGCCCGAATGGAGCGCGACGGCTGCGACATCGTCGGGATGACCGGCATGCCCGAGGCTGCGCTGGCGCGTGAACTGCAGTTGCCTTACGCGTGCCTGGCGCTGGTGGTCAATCCCGCGGCAGGCAAGGCGAACGAGGTGATCACCATGAGCGCGATCGAGGCGGCGTTGGTCGAGGGTATCGGTCAGGCACGTGCCGTGCTGGCCCGAGTTCTGGTCTGAAGACCGACATGCCAAACGAGGTCGCGGACGGAAACCGGCCTGTCATCCAAATGTAGGAAACTGCCTTCTTTTATGGTCGCTCCCCGTTGCGGCCCAAGCGCCGCTTGCTACACTGAGCCGTCTTTTGGAGTACCGGTATGCTTTGCCCGCCACGAATAACAAGAACGCTAAACACCGTGGTTCTGCTGGGTCTTTTCAGCCTGCTGAGCGGTTGCTCCACCTGGTTCGGCGCCGAGTTTCGCGATCCGCGCGTCGAGCTGACGAAGGTCGAGATCATCAAGGCTCGGCTGCTGGAACAACAGTTTCTGCTGCGCTTTCGCATCGACAATCCCAACGACCGCAGTTTGCCGGTACGCGGGCTCGTCTATACCGTACACCTGAACGATGTCGAGCTGGCGAGCGGCGAGTCCAGCGGCTGGCTGACAGTGCCGGCCAACGGCTTCGACTATTACGAAGTGCCGGTGCATACCAACCTGTGGCGGCACATGAAATACATCGTGCGCCTGCTGGAAAAGCCTGATCGGCCGATCCGCTATCGCTTCGACGGCGAGATCAAGACCGGCCTGATGTTCGGCCGCAAGGTGCATGTCGCGAGCAATGGCGAGATAATCCCCGGCAACTTCATCCCTGAGTAGTAGACGCAACATGAACCACGAAACCCACGTCCACGGCCCCGACTGCAATCACGATCACGACCATGCGCACGATCACCATCACGTGCACGGGCCGCACTGCAATCACGGCCATCATGAGCCGGTGCGCAATCCGCTGAAGGACGTCGGTCGCAACGACCCGTGCCCGTGCGGCAGCCAGAAGAAATACAAGAAGTGCCACGGCGCCTGACCGACCATGACTCCGCTCGTTGTCACGCTGCTCGTTGTCGCGACGCTGCTGGTCGGCGCGCTGGCTGGCTACGCGTTGTACCTGTGGCGCCGGGTGTGGCGTAACGAGCGCCTGCTGGCGGAAGCGCAGACCAAGCGTCACGCCGCGCTGGCCGAAGACCTGCGAATTCTCGCCAGCAGCCTGCTGGATGAGCAGCTGCCGCTGATCGAAGGTGCCATCCGCATCAAGGTGCTGCTCGACAACTACGACTCGGCGTTGGGGCAGGACCCGCGCTGCGAGGTGTTCCAGAAACTGTTCGAGGCGACCGAACAGGTCCCCACGCACGCCGCCTGGAAAGCGCTGGACAGCAAAGAGCGACGCCGTCACGAGGCGAACTTCAGCGCCCTGGAGCTGCAGCACAAGGCGGCCGCGCGACGCTCGGCGCGCTGGTTGCTCGACGAGGCGCTGCCCAAAAACGGCCGCGCGGCCTGAGGCGTCAATCCCGGCACTTCCTGCGGTTCATACACTCACTACCATTACTACGGCTTTGCGCTCTCAGGAGTCGTCGATGACGCTGCGTCTGCCCTTTCCCTTGGTTCGCCTGACCGTCGGCATGGCGTTCGGCCTGGTCAGCCTTGCCGGTTGCCAGTCCTATCTGGACAACCGCTACAGCGCCAGCCTGCCACCGGCGCAAGGTATCCAGCCGCTGTCCGGCCTGGCCGGCAGCGCGAGCATTCGGCGCAACGCTCTGGGTATGCCCTTGATCGAAACCTCGTCGTTTCACGATGCGCTGTTCGCGCTGGGCTACGTTCACGCCACGGACCGTCTGAGCCAGATGGTCAGCCTGCGGCTGACCGCTCAGGGCCGGTTGGCGGAGATGGCTGGACCGGGCGTGCTGGAGATCGATCGCTTCATGCGCACGGTGAATCTGCGCCAGAGCGCCGAGCTGCTCTATCGCGAAAGCTCGCCGCGGATGAAGAAGTTCTTCGAAGTCTACGCCCGCGGCGTCAACGCCTATCTGTTCCGCCATCGCGACCGGTTGCCGATGGATCTCGCCGAGTCCGGCTACCGCCCCGAATACTGGAAGCCCGAGGACTCGGTGCTGGTGTTCTGCCTGCTCAATTTCGGCCTGTCGGTGAACCTGCAGGAGGAGATCGCCGCGCTGGTCATGGCGCAGAAGGTCGGCAGCGACAAGCTGGCCTGGCTGCTGCCGACCTACCCGGACGAGCCGCTGCCGGTGGAGGAGGCGGCCAAGCTGCAGGGTCTGGATCTGGGCGGGCAGATTTCGGGGCTGGCCGCGCTGGAGCGCGCCGCCGGTCAGGTCTCCGCGCTGAACATGCTCGGTGTTGCCGCATCGAACAACTGGGCGATTGCCGGCAGCCATACGCGCGGCGGCAAGCCGATCCTGGCCAACGACACCCATCTGCCGCTGTCGATGCCCTCGTACTGGAATTTCGTGCAGATCCGCGCACCGAAATTTCAGGCCGCAGGCGTCTCCATCGCCGGTGTGCCTGCGGTGGTCGCCGGTTTCAACGGCAAGCTTGGCTGGGGCATGACGATGGTCATGGGCGACAACCAGGACCTGTTCCTCGAGCGCATTCGTCGCGAAGGCCCGCGCCTGATGTATCAGGCCGACGGCAAGTGGCTCGCCGCGCGCGAGCGGCATGAGACGTTCTTCATCAAGGGGCAACGGCCGGTTCGCGAAATCATCTACGAAACCCGCCACGGTCCGTTGCTCAACAGTGCACTGGGCGAGCGCAAGCACCCGATTCAGCCGTTGCAGCTCGGCAGCGGCTACGGCCTGGCGCTCAAGACCACGCAGCTGGAAGCGGACAAATCGCTGGATGCGTTTTTCGATCTGTCGCGCGCGCAGTCCGTCGATGAAGCCTTCGCCGCCACCGGCAGGATCGGCACGACCGCGTTGAACATGGTCTTCGCCGACCGTCAGAGCATTGGCTGGCAGGTGACCGGACGTTTTCCCAACCGTCGCGAAGGGCTAGGGCTGATGCCTTCGCCCGGCTGGGATGGACGCTACGACTGGGACGGTTTTGCCGATCCGATGCTGCACCCCTACGACCAGGACCCTGCGCAGGGTTGGCTGGGCACCGCCAACCATCGCATAGCCCCGCGCGGCTATGGCATGCAGCTTTCCAGCACCTGGTATGGGCCGGAGCGCTTCGAGCGTCTGGCCGAGCTGGCCGGGCGCGGCAAGCACGACACCCGCAGCACCATCGCCATGCAGTACGACCAGACCACGACATTCGCCGCCAAGCTCAAGACGATGTTCGAGGCGCCCGGCATGGCCGAGCCGCTGCGTGCCGCCATCGCGGCGCTGCCAGCCGGCGAGCGCGCCAAGGCCAAGGAGGCCTATCGGCGCCTGCTGGCGTTTGATGGCCGTCTCGCCGCCAGCTCGGCGGATGCCGCGCTGTATGGCGCGTTCCTGCATGAAAGTGCGCGCCACACCTTCCTCGATGAACTGGGGCCGGACGACAGCCAGACCTGGAAAGCGCTGCTGCAGGTGTCTGGCCTGTCCTACTCGGCGCAGGCCGATCATCTTCTCGGCCGCGACGACAGCCCGTTCTGGGACGACATCGGCACGCCGCAGGTCGAAGACAAGCCGGCAATCCTCGCGCGCAGTCTGGCTGCGGCGGTGAATCTGCTGGAAGCACAGGTGGGGCACGAACGCAGCGCTTGGCAGTGGGGCAAGCTGCATCGTTACGAATGGCTTACCGGCAATACCCAGCTGGCGCCGCACCTGCCGGCGGGGCAGGGGCGCTCGATCAAGGCGCTGCACGGCTATCTGGATCGCGGACCCTACCCGGCGGGTGGCGACCACAGCACGCTGAACGTCTCGGCGTACCACTGGGGTGCGGGGTTCGATACCTGGCTGATACCAGCGATGCGCATCATCGTCGATTTCAATCAGGCAGAGCCGATGCTCGGCGTCAACAGCTCGGGTCAGTCAGGCAATCCGGCCAGCCCGCATTACGCCGACGGTATCGAGGCCTGGATGAAGGCGCAGTACCTGAGTTTCCCGTTCCAGCCGGCCAACCTGGACAAGGTCTATGGCACCCGGCGCCTGTTGCTGACGCCGAAGCAGTAGCCGCTTCGCGTGCCGAGGTGATGGCGCTAGGCGCGAACCACCTCGACCACGCGGATTGTGCCCGGCGTGGGGTAGTGCCAGCGGACTTGCACGTCCCAGAACTGCGTACCGTAGCGCCGTTCCGGATCGGGCTTCTGGTACGCCGGGCGCGGGTCCTGCGCCAGACACTGTTCGATCAGTTCCACCAGGGGCTCGCCCAGGCGCAGCGCCTCGCCACGGGCCTGAGCCAGCCCGGGCTCGCTCCACTGCACTTCGAGCAACGGGGGCGGTGCCGCCGCCATCGCATTCGTGGCGTCTGGCAGAGCATCGGCGTAGGGCACGTAGGGTTTGATATCGATCACCGGCGTGCCGTCGAGCAGATCGATGCCGGAAAGCCACAGCCGATTCGCCTCCACCTTCTCGAGTTTCACCACCGATTGGCCGATGCCGTTGGGACGATGCGTCGCGCGGGTGGCGAACACACCCATCATGCGGTTGCCGCCCAGGCGCGGCGGACGCACCCTGAGCCGCGGCTTGTCCTCCAGCGCCTGATGGAACAGGAACAGCAGCCAGACATGGCTGACCTGCTCCAGTCCGGCCACCGCCTCGCCGGTATCGAACGGCGGCAGCAGCTCCAGCACGCCGCGTGCGGCTGGTGCCAACTGCGGTTGGCGCGGGATGGCGAACTTCTCCTTGAAGCAGGAGTGCAGGATGCCGACGGGGCGGACGTAATGCAGCATGGAAGGCGCCCGGGAAAGGAACGAGGCTGCGGATGATACGCGCCGCACGCGGCGAGAACACCCCGCGCCGCGAGCGCGGGGCGCGGGTTCGACTACAGGCCCAGCAGGCGCGCGACGTAGTCGGCGTCCTTGTCGCCACGGCCGGACAGGTTGACCAGGATGTGCGTGTCCTGCGGCAGCGTTGGCGCCGCACGGATCGCCCAAGCTACCGCGTGGGCGCTTTCCAGCGCCGGGATGATGCCTTCCACGCGTGACAGGGTCATGAACGCGTCGAGGCATTCCTGATCGGTCGCGGTCTGATAGTTCACCCGGCCGAGATCCTTCAGATAGCTGTGCTGCGGCCCGACACCGGGGTAGTCCAGCCCGGACGCGATGGAGTGCACCGGCGACGGATTTCCCTCGGCATCCTCTAGCACGTAGCAGGCCATGCCGTGCAGCTCACCCGGCTTGCCCTTGGACAGCGTGGCCGAGTGACGGCCGGGCTTGTCCAGGCTCTCGCCGGCCGGCTCGATACCAACCAGGTCGACCGCGGCATCCTCAAGAAACGCGGTGAACATGCCCATGGCATTGGAGCCGCCACCCACGCAGGCGACGACCTGATCGGGCAGACGGCCATGTTTGGCCAGGAACTGCGCACGCGCCTCGGTACCGATGATCGACTGGAAGTCGCGCACCATCTTCGGGAACGGATGCGGGCCGACCACCGAGCCGATGGCGTAGATGTAGTTGTGCGGGTCCTTCAGGTATTCCTCGAAGGCGCTGTCCACCGCTTCCTTGAGCGTCGCCGCGCCGCGGGTCACCGGCACCAGCTTGCAGCCGAGGATCTTCATCTTGGTGACGTTGGGGTGTTCCTTCTCGATATCCACCTGGCCCATGTGGATCTCGCAGGGAATGCCCACCAGCGCGCAGGCGGTAGCCAGCGCCACGCCGTGCTGGCCGGCGCCGGTTTCGGCGATCACCTTCTGCTTGCCCATGAATTTGGCCAGTAGCGCCTCGCCCAGGCAGTGATTGATCTTGTGCGCGCCGGTGTGGTTCAGGTCCTCGCGCTTGAGATGAATCTGCGCGCCACCGAGCTGCTCGGACAGGCGTCGGGCATGGAAGATCGGGCTCGGCCGGCCGACGTAGTCAGCGAAAAGGGCCGCCAGTTCCTGCTGAAAGTCCTCGCGCTGGCGGATTTCCTCGTAGGCCAGATTGATGTCATCCATGGCCTGCTTGAGATGCGGCGGTACCAGCTGGCCACCATAGGGGCCGAAGTATCCGTTGGCATCAGGCATGGCGGCGAAGCGCGAGTCTTGGGTCATGGGCGTGCGAGTCCTGATAGAGATCGTGAAAATCTGCAGTTTATCGGAGGCAATTCGTTCGGGGCTGCGGCAGATCAGCATGCGGGCCGGCCTCGTGCATCCACAGCGATCAGTGTGGCGCGTGGTTGCCCACCGAGGCAGCGCTGGACGAGCTGCCAGATCCCGCAGGAGCGGTGATAGCGGGTATTCACGCGGCGACCCGGGCCGAAGCGTGGGCGGATTCTATGCCGCCTCACCACGATCGCGGAATCCGGCGAGAGGTCAGCAGTACTTGACAGAGGGCCAAGGTCGTTCTTCCAGCAATAGCTGGTTTGGGCGGAGCCTGGCCGGTGGGGAGGCGGGCGGCAGATTGCTCCTCAGCCGCAGCGTGGAACTAGCCGGTCTGGGTGCAGGCTCGGTTGAATCTGGCATTAGCCATCACCCTCGGTAGCTGGTCGCTTTGAGAATTGGCGGATCGAGGTAATTTCCCCCGGTGCTATTCCGAGCGATTCAAGAAAATCCTGATGCGCATCGGGTGACATCTTCTCGAATTCCGCATGCCATTTTTGTATTCCTTCTTCGTTTAATCCGGTGGGGGCGAGTAGCGCAATCCACTGCTCCTTGGTCATTGAACGACTCTTTCGCAGCCTGCGCGTCGCCGAGCAATTGGGCGATGACGTGTTGTTGCTGTCGGAGTCTGGCGATTTCCTCGTTGACCTTCTGCAAGTGACGTTCCAGCACCACAGGAGCAGATGCGCCATCGGCCTGTAATAGCGCTCCGATGACATCCAGCGAGAGCCCCGTATCGCGATAGGTCATTATCCCTACCATGCGCTGCACATCATCTTAGGAATAAAGGCGATAGCCAGATTGGTGAGGAGAAAATATAAAGATCTCGATGGCCTCGATGCTTATTTGGGATGTAGTTTGATATTTTCTCTAGTGTAAGCTCGCCATGCTTTTCAAGCATTTTTTAGTATTTTAATTGCATGCCCTTTCATGGCGATTGGCCAGCTTCTAACGATTAAGCTAACGGGCGGACAAAAGCGCAGCTTTTGGACGTCCAGCGAACGAAGTGAGCGACAGTTGAGCGCATTGTTGTGCGCTGAACTGGCCCAGGGCTGCCATTAACGATATAGCGAACACGAGGATTCCGACGCAGCATACATACGCCTCATTTTTTGATCCGCTCAGCCATTCGCGCTTGGGGTATTTCCCAAGTGTGACGGCTTTTACAAAAGGCCAGCCTATCGCGTAGAAGAAGGTTCCGAGTAGTAACTCGCTTACTACGTAGCCTAGGAAGCGGAGTATCGGGCTGAGTAGTTCGTCCATGTGGCTCCAGCGTATAACGATTAAGCTAACAGGCGAGCAAAAGCGCAGCTTTTGCGAGTCCAGTGAGCGAAGCGAGCGGTGTTGAGCGATTTGTTAGAGCTTATATTGCACGGCGTCGCCATGGGCTCCCTCCGATGGACTTTCTTTGAATGAAATCTGCCATTGCGTTATCTGTGTCTATTACACATCGAAGTATCTGGGCTCTGTATTCATGGAGATTTATAATTGTTATGTATCCCGCATCCCTTCCCCGGTGAGCAATGTCACCTCTGGCGGTAACGAATGCATTTAATGCTTCTTCGCCAATAGACCACGAATTTGATAAATTTTCGATTCCAACGAAGCGCTTAAACAAGGGGTCAATATTTGTGCTCTTTGGTGTGTTTAAGCCTTGGATTGTTTGAGTGGTGTGGTTGTCGTAAACAGTTTTCCAACCGTCGCCCGCCAGCTCAAGTGGCTTGAGTTTATGTTTGGACTCTCGGACAGTCTTTGAGATTTCTTTCTGAACGTGTTGTGGTAACTGGGTAGGAATGTCCGCGCGGCGAATCAAGGTGCGCACGCTCTCTACCAAAAGTTCCTCTAGATATAGCTCCCATGCTGCGCAAAGCATAAGGACACCACTTCTAGTGATATGGCCAAGACCTCTGCGCCCTAAGCCGTCGTGATTGAGTTGCCCATGGCTCTCAATAATCCTGTCGACGTCCACAAGCATGTTGCGTTCAAATTTTTGCAGGGCAGATGACGGCATGCGTTTAGCTCTAACGATTAAGCTAATGGGCAGACAAAAGCGTAGCTTTTGGCTGTCCAGCGAACGAAGTGAGCGACAGTTGAGCGCATTGTTATACGCAAGGCACCTATTGCCATTGGCGAACTATGGTTCTGCGCTTTTTCTCGTCTAACTCTTTAATGTTTTTTAATAGTACTGGTTCGAGATTACACTGCCCATTGCTTACTTTATAGCAATGAATTGCGGCCTGTTTGCCATTTTTTATAATCCAATTCTCTGCGTTTTCATGAGCTGCTTTTATGCTATTTGCTAGCTCTGCCAGAGTGTCGTCGTCACTGACGATCATGCGTACCACTACTGTCGGAAATTCTCCAGGCCTGCATAGAATGCTCCGATACTCGATGGTTTCTTTTCTGTTTAATGGAATGTTGTTGCGAGCTTTATCTATAAATTTTCTCAGGCTTTCTTTGAATTTTTCCTCGAATAGTTCATCGAGAACTTAATTTCCTGCCCAGGCGTGCAAATAAGGCGAGTCCGCCAATAAAGGTTGAAGCGCCGGCATCAGCAGTAGCTGTTGTCTTGAATGTTAATTCTTGCCGTTTGGCAACTGAGTCCTCTGCCTCCGTAATTCCGGCTTCTTGGAAATGCGGGCGTAACTCTTCATCAAAAGCTTCTAGGAACCTCAGCATTTGGTGGGATTGCCCGCCAATAAAGAACCTGTATCTCAAGCCATCCATGCACTGGCTCCTTGTGTATAACGATTAAGCTAAGGGGCCGGCTTCGCCGGTCCCAGCGAACGGAGTGAGCGCTTTGAGCGCATTGTTAGGTGCCATACCCATTGCTTGCCATGAGGCGTGCAAGGATGTAGTAGCCAAAGCTTGCTAGCTCTGCCTCAGGTAATGAATTTAGCTCAGCAAGAGTTTCCGGCGGGTAGTCCTTGAAGGTAAACAGACTTTGGTGCTGCCAGGTGCACAGCTGTTTACCTTTAGCGACATCATCTAGTGTCACGCGCAATGAACCATCAGGCAGCTCAGCTAGACTGCACAGAACTGCCATACTCTTGGTCGGGGCTTTCTGAGAACTTTCCATGGCACCTAACTATAAGTAGGCGACACAAATGGCGTAAAAAACTACGCCACATGTGTCGCATAAAATTCCTTGCCGCCCTGCAGGTCTTGTCTAGCCTGAAAAACGCATCAACAGATGCGACACGAATCAGGGAGCAACAGCGACATTGATAACAAGCCTAGGCTGCTCGACCAGGTGCGAGGGCAGATTCGATTGCGACACTATTCGATTCGTACCGAAGCTGTCTATTTGGAGTGGATCAGGCGCTTCATTCGTTTTCATAAGTACCGACATCCACAGGATATGGGCGCGTCTGAAGTGGAGGCCTTTCTCAGTGATCTGGCGGTGCGCCGTGATGTTTCGGCGTCCACGCAGAACCAAGCGCTGTCGGCGATTCTGTTTCTGTACAAGCAGGTGTTGCAGATAGAGTTGCCGTGGCTGGAGGGTGTGATCAGGGCGAAGCACGCATTTGCTGAGAGCGGCCAGGACATTCTCACGGTGCAGGAGCTGCTCGGCCATGCCGATGTGAAAACCACGCAGATCTACACCCATGCCTCAATCGCGGTGGTCTGGCGATGCTCAGTCCGCTCGACCGCCCATGAAAAAGCCCCGCATGAGCGGGGCTTCTTTAGCAGGCGCGGTGATCAGATCACTTCGGCCCAGAGGTCGTACTCGTCGGCGTTGGTGACGCGTACACGGACCTTGTCGCCCGGCTGCAGCGGCTGTTCGCTGTCGACGTAGACCATGCCGTCGATTTCCGGTGCGTCGGCCCAGGAGCGGCCGATGGCGCCGTCTTCGTCCACTTCGTCGATCAGCACGTCCATCTCGCGGCCGACTTTCAGCTGCAGGCGCGCTGCGCTGATGGCCTGCTGGTGGGCCATGAAACGGTCCCAGCGGTCCTGCTTGATCTCGTCCGGCACCGGCTCCAGGCCCATATCCTCGGCCGGTGCGCCGTCGACCGGTGAGTACTGGAAGCAGCCGACGCGGTCGAGCTGGGCTTCGGTCAGCCAGTCGAGCAGGTACTGGAAGTCTTCTTCGGTCTCGCCGGGGAAGCCGACGATGAAGGTGGAGCGGATGGTCAGCTCGGGGCAGATCTCGCGCCACTTCTGGATGCGTGCCAGAGTCTTGTCCTCGAAGGCCGGGCGCTTCATGGCCTTGAGCACCTTAGGGCTGGCGTGCTGGAAGGGGATGTCCAGGTACGGCAGGATCTTGCCGGCGGCCATCAGCGGGATCACGTCGTCGACGTTGGGGTAGGGGTAGACGTAGTGCAGGCGCACCCATACGCCCATCTTGCCCAGCGCTTCGCACAGTTCGAGCATGCGCGTCTTGACCGGCTGGCCGTCCCAGAAGTCGAGCTTGTACTTGAGGTCCACGCCGTAGGCGCTGGTGTCCTGGCTGATCACCAGAATCTCCTTCACGCCAGCCTTGACCAGCCGCTCGGCCTCGGACAGCACGTCACCGACCGGGCGGCTGACCAGCTTGCCGCGCATCGAGGGGATGATGCAGAAGCTGCAGCTGTGGTTGCAGCCTTCGGAAATCTTCAGATAGGCGTAGTGGCGCGGGGTGAGCTTGATGCCCTGCGGCGGCACGAGGTCGATGAAGGGATCGTGCTCGATGCTCGGCGGCACCACTTCATGCACCGCGTTGACCACCTGCTCGTATTGCTGCGGGCCGGTGACGGCCAGCACGCTGGGGTGCACGCCGCGGATGTTGTTCTCGTCCACGCCCATGCAGCCGGTGACGATCACCTTGCCGTTCTCGGCGATCGCCTCGCCGATGGCGTCCAGTGATTCGGCCTTGGCGCTGTCGATGAAACCGCAGGTGTTGACCACCACCACATCGGCATCCTCGTAGGACGGCACGATCCGGTAACCCTCCATGCGCAGCTGGGTGAGGATGCGCTCGGAGTCAACGGTTGCTTTCGGGCAGCCGAGGGACACGAACCCTACGCTTGGAACTTTATTCGACATGACAGGCCGGGCCTCGGTGATGCGGCAGGGGAAAAATGGCGCGAGATTATACAGCGATCCGCGCCTTTTCGATGCCCGTCGCGATGCCGAATATCAGCTCGTACCATGGCCCGCCTGCAACGGATCGCCGTGGTGGCACGGCGATCCGTTGCGCACCGGCGATCAGCCGCGGTAGTAGCGTTGCGGCACGAACGGTGTCTTGGACACTTTCATCGGCACGCGCTTGCCACGCACCACGGCCCAGACCTCGCTGTCGAGCGCAGCATGGCTACTGGCGACATAACCCATCGCCAATGGCGCGCCCAGGCTGGGACCGAAGCCGCCACTGGTGACCTGGCCGATCGGGCTGCCATCGGCATCGACGATCTCGGCACCTTCGCGTACCGGCATGCGGTCCTGCGGCAATAGGCCGACGCGCTTGCTCGGCACGCCGTCGCGCTGCTGGGCGAAGATGCGCTCGGCACCCGGGAAGCCGCCGGCCCGCGCGCCATCGGCGCGGCGTACCTTGGAGATGGCCCACAGCAGGCTGGCATCGATGGGGGTGGTGGCGCTGCTCATGTCGTGGCCATACAGGCACAGGCCGGCTTCCAGGCGCAGCGAGTCGCGCGCGCCGAGGCCGATCGGCTGGACTTCCGGCTCGGCCAGCAGGGCGCGGGCGAGCTGTTCGGCGGCGACCGCCGGAACGGAAATCTCGAAACCGTCCTCGCCGGTGTAGCCGGAGCGGCTGACATAGCAGTCGATGCCGGCCACGGCGACCCGCGCGAAGTTCATGAAGGTCATCTTCGTCACGTCCGGCGCCAGGCGCGCCAGCACGTCGACGGCGCGCGGTCCCTGCAGGGCGAGCAGCGCGCGCGACTCGAACAGCGATTCGATCTCGCAGCGGTCGCCGATGTGTTTGCGCAGATGGGTAAGGTCCTGCTCCTTGCAGGCGGCGTTGACCACCAGGAACAGCCGGTCGTTGCCCAGGTTGGCGACCATCAGATCGTCGAGGATGCCGCCGTTCTCGTCGGTGAACAGCGCGTAGCGCTGCATGCCCACCGGCAGGTCGATGATGTCCACCGGCACCAGGCTTTCCAGCGCGGCCGCGGCCTGCGGGCCGTGCAGCAGGATCTGGCCCATGTGCGATACGTCGAACAGACCGGCCTGCTCGCGGCAGTGCAGGTGTTCCTTGAGCACGCCCAGCGGGTATTGCACCGGCATGTCGTAGCCGGCGAACGGAACCATCTTGGCGCCCAGTTCCAGATGTAGGGCGTGCAGCGGAGTTTTTTCCAGGGACATTGCTCGTTCCTCAATATGAAGGAGCCGCAAACTTCAAACCGCACGCTGCAGGGTGAAACCGACGCTTCACCTGCCGCCGCCGATGTCAGCTTGCCGCTGCTTTTTTCAACATTCGATGATGTTCACGGCCAGCCCACCGCGGGCGGTTTCCTTGTACTTGCTCTTCATGTCCGCACCGGTCTGGCGCATGGTGCGGATAACCTTGTCCAGCGAGATGAAGTGATGACCGTCGCCACGCAGCGCCAGGCGCGCGGCGTTGATCGCCTTCACCGAGCCCATTGCGTTGCGCTCGATGCACGGCACCTGCACCAGCCCGCCGACCGGGTCGCAGGTCAGGCCGAGGTTGTGTTCCATGCCGATCTCGGCGGCGTTCTCGACCTGCGGCGGAGTGCCGCCGAGCACCTCGCACAATGCTCCGGCGGCCATTGAACAGGCCACGCCGACCTCGCCCTGGCAGCCGACCTCGGCGCCGGAAATCGAGGCGTTCTCCTTGTAGAGGATGCCGATGGCCGCAGCCGTGAGCAGGAAGCGCTCGACGCCCTCGATGTTGGCGCCCGGGATGAAGCGCATGTAGTAGTGCAGCACTGCCGGCACGATACCGGCCGCGCCGTTGGTGGGCGCGGTAACCACGCGTCCGCCGCTGGCGTTCTCCTCGTTCACTGCCAGCGCGTAGAGGTTCACCCAGTCCACTACCGACAGCGGGTCGCGCAGGGCGGCCTCGGGGTTACCGCTCAGCTGGCGGTACATCGCCGCCGCACGACGCTTGACCTTGAGCCCGCCGGGCATGATGCCCTCGTTGTGGCAGCCGGCTTCGACGCAGTCCTGCATGACCTGCCAGATGCGTTGCAGGCCGTTGCGGGTTTCCTCGTCCGGGCGCCAGGCGCGCTCGTTCTCGCGCATCAGCGCGCTGATCGACAGACCGTGCTCGGCGCACAGCGCCAGCAGTTCGGCGCCGCTGCGGAACGGGTAGGGCAGCGGAGTACTGTCCTCGACGATGCGATCAGCACCGGCAGCGCTGTCGTCGACCACGAAGCCGCCGCCCACCGAGTAGTACTCACGCGAACGCAGCTGCAAGCCAGCGGCGTCGAAGGCACGAAAGATCATGCCGTTGGGATGGTATGGCAGCGGCTTGCGGATCAACGCCAGGTGTTCCTTCTCGACGAAGCGGATCGGCCGCTCGCCGCCCAGTTTCAGCTCGCCGTTGGCGCGGATCGTCTCCAGGCGCTGCGGGATCAGCGCAGTGTCGACCCGCTCCGGCAGTTCGCCTTCCAGGCCGAGCAGCACGGCCTTGTCGCTGCCGTGGCCTTTGCCGGTGGCGCCGAGCGAGCCGTACAGCTCCACCCGCACGCTCGCCGTGGCGGCCAGCAGATCGTCGCGACGCAGGCCGTCGACGAAGCGCACCGCGGCGCGCATCGGGCCGACGGTGTGCGAACTGGATGGCCCGATGCCGATCTTGAACAGGTCGAAAACGCTCAGGGACATGGCATGTACTCCAATTGCGGGAGCCGTACCAGCGGCCCGCGCAATATCGATGGCCTGGTTATTCAACATAGACGGGGAACGTCGCGCAGAGGTCGGTGACCTGGCCTTTGACGCGCTCGATCACCGCCGGATTGTCGATGTCATCGAGGATGTCGCAGATCCAGCCGGCCAGCTCGCGGCACTCGCCCTCGCCGAAACCGCGCGTGGTCACCGCCGGCGTGCCGATGCGGATGCCCGAGGTCACGAATGGCGACTGCGGGTCGTTGGGCACGGCGTTCTTGTTCACCGTGATGTGCGCGCTGCCCAGCGCGGCGTCGGCGGCCTTGCCGGTCAGTCCTTGGCGGATCAGGCTGACCAGCATCAGGTGGTTGTCGGTGCCGCCAGACACCACGTCATAACCGCGGCCGACGAAGACTTCGGCCATCGCGCGGGCGTTCTGTACCACCTGCGCCTGGTAGTCGCGAAAGCCCGGCTCCAGCGCCTCCTTGAAACACACCGCCTTGGCGGCGATCACGTGCATCAGCGGGCCGCCCTGGGCGCCCGGGAATACGGCGGAGTTGAGCTTCTTCTCGATCTCCTCGTTCTTCTTCGCCAGGATCAGACCACCACGCGGGCCGCGCAGGGTCTTGTGGGTGGTGGTAGTGACCACGTCGGCGAACGGCACCGGGTTGGGATACAGCCCGGCCGCGACCAGTCCGGCGACGTGGGCCATGTCGACGAACAGGTAGGCGCCGACCTTGTCGGCAATCGCGCGGAAACGGGCGAAATCCAGCACGCGGGAATAGGCGGAGAAGCCGGCGACGATCATCTTCGGCTTGTGCTCGACGGCCAGGCGCTCGACCTCGTCATAGTCGATCAGGCCCTGCTCATCGATACCGTATTGCACGGCGTTGTACAGCTTGCCCGAGGAGGAAACCTTGGCGCCGTGGGTCAGGTGGCCGCCGTGGGCCAGGCTCATGCCGAGCAGGGTGTCGCCGGCGTTGAGCAATGCCAGGTACACCGCGCTGTTGGCCGAGGAGCCCGAATGCGGCTGGACGTTGGCGTAGTCGGCGCCGAACAGCTCCTTGGCGCGGTCGATGGCCAGCTGCTCGACCACGTCGACGTACTCGCAACCGCCGTAGTAGCGCTTGCCCGGGTAGCCTTCGGCGTACTTGTTGGTCAGGCCGCTGCCCTGAGCCTGCATGACTTGCGGGCTGGTGTAGTTTTCCGAGGCGATCAGCTCGATGTGGTCTTCCTGGCGGCGGTCTTCGGCCGCGATGGCCTGGGCCAGCGCCGGGTCGTACTGGGTCAGCGTTAGGTTTTTGTGGAACATGTTCTTCACCTCTTGTAGGGAGCGGGCGCGACGAGGGTCGCGCCTCGAATCAGCGGTTCGCGCCTTCAGCGCTCGAAGGACACGGCCGCCTGCATACGGCGGCGGGCGAAATATTCACGGGTGAGCTTGACCACCACCGGGCTGAGCAGCACCAGCGAGATCAGGTTGGGGATGGCCATCAGGCCATTGAGGGTGTCGGCGACCAGCCAGGCGAAGTCGAGCTGGGCGACGGCGCCGAAGGGAATCGCCACGACCCAGAGCACGCGGAACGGCAGGATCGATTTGGTGCCGACCAGGTACTCCCAGCAGCGTTCGCCGTAGTAGCTCCAGCCGAGGATGGTGGTGTAGCTGAACACCACCAGCGACAGCGCCAGTACGTACTGGCCGACGCCCGGCAAGGCGGTCTCGAAGGCCGCGCTGGACAGTGCCGCACCGCTGGCGCCGCTGGTCCAGACGCCGGTGGTGAGGATCACCAGTGCGGTCATCGAGCAGACGATGATGGTGTCGATGAAGGTGCCCAGCATGCCGATCAGCCCCGAGCGCACCGAGCAACGGGTGGTGCCGGCAGCCTGCGCGATACCGGCAGTGCCCAGGCCCGCTTCGTTGGAGAAAATGCCGCGCGCCACACCGAAGCGGATCGCCGCCATCACCGCTGCGCCGGCGAAGCCGCCGGTAGCCGCTGCCGGGTTGAAGGCGTGGTCGAAGATCAGGGCGAAGGCGCCCGGGATGGCCTGATAGTTCAGTGCCAGCACGGTCAGCGAAGCGACGACGTAGCCGACGCACATGAACGGCACCAGCATCTCGGCGACCTTGCCGATGCGCCGGACGCCGCCGAGGATCACCATTCCGGTGACGACCATGGTCGCCACGCCGGTGGCCCAGTCCGGAATGCCGAACGAGCCCTGCAGCGCGTCGGCCATGCTGTTGACCTGCACCATGTTGCCGATGCCGAAACCTGCCAGGCCGCCGAACAGCGCGAAGGCGCCGCCCATCCAGGCCCACCGGCTGCCCAGGCCGTTCTTGATGGCGTACATCGGCCCGCCGACATGCTCGCCGCGCTCGTCCTTCTCGCGGTAATGCACGGCCAGAACCACTTCGCAGTATTTGGTGGCCATGCCCACCAGCGCCGTACACCACATCCAGAACACCGCGCCGGGGCCGCCGAGGAAGATCGCCGTGGCCACGCCCGCGATGTTGCCAGTGCCGACGGTAGCGGCCAGACAGGTCATCAGCGCCTGGAACGGGCTGATCTCGCCGGATTCGTCATCGTCCTTGTGGCGCCCTTTCCAGAGCAGGGCGAAGCCGGCCGGGATGTTCAGCCAGGGCATGAATTTCAGATAGATCATCAGGAACAGACCGGTGCCGAGGATCAGCACCAGCATGGGTACGCCCCAGACAAGGGCATTGATGTCGTTTACCAACGTATTGAGGGTTTCCATAACTACTCCAATCTTGTTTTTATTTGGTAGCCGGTTATTGGCGTGGCCCGGAGGCGGTGGGTGCTTGTGGCTCCCGTGTTGTTATGGGTACGGATTGGTAGTGAGGACACTGGCCGGCGTGCGGCGGGGGATCGCCCCGCCCGCAGGCCGGCTTCCGGTCGAGGCCGGGGGCGCGTCAGTCCTGATAGGCCTCCATCGGTGGGCACGAGCAGACCAGGTTGCGGTCGCCGTAGACGTTGTCGACACGGGCCACGGGCGGCCAATACTTGCTGTCCACCGCGGTCTTGCCGGGGTACACCGCCTGCTCGCGGCTGTAGGGGTGCGACCACTGGCCGGCCAGTTCCGCCGCGGTATGCGGCGCGTTGGTCAGCGGATTGTCGGTGCTGTCCAGCTCGCCGTTTTCCACCGCGCGGATTTCCTCGCGGATGGCGATCATGGCGTCGATGAAGCGATCCAGCTCCTCCTTCGACTCGCTCTCGGTCGGCTCGATCATCAGCGTGCCGGCCACCGGGAAGGACATGGTCGGCGCGTGGAAGCCGAAGTCGATCAGGCGCTTGGCCACGTCGTCCACCGAGATACCGCTGCTGTCCTTCAGCGGGCGCAGGTCGAGGATGCACTCGTGCGCCACCAGGCCGTTGCCGCCGGTGTAGAGCACCGGGTAGTGCTCCTCCAGGCGCCGGGCGATGTAGTTGGCGTTGAGGATCGCCATCAGCGAGGCCTGCCGCAGGCCTTCACCGCCCATCATGCTGATGTACATCCAGGTGATCGGCAGGATGCTGGCGCTGCCGAACGGCGCGGCGCAAACGGCACCGTCCTTGCGCTCCATCCGATCATGCCCCGGCAGGAACGGCGCCAGATGCGCCTTCACACCGATCGGGCCGACGCCCGGGCCGCCGCCGCCGTGCGGAATGCAGAAGGTCTTGTGCAGGTTCAGGTGCGAAACGTCGCCGCCGAACTGGCCCGGGGCACACAGGCCGACCATCGCGTTCATGTTGGCGCCGTCGATGTACACCTGGCCGCCGTGCTGGTGAACGATGGCGCAGATCTCGCGGATGCCTTCCTCGAATACACCGTGGGTCGAGGGGTACGTGATCATCAGCGCGGCGAGCTGAGCCGCGTGCTGCTCGGCCTTGGCGCGCAGGTCGGCGATGTCGACGTTGCCGCGGCTGTCACAGGCCACCACCACCACACGCATGCCGGCCATGTTGGCGGTCGCCGGGTTGGTGCCGTGGGCCGAGGAGGGGATCAGGCAGACGTCGCGCTGGTCATCGCCGCGGCTCTGGTGATAGGCGCGGATCGCCAGCAGGCCGGCGTACTCGCCCTGCGAGCCGGCGTTGGGCTGCAGCGAGACGGCGTCGTAGCCGGTGGCGGCGCAGAGCATGCGCTCCAGGTCGTCGGTCAGCTGGCGGTAGCCCTGGCTCTGCTCGGCCGGCGCGAACGGGTGCAGGTTGCCTAATTCCGGCCAGGTGACGGGGATCATCTCGCTGGCAGCGTTGAGCTTCATGGTGCACGAGCCCAGCGGGATCATCGCGCGGTCCAGCGCCAGGTCCTTGTCCGACAGTTTGCGCAGGTAGCGCATCAGCTCGGTTTCGGAGTGATAGCGGTTGAATACCGGGTGCTGCAGGATCGCCGACTGACGCAGCAGGCCCTGCGGCAGTCTGGTCGCGCTGCTGGCCAGCGCATCGAAGTTCGGCAGGCTCTGGCCCGGTTGGGCGAAGACTTCCCACAGACGCTCGACCGCAACGCGATCGGTGGTTTCGTCCAGCGACAGGCCGATGCGCCCGGCATCCACTTCGCGCAGGTTGATGCGCATGTCGCGGGCCTGACGGTGCAGCTGCGCGGTGCGCTCGCCCGTGGCGAGGGTAAGGGTGTCGAAGAAGCTCTGCTGCTCGACGGTAACGCCCAGCGCACGCAGACCCTCGGCGAGGATCACGGTCAGCTGGTGTACCCGCCGGGCGATCTGCGTGAGGCCGCGCGGGCCGTGGTAGACGGCGTACATGCTGGCGATGTTGGCCAGCAGTACTTGCGCGGTGCAGATGTTGCTGGTGGCCTTCTCGCGGCGGATGTGCTGCTCGCGGGTCTGCATGGCCAGGCGCAGTGCCGGCTTGCCGTGACGATCCACCGAGAGGCCGACCAGCCGGCCCGGCATGTCGCGCTTGAACGTGTCGCGGGTGGCGAAGTAGGCGGCATGCGGACCGCCGAAGCCCAGCGGCACGCCGAAGCGTTGCGCACTGCCGAGCGCGACGTCGGCGCCGAATTCGCCGGGTGGAGTGAGCAGGCACAGCGCCAGCAGGTCGGCAGCAACTGCCACCAGCGCCTTGGCGTCATGGAAGCGCTCGACCAGTGCGCGGTAGTCGAAGATGTCGCCGTTGCTCGCCGGATACTGCAGCAGGGCGCCGAAGTACAGGCTGACATCCGCCAGCTCGCGCTCGTCGCCGACCACCACTTCGATGCCCAGCGGCTCGGCCCGGGTGCGCAGCACGTCGAGGGTCTGCGGGTGGCAGTGCTGCGAGGCGAAGAAGGCCGTGGCGGCCTTGTTCTTCGACAGGCGCTGGCAGAAGGTCATGGCTTCGGCGGCGGCGGTGGCCTCGTCGAGCAGCGACGCGTTGGCGATCTCCATGCCGGTGAGGTCGCTGATCAGCGTCTGGAAATTCAGCAGCGCCTCCAGGCGACCCTGGGAGATTTCCGGCTGGTAGGGCGTGTAGGCGGTGTACCAGGCCGGGTTTTCCAGCAGGTTGCGCAGGATCGGCGCCGGCGTGTGAGTGCCGTAGTAACCCTGGCCGATATGGCTGGCGAACTGCTGGTTCTGCGCGGCGATGGCCTTGAGCCGGGCCAGTGCCTGGGCTTCGCCGAGGCCAGCGCTCAGCTCGAGCACGCTGGTGTCCTTGATGCTGTCGGGGATCACGCTGGCACCGAGCGCCTCCAGCGAGTCATAGCCCAGCTGCTGCAGCATGGCAGCGGTATCGGCCGCACGCGGGCCGATGTGACGGCCAACGAATTCGTTGGCGGTGTCGAGGGGGAAAGGCTTGTTCATCGGGCCTCCTCAGACATCGTCGCTGGCGTTGAGCAGGCGGTCGTAGGCGGCCTGGTCGAGCAGATCGGCCACGGCGCTGGCGTCTTGCGGGCGGAAGCGGAAGAACCAGCCATCCTGCAGCGGCGAGCTGTTGACCAGCTCCGGACTGGCTTCCAGCGCGGGGTTGACCTCGACGATCTCGCCTTGCAGCGGCATGGCGATATTGCTGGCGGCCTTCACCGACTCCAGTACCGCGACCTCGTCCCCGGCGGCGTATTCCTGCAGCTCTGGCAACTGCACGAAGACCACATCCCCCAGCGCCTCCTGGGCGAACGGTGTGATACCCACGGTGACCAGGCCGTCGCTATCCAGTCGCAGCCATTCGTGATCGGCCGTAAAACGCAATTCGCTCATGGGTGAACTCCTGACTCTTGTTAGGGGCCCGCGACAATCCGCAGCGGGTGGAAAGGCTCGTGCGTTGCAGCGAGCGATTACCCTGATCAGAGCAAGGACAATGCCTGATTTGAAATATCCTTATAAATCAGCAGCTTGTCTAATTCGTGAGTAAGCCGTCGTGATCGATCTGGAGCGATTTCGATACAGCTGAGGCGACATAGCGCACGCCAGCGTGCGCAGACGGTCGCTTTGATGCTTTGTAACGATTTCATTCCGTTTGTAGCGAAATCGAAACAGCTGCCGAATCAACGCAGCATGGCGCTGAGCGGGGCGATTGGCGAGCGCTTACCGGGAGGGAATGCCGTACTTGCGCAGGCGCATGGCGATGGCCGTATGCGAGGTGCGCAGGCGCGTAGCCAGCAGGCGGCTGGAGGGGTAGCTGGCGTAGAGCGTTTCCAGCAGTTCGCGCTCGAACTGGCTGACCGCTTCGCTGAGGCTGCCGACTTCCTCGGTAGGCACGGCGGTGGTGGTGCAGGCGATGTCCAGATCGCTGATCTCCACTGCGCTGCCTTCGCAGATCGCCGCGGCGCGGAAGATCACGTTCTGCAATTGCCGCACGTTGCCCGGCCACTGGTTGGCCAGCAGCGCCGGATAGGTGGCCGGCACCAGGCGGCAGGGCGTGCGGCGAATCTGCGCGCAGGCCTGCTCGAGGAAATGGCGGGCCAGCTGCAGGATGTCCTCGCCACGCTCGCGCAGCGGCGGCACCGCGAGGGTGAGCACGTTGAGGCGGTAGAACAGGTCTTCGCGGAAGTGGCCTTCGTCGACCATGCGCTGCAGGTCGCGGTGCGTCGCGCTGAGGATGCGCACGTCCACGCGGATCTCGCGCTCGCCGCCGACGCGACGGAAGCTGCCGTCGCTGAGAAAGCGCAGCAGCTTGGCCTGCAGATAGGGCGACATCTCGCCGATCTCGTCGAGAAATACCGTGCCCTGGTGCGCCAGTTCCAGCAGGCCCGGCTTGCCACCGCGTTGGGCGCCGGTGAAAGCGCCGGGCGCATAGCCGAACAGCTCGCTTTCGGCGAGGTTTTCCGGCAGCGCCGCGCAGTTCAGCGCGAGGAAAGGCGCGTTACGCCGCGCGCTCAGCGTGTGGCAGGCACGCGCCACCAGCTCCTTGCCGGTGCCGGTTTCGCCCTGAATCAACAATGGCGCATCCAGGCTGGCGACACGCAGCACGCGCGCCTTGAGGGTGCGCAGCGGCGGCGAATCGCCCAGCAGCGCATCCAGACCTTCGGCGTGGTCATGATGCAGCGCTGCCAGGCGGCCGCCGATACGGTTCGGTGTGTAAAGCGTCAGCAGCGCGCCGGCCAGCTGATGCGCACCCGACAGGTCGGGATCGCTGATGGGCATGGCGTCGAGCAGCAGCGACTGGCCTTCGAGCGTGACCTCGTGCATCGGCAGGCGAAAGCCATGCGCCACCAGATTGCTGTGCAACTGCGCATCGCCGAACAGCGCGCTCAACGGCTGGCCCTGCGGATCGTGGCCGGCCAGCTCGATCAGCGCGGGGTTGGCCAGCAACACCTGGCCGCTGGCATTCACCGCCAGCACCGGATCGGGCATGGCGGCGAGCAGCGCATAGAGCTGCAGGTTGCGTTGCTGGCCCGGCAGGAGGTCGACCACCTCGACCGCGCGTACACCCCGCACGTTGAACAGCGCCTCGCGCAGTTCTTCGAGTACCTCGGCACTGAGCGCGGGCGCGTCGATATAGACATGCGGTGGAATCATCTCCACCGCATCGAGGTTGAGGTTGCGTCCGCCGAGCAGCGCAAGAACTTCCTGGGTGATGCCGACGCGATCGATGAAGGTGACGTGGATGCGCATGGGTGAGCCGGAGCGATTGCGGGAGAGAGCAAGTATGCCGCTATTCGCCGCGCCTCACACGCGGGCGAACGGAGCGCTATTTCGACAGGAAGGTCGGCTCGGTCAGGGGCAGCGACTCGGCCTCCAGGCCCAGGCGCTGCGCGTCGGACAGGTCGCGAACCGCCTCGCGGGCGGCCACGCCGGCGTTGGCGCGATATTCACTCGGGGTGCAGCCGACGAGCTGTTTGAACGCCCGGGCGAAGTAGGACGGATCGCGAAAGCCGGCCTCGTAACCGATGGTGGTGATGGACATCCGGCTGTTGTCGAGCCGGTCCTTGGCCAGTTCCAGGCGCTTGCCCAGCACGTACTCCTGGTAGCAGACGCCGTGCACGTCCTTGAACAGGCGGCTGAAGCGCGAGGGCGTCATCCCGCACAGCTGCGCCAGGTCTCGCTGGTCGATGTTTTCGCACAGGTGCTGGTCGATGTAGTGCAGCGCGCGGGCGAGCGACTGGTGCTTCTGGTGATCGGCAGTCAGACGGATGCTGGCCGGCAGGTCGGGAAAGTGCTCGCTGGGCGTCTTGCGGTTGCCGCCCTCGGGCTGCTGGCGCAGCTCGCAGAGCTGTTGCAGTGCCTGGCGATAACGCTGCAGCTCGGCTGCTGACAGCGGCAGGGTGAGGTACTCCCAGACCCGCGAGCGCATCGCCCACACCGCCAGCTCCTCGGAGTGCTGCACGGTGAACATGGTGATCGGAATCGATGGCGCGGCGCGCTTGACCTGCTGCAGCTGGTTCAGGCCGAGCACGTCGGGGCGATCGTAGTGCATGCAGATCATGTCGATCCGGCGGTTGTGCGGGCTCGCGACGAGGCTGTGGCTCTGTAGCAGACGGCATTCGGCGAACGGGGTGAACTGTTGCATCAGCGTCGCGGTACTGCGGTCATGGGACAGGTCGAGCCAGAGCAACAAAGGAAGGGTGGGCGAGTTTGACTTCTGCACAGACTCAGCTCTTGGTTGTACTTGTTCGCAGAGAGTATTGGCGATGCGCCATCAGTCGCTAGGAATCGATTCTGCTAAACGCTGCGCTAGATGGCTATTTGCCGTTATGAGTGCGCGAACGCTTCCCATCCGCCCCGCCAACGTCGCCAGAGGGCGCCAACCAGAGCGTTTGCGGCGTCTGGAAATTGAGTCCTAGTGACCCGCAACGGAGTCCTAACCGCGTAGTGGCACTCTGACTATCTTCCACCTCGAGCGGCGCACGAAGCGTCGCCAGCTGTTGAACCGATATTCCTCAGTGAGGTGAGCGAAATGACCATTCAAACGATCAAGCGCGCAGTGCTGAAGTTCGCGAAGGACGAAGACGGGCTGACCATCGTGGAGTATGCGGTGGCGGGTGGGTTGATAACGGTGGCGGTAGTGGCCTCGTTCATAGCGCTGGGTGGAAAAGTTGACACAACGATTCAGTCGTTGTGTCAGGCGGTGAACAAGAACGTGGCCTGTTAGTTGTCGTGGTCTCGACGAGAACGGAGGCAACACGATGCCATCCACGCCGATAGCCTCGCTTCTGATCCTCTATGGATTGATCGGGATCGCCGTGGTCAGCGACCTGCGCCACCACCGCATCCCCAACCTGTTGATCCTGACTGGTTTGGCGCTGGGACTGGTCGGGCAGCTGTTCAGCGGGGGGCCGGGCGGGCTGGGGCAGGGGCTGCTGGGGGGATTGATCGGCTTCGGGCTGTTTCTGCTGCTGTACGCCGTGGGCGGTATGGCGGCCGGTGATGTGAAGCTGATGGGGATGGTCGGGGTGTTCCTGACGCCCGCACAGGCGCTGGGGGCGACCGCCGCCAGCCTGATGGCCGGCGGCCTGTGCGGGCTGGCTCTGGTGGTCTGGCGCGGGCAGTTGCGCCAGACGCTGGGGCGCTACGGACTGATGCTGCGCACCCAGACCTACCTCGCCGCGGTGCCGGGCGAGGTCGCCGGCCAGCCGTTTCCGTACGCCATCGCAATTCTGCTGGGCACGCTCGCCAGCAGCCTGTGGTTCCACTTCAACTAGCGCGGGAGGCCGCCATGTACGCCGTCAGCGATAGCGATGCCTACCCGAGCGAGCGTGAAACGGTGCAGCGCCTGGCGCCGCAGCCGCGCACCATCGCCGAGACCGGGCTGAGCGACCAGCTGCTCGTCGATCTGCTGTGCAAGCACCTGCACGAAGGCGGCGCGCTGGACATGGCGCGGCTGGTCGACCGGCTGGCATTGCCCGGCACCGTGCTGGAGGAAGTGCTGGGCCTGCTGCGCAAGGATGGCCGCATCGAGGTGCTCGGCCAGCACAACGGCCAGGCGCTGCGCTACGGTCTAACCGAGCGTGGCCGTAACGCTGCGCGCGACGCGCTGGACCGCGGCGGCTACATCGGTGCCGCGCCGTTTCCGGCGAGCACCTATCGCTCGCTGGTCAAGCTGCAGACCGTCCACCACGCACGAATCGACGCCGAGAAGATGCGCGCGGCCTACAGCGGCGTGGTGCTCGCCGGCGAACTGCTCGACCAGCTCGGCGTGGCGGTGAATTCCGGCCGCGCGATCATGATCTACGGCCCGGCCGGTACCGGTAAAACGTACATCAGCGGCCGCCTGATACGGCTGTTCAGCGAAGCGATCTGGGTGCCGCACGCCATCGCCGTCAACGATGCGGTGGTGGAAATCTACGACCCGCAGATTCACCAGCGTCTGGATGAACCCGGACAGAACAACCTGCTGCTCAACGAAGGCATCGACCGGCGCCTGCTGTGCTGCATGCGCCCCCTGGTGGCCTGCGGTGGCGAACTGAGCATGGAACAGCTGGACGTGCGCTACGACCCGCTGAGCCGGCGCTTCCTGGCGCCGCTGCAGCTCAAGGCGAGCAACGGCCTGTTCATCATCGACGACCTCGGTCGCCAGCGCATGCCGCCGGCCGAGCTGTTCAATCGCTGGATCGTGCCGATGGAGGAAAAGCGCGACTTCCTCAACCTCGGCGGCGGCCGCCAGTGCGTGCTGCCGTTCGACCTGATCCTGGTGTTCTCCACCAACCTCAATCCGCTGGAACTGGCCGACGAGGCCTTCCTGCGGCGCATCGGCTACAAGCTGCGCTTCAGCTACCTCAAGCCCTCGGAATACCAGGGCATCTGGCGCCAGGAGAGCGAGCGCCTGGGCATCGGCTTCGATCCGCAGCTGCTGCGCTACGTCCTGCGCGAACTCTACGAGGCCGAAGGCATGCCGCTGGTGCCCTGTCACCCGCGCGACCTGCTGGGCATGGCGCTCGATCGCCAGCGCTACGTCGGCGCCAGCGGCCCGCTGACCCCGGACGACCTGCACTGGGCCTGGCAAAACTACTTCGTTCAGCTCGATTACCTCGAATAAGGAGATGCAGACATGGGCTCACGTACCCTCACGCTGATCGCGCTGTCGCTGTTGCTCGGTCTGGGCGCGGTCTGGATGGCCAACAACTGGCTGAGCGCCCGGCTCGACGCCGGCACCACCGACAACACCCAGAACGTGGTGGTGGCCACCACCGAGATTCCCTTCGGGCAGATGGTCGAGGCGCAGCACGTGACCCTGGTGCGCATGCCCAAGGGCACCGTGCCGGACGACTCCTTCGCGACCACCGAGGAGGTGATCGGCAAGATCGCCACCTTCGGCATGCTGCGCGGAGATGTGCTGCGCGGCGCGCGGCTGGCCGAGCACCTGGGCGGCAGCACGCTGGCCTCGCTGATCGCCACCGACAAGCGCGCGGTATCGGTGCGCGTCGACGACGTGGTAGGGGTGGGCGGCTTCCTCCTGCCGGGCAACCGGGTCGATGTGCTGGCCACCAAGCGCAAGGGTAGCGGCGACGAAGCCGAGGCCAAGACCATCCTCGAAGACCTGCGCGTGCTGGCCGTCGACCAGACCGCCAGCACCGACAAGACCCAGCCGGTGGTGGTGCGCGCGGTCACGCTGGAAATGACTTCCGAGGAAGCCGAAGAGCTGGTCAAGGCCATGACCGAAGGGCGCCTGCAACTGGCGCTGCGCAACCCGCTGGATAACCAGAAGAAACCCGTCGCCGCCGCGCCGGCCGCGGCTCCCGTGGCCGTGGCGCCGAAACCGGTGGTGCGCCGGCGCGCGCCGGCGGATAGCGGCGTGACGATCATTCGCGGCACCGAGGTGAACATGACGAAGGTGGGCCTGTAGGCCACCACCGCCAGCGACGCGCGGCCGCGACGGCCTGACATGCAAGGAGAGGGCTATGAAGAACATGCGCAGAGTGGGGGCTCTGGCCCTGATGCTGGGGAGCCTGGCGATGCTGTCCGGGCTGGCGGGCGCCGAAACCGTGCCGGCAGTACGCGCCACGCCGGCGGCCAATATCAGCGACGTGCAGGTGCCGATCTACAAATCGCGGGTGCTGACCACGCGCACGGCGGTCAAGCGTATCTCGGTAGGCAACCCGGCGATCGCCGACATTCTCATCACCAGCCCGACGCAGCTGTACCTGCTCGGGCGCTCGCTGGGCAGCACCAACGTGCTGCTGTGGGACGGCAACAACCGCCTGATCGACAGCCTCGATCTGGAGGTGGTGCACGACCTGAGCGGGCTCAAAGGCAAGCTGCATCAGGTGCTGCCCAACGAGCCCATCGAAGTGTTCAGCGCCCAGGGCGCGCTGGTGCTGCGCGGCCAGGTCAGCAACGCGGCGGCGATGGACAGCGCGCTGAAGCTGGCCGAGAGCTACGCCCAGCAGGCCACCAAGGACGATAAGCAGGGCGCGCCAGCCGGCGCCGCCGCTGAGCAGCCGATGCCGCTGATCAACCTGATGAGCGTCGGCGGCAGCCAGCAGGTAATGCTGGAGGTGAAGGTCGCCGAGATGCAGCGCAACCTGTTCAAGAACCTCAACGTGCGCTTCAACGCGTTGGACTTCGGTTCGTCCGGGCGCTGGTCGGGCGGGGGGTTCAACAATGGCGACGGGTTGGGCTTCGACGAGGACGGCCTGGTCAACCCGACCACGCTGTTCGGCGACGGCACCGGCATCTTCGGCCAGTTCCTGTCGGACAACTTCCTCTTCAACGTGGTGCTCGAAGCGGCCAAGGACAACGGCTCGGCCAAGGTGCTCGCCGAGCCGACGCTGACCACCCTGACCGGGCAGCAGGCGGAGTTCATCTCCGGCGGCGAATTCCCGGTGCCGATCACCGAGGACGACGGCATCACCATCGAGTTCAAGGAATTCGGCGTCGGCGTGAAGTTCCTCCCGGTGGTGCTGGATTCCGGGCGGATCAACCTCAACCTCAACGTATCGGTCAGCGAACTCTCCAATGCCAACTCGCTGGTACTCGACACCGGCCTGGAAAGCATCCTCGGCAACGGCGTCAATCAGGTCATTCCGTCGCTGACCAAGCGCAGCGCGCAGTCCACCGTCGAGCTGGGCAACGGCCAGACCATCGCCATCGCCGGCCTGATCAGCGAGAACACCCGCGACTTCGTCAGCCGCTTCCCCGGCCTGGGCGATGTGCCGGTGCTGGGCCAGCTGTTCCGCAGCCAGCAGTTCATCCACGGCGAAACCGAACTGGTGATCCTGGTCACACCGCACCTGGCCAAGCCGGTGGATGCGCGCACGGTACGCCTGCCGACCGAGCATTTCGTCGAACCCAGCGACGCCGAGTTCTACCTGCTCGGCAAGACCAAGGGCAGCACGCCGGGCCGCGCGGTGCCGGTGAGCCTGGGTATCAGCGAAGGCCGCTTCGGCCACGACCTCAAGTAACGGAGCCGCCACCATGAAAACCATCGTTCCGCTGTGCCTGTTCGCCCTGCTGGCCGGTTGCATTCCCTATCAGGAAGGCCGCGTCGGCCCGCTCGGCAGCTCGGTCAACGCCACGCTCTACCAGCAGATCGCCGACCAGCAGACCGCCGCCAACCCGGGTACGGCGCTGCCGGCGACCGGCTTCGACGGCCCGCTGACCGAGCAGGTGCTCGACGGTTACCGCGACGTCACCGGCGATGCCCGGCAGGTTGCGCAGCCGATCCAGATCAACCTGGAAAACTGAGGCCGGCGCCATGCACGCCTCACGCGCAATGCACTCGCTACCCAGGCACCAGCGAGGCTCGGTCATGGTGCTGGTCGTCCTGGCGCTGGCCGCGATCCTGCTGATGGCGGCGCTGGCGCTCGATGGCAGCCATATGCTGGTCAACAAGACACGCCTGCAGAACGCCGTGGACGCCGCCGCGCTGAGCGGCGCCAAGACGCTGCAGCAGGTCATGGGTTCGGGCAATGCCGGCACGCTGAGCCGCGATGCCGCGCTCGACACCTTCCGGCGCAACGCCGAGGCGGCCGGCAACCGCGAGCTGGTCGAGGCGGTGGGCAGTGACCTGGGCGGCTTCGTGCGCGTCGAGCTGGCGGCCAGCGTCTATGGGCCGTTCGCCTTCCCGGGGCCGACCGATGCCCGCTACGTGCGCGTGACCGTGGCCGAGTTTCCGCTGGCGCGTTTCTTCTGGGGAATGCTGTCGATGTTCGGCAGCGACGCGGACAAGCGCGTGGCGGCGGTCGCCACCGCCGGCCCCAGCCCGACCAGCCCCTGCAACATCGCCCCGCTGATGGTGTGCGGCAATCCCAGCCAGTACGACCCCGACGCCGGCCTCTTCTGGGGCTATCGCTTCGGCGGCCTGCAGGTGCTCAAGGGCGCGGCCGGCAATGACCCGGTTATCGGCCCTGGCAACTTCCAGCTGATCCGCCTGGGCGACAGCAGCGGCGGCGCGGATGTGCGCGAGGCGCTGGCAGGCGGTATCGAGCAGTGCAACAGCGTCGGCGAGTCGGTGGAAACCGAGCCGGGCAATACCGTCGGCCCGGTGTCGCAGGGCTTCAATACGCGCTTCGGCCAGTACGCCGGTGCGCTGTCCAACAGCGCCGGCCAATACCCGCCCGATCTGGTCACCGATTACAGCTCGCCGCGCATGACCTACAACGACAGCACCGGCAAGGTCGAGCACCAGGGCCAGGAAGTCAGCTCCCGCGATGGCGACCTGAGCACGCCGAGTACGGCGCTGCTGGATTACAACGACTGGCATCGGCGCGTGGCCGACTGCCCCAATGGCTGCCGCAGCGACGGCGTCTTCGAGCGGCGTGTGCTGAAGATCGTGGTGGGCAATTGCACCGGCAGCTCAGGCGGGCAGACCTCGGTGCCGGTGCTGGGGTTCGGCTGCTTCTTTCTGGTCCAGCCGCTGCCGACCGGTGCCGGCAACCAGGCGCAGATCTTCGGCCAGTTCATCCGTGAATGCGAAGGCGACAACGTGCCGGACATCGATCCGGTGGACGACGGCGGTCCGCAGATCATCCAGCTGTACAAGACCTACATCGATAACAACCGCACGCCGAGCAGCGATTCGTGAGGAGGCAACCATGCACAGCCTGACGAACACCCGGATGCGCCAGCGCGGGCTGGCGATGGTGGAATTCGCCATCGCGCTGCCGCTGCTGCTGCTCCTGCTGCTGGCCATCGGCGAGATGGGCCGCCTGCTGTACCAGTACAACAGCTTGCTGCAGGCCAGCCGCGACGCCAGCCGCTTCGTCGCTGGCCAGGCCTGGAACCGCACGCTCGGACGGCTGGAGCTGACCGACGAGCTGCGCGCCCAGGCCCGTGCGCTGGCCGTCTATGGCGTACCGGTGGCGAGCGCCGGCAGCCAGCCGCTGGTCAGCGGGCTGACCACCGCCCAGGTGACGGTCGGTGTGCAGGGGGCCGATCACGTGCAGGTCAGCATCAGCTATGCGTTTCGGCCGATCATCGGCAGCGGTCTGCCGGACGTCGGCTATGGCGCGAGCGTGCTGAGCTTTCCGCTGGTGGCCACCAGCGTGATGAGGGCGCTGTGATGAACGCCAGACGCATGCGCGGGGTTTACGTGGTGGAGTTCGCCATCGTCGGGCTGCTGCTGTTCGTGCTGCTGTTCGGCGTGCTGGAGATGGGCCGGCTGTTCTTCACCGTCAACGCGCTCAACGAAACGGTACGCCGTGGCGCGCGGCTGGCGGCGGTGTGCAACATCGACGATCCGCGCATCCTGCGCCGGGCGATCTTCAACGCGGCCGACGAAACCGGCGCGAGCGGCCTGATCGCCAACCTCGACACCAGCGACCTGCGGCTGGTGTACCTGGACGCCAATGGCGCCGAGATCGCCCCGGCAGCCGCCGGCAGCACGGGCTTCAGCAACATCCGCTACGTGCAGCTGCGCGTGGAGAACTTCACTTTCAACCTGCTGATTCCCGGTCTGCGCGGCGTGTTCACGCTGCCGCCGTTCTTTTCCACCCTGCCTCGCGAAAGCCTCGGCCGCCACGCCGAGCCTGATGTCATCCCGGAGATCACGCCATGCTGAATACACTCGAAATGCCCAGCGTCGCCGTGACCGGTCGGCAAACCTTGCGCATATTGATCAGCAGCCGCGATGCTGCCGCGCTGACCCGCCTCAAGGCGCTGATCCAGGAGCTTCCCGGCTTGGAGGTCAGTACGCGGCTGGTGAGCAACGGCCACACCGATCCGCTGTACGGGCTGGAGCAAATGCCCGATGTGCTGCTGCTGCATGCCAGCCACCTGTGGCGCGAGGAACTGGGCGCGCTGCAGCAGCATCCGGCGCAGTTGCGGCCGCCGCTGCTGGTGTGCGGCCCGCAGGACGATCGCGACTGCATGCGCCTGGCGATGCAGGCGGGCGCACGGGATTTCTTCCCGGAGCCGGTGTTGGCGCACGAGCTGCTTGCCGCCATCGGCCGTATTTCGCTGGAGCTGCGTGACGGCCAGGCGTGCGGCGGCAAGGTGATCGCCATCATGAACGCCAAGGGCGGCTCCGGCGCCACCATGCTGGCCTGCAACCTGGCCCACGCGCTCAGCGCCCGCGGCCGGCGTACCTTGCTGCTCGACCTGGACCTGCAGTTCGGCAGCGTCGCGCATTGCCTGGACGTCCATCCGACCCATAGCCACATCGAGGTGCTGCAGCGCGTCAATGAGCTGGACGGTATCGCGCTGCATGGCTTCTGCAGCCACTTCAGCCCGACGCTGGATGTGCTCGGCGGGCGCGCCGGCGAGCTGTGCCTGACCCAGGACGTGCAGCTGGAGCAGCTGGAAAGCCTGCTCAGCCTGGCGCGCGGCAGCTATGACTGGGTGGTGGTGGACCTGCCGCGGCAGATCGACCACCTCACCGGCATCGCCCTGGAGCAGGCCGATCACGTTTATGTGGTGATGCAGCAGTCGCTCAGCCACCTCAAGGATGCCGCGCGACTGGTGCGCATCCTGCGCGAAGACCTCGGCGTTGCCGGCGAGCGCCTGCAGGTGGTGGTCAATCGCTACGACAAGACGGCACCGGTCGGCCTCAAGGACATCGCCGAGGCGCTGCGCTGCGGCGAACCGCAGAGGCTGCCGAACGACTACGCGGTAACCAGCGAAAGCCAGAACACCGGCGTGCCGCTGGAGCTGCACGCTCCGCGCGCAGCGCTGACCCAGAGCATCGCGCAGATGAGCCGGGAACTGCTCGGTGGCGAGGCCGTGGCGCCGGGGCTGCTCAAACGCACCTTTGGCCGATTCTTCGGGGGTTGATCATGCTCAGCGAACTGCGCAACCGCCTGCAGGCAGGCAAGCGAACCCCACCCGGCGCACCGGCTCCACAAGCCGCGGCCGCAGCGGTGGACAACCTCATGGCCTGGGAGAGTGCGACGGTCGAGCCGTTGTACGAGACCCGCAGCCAGCTCAATCCGATCGATGCCGAGTGGCGCGAGAAAATCTACCAGCAGCTGCTCAAGGTGATGGACCTGTCGCTGCTCGACTCCCTGGAGCCGGCGGATGCGACGTGGCAAATCCGTGAAATCTGCCAGCGCCTGCTCGACGAGCATGCCGCGCCGGTGAGCGCCGCCGGGCGCCAGCAGGTCATCAAGCAGATCACCGACGAGGTGCTCGGCCTCGGCCCGCTGGAACCGCTGCTGGCCGACGCCACGGTGTCGGACATCCTGGTCAACGGCCATGCCTCGGTCTACGTCGAACGCCACGGCAAGCTGCAGCGCACCGATGTGCGCTTTCGCGACGACCAGCACCTGCTCAACATCATCGATCGCATCGTGTCCAGTCTCGGCCGGCGCATCGACGAATCCTCGCCGCTGGTGGATGCGCGGCTGAAGGACGGCTCACGGGTCAACGCGATCATCCCGCCGCTGGCCATCGACGGGCCGAGCGTGTCGATCCGCCGCTTCGCCGTGGACCTGCTGAATGCCGAGAGTCTGGTGCAGATGGGCACGCTGACGCCGGCCATCGCCCTGGTGCTCAAGGCCATCGTGCGCGGGCGGATGAACGTGCTGGTCTCCGGCGGCACCGGCACCGGCAAGACCACCATGCTCAACGTGCTGTCGAGTTTCATCCCGCACAACGAGCGCATCGTCACCATCGAGGACTCGGCCGAGCTGCAGCTGCAGCAGCCGCATGTGGTGCGCCTGGAAACGCGGCCGCCGAATATCGAGGGGCGTGGCGAGGTGAACCAGCGCGAGCTGGTGCGCAACAGCCTGCGTATGCGCCCGGACCGCATCGTCATCGGTGAGGTGCGTGGCGCCGAGGCGCTGGACATGCTGGCGGCGATGAACACCGGCCACGACGGCTCGATCACCACCATCCACGCCAACACCCCGCGAGACGCCCTGAGCCGCATCGAGAACATGGTGTCGATGAGCGGCGCGACCTTCCCGATCAAGGCCCTGCGCCAGCAGATCGCTTCGGCTATCGACGTGGTCATTCAGCTCGAACGTCAGGAAGACGGCAAGCGGCGGCTGGTCAGCGTGCAGGAGATCAACGGCATGGAAGGCGAGATCATCACCATGACCGAGATCTTCACCTTCGAGCGCCGCGGCATTGGCGAGCACGGCGAGGTGCTCGGCGATTACCGGCCGACCGGCATGGTCCCGGCGTTCCGCGACGTGCTGGCCAAGCGCGGCATCGAGCTGCCGCTGGAGCTGTTCCGCCCGGATTGGATGGAGGCCTTGCAGCCATGAGCCAGCTTCCCGCTGAATTCTTCCTGGCGTTCTTCGGCATGATCTTCGTCGCGGTGTTCTTGCTCAGCCAGGGCCTGACGGTGCCGGTATTCGGCGAGGCGGGGCGGGTGCGCAAGCGCATCCGCGAGCGTCTGCAGCTGCTCGAACAGGCCAGCGATCTGCCGAACATGCAGGTGCTGCTGCGCCAGAAGTACCTCAAGCGCCTGTCGCCGCTGGATGCCGCGCTGGAGCAGCTGCCGCTGATGGAGCGGCTGGCTCAGACGATCGAGCAGAGCGGACACCACTACCGCGCCTATCGCGTGGTGCTGCTGGGGCTGGTGCTGGGCGTCGCGGTGGCGCTGCTCGGTTGGTTGCTGTTGCGGCTGTGGTGGCTGGCGGCGCTGCTGGGTTTTGCGGCGTTCTGGCTGCCGCTGCTGAAGATCGGTCGTGACCGTGCCAATCGCTTCGCCGAGTTCGAGGAGGGCCTGGCCGATGCGCTGGATGCCATGTGCCGGGCGCTGCGCGCCGGCCATCCGTTCAACGAAACGCTGCGGCTGGTAGCTGACGAGCATCAGGGCGCGGTCGCCCACGAGTTCGGCCTGACCTTCGCCGACATCAACTACGGCAACGACGTGCGCCGCGCCATGCTCGGCCTGCTGGAGCGGATGCCGAGCATGACGGTGATGATGCTGGTGACCAGCATCCTCATCCACCGCGAAACCGGCGGCAACCTGACCGAGGTGCTGGAGCGCCTCAGCCGGTTGATTCGCGAGCGTTTCCGCTTCCAGCGCAAGGTCCGCACGCTGTCGGCCGAAGGGCGGATGTCGGCCTGGGTGCTGGTGTCGGTGCCTTTCGTGCTGGCGGCGGTGATCATGCTGACCACGCCGGAGTATCTGCCGTTGCTGGTCAACGAACCCATCGGGCAGAAACTCAGCATGGCGGCCTTCGGCGCGATGCTGCTGGGCATCTTCTGGATACGCCGGATCATCCGTATCCAGGTTTGAGCGGGGGGCGCGGTGATGGACTATCTCTACGGGCTGGTGCAGAGCGTGGTGGGCGATGAGCAGCAGGTTCGGCTGATCTTCCTGCTGGCCGTGGCGCTGAGCGCGATGCTGGCGGTGGGCACCCTGTCGGTCCTGGTGATGGGCCTGCAGGACCCGGTGCGCCGGCGTCTGGCGGTGATCAAGCGCGGCGGCCTGCGCGGCGCCGAACATGCCGCGCAGGTGCCACGCGGCAATCTGCACGTGCTGCTGGAGCAGGTCGGTCAGCGCTTCGTCAGCGCCGAAGACGGCCAGCGCTCGGCGACCGCCGCGCTGCTGCAGCATGCCGGCTACCGCTCGGCCACGGCGGTGCAGATGTATTGGGCGATCCGCCTGCTGCTGCCGCTCACGCTCTTGGTGGCGACTTTGCTGGTGCTGCCGATGGTGACCACGCCCAGCCTGACCACCGGCCTGCTGGTGGCGGGGCTGGCGGTCGGCCTCGGTTGGCTGGCGCCGGCAGTGATCGTCGAGAAGCGCCGCGACCGCCGGCAGGCCCGGCTGCGCGGGGCGTTTCCCGATGCGCTGGACCTGATGGTGGTCTGCGTGGAGTCGGGGCTGGCCCTGCCGCAGGCCATCGAGCGGGTCGCCGAGGAAATGGCGGTGAGCCAGGCCGAGCTGGCCGAGGAGCTGGCGACGGTCAATGCCGAGATTCGCGCCGGTATTTCCAGCGCGGCGGCACTGGCGCATCTGGCCGAGCGCACCGGCCTGGAGGATGTGCGCGGGCTGGTCAGCCTGCTGGCGCAGAGCATCCGTTTCGGCACCAGCGTTGCCGACACGTTGCGCATCTACGCCGAGGAGTTTCGCGACCGGCGTACCCAGGCGGCGGAGGAGCAGGCCGCCAAGATCGGTACCAAGCTGGTGTTCCCGCTGATTTTCTGCCTGTGGCCGAGCTTTTTCCTGGTCGCCATCGGCCCCGCCATGATCGGCGTTCTCAAAGCGTTCGGGAGATTGTGAGATGAGAAGAATCAGTCTGCTGCTGGCCCTGTCGGCCGTGCTCGCCGGGTGTCAGTCGATGGGGCCGGAGCCGGGCGAGGGACGTTCCATCTACGCCGGCAACCATTCGGTGCTGTATCGCGCGCGGCAACAAGCCGGTTCGCTGGAGCAGGCGCTGCAGCTGGCCGACATGGCCTATCAGGCGGGGGATCTGGATCAGGCGCTGTTCCAGTATCTGCGCGTGCTGGAACTGGAGCCCACGCGGTATTCGGCGCTGGTCTGGGTGGGGCGGATTCACCGCGAGCGCGGCAACATCCAGCTTGCCGAACTGGCCTTCGAGGAGGTGCTGAGCAAGGCGCCGAACGATCTCGACGCGCTGGCGGAGATGGGCATGCTGCAACTGGCCAAGCGCGATCAGGACGCGGCGCGCGAGCTGCTGTCGCGCGCACTGCTGCGCGATCAGCAACGCCTGGCGAACGCGCCGCAGAACGCCATGCCCGCGGTGGATGCGCTGAAGGTGGACCGGCAGTCGCCGCTGCGCCTGTACAACGCGCTCGGCGTGCTGGCCGACCTGACCAACGAGTTTCCGCTGGCCGAGCGCTACTACCGGCTGGCGCTGCAGATCGAGCCGCGTTCGGCGCTGGTGCAGAACAGTCTCGGCTACTCGTACTACATGGCCGGACACTGGGTGGAGGCCGAGCAGGTCTACCGCCGCGCGCTCGACCGCAACGGCAGCTACGCGCCGCTGTGGCGCAACTACGGCCTGTTGCTGGCGCGCACGCAGCGCTACGAGGCAGCGCTGTCGGCGTTCGAGCAGATCGGTTCGCGCGCCCAGGCCAGCAACGACGTGGGCTACGTCTGCCTGGTGGAGGGCCGGCTGGATGAGGCCGAGCAGTTCTTCCGCAGCGCGATGGAGCAGTCGCCGTCGCACTACGCCACCGCCTGGGATAACCTCGAACGCGTGCGTCAGCTGCGCAAGGTGCGCCAGCTCGGCCAGGAACCGATCCAGACAGAGGCGGTCGCCGCGGCGGCCGACGTCAAGGTGTTCGCCGTACCGTAGCGGCGCTGGCCAGCGAGGGACTGCTGCGCGTCGCGCGACGCGGGCCGCGTGGCAGATGGCGCTTGAGCGTCAGCGCCGGCGCCTCGACCAGATGCCACGAGAGCACGGCCGCCAGCAGGCTGGCGCTGAAGCCAAGCACCATGAACGGCAGCAACGGCAGGTTGCCGGCGCTCCAGTACATCAGCAGTTGCTGGAGCGGAAAGCTGAAGATGTACAGGCCGTAGGAGAAATCGCCGGCCTTGCCGAAGCCGGCGAGTCGTGGGATGCGCAGGTGCGCCAGGTAGATCACCAGATAGGGCAGGGTCAGCGAATGTACCAGCGGCCAGATGCCGTGGCCGGCGCTGAGCAGGCTGGCTGCCAGCAGCGGCACGGCGATCTTCCAGCTCCAGCGGATACGATGGCGGTACAGATACAGCACCGCGCCGAAATAGAAGAACACCCCCAGCCGGCTGAACTTGCGCAGCAGGTCGCTCTGCAGATCGAACGCCGCAATCAGGTAGAACTGCGTGGCGATCAACAGCGCCAGCCCGAGCAGCGCCATGCGTCGGCTGAACAGCCCGAGCATGCCCAGCAGCACCACCGAGGCATACATCAGCACCTCGTAGGGCAGGGTCCAGAGCGAGCCGTTGACCGTGTTGGGGAAGGGGTTGTCGACGAACACGCCGGGTAGCTGGAACTGCGTCAGCAGCGCGATGTTGCCCAGGTAGCCCAGCGTCTGCGGCCCGCTCCAGTAGTCGGCCAGCGGCAGCTGCGTAGCCAGCGGTCCGATCACCAGCACGCCGAGTAGCACCGAGACGGCCAGCGCCGGGAAGATGCGCAGCGCCCGCTTGCCGACGAAGTCGATCACGCTGCGGCTGTTGAGCCAGGACGCGGCGATCAGATAACCGCTCATCACGAAAAACAGGTGAACGGCAATGTCGGCGCTGTCGTAACGGCCAGTGAACAGGCGTACCGGCTCGCTGGTGCCACGGCCGGACAGCCAGAAGCTGTGGCCGAACACCACCGCCGAGGCGGCGAAGAAGCGCAGGAAGTCGAAGTTGTTGTCGCGCGAATCGGTGGCATTCATTGCCGGTAATCTCCTGGATCAGCGCTCAGCGCAGCGGGAACGCCTCGCTCATGCCCAGTGCACAGCGTTCACCGTCGTGGATGGCTCGTTCCAGCAGGCGCAGGCGTTGCGGGGCGTTGCGCCGATGGGCGACGAGCCGTAGCAGGGCGAGGAAGATCGTGCGGTTCAGGCGCAGCAGCCAGCGCGAGCCGACCCAGACGTGGGTATCGAACCAGGCCTGGTTGCGCGCGCTGTAGTAGGCGCGAAAGTCCGAGTCGCCGAGCAGGAAGGCCTCGTAGATGTTGCGAGTGCGCGCCTTGATGTTCCACGACAGCTCCAGCTCGTCGATCAGCGCATCGGTGAGCAGGTACAGCCTGCCGCCGTCTTCGGTGATGCGGCGGGTGTATTCGGTATCGTCGGCGTACAGCACCAGATCGCGCAGCGGCACGCCGATGCGCTGGTACAGGCTGCGGTGCGCGAGCATGCCGCCATAAGGCGCGAACGGCAGGCTGATGCGCCGTGGCGGCGTGCCGCGCGGCGAGCCCCAGGGCAGGCGTCGCCAGAGCTTGTAGGGTAGTTGGGCGACGTGGAAGCCGAAGTAGCTCGAACGCGGCTGGATGGCGAAGCAGGCCGGCACGCCCTGGGCGATATCGGCCTGCTGGGTGGGGCGAAAACCCAGAACCGCGACACGCGCCAGGCCGTGCTCATTGCCCAGTTCGGCCAGCTCGCGATGCAGGATTTCCACGGCGGCGGCGCTCGGTGCGTTGTCGTCGTCCATCATCCAGATGTATTCGGCGCCGCGCTGCAGCGCGGCTTCGATGCCGACCGCGTAGCCGTTGGCCGAGCCGCTGTTGTGCGGCAGCTCGATTAGCTCGACCTGCTCCGGCCAGCGTTCGCGCAGCGTGTCGAGCGCGGCGGTGGCGGCGTTGCTCACCACCACCACCCGCTCGATGGCCGCGAAGGCCAGCGCGCGTTCGATCAGCTGTTGCAGGTAGCCCAGGCGGTCGCCGTAGGTCACGGTCACAATCGTGGTGGTGCGTTTCATGGTCGTCTCGCGGCGGGGCGGTTTCAGGCTTCGTCGGCGGCGGACAGCAGGCTGCCGTGGGGGCAGGCCGCCGCGGGCTGATCGTCATCGTTGGGGTGGAACAGCGCATGGAAGATGACCACGTACTCCGGCCCCGGCCCAGCCCCGGCGGGCTGCGATACCGGGACGATTTCGGTGTAGGAATAGCCGTCGGCGAGGACCATTGGACGTCGGGTATTACCTGGGCGATGCATGTTGGTTCTCCTGCGCATCGATTGATGCGCCTGTCGATCAGAACGAGTAACGGCGGGTATCCGGGGTACTGGGCAGGTAGTGCTGAACGGCCGGTTCGGCGATCACACGCACGGCCGGCGGCGCCGGTATGGCGATGGCGCGCAGCGGTTGCGACCGCAAACAGGCGGCGCGCGGCGGCGCCTTGACGGCGCTCTCGTAAACGGCCACGCCTATGCAGCGCGTTGCGGCCGGGCTGGTTACCTGGCGTGGCTCGGCATGCGCGGTCTGTACGGTCAGCAAGACCAGACCGAGGGTGCGGCCAGCTTTCATCCACTGCTTTGCGGTGTTCATCCTTGAATCTCCGTGAGGTGGGTTGCGTACCGGTCAGGCGTGCTTGGCCGAAAGCAGCGGCTGGATGGCCGCACGTCCCTGCAGCGCCAGTTGTCCGTCGAGCAGCGACACTTCCCGTATTCGCGCCTCGACGAAAGCCTTGATTTCCTGCTTGAAGCGCTCGCCACCGAAGCGCTCCGCGTTGCTGCGGCAGTTGCTCGCGCTGATGCGCTGGCAATGCGTCTCGAAGGTCCGCACGGCGGCGACGATCGAGTCGACGCTCTGCTCGGGATAGAACACGCCGGTGGGCTTTTCGTGCTCCAGACCGCGGATGGTTTCCAGCACGCCGCCGCGAGCGAAGGCAATGACCGGCGTGCCGCAGGCCTGGGCTTCGATCGGCGCAATGCCGAAGTCCTCCTCGGCGGCGAAGACGAATGCGCGGGCACGCTGCATGTACTGGCGCAGCACCTCGTCGCTCTGGTAGCCCATGAGGGTGACGTTGGCGCTGGCGACTTCGCGCACGCGCTCCATTTCCGGGCCGGTGCCGATGACCACCAGACGTTTGTCCGGCATCGCCGCGAAGGCTTCGACGATCAGCGGAATCTTCTTGTACGGAACCATGCGTGAGGCGGTGAGGTAGAAGTCTTCCTTGGCCTCGTGCAGGGTGAAGCGGCTGGTGTCCACCGGCGGGTAGATGACCGTCGACTGGCGCCGGTAGCTCTTGTTGATGCGCTTGGCGATGAAGTGCGAGTTGGCGATGAACTCGTCGACGCCGCTGGCGGTGCGCTGGTCCCACATGCGCATGTAATGCAGCAGCATGCGCGCCAGCTTGGCCTTCACGCCGCGATCCAGGCTGGCCTCGTGCAGGTACTGGTGCTGCAGGTCCCAGGCGTAGCGGATGGGCGAGTGCACGTAACTGATGTGCAGCTGGTTGGGGCCGGTCAGCACGCCCTTGGCGACCGCGTGGCTGCTGGAGATCACCAGGTCGTATGCCGACATGTCGAGCTGCTCGATGGCCAGCGGCATCAGCGGCAGGTACTTCTGGTAGGCGCTGCGCGCCTTGGGCAGCTGCTGGATGAACGTGGTGGTGGCGCGCTTGCCGCCCAGCCGCGCGCGGTCCTCGTCGCAGAGGAAGTCGATGACGGCGAACAGGTCGGCTTCCGGCCAGGTCTCGCACAGCGCGGCGAGTACCCGTTCAGCTCCGGCATAGGTCACCAGCCAGTCGTGAACGATGGCGATTTTCATGGGGTCACCTCGATGGTGGAGGTGCGGCAGCGCGGGGCGCCGGCGCACGAATGGAGCGATGCGGCGTTGTTAGCGCTGGCCGGGGTTCCAGCGGGCGATTGCCGGGTGGTTGTGCTTGCCGGCCAGGGTGCGGTCGATCAGGCGCGAGACCGTCCGGGCCGAGGCCTCCCAGGAGTAGCGCGCCACGTTGGCACGGCCGACTACGCGCAGGTCGTTGCGCAGGCTGGCGTCCTGCAGCACACGGCTCATGGCCAGGGCCATCGAGCGAATGTCCAGCGGGTCGAAGTACAGCGCGCTTTCGCCGAGCACCTCGGGAATCGACGCGGCGCGCGCAGCGATGACCGGGCAGCCGCAGGCCTGCGCTTCCAGCGGCGGGATGCCGAAACCTTCGTACAGCGAGGGAAACACGAACGCCCGCGCGCCCTGGTATTCCTCCACCAGCTCCTCGTCGCTGAGGCGCCCGAGCATGCGGATGCGCTGGTTGCCGTTGACCAGGCAGTTGCCGGCGGAAAACACCGAATGCGAATCACCGACGATGCGCAGCTCGGTATCGTCGAAGCCCTCCAGGCTGAGAAAGGCTGCGACCATCCGCTCGAAATTCTTGTGCGCGTTGGGCGAGGAGACGGCCAGCAGGTACGGCTTTGCTGCGCCCCGGCAATCGCTCGCGCTGAACGGTCTGAAGCGCGGCGCCACCGCGTTCGGCACCACGCAGATGTGGTCTGCGGGGTAGCCATAGTGCTGGGCGATTTCCCGGCGGGAAAACTCGCTGACGGTGATCAGCGCGCGGATGCGCCGCAGCAGCAGCGGCGTCATGGTCTGGTAGAAGCGGCGGAACAGCGGCGAATAGCTCTCCGGGTGGCGCACGTAGGTGATGTCGTGATGGGTGGCGATCTGGTTGGCGTAGGCCAGCGGGGCCGTGTTGCACAGCGAGACCAGCGGCGGCCGGCCGTTGCGCGCGAGCCACAGCGGCAGATCCAGCTGCTCCCACAGATGGCCGCGGTTGCGGCCGATGCGGCGCACGTTGAGCTGGGTGGCGCTGTCGCGCAGATGCACGTCATGCGGTGCCACGAACAGCAGATCGCTGCGCAGCTTGCTCAGTTCGAGGCACAGCTGCTCGGCAAAGCGCTGCACCCCGCGAATCTCCTGGCTCAGGAAACGAGCGTTGATCACGATCATGGGGACTACTCCTTCAGAGGCCTGCGCCAGCGATCCGGCGCCGGCAAGACGCAGTGTTTCAGCGCGTCGGCGACGCGCGGGTACTGATGATCTTGGGGAACTCGTTCAGCTCGATGCGCGCCGTGCAGGCCTGACCGGCAGCGGCGCAGTTCCAGCGCACGTCGCTGGCGAAGCGTCCGCGCTGCGGCGTGGCGGTATCGAGCATCTGCACGTTGCCGGCCCGCCCGCGGGCGCTTTCGATGGCCAGCGTGCGCGGGCGTCCGCCGGTCCAGGCGACCAGCAGTTCGTCGTCGTCGCGGGCGAAGCGCAACAGCACCACCTCGCCACGGGCGCGGCGCTCGTGGCCGAGCAGTTCGTATTCGCCGACGATCTCGCTGATCGCCTGCAGCACCGCATACGCCGGTTTGGCCGAGTAGTCGTGGCGCAGCAGGCCGAAGTTGTGCTCGCGCTCGCGGCGATCGGTGCCGTCGTTTCTGAAGTCGTACCACCACATGCCCTTGACGTTCGGCAGCGTGCGGGCGAGGAAGTAGCTGCGCGCCAGGTAAGCCGCCTGCAGCGTTTCGCTGACGCCGCAGGCGCCGTCATGCGCGGGCCAGGCCATCTCGGTCAGGTACAGCGGTACCGGTCGGCCGGCGGCCACGCTCAGCTGCTGGTCGACCTCGGCGAGCCAGTCGATCCAGGCTTCGGGCGTGTCGCGCCGCCAGCCGCGGCAATGCACGTACGGATGCAGCGACAGGCCGTCGACCGCTTGCAGCACGCCATGCTCGATCAGCCGCCGGGCGAAACCGGATTCGATGCCCTGGGTCGTCACCGCGCCGGCCAGCACCCTGGCGGCCGGATCCTGCTCGCGGATGATGCCGGCGGCGTCGGCGACCAGGCGCGCATAGTCCTCGCTGAAGGTGGGGCTGTGCGGGTCTTCCACGTCCCACTCGTTCCACACTTCGTAGTGCGCGACCTGGCCTTTCAGCGCGCCGGCCAGGTGGCTTACGTAGCGGTTGAACGCCGCGCGCACCGGCTCGCTGCGAGGTTTTTCGCCCTCGCCGTGAAAGCGGTTGCCATAGCCGAGAATGAACAGCGTATCCAGGCCGTGCCGGCGGTTGTCGGCAAGGTAGCGTTGCCAGGAGGGCTCGATCAGCAGGCGGTTGCGTTCGCGTTCCACGTAGGCCCAGTGCGCATCGGTGCGGACCGAGGTGATGCCGGCGGCGCTGGCGAGCGCGCCGGGCTGTTTGCCGGCTACACCTTTGTGCAGCTCATGCGAGCAGACGCCAACGGTAAACAGCGGCTCGGCGGTCTGTGCCGCCGTGGTCAGGGTGAAGCCGAGCAGGCTGCCGAACAGCGCCAGCGGCAACAGGGCGAAGCAATTCATCATCGGTCTCGTCGTGGTTACGCCAGGTGGCGGGGATCGGTGATGCGCGGCGTCATCAGGCTGGCCGCCGGTCGTTCGAGCGGGGTGAGCACGTGGGCAATCGCCAGGCCGAGGAACAGGCTGGCGATGGGCACTTCCAGCACGTCGGTGGCCCAGGCCACCAGGCAGATGCAGAACACTACGCCCAGCAGGCCGCTGCGCACGCGCGGGCCGCGCTCGTGCAGGCGCAGCAGCAGCGGCAGGGCCAGCAGGTACAGCGCGACGCCGCTCAGGCCGAGCATTCCCCACAGGTACAGCGCGGTGTTGTCGGCGATGGCCAGCAACTCCAGGCCCGGAATGGGAAACGCCGTGCCGCTGCTGCCCACCGCCCCGAAGCCCGCGCCCCACCAGATCGAGGCCTGACTCGTCACGTTGTCGATGAAGTTCGGCCAGCTGTTGACCAGGCGATCGGCGAACGAGGCCAGCAGGCTGTTGCTGACCGCGGCAATGGGGTCGACGCGCAACAGCAGGCTGGCGATCGGCAGCGCCGCGCCACCCAGCACCGCGAGAAAAAACGCCGTGGCGCTGGCGAAGCGGTACGCGGCGAAGGTCAGCATGAGCAGGGTGACCACATACGCCGCCACGCTCGACTTGTTGGTGGTCAGCACGATGCCGGCCAGCGACACGCCGTAGAGCAGCACGCGCAGCAGCCGCGAGCGGATGAAGGCAGCGAGAACCAGGCTGTACACGGCAATCATGACCGACAGGCTGGTGGACATCCGCGCGAAGCCGCCGATGCGGTCGATATCGTCCATTGCCCAGGAGCGATTGCCGCTCAGTTCGACGTCGCCGAGCATGTAGCTGTAGCCCTTCCACGGCACGCTGATGAGCATGTCCAGCGCGATGCCGACGAACGAGGCGAGCAGGCAGAAGCCGATCACCCGGATCAGCAGCGCCAGCTTGCCTTCCAGATACCGGCCGCAGATCACGCCGAACAGCAGCGGGATGTAGATGAACAGCGCGAAGCCGATGTTGGCCAGCTCCGCGCCGTTGAGCAGCGCCAGCCAGGCCGAGGTCACCAGCGCCAGCAGCACCAGCCAGAACAGCGGCTGCCCGCGGTAGCCGAGCAACTCCAGGCCGAGCGCGGCCAGGCACGCCATCTTCGGCAGGTAGAGCAGCCAGGACACTCCGGCCAGCGCGCTGTAGTAGCGCAGCGCGCCGGAGAAGGTCTCGGTCAGCAGCAGTGCGGCGGCGATCAGCGTCAGCAGCGTCGGCTTATCGATCTCGAGCGGATGCGACGCTGGGCGTCGGGCAGTGATCAGCAGGCTCTGGTTCATGGCGAATGCTCTTTCCCTGAAGCGTTTTACGCAGGATGGACTGGTACTCATCCAACATGCGTTCCCTATCCAGCAGCGGTTCGACGCTGGCGCGCGCCTGCCGGCCCAGGCGCTCGCGCAGGTCGGCGTCGAGGTACAGCCAGAGCATGGCGATGGCCAGCGAATGCGGTTCGTGCGGCGAGCAGAGCAGGCCGTTGAGGTTGTCCTGGATGATTTCCGGCAGGCCGCCGCGCTGGGTGGCGATCACCGGCACGTGGTTGGCGCAGGCCTCCACGGCGACCAGTCCGAAGGGCTCATCCCACAGCGATGGCACCACCAGCACATCTATCTCGCGCATGAAGTCGTCGGCTTTGCGATAGCCGTGGAAGGTGACCTTGCTTGGGTCGGCCTGGGCCTTGAGCCGTGCTTCGTAATCCAGCTTGCCGCGCCCGGCGATCTCCAGCCGCGCATCGATGGCCAGCGCCTGGAATTGCTCGATCAGCCAGGCGACGCCCTTGTTCTCCGACAGGGTGCCGATGTAGCCGAAACGCAGCGGCTGATTCGCCGGGCGCGCCGCCGGCGCGTGCTGCTCGGCATTGGCTTCGCTGCGGTTGTGCACCACATAGCGGCTGGCGTGGGGGAAGTAACCGTGGCTGGCGACCCGTTCCAGCACGAAGCGGCTGACCCCGATCACCGCCGCCACCTGCGCCGAGGCGCCGGCGTGGCGGGTGCGCATGAACCGGCATTGGCCGCATTGCTGCGTGCAGACCTTGCCGTGGTTGAACATGGTGTCCTTGGGGCACAGCAGATAGAGGTCATGCAGCACCTGAACGATCGGCACGCCGGCAGCGCTGATCTCGTCCCAGGCGGAGATCGACCAGCCGGTGAGATTGTTGCTGACCACGATGTCCGGCCGCTCCAGCGCCAGCACGGCGCGTACGTAGCGGCGCATGCGCTGGTTGTAGCGGTCGAGCAGGTGCCAGCCCATGCGCGCGAGGCGGCCGGGACGCTGCTGGGTGTAGTGCCAGTAGAGGTTGTGCAGACCCGCACGGTAGACCCGCACGTTCTGCTGCACCTGCTGCTGCAGGCCGGCATCCGGTCCGGTTGCCAGCACGGCCACGTCGCAACCGCGCCGTTGCAGACCTTCGGCCAGCTGGCGCAGCACCACTTCGGCGCCGCCGCCGATGTGTGGCGGATAGAAGGCGTTGAGAAAAAGGATCTTCATCGGTTCGAGACTCGCTGATGCCGGACAATCCGGCCGTTCATGCAAAGCACTGCAGGTAGTGGTTCGGCACCGTGATCTTTTGCTGCCGGTGCAGCAGGTTGAGCAGGATGATCGAGCGCTGCTCGCCGTCGCTGGCGACGAAGATCGCCTCCAGCTCGCGCAGCCCCCCGCCGCTGATCTGCACCCGCTCGCCAGGGCTGAACGGCGCCGCGACCATCGCCGGCACGGCAAGGCGCTGGCGCAACTGCTCGATCAGCTCGTCCTGCACCGGAATCGGCTGGCCGCCGAAGCTGACGACCCGGCTGACGCCGCGTGTGGAGCGGATCGGGTACCAGTTGTCCTTGGCGGGGTCGAGGCGAATGAACAGGTAGCCGGGGAACAGCGGCTCGGCGTGGCGCGCCGGCTGCTTGCCGCTGGTGGTGTTGCGCAGCGGGCGGTAGCACTCGTAGTGCTGACGCAGCAGGTGTTCTTCGGCGCGCGATTCCTGGCGTGGCTTGGTCTGGATGAGATACCAGCGCGGTGTGTGGAGCAGTGTCATGTGAGGTCCTTCCCGGTGTGGATCGGCCAGCCTGGCCGGAATGAGGGTCATGCCAGGTGCAGCGTTGGCCTCGTCTCGCGGCCTTCGATCACGCCGAAGCGGTTGAGCATGTCCTTGAGCGTTTCGCGGTCGTTGAACATCAGCACATCGATGATCGACAGCGACGGCACGAAGGGATGGTTCAACTGCGGATAGCTCAGGTCGTCGTCCATACGCAGGAAGCGCAACAGCAGGCCTTCGGCGCGGAAGCGGGCAGGGCAGTACAGGTCGATGCCACCGATGGGGTTGAGGTACAGCTCGCCGTCCATGCGCCGGGCGATCTGGATGACGCGGTCCTGCTTGTCCATCACCGGCGGCAGGCACAGGTCCGAGCCGCGGAAAATCGGCGTGGTGATGCCCATGTACTGACACAGGCGGCGCAGCGAGTGCTCGGTGAACAGCGCCAGGTTGCGCTCGGGGTATTCGAGAATCTCGCGCAGCAGCGGCATCACCTGGTCGCGCTGCGGTGCCTTGGCGTAGGCGTGCTCGATCTTGCGCAGCAGGGTCTGGGCCTGCTGGTCGAAATCGTCGCTGAGCCAGCGCTGGTTGATGCGGTCGTACTGGTGGCCCTTCTTCAGGGGAAAGGTGATCAGCTTCGGCTGGCCGTCACCCAGAATCCGGTTGCGATTCATCCATGAGCCCTTTTCGTATTGCAGGTCGTCGCCCAGTACGAATACGTCACTGACGTTGATCAGTTGAAAGTAGCCCAGGTACGGAAACAGGTACGGTTGCATCATGGCGATGGTGCGGAACACGGCGCTTCTCCTTGTGCGTTGTCAGGCTTTCTGGGGATAGCTGTAGTAACCGTAGGCGCCGGTGTCGTACGCCGAATTGGAGGCACGGCGGCGAATGCCGTTGAGGATCGCGCCCTTGAGCAGCACGCCGTTGTGCATCAGGCGGCGCTTGGCAGCCTCGATCTGTGCGGCGCTGCTGACGCCGAAGCGCGCCACCAGCAGGCTGGTGCCGGCCTGCTGGGCGACCAGCACGGCATCGGTCACGGCCAGCACCGGCGGGGTGTCGACGATGACGAAGTCATAGTGCTGCTCGGCTTCCTTAAGCAGCCGGGCAAAGTTGTCGTGCATCAGCAGTTCGGACGGATTGGGCGCGTTGCAACCGCTGGCGATGAAATCCAGATTCTTCTGCGCGGTGCGCCGGGTCACCTCGTTCAGCGGCAGCCCGCCGGCGAGTGCGTCGGACAGACCGTGGCGCGGTGTGAGGCCCAGCACGCGATGCAGGTAACCGCGGCGCATGTCGGCGTCGATCAGCAGCACGCGCTGGCCGCTCTGGGCGATGACCGCCGCCAGGTTGCTGGAGACGAACGACTTGCCGACGCCCGGCGTCGGGCTGGTGATCATCAGCACCCGGTTGCGCGCCTCGAGGGTGGCGAACTTGAGGCTGGTACGCAGGCTACGCATGGACTCGACTGCCAGATCGGCCGGGTCGATGAGGCTGAGCAGCCGGGCCAGACCGTCGTTCGCCTTGTGTGCTTTTTGCAGTTGCTCCTGACGGCTGGAGAACGGCGTGGCGGCATACACCGGAATGCCGAGCTTCTCGATCACGTCGGGGCTTTCCACGCCGCGATAGAAGGCCTGGCGCAGCAGGATGACCAGCGCCGAGGCCAGCAGTCCGAGAAAGATGGCGATGCCGACGATCAGCGGGCGGATTGGCTTGGCCGGCTTCTCGGTGGTGGTGTAGGCATCGTCGATGATGCGCACGTTGCCGATGGTGCCGGCGCGCAGGACGTCCTGCTCCTGGGCCTGGTTCATCAGCAGCGTGTAGGTTTCGGTGGTGACTTCCATGTCACGCTTCAACCGCAGCAGCTCCTGCTGGGTTTCCGGCAACGCATCGACCTTCTTCAGCAGCTGCTCCTTCTGCGTCTGCAACTGGCCGATCTGTTTCATCAGCGTCTGGTAGATCGGGTGTTCGCGGGTGTACAGCCGGTTGTACTCGACGCGTTTGAGGTTGTGCTCGGAGAGCAGTTTTTCCAGCTCGACGATCTGCTCGAGCACCGATTCGGTCTCGATGCTGATGTCCACCGACTTGGCGCTGGTCTGGTAGGCATTGAGCGCAGCCTCCGCCTTTTCCAGCTCCTTGCGCACCAGCGGCAGCTGCGAACGCAGAAACTCCAGACGCTGCGCGGCCTCGGCCGAGCTGCGTTCGACGTTCTGGCGTACATAGAGGCGGCCGATTTCGTCGAGCACGGCGGTGGCCTGTTGCGCGTCGGCGTCTTCCAGCGACAGGTAGATGATCCCGGAGTCCTTGCCGGCTTCGCCGACCTTGAGTCGGTCCTGGTAATCCAGTGCGGTGGTCTGCGCGCGGCTGCGCACCAGCTCGAACTCGGTGCCGGGACGCGCCAGCAGTTCGCTGATCTGGACCTTGAAGCCACGGCTGACTACGGCCTGGCCCACTTCGCCGCGCAGCAGCAGGGTTTGTTCTTCATCCAGCAGCCGATAGCCACCGTCGTTCTCGGCGACGAGGGTGAGCTTTTCGCCCAGGTAGGCCGGCGGTACGTCGAGCTGGAACACCTCGATCTTCTCGCCGCCCCAGGCAAGGCTGGCGAGGCCGAACAGCGGGGCGGCCAGCGGACCGTCGACGGCCGGGTCGTGCTGCCGCGCGAGGTAGCCGCCCAGCAGCGGCAGCCGCATGGGCTTGGCGGTGATGTAGAGCTTGAGGTTTTCCACCGTCTTGCCCAGCACGGCGCGCGACTTGAGCAGGGAAATCTCGGTGACGGCCTGGGATACCGAATCCGGCCGGGGCACGACCTCCGGCACGCCGGTGATACCGGTCTTCTTCGGCTCGATCTGGATCATCGCGGTGGCTTCGTAGATCGGCGTGGCGACTACGGCGTAGGCGATGCCAAGGGCGGCGAACAGCCCGGTAATGCTGGCGATCAGTCCCTTGTGGTCGTAGGCGGTACGCAGAATACCGGCCAGATCGATACGGCTGTCCGTGTCGTATTCCAGCGAGGAGCGGGTCAGTGCAGTCATTGGGGATCCATCCTGATGGTGCAGTGAAACAGGGTTTTGTGACTCAGCCTTTGGCCGGTCGCGGGGCCAAGCGCCGCAACAGGTTGAGTGCGAGGTTCTGGGCAACACCACAAAGCGCCTGCAGCTTGCTCAGCGGCGAGAGAAGCGCGAGGCACTCGCTGGCGACCTGGCCGAGGAAGTACTCGTACAGCTCGCGCTTGCCGATGCGCTGGTAGTAGCGCGCCAGGCAGTAATGGGCGTGCAGGGTCATCTGGATGCGCTGCCGGCTGGGGCGCATGGAGAAGATGCCGCCTTCGTGAACGCGGTAGGCCGCCGGCTTGATCTCGGCGATGAACTTGCCTTTGCCGTGAGCACCGAGCAGCGACCACCAGCAGATGTCCAGCACTTCCACGCCAAGCAGCTCGGGCGGCAACTCCTGCAGCAGGTTGCGAAAGCACACGGTCAGCGTGGAGAACGGTCGGCCCTCCATCAGCTCGCGCGCGCTGGCGTCCTGGCGCAACTTGCCGGTGAACTGCGGGCTGCGGATGACGCCCTGGGTGTTGAACATGAAAGCGTCGTGGTAGGTCAGCACGAAGTCGCGGTGGCGTTCGAGGAAATCCACCTGGATCTGCAGCTTGCGCGGATCGGTCCAGTAGTCGTCGCCCTCGCAGTAGGCGATGTAGCGACCCGCCGCACGGGCGAACAGCCGCGTGCTGAACGGTACGCCGAGGCTGAACTGGTTCTGCTGCTGGTAGATCGGCTTGACGATGCCCGGGTAGCGCGCGGCGTACTCGGCGATGATCGCGGCGGTCGCATCGGTGGAGGCGTCGTCATGCACGATCACTTCAAAAGGGAAATCCGTTTCTTGCTGGAGAAAACTCTCCAGGGTCTTCCTGATAAAGGGAGCGTGGTTGTAGGTCAGGCAGATGATGCTCAGCGTCGGCTCGGTGCGGCCTTGCCAGCGCGACCTGATGGCGTATTCGCTCTTCAATTCCATGTCACAGGCTCGGTTTGGTGATCAACACGTAGAGTTTGAGAACCAGCGGCCGGGAGCTGGCGGCGACCAGGACCAGGCAGATCAGGCCGCTGCTGGCCAGCCCCAGCAGGATGTCGATGCGCTCGTCGCTGGCGATGGCGTCGAACAGCGGCTCTCCGACCAGCAGGCCGAGAACGGTCATGGCGGTGATACGAACCAGGTCTTTCAGCCAGATGCCGTGCAGACCCGGAACGAAGCGCCGGTGTACCAGCGGCGGCCAGATGACGAAGGTGATCAAGCGCAGGCCGAACCACGCCAGCGCCGCGCCGAGCGCGCCATGCTGCAGCACGGCCCAGACCACCAGCGGAATGCTGATTGCCGTGGATACGACGCTGAACCAGATGTGCAGGCGCAGCTCGCCGAAGGCGTACTGCAGGTAGAACTGGAAGGCACCTACCGCCAGGATCGCGCTGCCCAGCACGTACCAGGCGAGGATCGGCTCGCTCCATGCAGCGGCCTGCGCATCGCCGGTCCAGGCGAAGATCAGCTCCCGCGAGTGGAAGGCAATCACCGCCGCCATCGGGAACAGCACACTGCAGACGAAGCGGCTGGCGTTGAGGTACAGCGCGCGCATGTCGGCGATCCGCCCTTCGGCGGTGAGCATGGTCATGCGCGGCAGCAGTGTCTGCACCAGCGGGTTGGTCAGGGTGAGCAGCCCGGTGGCAATCAGCGCGACCAGCGAGTAGTAGCCGTATTCCTTGAGCAGCAGCACCTTGGAGAGCAGCACCTTGTCCAGCTGCGTGAGGACGATCCACAGCACCGAGGTGAGCGTCATCCCCGCGGCGAAGGGCAGTACCGGCCTGACCACCGACCAGTCGAAACCGGTGAACAGATGCGGGTTGGGCATCAGCGCGTAGGCGCGCGAGGCCATCAGCAGGGTTTCGATCAGCGCGACCGCGACCTGAAAGACGAAGAAGTCGCGCGGGTCCTGCGTCACGAAGGCGACCAGAAACAGCCCGCCGAAGTAGCGCAGGGTGGCGATCAGCATGTTCGCGCCGTTCAGCCAGCCATGCAGTTCCAGCCCTTGCAGGCCGCTCTTGTACAGCGTCGCGTATAGCCGCAGGCCGACCAGCACGCCCATCAGGCTGATGCACTGGGCGAGTGTGGCGCCGCTGAGTTCGTGGGCTTGCAGCCAGTGTTCGGCAATCAAGCCGCTGGCGGCGTGGATGCTGGCCCACGTCAGCAGAGCGATGGGGACGAAGATGATCTCGAACGAGCGCAGCAGGCGGCCCGGTTCGCTCAGCCGGGCAAAATCCGTGGCCTGCCCTCGGTAATGGGCGATCTGCCGCACCAGCGAGGGCGACAGGCCGGCATCGAGCAGTTGTAGCCAGGCCTGCAGTACCGCGAAGAAGCCGATCAGTCCATACGCTTCGGCGCCCAGGTGGCTGAGGTAGAACGGCAGGATGACGATACCGACCAGCAAGGCGTAAGCCTGGCCAAGGTAGTTCAGGCCGGTGTTGCGCAGTACCGAAAGCCGTTTCGGGTCAGGCATGGTGATAGGTGCGTCCATTCGAATCAGGAAATACGCTTGCAGGTGGCGCCGGTGAGCTGCGGCTGTACCAGGTCGAGAGCCCGGACCAGCGGGTTGAACAGCGCGCGGCTGGCCTGTTCGCTATGAATCGATTCATGAATCAGGGTATGAATGACGCGGCTCTGCACCTTGGGCGGTAAGCCTGGGTAGATCGGCAGGCAAAGCACGCGGCGACTGAGCGCGCGCGAGCGCGGCTGCGGTGCCTGCGGCTGCAGGTATTCCAAGGTGTCCAGCGAGGGGTAGAAATAGCGCCGCGGATTGATGCCGTTGTCGTTCAGCTGCTCACGGCTGCGCAGTAGCTGCAGTTCGTTCGCCAGCGCAACGGGAAAATAGCTGTAGTTGCGCTCGCTGCCCGGTTGTGGCGCCTGCAGGTCGAAGTAGCCACCCAGTTCGCGCTCGTAGCGTTGGCCGATCTGGGCACGCTGATCGAGGATGTCCTCGATGTCGTCGAGGATGCACAGCCCCATCGCCGCGGAGAATTCGTTGAGCTTGGCGTTGATGCCGATGCCCTGAATGATGTCGGTATCGACGATGCCGAAGTTGCACAGCAGGCGTATCCGCGCGGCCAGCGCATCATCGTTGGTGACGATCGCACCGCCCTCAATGGTGTGAAACAGCTTGGTGGCATGAAAACTCAGGGTGCTGATGTCGCCCCAGTTGAACACCGACTGGCCGCCGTAACGCACGCCGAACGCATGGGCACCGTCGTACACAACCTTGAGGTTGTGGCGGTTCGCGATGCGCTGGATGTGTTCGACCGCGCAGGGATTGCCGAACACATGGGTGGCAACGATGGCGCTGGTATCGGGGGCGATGCACGCTTCGATCCGCTCGGGATCGATGTTCCAGGTGGCTTCGTCGATGTCGGCAAAGATCGGCCGGATGCCTTCCCACTGCAGGGAGCTGGTCGTGGCCACGAAGCTGAACGGCGTGGTGATCGCGCTGCCGGTGAGCCCCAGAGCCCGGTAGGCGATCTGCAGGGCGATGGTGCCGTTGTTGGTGAGAATGATGTTCCTCACACCCAGGTATTCCTGCAACCGCTGTTCCAGCGCCATCACCAACGGGCCCTGGTTGGTCAGCCAGCCCGTGTCGTAGATGCGGTCGACGTAGGCTATGAACTTGTCTTTGTTGCCCAGGTAAGACTTGGTCACGTTGATCATGTCGATTTCCTTATCGGGCCATGGGGCCCTTCTCCGGTTTCTGGCCGGCAAGGGGAGGGCAGTCAGACGGCGTGCTGGTCGCTTATCTGGCTGGCGCGACGTGCACGGTGCTGGTTGACCGTCAGGATCAGGCTGGTCAGCAGGCTGCCGGCATGCGGATCGCCGTAGTGGAAGATCGCCGTGGCACGGCGATAGGCCGGGTTGCAGGGCTCATTGGCGTGCAGTGAGCGATAGCCCCAGAACAGATAGAGGTTGCCGGGCACCAGACGCAGACGCTGCGGCCGAAGCAAATGCAGCCGTATGCCGAGGCTGATCAGCTTGCGTGTGAAGGCGTTCTGCACCAGCGCCTTCTCCAGCACATTGAGCAGCACACTGGGGCGAACACGGCGCCGATTGGCGAATAGCAACAGATCGCCGCGCTCGTTCGGCTTGCCCTGCTGGGGGATTTCGATAGGGAGCAGGGCGGTCACCAGACTGGCATCGAAGTGAAAGCAGTTGGACTCGCGCCGTCCGCTGCCTCCCTGAACGCAACGCAATACGGGAAATATTTCGGAACTCGGTGCGCTGTTACCGGCCGCCTGTCGATAAACATCGGCGAGCATGTTCTGGAAATCAGGCGAGGCCTTCAGCGCAGCGAGCGGACTTCCGGCCAGCGCAGTGTCGCCGTGATACGCAAAGTAATTGCCATCATGCCGCTCGGCCTCGATGGAAAGCTGCTCGCGAAGTTCTTCAAGCTGCGATCTGCTGAGGAAATCGGGAATGCAGGCGTAACCGTCTTTGTTTATTGCGTTGGCAATAAGAGCGGTGGAACTATTGTCTAAGTTGCTAGTTTGGGCGCGCACAAGTTTCTCCCGCAGAAAAGAGGGAAATATGAAGATTGTCTTTACATGAACTTTTTTATCTGACGGTGAGTTTTCCGCCTTGAGCCAGGGCGATTCACATTACAGAGAGAAACGAGTGTGTCTTTCGCACTTTCGCCTAGCTGGCGTATATATGAGTTTGGCTCTTCTGGAGTCTGTGTGGCATCCGGCAATGCTACCGCCCACCGGCGTTTCAGACCGTTTCGCCGTTCAGTGCTCTTTACCGTCTTGACTCAGATTCCGCACTGCAAAGCCGTTAACTGCCCAATAACTTTTATTTGGGCAAAGCTACCGCACTTACCTCTCTTTGCGGTTCTTGAACTGACAATTTTTCGGCGCTTCGCTGGCGGTATAACTCAGCTGCTGAACTTGATCGCTCCCGATGATCTTAACTGCTCGCAGCGCACTACTCCGTTCGGCAATAGATATCCGTCAAACTGTGATCGAAGTCAAGCTCGCGGAGACGTTTTTTTGTTGCTTGGCGAAGCCAGCTGAGTCGGCTCGTATAACCTGCTGAAAGGCAAAGAAAATTTATTTTGACGGTTCCTGCAAGAATCAATCCTTGGGTGGATTGCAATTGTCTTGTCTATATTTCAATTGTTGCTAATAGTTGAGTGCTTTACTAAGCGAACGCCTATGGAAATAAGCGCTCTTTTTTAAATGCTATCTGGAATAAGTGTTTGAGAAATGAGAGTTGCTTTCATTTCGTGCGATAAGCCGCCGCAGAGGCCGGCAGGCGGGGGCGAGGAGGGATAACGGCTCGTGCCTAAGACGCTTCACACAATGAGCGCAGAAACGAAAAAGGCCACTCGATGAGTGGCCTTTTTGAATTGGTTGCGGGAGCCGGATTTGAACCGACGACCTTCGGGTTATGAGCCCGACGAGCTACCAGACTGCTCCATCCCGCGCCGTGAATTCTACGCATTGAGCGTCGGCTGTCAAGCTATTTCTTGAAAAATTAGCTTTTTTATCAGCGAGTTAGCTTCGCAGCGCGCTGTACAGATAAACAAAAAAGGCCACTCGATGAGTGGCCTTTTGAATTGGTTGCGGGAGCCGGATTTGAACCGACGACCTTCGGGTTATGAGCCCGACGAGCTACCAGACTGCTCCATCCCGCGGCGCGAATTCTACAGGTTCTGTCGTGATTGTCACGACCTGATTAGAAAATTTTTCTGAGCGGCATCGGCAGGCTGAATATCTTCGCCGCCGAGCGATTGCGGTGGTGTACGCGTGGACGATGGTGGCGACGGGCGATCCGCATCATGCCCCAGAGCAGCGCCAGTGCGACCAGGAACCAGCCGAAGAGCATCAACATAAGGGTGAAGGCGGGCGTCATCATGTAGCGCATCCTGTGCTGTGAGTCTCGTCCTTTGGCTATGCAGTGGACCTTGTGTGCCCGAAGCGGTTCCAGACCGGCCGGAACGCCTGTGAGTGACGTACGGCCTAAACTGCAGGGGAATAAAGGAGGAGACAGCCATGCGTGTTCATCTTCTGCTTGCGTTCGGGGTTGTGTGGTGGGCGAGCGCTGCAACCGCGCAATCGGACGGCGTGTCGCCAGAGCGTGCAACTACCGACGACGGCGCGCGAGAAACCGAAACCGTCGTGAAGGGATGGTCGGAAGCGGACAAGGCCCCGGATGAGGCGTCGAAACGCTTGGCGGTACCGCTTGAGCGCAATGCCGGCGAACCCGGTCATGGGGGCAATGAGACCGATATGGTCCACCACCGACGAGAGCTGCGAGACAAGTTCGACGATTGATCGGGTGCGTTGCCTCGAGGACGCCAGGAACAGGCTTCGCTCGGCATTCATCGGTGCGGCCGATCTCCGTACAATGCCGTCCCTTTTTCACGAGACGTCGCAACATGCAGATCGCTCTTGCACCGATGGAAGGACTGGTCGATGAGATCCTGCGCGATGTTTTGACCCGGGCGGGTGGCGTCGACTGGTGCGTGACCGAGTTCATTCGCGTCTCGGACCGCCTTCTGCCGCAGAGCAGCTTCCGCAAACTAGCACCGGAGCTGACCGAGGGTGCGGTGACGCGTGCCGGTACGCCAGTGCGGGTGCAGCTGCTGGGCTCCGATCCGGCCTGCCTGGCGGACAATGCCGCCTATGCCTGCACGCTGGGAGCGCCGGCCATTGACCTGAACTTCGGCTGCCCGGCGCGAACGGTCAACAAATCGCGCGGCGGCGCCGTGCTGCTCAAGGAACCAGAGCTGCTGCACGCCATTGTCTGCGAGGTGCGCCGCAGCGTTCCGGCGCATATTCCGGTGACCGCGAAGATGCGCCTGGGCTTCGACAGTCCGGATGGCGCCCTCGATTGCGCGCGTGCATTGACTGCTGGCGGCGCGCAGCAGTTGGTGGTGCATGCGCGCACCAAGCTGGACGGCTATAAGCCCCCGGCGCATTGGGAATGGGTAGCTAGGGTGCGTGATGTGGTGGATGTGCCGGTGTACGCCAATGGCGAGATCTGGTCGGTGGCTGACTGGCGCCGCTGCCGCGAGGTCAGTGGCGTCGAGGATGTGATGCTCGGGCGCGGGCTAGTTTCGCGTCCCGATCTGGCCCGTCAGATCGCGGCGGCGAGGCAGGGGCAGGCGCTGGCTGAGATGAGCTGGGACGCCTTCAAGCCCATGCTGGCCGATTTCTGGCGCCAGGCCCGTGGCAAGATCGCACCGCGCTACGCGCCTGGCCGACTCAAGCAATGGCTTGCATTGCTGACGCGCAATTATCCGCAGGCGTCGACATTGTTCGCCGAGCTTCGTCGGGAGAACGACTGCGAGCGGATCGATGCCTTGCTCGGCGTGGATACCCAGGCCATCCGCCAACGAGCGCTGGCGTAGCGGGCTCAGCGTCCGCCACTGACATCCAGCAACGCGCCGCTGGTATAGCTGGCGCCGTCACCGGCAAGCCAGAGAATGGCCTCGGCGACCTCACGTGCGTCGCCTCCGCGTCCGAGCGGTACGCTTGTCCTGACCCGCTCGATCCGGTCCGGCTCGCCACCGCTGGCGTGGATTTCGGTATGGATCACGCCGGGACGCACCGCGTTGACGCGAATACCTTCGCCGCCCACTTCCTTGGCCAGTCCCAGCGTCATGCTGTCGATGGCGCCCTTGGCTGCCGCATAGTCGATGTACTCGCCGGGGGCGCCGAGGCGTGCGGCCGCCGAGGAAAGATTAATGATCGCGCCGCCATGCCCGCCGTGGCGGGTCGACATCCGTTTGATCGCCTCGCGGGCGCAGAGAAAGCTGCCGATCACATTGGTGCCAAGCACGCGGCTCCAGCGTGCCGCATCCATTTGCTCCAGGCGCATCTGTCGCTCCAGCATGCCGGCGTTGTTGACCAGTACGTCGAGGCGGCCGAATTCCCTGTCAAGCGCGGTGAACAGGTCGAGCACTTCATCTTCGCGGGAGACATCGGCCTGTACCGCGATGGCTTGTACGCCGAGCCGCTGGGCCTCGTGCAATACCTGGCGCGCGGCATCTTCCCGATGGTGATAATTCAGGCACAGGGCATAGCCCTGTTCTGCCGCCAGTTGCGCGGTGGCGGCGCCGATGCCACGGCTGGCGCCGGTGATCAGCATGACCTTGGACATGACGGGCCTCTTTATTGATCGTTTGCCTTGCGTCCGGCGGTAACCGCCACGCTATCGAGCAGGGCCATGAATGCCCTTGCGGCATTGGATAGCGTTCGCTCGGTGTGCCGGATATAGCCTAGCTGGCGCGTCAACTGAATGCCTGGTAGATCCAGGCGCACCACCTGCTCGTCGAGCATGCTGCGAGGCAGAACGCTCCAGGCGATGCCGATGGAAACCATCATCTTGATCGTTTCCATATAGTTGGTACTCATGGTGATGTTGGGCGTCAGTCCTTCGCGTTCGAACAGGCGGTGCGCGATGTGATGAGTGAAGGTGTTGCCGCCGGGAAATACCGCGGGATGGCTGGAGATATCCGCCAGTGTGATCGTGGGCCGGCGTGCCAGCGGATGTTCGGGCGCGACGACGAAGTCGAGCGGGTCGTCCCAAACCTTCACTGCCTTCACCGGCTCGGCCGTCTGCGGCGCCAGGGTGATGACCGCCAGTTCGGCACGCCCATGCAGGACCTCGTCGTAGGCGATCTCCGAATCGAGAAAGCGAATGTCCAGGTTCACCTGCGGGTGGGCCCGGGTGAACGCGCGCAGCAGCGGCGGCAGGCGATGGAGGCCGATGTGATGGCTGGTGGCGAGTGACAGCCGCCCGCCGATGTCGCCGTTGAGATTGGTCAGGGCGCGGCGGGTGTCCTCCAGAACGTTGAGAATCTGGTAAGCACGTGGCTGCAACGCGCGGCCGGCCTCGGTAAGCCCGATCTCGCGGCCCAGCCGATCGAACAGGCGCACATCGAGTTGCCCTTCCAGTGCGGCGATCCGCTTGCTGACGGCCGGTTGCGTCAGATGCAGGCGCTCGGCAGCCAGGGAGAAGCTGCCGGTTTCGGCGACTGCAATAAAGGCATTGAGGTTGGCAAGGTCCATGGGGCTTCTGAATCGTTGAGTGGTGCCACGAGCGGGGCAGTTGGGTGCTAACCAGCGGCCTGTGCGATTCCTGTAGGGAATGCTTTGGATAAAAAATATGAATTTGAGTAATTCAAATCAAGCCCCTAGGATCGCCCCATAAGCGCAAGGGCTATTCGCCCCGCATAGAAAGCAGATGAGGAAAACTCCGATGGCCGGCAAAACGCTCTACGACAAGCTTTGGGAGATGCACGAGGTGAAGCGGCGCGACGATGGTTCGTCGCTGATCTATATCGATCGTCACATCCTGCACGAAGTGACTTCGCCTCAGGCCTTTGAAGGGCTGCGCCTTGCCGGCCGCAAGCCGTGGCGCATCGACGCCAATATCGCGACGCCGGACCATAACGTGCCGACGACCAAGGGTGAGCGCCAGGGCGGCCTGGAAGCGATCGCCGACGAGGTCTCGCGCATTCAGGTGCAGACGCTGGACGAGAACTGCGACGACTTCGGCATCCTCGAATTCAAGATGAACGACGTACGTCAGGGCATCGTCCACGTCATCGGCCCGGAGCAGGGCGCCACTCTGCCAGGCATGACCGTGGTCTGCGGCGACTCGCATACCTCCACCCATGGCGCCTTCGGTGCCCTGGCGCACGGTATCGGCACTTCGGAAGTCGAGCACGTGCTGGCCACTCAGTGCCTGGTCGCCAAGAAGATGAAGAACATGCAGGTGCGCGTCGAAGGCAAACTGCCGTTTGGCGTCAGTGCCAAGGACATCGTGCTCGCGGTGATCGGCAAGATCGGTACCGCCGGTGGCAATGGTCATGCCCTGGAGTTTGCCGGCAGTGCCATTCGCGACCTGTCGATGGAGGGCCGCATGACCCTCTGCAACATGGCCATCGAGGCTGGCGCCCGTGTGGGGATGGTCGCCTGCGATGAGAAGACCGTCGCCTATGTAGAAGGGCGGCCCTATGCACCGAAGGGGGCGGATTGGGAAAAAGCGGTCGAAGTCTGGAAAGACTTGGTGTCCGATGAGGACGCGGTATTCGACACCATCGTCGAGTTGAAGGCAGAGGACATCAAGCCTCAGGTCAGCTGGGGCACCTCGCCGGAAATGGTGCTGGCGGTCGATCAGCGCGTGCCGGACCCGGCCGCCGAAACCGATCCGGTGAAGCGTGATTCCATCGTGCGGGCTCTGAAGTACATGGGCCTTAGCGCCAACCAGCCGATCACCGAAATCAAGCTCGATCGCGTGTTCATCGGTTCGTGCACCAATTCGCGCATCGAAGATCTGCGTGCTGCCGCCGAGGTAGCCAAGGGCCGCAAGGTCGCGGCGAACGTCAAGCAGGCGCTGGTGGTGCCGGGTTCCGGTCTGGTCAAGCAGCAGGCCGAGGTCGAGGGGCTGGACAAGATTTTCATCGAGGCCGGCTTCGAATGGCGTGAGCCGGGCTGCTCCATGTGTCTGGCGATGAACCCGGACAAGCTGGGCAGCGGCGAGCATTGCGCGTCGACCTCCAACCGCAACTTCGAAGGGCGTCAGGGTGCCGGTGGTCGTACTCATCTGGTGAGCCCGGCCATGGCCGCCGCCGCCGCGGTAACCGGTCGTTTCATCGATGTTCGCGAACTGATCCAGGCCTGAGGAGCAACAGCATGAAAGCCTTTACCCAACACACCGGCCTGGTCTGCCCGCTGGATCGCGCCAACGTCGATACCGACCAGATCATTCCCAAGCAATTCCTTAAGTCGATCAAGCGTACCGGCTTCGGTCCCAACTTGTTCGACGAGTGGCGCTATTTGGATGTCGGTCAGCCGAACCAGGACTGTTCCAACCGCCCGCTGAACAAGGAGTTCGTGCTGAACTTCCCGCGCTTCCAAGGCGCCAGTGTGTTGCTGGCGCGCGAGAACTTCGGCTGCGGCTCGTCCCGAGAGCATGCTCCGTGGGCGCTGGATGAGTACGGTTTTCGCGCCATCATCGCGCCGAGCTTCGCCGATATCTTCTTCAACAACAGTTTCAAGAACGGCCTGCTGCCGATCGTGCTGAAAGAAGAGGAGGTCGATGCGCTGTTCCAACAGGCCGAGGCCATCGAGGGCTATCAACTCACCGTCGATCTGCAGGCCCAAACCGTGACGCGCCCGGATGGCGTGCAGTATCGCTTCGAGATTGACGCCTTCCGCAAGCATTGCCTGCTCAACGGTCTGGACGATATTGGCCTGACCTTGCAGGACGCCGATGCGATTCGCGCGTTCGAGGAAAAGCACCGCACGAGTCAGCCTTGGCTGTTCGGCGCGATCAAATGATATGAAGCGGGGAGGTGGGTGATCTGTCATTCACCTCGTTTCGCAGGATTTCGGCGGATGAGGTAATCAACCGCCCCACGAAAAATCGAGGAAACAATGAGCAAGCAGATTCTGGTTCTTCCGGGTGACGGTATCGGTCCGGAAATCATGGCGGAAGCCGTCAAGGTACTGCAGCTGGCCAACGACAAGTTCCAGCTCGGCTTCGAGCTGAGTTACGACGAGCTGGGCGGCGCCGCGATCGACAAGTATGGCGTACCGCTGGCCGACGAAACCCTGGAGCGTGCCCGCAAGGCGGACGCTATCCTGCTGGGTGCCGTCGGTGGCCCGAAGTGGGACACCATCGATCCAGCCATTCGCCCCGAGCGCGGCCTGCTGAAGATCCGTTCGCAGCTGGGCCTGTTCGGCAACCTGCGCCCGGCGCTGCTATATCCGCAACTGGCCGATGCCTCGACCCTGAAGCCGGAGATCGTCGCGGGTCTGGACATCCTCATCGTGCGTGAGCTGACTGGCGGCATCTATTTCGGTCAGCCGCGCGAGAGCAAGGTGCTCGAGAATGGTGAGCGCATGGCCTACGACACCCTGCCGTACAGCGAAAGCGAGGTCCGCCGCATCGCCAAGGTTGGTTTCGATATGGCGATGTTGCGCAACAAGAAGCTCTGCTCGGTGGACAAGGCCAATGTACTGGCTTCTAGCCAGCTGTGGCGCGCGGTGGTCGAGGAGGTGGCCAAGGTTTACCCTGAGGTCGAGCTGTCGCACATGTACGTCGATAACGCCGCCATGCAACTGGTGCGCGCACCCAAGCAGTTCGACGTGATCGTTACCGACAACATGTTCGGCGACATCCTGTCCGACGAGGCTTCCATGCTCACCGGCTCCATCGGCATGCTGCCATCCGCCTCGCTGGATGCTAGCAACAAGGGCATGTACGAGCCCTGCCACGGCTCAGCGCCGGATATCGCCGGCAAGGGCATTGCCAACCCGTTGGCAACCATTCTCTCGGTTTCGATGATGCTGCGTTACAGCTTCAATCAGGTCACTGCGGCGGACGCCATCGAGCGGGCGGTCAGTGATGTGCTCGACCAGGGGCTGCGTACCGGCGATATCTGGTCTGAGGGCTGCACGAAGGTAGGTACTCAGGCAATGGGTGATGCGGTAGTCGCGGCGCTCGCGAAGTTGTAAGCTCTTCGCCCGCCTTTCTATATGTGCGGGCCACTTTTTCTATAGGTGTAGTTGCGATGAAACGTGTAGGTCTGATCGGTTGGCGCGGGATGGTCGGTTCCGTGCTCATGCAGCGGATGCTGGAAGAGCGGGATTTCGATCTGATCGAGCCGGTGTTCTTCACCACCTCGAACGTTGGCGGCCAGGGGCCGGCCATCGGCAAGGAAACCGCTCCGCTGAAGGATGCCTACAGTATCGATGAGCTGAAGGCGCTGGACGTGATCCTGACCTGCCAAGGCGGTGACTACACCAACGAGGTTTTCCCGAAGCTGCGCGAAGCAGGTTGGCAAGGCTACTGGATCGATGCCGCCTCGGCACTTCGTATGCAGGATGACGCCGTTATCGTGCTCGACCCGGTGAACCGCCGCGTGATCGACCAGCAGCTGGATGCCGGTACCAAGAACTACATCGGCGGTAACTGCACTGTCAGCCTGATGCTGATGGGCCTCGGTGGTTTGTTCGAGGCGGGGCTCGTGGAATGGATGAGCGCCATGACTTATCAGGCTGCATCCGGCGCTGGCGCTCAGAACATGCGCGAACTGATCAAGCAGATGGGAACCATCAACGCCGCCGTTGCCGAAGACCTTGCCAATCCGGCGAGCGCCATTCTGGATATCGACCGCAAGGTTGCCGAGAGTCAGCGAGGTGAAGCGTTCCCCGTCGATAACTTTGGTGTACCGCTGGCCGGCAGCCTGATTCCCTATATCGACAAGGAACTGCCCAACGGGCAGAGCCGTGAGGAGTGGAAGGCGCAGGCCGAGACCAATAAGATCCTTGGTCGATTCAAGAACCCGATTCCGGTTGACGGTATCTGCGTGCGCATCGGCGCTATGCGCTGCCACAGTCAGGCATTGACGATCAAGCTGAACAAGGATGTGCCGATTTCGGATGTCGAAGGGCTGATCAGTCAGCACAATCCGTGGGTCAAGCTGGTGCCGAATCATCGAGAGGCCAGCATGCAGGAGCTGAGCCCGGCGGCCGTCACTGGCACGTTGAGCGTACCGGTCGGACGGTTGCGTAAGCTCAACATGGGCTCACATTTCCTCGGGGCCTTCACCGTTGGTGATCAATTGCTATGGGGGGCTGCGGAGCCCCTGCGTCGGATGCTCCGCATACTTCTTGAGCGTTGAGGCACTTTTAAAAACCGCGGTCAGCCGCGGTTTTTTTTCGTCTGCATCCTGCAGGCTGAATGTAGGCAAGTGCCAAATATCAGGTGGGTTACTTCGTCGAACGGTGCGCGGTGAGCGTTGGGGCTGGTGGGCAGCGAGCCGGGGGCTTCGGCGTGAAGAGGCGCTACAGCGCGCAGAGGGGGCGGCCGGTCAAATTGTGGATTGAGTCTGATAACGTGCTAAAAGCGGCGGCGTGGAATGCCCCGCTGTCCGCCAAGTTGTTGATAAAACACCATCTGTAAAAGATACTTACCGGTAATTCGAAGAACTTTTCTAAGTTGTGCTAGTACGGCCTATCGCTGATCGGGGCGCTGCAAAGCGCGGGCAGTGACATAAGACCCTTTCTCAAGCTTCGAGAAAAAGATAAACAAAGGATAGACAATGGTTCGGGTTCGAAATCTGGTACTGGCAATTGCAGCTGCTACTGCGCTGACTACCGAGGTGGCCCATGCGCTGGGGCTTGGTGAGGTCCGGCTGCAATCGTCGCTGAATCAACCACTGGTTGCGGAAATCGAACTGCTTGACGCAAAAATGCTCGCTCCGGGCGAGGTGGTTCCTTCTCTCGCCTCCGTTGAGGAGTTCAACCGCGCCGGAATTGATCGTCAGTACTTTCTGACTGATCTGAAATTCACTCCGGTGCTGCGGCCGGACGGCAAAAGCGTCATCCGAGTCTCATCGACCAAGCCGGTACGTGAGCCTTATCTCAATTTTCTGGTTGAGGTTCTATGGCCCAGCGGTCGCTTGCTGCGTGAGTACACGTTGTTGCTGGACCCCCCGCTTTATTCTCCCGAAACCGTAGCTGCTGTTGCTCCGCAGTTGCCGATCACCTCGGTGGCACCGGCCCGCACGCCGACTGTTTCGCCTGCGCCGAGTCAGGTGAGGTCGCCGTCATCCGCGTCGACGACCGGGCAGGTGGTTGAGCGTGTGCCGACCAGCTCCGAGTACAAGACCTCTTCGCACGATACACTCTGGGAAATTGCCGAGCGAAACGCTGGCTCTGGCACGGTCCATCAGACCATGCTCGCGATTCAGGATTTGAATCCAGACGCCTTTATCGGTGGCAACATCAACCGCATGAAGAGTGGCCAAGTCCTTCGTCTGCCCAACACCGAGCAGATCAGCAGCCGCACTCAGGCCGAGGCCATTGCGCAGGTCGCTGAGCAGAATACGATCTGGCGGCAGGGGCGCACCGCGCCTCGCGATGTGGCGAAACAGATCGATGCGACTCGCCGGACCAACGCAGGCGAGGCGCCTGCCCAAAGTGATAGTCGAGATAACCTGCGGCTTGTAGCTCCGGATACAGGAAAGTCCACCGCTGGCAGTGATACTGGCTCCAGCGGCGACAGCAAGGCGCTCCGTGATCGCCTTGCCACTACCCAAGAGAGTCTCGACTCCAGTCGGCGCGAAAATGTCGATCTGAAAGAGCGCTTGGATGAGCTGCAAGGTCAGCTGGAGAAACTGCAGCGCCTGATGCAGCTTAAGGATGATCAGCTGGCCAAGCTGCAGGCTCAGCTGGCAGTCGATGGCGAGACGAGCAATGCTGAACGTCCGTCGCAAGATGATGTTCGGGCAGTTCAAGCTGATTCCGTGTCTGCTTCTAAACCGCAGAGCGATGAAACAGATCACGCGAGCGAGAACAAGGCCGAGCTGACAACTGATCAGGAGGCAGCGGCAAGCGCTGCGGCGGCTGCTTCGCAGAACGCCCAGCCTTCCAAGCCGGCGGCGGCCCCAGCGCCAGCACCGAAGCCGACTTCTGCAAATCCTGTGGATGCGACTCCTGAAGAGCCGAGTTTGCTTGACGACTATCTGGCCAACCCGATGCTGCTCGGTGTGCTGGGTGGAAGCGCGCTGCTACTGTTGCTGGTTGGGCTGATGGCGCTATCCCGTCGTAACGCAATGAAGGAAGCCGAGCTTCAAGAGCAACTCCTCGCGGAGAGTGAGAACGAAAGCTTCAATTTGCAGCCCGGGGCGCTACAGGATTTGCATTCAGACTCTGATGCATCGCTTCCGAGCACCACTGCTACGTTTGTCGAAACCGAGCCGGTTGCTCCGACGCATGCCTCTACGGGCGATGCTCTGGCAGAAGCTGATATCTATATTGCCTATGGTCGTTTCAATCAGGCCGCCGAGCTGCTTCGCAACGCCCTGAACGACGAACCGCAGCGCAGTGATTTGCGTCTTAAACTGATGGAGGTTTATGCAGAGCTGGGTGATCGTGACGGTTTTGCTCGCCAAGAGTCGGAGTTGCGCGAAATTGGCGGTGCCGGTAGCGATATTGAACGGCTCAAGCTCAAGTATCCGGCCATCGCCATCACAGCCGTCGCGGCAGTAGCAACACATGCCGATCTTGATAATTTCGATCTGGACGATTTGCAATTCGAGGAGCAGGTATCTGCGAGGGCTGCCGGGCAGGATCCGGACGACGCCTTCGACCTGAGTTTGGACGATCTGGATATCGATCTGGACAGCGATCAGGCCGGTCTGACCCCGGCTACGCCAATCAGCGAAACCGCACAGGCTGAAACCCTGAACTTCGATGATCTTTCGTTTGATGAACCGGCTCCCGGCGCGGCGGAGAATGCAGGTGCTGACGATGGTTTTGCCGACTTGACAGAAGAGTCCCCGTCAGCAGTTTCTCTGTCTGATGATCTGGGTGATTTCTCCTTCGATCTCGGAGCTGAAGAGCAAGGCGTTTCTGTGGAGGGGGGGCAGCCGTCGGTAGAAAACTACAGTTTCGATCTGAACGATTCCCTGGAAGACGTTGCGGCCAATCGCGGTGGCACGGTAGATGAGGAGCTGCTGTCGGCGGACTTCGATCTGTCTTTTGATCATGCGCCAATGAGTGAGTCGCAAGTTGAGGGCGCCGCTGGCGATAGTGTTGATTTTGATATTCCCGCTGGCAGTCTGGATGACACTAAAACAGCGTCTCCAGACCTTTTGAGTGTCGAGCCTGAAAGCGCCGCAGAGGAGGATGATTTCAACTTCTTCGCGGATACCGATGAGGCCACTACCAAACTCGATCTTGCCCGCGCTTATATCGACATGGGCGATGCCGAAGGCGCTCGCGATATTCTCGACGAGGTACTTTCGGAGGGGAGCGAGCAACAGCAGCAAGAGGCGCGAGAGATGCTCGCCAAGCTGGCTTGATGCTTCACGACGTACCTGAAGCGGCAGCCGAATCGGCTGCCGTTGGCGTTTCCAGAATTGCACTGGGTGTCGAGTACAAAGGGTCGCGTTACCGCGGCTTCCAGCGCCAGCGTGCGGGTGTGCCTTCAGTCCAGGAAGCGCTTGAGCGCGCGTTGAGCAGAGTTGCCGGCGGACACCCCGTTGCCTTGAGCTGTGCAGGGCGCACTGACGCCCTGGTGCATGCGAGCGGGCAGGTGGTGCACTTCGATACTTCGGTTGAGCGCAGCATGCACGCCTGGGTCATGGGGGCGAACATGAACTTGCCGGGTGATATCAGCGTAACTTGGGCAAAGGCGATGCCGGCTCATTTCGATGCTCGTTTCAGTGCTATGGCGCGCCGATACCGATACGTTATCTATAACGACCAGATTCGTCCGGCCCACATGGCTGAAGAGGTTACCTGGAACCATCGGCCACTTGACATCGAATTGATGCGCGAGGCAGCCAAGTCGTTTGTCGGCACCCACGATTTCAGTGCCTTTCGGGCGCGCCAGTGCCAAGCCAAGTCGCCTGTGAAGACCGTGCATCATCTGCAGTTGCTTCAGCATGGCAAATTCATTGTGATCGACGTGCGTGCCAATGCCTTCCTGCATCACATGGTGCGCAATTTCGCCGGTGTTCTGATGACCATCGGAGCGGGCGAGCGCCCGGTCGAATGGGCTCAGCAGGTATTGCAGACGCGTATACGTCGAACCGGTGGGGTCACGGCTCATCCTTACGGACTGTACTTGGTGCGGGTTGAATATCCAGAAGAGTTTGAGCTGCCTCAACGGTATCTCGGTCCGCACTTTCTTTCCGGTCTTGCCGATTATCAGGATTCCCTCCCGAGCAATGACTAGCGTTGCGGCGCTAAGCTGGAATGGTCGCCTATAGCCACGCTCTGCAGGCTTCGGCTTGCAGGTAGCGCGGCTTTTGCTACCATCCGTTGTCTTTCGCAAAGGTAGTAAGACTTGTCGGTCGTTCGAAGCAAAATTTGTGGGATTACGCGGGTTGAGGACGCGTTGCTCGCCGCGGAGGCTGGGGCGGACGCCATCGGTTTGGTGTTTTATGCCAACAGTCCACGTGTGGTCGACATCAGGCGGGCGCGTGAAATCGTCGAGGCGTTACCTCCGTTTCTGACCGTGGTCGGACTTTTTGTCGACGCCAGTCGCTGCGAGGTCGAACATATTCTGGATGCGGTTGCGCTCGATGTGTTGCAGTTCCACGGCGATGAAGAACCTGCCGACTGCGCAGGATTCCATCGACCTTGGTTCAAGGCGTTACGTGTTTCGCCTGGGCGCGATATTGGCGCCGCGGCAGCACGATATGCTGCGGCCGGAGCTAGCGCACTGTTACTCGATACCTACGTAGCGGGCGTTCCCGGCGGGACGGGAACCCGTTTCGACTGGTCACTTATTCCTGACGATTTGCCCAAGCCTTTGATACTGGCGGGCGGCCTGACCTGCGATAACGTGGTTGATGCAATCGCGCAGCTACACCCTTATGCGGTTGATGTGAGCGGTGGCGTTGAGTTGAGCAAAGGCATCAAGAGTGCCGAAAAAGTTCGCGCGTTCGTTCAACGAGTTCGCTCTGTCATGTGACGCTTGGCGGCTCTTTGCCGTCCAGTACGAATCGCCGATGCGGCCGGCGCCGGGCAGTTGGCTTGCCCGAAAGAGTGGGGCCTCATCTTTAGCGAATGCGGAGTGCCGAGCCGCAACAATACATTGATCGGGGCGCGAGGTTGATGCGGCCCGAATGGAAGCTTTGGAGAACAAGAGCATGAGCAACTGGTTGGTAGACAAGCTGATCCCTTCGATCATGCGTTCCGAGACACAGAAGAGCTCGGTACCCGAGGGGCTGTGGCACAAGTGTCCCTCCTGCGAGGCTGTGCTGTATCGCCCTGAACTGGAAAAGACGCTGGATGTTTGTCCGAAATGCCAGCATCACATGCGCATTGACGCTCGTACCCGACTGGACATTTTTCTCGATGCCGAGGGCCGCGAGGAAATTGCCAGCGACCTGGAGCCAGTGGATCGACTTAAGTTTCGGGACAGCAAGAAATACAAGGATCGCTTGTCTGCTGCGCAGAAACAGACTGGTGAAAAGGATGCTCTGATCGCGATGCAGGGTACTTTGTTCAAGGTGCCGGTCGTCGCCTGTGCCTTTGAATTCTCCTTCATGGGCGGTTCGATGGGCGCTATCGTTGGTGAGCGCTTCGTGCGTGCCGCCAATGTGGCGCTGGAGCTGCGTTGCCCTCTGATATGCTTCTCTGCGTCCGGCGGCGCGCGCATGCAAGAGGCGCTGATTTCGCTGATGCAGATGGCAAAAACGTCCGCTGTGCTGGCCCGCATGCGTGAAGAGGGGCTGCCTTTCATCTCCGTACTGACCGATCCGGTATATGGTGGTGTTTCGGCCAGCTTGGCCATGCTGGGTGACGTCATCGTCGCGGAGCCGAAAGCCCTGATTGGCTTCGCCGGACCGCGAGTTATCGAGCAGACCGTTCGCGAGAAACTCCCTGAGGGCTTCCAGCGCAGCGAGTTCCTGCTGGATCACGGTGCCATCGATCTTATTATCCCGCGTGCCGAGCTACGACCCCGTCTTTCCCGTCTGCTTGCGCAGTTGCAGCGACTGCCGGCGACCGTTGCGCCTGCGCAGGTTGCGGCTTCTGCATGAGCGCCCGCGGCCTCGCAGATTGGCTGAGTTATCTTGAGCAACTGCACCCCTCGGCCATCGATATGGGGCTCGAGCGGGTTCGCGAGGTCGCGCAGCGGCTCGGCCTGGGGCGTCCCGCACGAAAGGTGATCACCGTCACCGGGACCAATGGCAAAGGTTCCAGTTGCGCCTTCATCGCCTCGTTGCTGCAGGCCCAGGGCCTCAGTGTCGGTGTCTACGCATCGCCGCATCTGCTGCGCTACAACGAGCGGGTGCGCATCGGGGGGCTGGAAGTTGATGATGACGCGCTCTGCGAGGCTTTCGAGGCTGTCGAACGGGCGCGAGAGAATACGTCACTTACCTATTTCGAGATGGGTACCTTGGCGGCTTTATGGCTTTTCCAGCGAGCCGGACTTGACGCCGCGGTTCTGGAGGTCGGCCTTGGCGGGCGACTGGACGCTGTCAATCTGATCGATGCCGATGTGGCGGTGATCACCAACATCGGTCTCGATCACGCCGAGTGGCTGGGCGATGATCGGGAAAGCGTCGGTTACGAAAAGGCGGGGATTCTCCGCCGCACCGTTCCGGCCGTATGCGGTGATCTGGAGCCACCAGTGTCGGTGCTGAGGCAGGCCGAGAAGCTGGAGGTGCCTTTGCATCTCCGTGGCCGGGATTACGATCTTGCGAGCGGGGTAGCCGGCTGGCACTGGCGCGGCGTCGATGTGGCCGGCCAATCACGCGAACTGCATGATCTCCCACTATTGTCGCTGCCGCTGGAGAATGCTGCGCTTGCGCTGCAGGTCTACGCGTTGCTGGATTTGCCGTGGCAACCCGAGACTCTGGCAAAGGCGTTACAGCAAACCCGCATCAGTGGCCGCTTCGACCGCCGGACGATTCGCTGGAACGGGCGCACGCTCACTCTGTTATTGGACGTCGCGCACAACCCCCATGCGGCCAGCTACCTGGCCAGCTATCTCGAACAACAGTTATTGACCGGCCGGCGCCTGGCTGTGTTCGGTTTGCTGGCGGACAAGGACCTTGCCGGCATCCTGGATATCCTGCTGCCGCACGTGAGCGAGTGGGCGGTTGCGCCGCTTGCCAGCCCGCGTTCGCGCCCCGCGGCGGAATTGCACGCGGCCTTGGTTGAGCGCAAGGCCGCGGTGAGCACCCATGCATCGCTCATGCAGGCGCTAGAGTCGCAGTGCGAAAAAGCCGGTGAGCAGGACGAGATTCTGTTATTCGGATCGTTCTATTGCGTAGCCGAAGCGCTGCAATGGATCGCCACGCGTATGGAGGAAGCGGGAGATGGCACTGCTGGATAAAGGATTGAAACAGCGCATGGTCGGCGCGTTGGTGCTGATCGCCCTGGCGGTGATCTTCGTGCCGATGCTGTTCACTCGCGAAGACGACCTGCGCCATGTCGTTGTCGATGCCCCGGCTATGCCCAATACGCCGCCGGTGGCTCAGATCGAAATCGAGCCGGTGGAAGTCCCGGAACCTAAATCGATTCCCGAGGGTTTCGAGATCGTCGAAGACAATGCCAGTGCTCAGGCGGCGGCTGTCCCTTCAGCTGTGCCGACCGAGTCGCCGGCGGTGGCCGAGTCGGAGCAGGTGAAAGCTCCTGCGCAGGCGAATCCTGTACCGCAGCCTCGCGTGGATGCCGATAACCTGCCAGTGAGCTGGTCCATCCAGTTGGCCAGCCTGTCCAATCGAGCGGGTGCAGAGAAGCTGCAGAAGACCCTGCGTGAGCAGGGCTATAACGCCTACATTCGCACCGCAGACGGAATGAACCGGGTGTTTGTCGGGCCACTCATCGAGCGTGACGAGGCCAACCGTTTGCGCGATCAGCTGCAGCGCCAGCAGAAGCTGAATGGTTTCGTGGTGCGCTTCAAACCGGAACCGCGCTGAGCCGGACCAGATCCGGCGAGCGCGAGCTTTGTCGAGCGGGGGTTGCGCTCGGCGCGATCGCGCAGGGTGTTTGTGCTTACTCCGTCGCCGGCCGTCTGCTAAAATGCGCCGCCTTTCCTCTATGCAGAAGACGTCGTGGTTTTTACCTGGGTCGATTGGATCATCATCGCCGTCGTTGCTGTCTCCAGTCTGATCAGTCTGAAGCGAGGCTTCGTCAAGGAAGCCTTGTCGCTGCTGACCTGGATCATTGCCGGGGTGATCGCCTGGATGTTCGGCGGTGCCTTGTCGCATCATCTGGCAGAGTTCATCAGCACGCCCTCGGCACGAATCATCGCGGCTTGCGCCATCCTGTTCATCGCCACGCTGCTAGTGGGGGCGCTGGTCAATTTCCTGATTGGTGAACTGATTCGGGTGACCGGTCTGTCCGGTACCGATCGTTTGTTGGGCATGGTATTCGGTGCGGCGCGTGGTGGACTGCTGGTGGTAGTGCTGGCCGGCTTGCTCAGCCTTGCGCCGGTTCAGGAGGATCTCTGGTGGAAGGAGTCGGTTCTGCTACCGCACTTTCTGCTGGTTGCCGATTGGTCCAAGAACCTGATTCTCGAGTTCAGCAGCCAATGGCTGGCCAGTTCGCTCGATCCGTCCGGTTCTGCAAAATTTATTGAAGACGCTTCTGGCAGTTTCCTGCCTGCGCGTCAGCCTGAAACAAACTGAGAGGTTCCTTGCATGTGTGGCATTGTCGGCATCGTCGGTAAGTCGAACGTCAATCAGGCGCTGTACGACGCGCTTACCGTACTGCAGCATCGTGGGCAGGATGCCGCCGGTATCGTCACCAGCCACGACGATCGCCTGTTTCTGCGCAAGGACAACGGTCTGGTGCGAGACGTGTTCCAGCAGCGTCACATGCAGCGTCTGATCGGTAATATGGGCATCGGCCACGTCCGCTACCCCACCGCCGGCAGTTCCAGTTCGGCCGAAGCGCAGCCGTTCTATGTCAACTCGCCCTACGGCATCACGTTGGCACACAACGGCAATCTGACCAATGTTGAGCAGCTCACCAAGGAAATCTACGAGTCGGATCTGCGCCATGTGAACACCAGCTCGGACTCGGAAGTGCTGCTCAACGTGTTCGCTCATGAACTGGCGGTACGCGGCAAGCTGCAGCCAACCGAGGAAGACGTGTTCGCCGCGGTCAGCAAGGTCCACGAACGCTGCCGAGGGGGGTATGCGGTTGTGGCTATGGTGACGGGCTACGGCATCGTTGGCTTCCGTGACCCAAATGCAATCCGTCCGATTGTCTTCGGCCAGCGTCATACCGATGAAGGCGTCGAGTACATGATCGCCTCGGAAAGCGTCTCGCTCGACGTGCTCGGCTTCACCGTGATCCGTGACCTGTCGCCGGGTGAGGCGGTGTATATCACCACTGATGGCCGGTTGTTCACCCGTCAATGCGCGGACGCTCCGAAGCTCTCGCCGTGCATTTTCGAGTACGTCTATCTGGCGCGCTCCGATTCCCTGATGGATGGCGTGTCGGTGTACAAGGCGCGCCTGCGCATGGGCGAGAAACTGGCGGACAAGATTCTGCGCGAGCGTCCCGAGCATGATATCGACGTGGTTATCCCGATTCCGGATACCAGCCGTACTGCTGCGCTCGAACTGGCGAACCGGCTGGGGGTGAAATTCCGTGAAGGCTTCGTCAAGAATCGCTATATCGGCCGGACCTTCATCATGCCCGGCCAGGCAGCGCGCAAGAAGTCGGTGCGCCAGAAGCTCAACGCCATCGACCTCGAATTCCGCGGCAAGAACGTGTTGCTGGTTGATGATTCGATCGTGCGTGGTACCACCTGCAAGCAGATCATCCAGATGGCGCGCGAGGCTGGCGCGAAGAATGTGTACTTCTGTTCGGCAGCGCCAGCGGTGCGCTACCCGAACGTTTACGGCATCGACATGCCCAGCGCCCATGAGCTGATCGCGCACAACCGCAGCACTGAGGAAGTGGCCGAGCTGATCGGCGCCGACTGGCTGATCTATCAGGACCTGGAGGATCTGATCGAAGCCGTCGGTGGCGGCAAGGTGAAGATCGAGCACTTCGATTGCGCGGTGTTCGATGGCAAGTACATCACCGGCGATATCGATGACGCCTATCTGCACCGGATCGAACAGGCGCGCAACGACCTCAGCAAGTCCAAGGCCAATGCCGTAAGCGCCATCATCGATCTGTACAACGACTAAGCTGGGCGCCGCGGTGCGGCTGCGGCGCTGGAGGTAGCAAGAATGACCACTGAGTGGGAAGCCGGGCGGCTGGACAGCGATCTCGACGGCGTCGGGATCGACACTCTGGCCGTACGTGCCGGGCAGCATCGCACCCCGGAGGCAGAGCACGGCGAGCCGCTGTTCTTCACCTCCAGCTATGTGTTTCGCAGCGCGTCAGCTGCGGCTGCGTGCTTTGCCGGTGAAGTCCCGGGTAACGTCTATTCGCGCTACACCAACCCCACGGTGCGCACCTTCGAAGAGCGAATCGCGGCGTTGGAAGGTGCCGAGCAGGCCGTCGCGACGGCGTCCGGCATGGCCGCGATTCTGGCGACCGTGATGAGCCTATGCTCGGCCGGCGATCATATTTTGGTGTCGCGCAGCGTGTTCGGCGCCACCGTTTCGTTGTTTGAGAAGTACTTCAAACGCTTCGGTGTGCAGGTCGACTACGTGCCACTGACCGATTTTTCGGCGTGGCAATCAGCCTTCAAGTCCAACACCAAACTGGTGTTCGTCGAGTCGCCGTCCAACCCGCTGGCGGAGTTGGTGGATATCGCTGCGCTGGCCCAACTCTGCCGAGCCAAAGGCGTATTGCTTGCGGTCGACAACTGCTTCTGCACGCCGGTGCTGCAGCAGCCTCTGGCGCTTGGCGCGGATATCGTCATTCATTCGGCGACCAAGTACATCGACGGGCAGGGGCGCTGTCTGGGCGGTGTGGTTGCGGGACGCTGCGAACAGATGAAGGAGATTGTCGGCTTCCTGCGTACCGCCGGTCCGACGCTCAGCCCGTTCAACGCCTGGGTCTTCCTCAAGGGGCTGGAAACCCTGCGCCTGCGCATGCAGGCCCATTGTGCCAGCGCACAGCAACTGGCCGAATGGCTGGAGCGCCAACCAGCGGTGGATCGGGTCTATTACGCAGGCTTGCCCAGCCACCCGCAGCATGAACTGGCGAAGCGTCAGCAGAAGGGTTTTGGTGCTGTGTTGAGCTTCGAGGTCAAAGGAGGCAAGGAGGGTGCTTGGCGCTTCATCGATGCCACCCGACTGATTTCCATCACGGCCAACCTGGGCGACAGTAAGAGCACCATCACCCATCCGGCCTCGACTACGCACGGCCGACTGTCTGCCGAGGATCGCGCCAGCGCCGGCATCAGCGACAGTCTGATCCGCGTGGCGGTCGGGCTGGAAGATGTCGCTGATCTGCAGGCCGATCTGGCGCGCGGCCTCGCGGCGCTTTGATTAGACCGAACGGCGGCTACTGCTGGCAGCCGTGCGAATGAGCCTCGGCGGCTTATTCGCGTGTAGGCTCGATTTTCAGCACGATGCCGTCCAGGCGTTGTTCCTTCGAGAGCTGCTCACGTAGGCGTACGGCCTCGTCGCGGCTCGCCAATGGTCCGACGTAGACCCGACTCGTATTGCTGCCTGGTCGAACATAAGCCTCATAGCCAAGTCCGACCAGGCGCTCGCGCATCGCTTCGGCATTAGCCGGGTTGCGCAGACTGGCCAGCTGAATCGCCCAGCTGCCTGTGGCGTTGGAGGGAGCGCTCGATTTGGTGCCGCGCGGCGGCGGAGGCGGTGCCAGCGAGCCTTGGCTTGGCTCGTTGGCGCGCAGATCGATGGCCGGCGCCGGTTCGCCCTGGCCATCGAACAGACGCTCGGGATTGGCGGGAAGAATGGTGGGGCTGGCCGAGTCAGTCTCGATCACGCGGATATCGCTGTACTTCTTGCCTGATAGCGCGGCCAGGCCTGCGCGGTCACGCACCACCGTAGGGCGTAGGAAGACCATCAGGTTGCGTTTGACATGACTCTCCTGCGTCGAGCGGAACAGCGCACCGAGCAACGGAATATCACCTAACAGCGGGACCTTGGAGTCGGTGCGGGTTACATCGTCCTGAATCAGGCCGCCGAGCACGATCACCTGGCCATCCTCGGCAAGAATGGTGCTCTTGATCGAGCGCTTGTTGGTGACCAGGTCCACAGCCTGTGCGGTGAGGCTCGCGGTCGGCGCGATGGACGAGATTTCCTGCTCGATCTGCAGACGCAGCGTGGCGCCCTCGTTGATGTGCGGGGTCACCTTCAGCGTAACGCCGATATCCTGCCGCTCGATGGTGGTGAACGGATTGTTCGCACCCGAGGAGTCGGTGGTATAGGCGCCGGTCTGGAACGGCACGTTCTGGCCGACGAGGATTTCGGCCTCTTGGTTGTCCAGCGTCAGCAGGCTCGGCGTCGACAACAGGTTGCTCTTGCTGTTGGACGACAGCGCGGTGATCAGCGCGCCGAAGCTGCGTGTACCGATGCCGATGATCGCACCGTCGGGCAGGTTGCTCGGTATCTCGTCTTCGTCGATGGCGTTCAGCACGCTGCCGATCGACAGCCCCGTGTTGCCGAAATTGACACCGCCTACACCACCCGTGCCGCCACGTGCATCGACTGCCCACTGCACCCCCAGAGCGTCGCTGATATCGCCGGAAACCTCGACGATTGCAGCCTCGACCATGACCTGTGCGCGCGGCACATCCAGCTGGCGGACGATGCTCTCCAGCGTGCCGATCAGCTCCGGCTCGGCCAGCAGCACCAGGGCGTTGAGGCTTTCGTCGGCACGAATCAGGATGTTCTGGCTGCGGGTGGTGGTCGTTTCGCCTTCGCCGGAATCCTTCAGACCTTCAGAAATATCACCGAGGGTTTCGGCCAGCGACTTGGCATCGTTGTGCCGCAGGCGGATTACCCGCGTATTGGCCGAGCGGGTGGCGGGGGTGTCCAACGTCTGTGCCAGGCTGGCCAGCTTGCTGCGAGCCTGCGGTGGGCCGATGAAAATCAGCTGGTTGGTGCGCGAGTCGGCGATGATCTGCAGCCCGGCAGTGCTTTTCGCGTCTCCGCGAATCAAGGAGTTGCGCAGGACCTCGGCGATATCGGTGGCCCAGCCGTGGCGCAGATTGAGCACGCTGTAGTCGTCGCTCTCGGTGCGATCCAGTTGCCGTACCAGATCCTCGATGCGCGCGATGTTGGCGCTGCGGTCGCTGATGATCAGCGCGTTGGCAGACGTGACCGCAGCGAGATGGCCATACTGCGGTACTAGCGGGCGAATCAGCGGAATCAACTCGGTCGCCGCGGTGTGCTGAACCTGGATGACGCGCGTTTCAAGCTGATCGCCGCCGGCCGGACCGCCACCGGCCTCGGCCTTCGCCTCGGCGTTGGGCACGATGCGCGCGACCTCGCCCTGTGCCAGCACGCTGAAACCGTGAGTCGCCATCACCGAAAGAAATAGCTGGTAGACCTCATCCATCGTCAGCGTGGCGTTGGATACGACGCTGACCTGGCCTTTGACCCGAGGGTCGACGATGAACGTCTGGCCGCTGAGCTGGCTGACCTGATCGATGAATGCGCGGATGTCGGCATCCTTCAGGTTGATGGTCCAACCGTCTTCCTGGCTGGCGCTTGGCTCGATACCGGCATCGCCAGCTGCCGCCAGTGCAGCCGACGGCATGATCAGAACGCTGGAGAGGGTCAGGGCAAGCAACGGACGCATGAGAAACGGCGGCATCGTTCAGTCATCTTCCTTGGTCGGTACGTTCGGGGTGGGCGAAGCGGGCGGGCTGACGGCGTTCTCCAGTTGCTGGCGTAGCGCCTCCATCTGTTGCTGCATTTCTTCGGTGCCCGCGTCTTCGGTCTCGTACGGTTGCACTGCTTCATCGGGAACGAACACCGGCGAACGTACCGCGGGAAAGTCCAGCCGTTCTATCTGGCCGTCGCGCATGAGTTGCACATGGTCAGGATGCACGCTGCGCAGTACCACGCCGCTTTGTAGTTCCTGGCCCTGCCAGACCAACTGGGGGGGCTGGCCGTCGAGCTGAATAATGGCGCTGGAGCGACTGGGGTCGGCATGCACGAAGCTGCCATGCAGGGTCACGCCTGAGGCGTTGGCCGTTGCACTGTTCTGGAGGGTAGGCGGCGCACTAAAAAGGGCATCCAGGCGCGCTGGATCGGAACTACCGATAGCGCTGGCGGCGGGAGGGCTGACCTCTACCGTGAGCGGGGCACGGCTTAGTTGCCACACCGTTTCGATCTGCTTCGCCAGGTATATTCCGAAAAGGCAGACCAGCAGGGCGCTCAGGGCTAGCGGGGCGTGCTGTCGATAATTCCGCAACGGTCCGGGCAAATACAAGCGAGTTACTCCATGCCGCATCGTGATGTTATGTCCGTTACGTCTTCAACCTTAGGCACATATCGCGTTTTTCGACAGGTGACCGTCGCGAGACCCGTCACGCCTGTTGCCGTCGCGGCAGAACAAAGACCGCAAGGCAGTGCGATAGTGCCGCGGCATGATTTCAAATCCGTGAGCCAGTAACGATGGACCCGCGGCGCGGTAAAAAAATCCAATGCCGCTGTTGACTTAGCAAGGGGGGATCAGTAAATTGCGCGCCTCGCAAGGCGATCGGCTGATTAGCTCAGCTGGGAGAGCACCTGCATCACACGCAGGGGGTCGGCGGTTCGATCCCGTCATCAGCCACCATCTTTGCGAGACCGACGCGCAGCGGTAGTTCAGTCGGTTAGAATACCGGCCTGTCACGCCGGGGGTCGCGGGTTCGAGTCCCGTCCGCTGCGCCATACATCTCCTTCTTTTCTGAAAGAGTGGAGCAAGAGAAGCTGCCAAGGGCAGCTTTTTTTGTGCCCGTCAAAACACCCTGCGGAACTCACGTTCCAGCCATCAGCTTAATCGTCGTCCTGGCGGGGCTGACTAGCCATTTACCGAGCGGGTATCCCTTGCTGCGGCTAGTTCGCAGGCAATCTATCGGGTCCCTCTGGCACATAGATCATGCGTCCGTCGTTCAATCGGTACGTGATGCCGGCCTTTGCACCCTGGCCCTCGCCAATCTCTGAGCTGGACTCGTACTGCTTCAGCGCCTGCCCGTCCTTGATCAACATGCGCATGTTCGCTTCGCCGGGATTCTCGACGACCACTACCTTGTCCTGCCGGAACGGGTTGAGCGGGTTCTGCACGATGACGATGAGCAGGATGCCGATCACCACCAGGAACAGATCGATAAGGTTGACCACCGAGAGCAGCGGGTCGTCTTCGTTGTCGTGCTCGAGAAAGCGCATCAGTTCTCTCCCGCGCGCTCGATCGCGCGCAACTCCTGAAGCAGCCAACGGCGGCGCACGGTGAGCACGAAGAACGCGATGCTCGACGCAACCAATGCCAGGATCACGGCCGAGAAGGCGACCACGAGGTTGTCGCCAATGCCCTTGGCATCGCTTTCGGTCAGCGCCAGCAGGGCGGGTCCCATGGGGATCATGGTGGCGACCAGGCCCAGCATCGGGGCGCTGCGCGAGGTCACACGCAACCATTCCAGGCGCTGCATGATCCATAGTTCGAGATCGTCACTCGTGCCGCCGTGCTCGCGCTGATGTGCGGCAAGCACCGAGCGATAGCGTCCGGTACGACGTTGCCAGGCTTCCATGGCGAAGCTGCCTAGCACGAAAAATGCGTAGACCAGGGCCGCCAGGATGAGCAGCAGGACGGGGATCAGGAAGATTCGGGTAAGCTCGTAGAGAGCTGATTCAAGTGTATTCATGCGGTTCGTTTCCACGTTTAGAAATGAGCGGTAATGCGGCGATTGGCCATTAGCTGGTGCACTACGCCGAGCAGAGCGAGCAGGAGCAGAACTACGATGCCCAGCAGCGGCCGCCAGAGCTCATGCTCGTCGGGTAGTCGCGCGGGTATCGGTTGCATCACCTGCCCGCGTACCGTCTCGCCAGCCTCGACCGCCCCCGATTCGGCATCCTGCTGCGTCGTTTGCGCCAGACCGAAGCCGGCGGCCAGCTGCTCGATGAATGCGTGGGTTACCGGTTCGCCGGCGTCGGCGCCGTGCTCGGCGGTCAGGGCCTGCCATCGCTCGACTAACTCGCGTCGAGTTTGCGTAGACGCATCCCAGTAGCCCTTGCGAATCGCCTCGACCATGCGCTCGATAAACTGAGCCTGGGCCGTGGAATTGTGTGCCTCGAACCATTCATTGACGCCGAGCTCGCGCTGGTCCAGCACGAAGGTGTCGTGCAGCGCCTGCCACTGGTCGGCGCGCACCATGCTGCGATCGGCCGCCTGCCAGCCCCAGAGGTTGTTGGCCACGTTCAGGATTTCCAGCGTGCCGGCGTAGCCTTCCTGCTGCATCGCGGCGATCCATTGCGGGTTCAGGTAACGGCTGCGCAGCTCGGTGGCGAGATAACCTGCGGCATCGGTGGTGCGCGGTTCACGCTTGCGCAGGTCGGCGATGTAGAGCGACGGGCTCGCGCCGTCCAGATGACGGACGGCCAGGGCAAGCCCGCCGAGGTACTCGAAGGGATGGTCGGTGGAGAGCACCCCGTTCAGTTCGCTGGAGCGCGCCATGACTGCCGCCTGGACACCCTTGAGTTGTTCGGCGAAGAAGTTCTGGCCGTCGATCTTCTCGCCCCAGTTCCCGGTGCCGTAGCCATGCTGCTGGCGGGACAGGAACTGCTCCGCCAGCTCCGCTTCGTTGTCCCACGTAGTCGAGTCCAAGGTCAGCTGCGACACGCCGGTACCGTAGTCACCCGGCTCGTTGCCGAACAAGCGCAGCTGTGACAGGCGCTCGGCGGTGGCTGTCTCGAAACCCTGGCTGCGCAGTCGGACTGCCAACGCGTGACTGTTGCTGGCCAGAACATTACCCGGCTCGTCCAGGCGCGAGAGCCGTTCCACAACGTCGGCCAGCAGGCGCATGAAGCCGTCGAACTGGTCCCGGTAGACACTGGTGACCTGTACCACGACATCGACGCGCGGTCGTCCGAGTTCCGCTGCCGGAATGATTTCCAGTGCTTGCACACGCCCACCTGCGTCCCAGATGGGACGCACACCCAGTGCGTGCAGGACCTGGCTTTCGAGAATGCCCAGATGGCGCATGGCTTCGGACGACCACAGGCTGAAGGCCAGCTTTTCCGGCATCTTGCCGTCATGATCTGCCTGGTAGGTTTGGATCAGTTGCTCGAACGCAGTGCCTCCCGCCTCGTAGGCTGCGCGGGTTGGCAGCTTGTTCGCCTCGAAGGCGTAGAGATTGCGACCGCTGGGCACATCCGGATTGCGTACCGGGTCGCCACCTGGGCCCGGTGGGACAAAACCACCGGCAAGCCCTTCGAGCAGGGCTTCGATTTCCCCCGTCTCGGCCAGCTGCGCGTCCAGTACCAGGGCTCTTTCGATCTGCTCGCGCAGCCGAGCATCGTCGATCGCATCGAGGCTTTCGCCGTCGCGCACAAATCGCTGCAGGGTACGGTAGGGGAGGCTCGCCTGCAGCCCGGTGAAGTCCTCGGCGACTGGCTCGTCTTCGCTGACGCCCAGCGCTTGAAGATAGGGGCGCCCCAGCTGCTGGAGCACCGTGGCCAGGCGATGCTCGGGGCGCGCCGGTTCCCCAAAGGTATGCAGCCCCAAGGGCACGTTGGCCTGCGCCATCTCGTGCAGATGATCATGCAGCGCCTGCAGGAACCCCTCGGGTTCGCCGTGCATACGGGTGCCGTCCCAGCCCAGATCGGCCAGCAGCTCCGCTTTCATGGCTGCCTGGCGGATTCGCTCGGCGATCGCTTCCCGCACCGCACCCTCGTCGAGCTGCTGGTACTCGTGGAGCAGCTCATGCAGGTCGCGTAGCTCGTCGTAGAGGCCGGCCGGTGCGAACGGAGGCGTCTGGTGGCTGATGATGACGGCGCGACCCCGGCGGCGTGCCTGGATGGCTTCGCCGATGTTGTCCTGGATATAAGGGTAGAACACCGGAAGATCGTCCAAGGCGAGAAAGGGGTAGTCGCCGACCGCGAGCCCCCGGTCCTTGCCTGGCAGCCATTCCTGGGTGCCGTGGGTGCCGAAGTGGATCAGTGCATCGGGCTTGAAGCGTTCCCGCACCGCCTGGTAGGCGGCGAGGTAGAGGTGGTCGGGCGGAACCTTGCTGTCGTGGTAGGCCTCACCTGGCCGCCCCGCGCGTGGCGGTTGCGGTAGCAGCAACAGCTTGTCCAGGCGGACAGCGGGTATAACGAAGTTGGGTTGCCCCTCGATATCGCGCAATGCCCAGTGTCTCGCCGGATCGCCCCAGCGCTCGGCCAGCGCCTGTCGGCTCGACTCTGGCAAATCCGCGAGCCAGCGTTGGTACTCGGGCAATGGGAGTGAGATGGCGAGCCTGTCGGCGAGCAGGGCATCGAGGGTTTCGGGCCGATAGTAGCCGCCCAGCAGGCGATGCGCGGTTTCGATCAGATCGATCTCGTTGCGTTCGGGCACCGCATAGCCCGCTTTGCGCAACGCGGACGTCAGCTTGGCGAGGCTGCGCGGCACGTTGAGGTTGGAGGCGGTGACGTTCTTCTCGCCGCCCGGATGGTTCCAGAACATCAGCGCCAAGCGCTTTTCGGAAGCGGGCAGGTAGCGCAGCCGGGCCAGGCGCTCGACCTTGGCCAGCAGGGCGTCGAGCTGCTCGGGAATTGGCGTCGGCTGGCCGTCTTCGATGGCGGCGATAACCATTGGGTCGGTCATGCCCCAGGTTTCCGGGACGGTCAGCATGGCGGCTGCGGTATGGGGTTTGATGCCACTGGCTGAGGCGCGCCAGTGGGCGCGATCGCCTTCGCGCCAAGTGAGCGTGGCCAGCACCGGAATACCGAGCGCGAGGAACTCGGCCTGCCGCGCCGGCCCGTTCTGCATGTGCTGCAGGTTGACGAGCACCTCGCTGCGTGCGGGACTGAGCACTTTCGTGAGTGCCTTGGGATCCGTGTCGTCCATCCAGAACGCCATAGGCGCCAGGCCACGCGCCTCGCTCCGCGTGATCAAGGTGTCGATCAGCCGAAGCTGGTCGTCGGCCAGCGCTCCGCGGTGAATGGCGAAGGCCACCCGTGGCGCATCCGACCGCCAGCGTGCCGTGCCCCACGCCAGGTAGTCTTCCACCTGCGCGAAGGGCTTCGGTGCCGCCGGATGGTAGATGCCGGCGTCGACGAGCGTGACCGGAGGCGGTATCGCGTCCAGCTGCGCGCGGTCGTGCCAGGCGCGCAGGTAGGCGAACAGATTGTCGAGGTTCTGTCGCCCGCCATTGGCGTAATAGTCGATCAGCCGCCTGGCCACCGGGGCAGGCAGGTTGCCGAACGCCGGCGGGCCGCCACCGACGCGAATCCAGGGTAAGCGCGTGTTGTTCAGTCGCTCGCCAAGGCCTTGCTGTATCGCGACCAGGTCGGCCGGACGCGGCACGTCGAGGATGAGCAAGTCGGGCGTATCGGCTGTCGAGTCCTGCGCGTGCATGGGCGCGCGGCTCAGCGCGACGCCGAACTCGGCCGCCCGTTGCGCGAGCCTGTCGATCTTGCCCTGCAGCACGAAGTCGGTGGCGACGACCTGCACCTCGAGAGAATCGGGTGGCAATTCGGCGGCAGCCGACAGGCTTGCGAGCATGGCCAGGATGATGCCCATATAGAACGGAAGGCGCATGTCAGAAACTCAGCCTCACGCCGACGTGATAGGTGCGCCCGGGCTCGGCGAAGGTGAAGTGATCCGACGTGTCGCTGAAGTCCTGGTCCGTGAGGTTCTCGATGCCGCCGCGTACGCTCAGGCTGTCGGTGATGCGCTGAGCCAGCTCAAGGTGCCAGAGGCTGTAGGCCGGTACCGCATGGGCGATGTTGCTGGTGTAGGTGAGCTGACTGCCGACGTACTCGCCACGCAACTGTGCGGAGAAATCTGCGGTTGGCGTCCATTGCAGCTGCGTGTTGGCCAGATGGCGTGCGCGATCGCCAAGCCGGCGGTCAGCGCTGCGGTCGATGGCGTCGAGATAGGTGTAGTTCAGCTCCCAGCGCAGGTCGGCGGGCAGCTCCAGGCTGCCGCCGACCTCGATGCCACGAATGCGAGCTTGGTCGACGTTGTCGTAGTTGCGCACCTCCCGACCGCGCAGTCCGCAGCTGGCAACGCACAGCGTCTGGATCAGTCCGCGCACGTTGTTCTGGAACAGGCCGACATTGAGGGTCCAGCCATTGGCCTGATAGTCCGCGCTGAGTTCGTAGGTCGTGTTAAGTTCCGGTTCGAGGTCAGGATTGCCGTGGATGGTGAACATCCCGCCGCCGCCGATGGCCGAGTAGCCTGGCGACAACTGCTTGAGCGATGGGGCCTTGAAGCCACGACCGCCGCCGCCCTTGATCGTCAGCGCATCGGTGACGTGATGCACGAGGTAGACGCGCGGGCTGTTGTGCCAGCCGTATGTTTCATGACGATCGAAACGGTTTCCCACGACGAGCGACCACGACGGGGCGAGCTCGATTTCGTCCTGCAGGAACAGGGCACGATGAATGGTCCGCGCATCGCCACGCGCAAAACTGGCATCTTCCAGCAGCTCCTTGCGCCATTCGCCGCCGAAGGTGAACAGGTGCGCAGCGGTCGGTACGCTCAAGCTGCCGTCGATCACGTCATCGGTGAGTTCCTGACGCGGCGAGGTTGGGATGATCCCGTGGGTGTAGCGGTTGGTGCGTTCCAGCGTGTTGCGATAGGCGCGCACGGAGCTTTTGCCCCATGACCAATCGCCCCGATGCGCGAGGGAAAATCGCTCGCGCTCGATGCGATCATGGGATTCGTATTCGACCGGAGCTCGGCTGGCGCCGCGGGTGTTGCGCCAGCGGTCTTCTTGGCCGCTGACGTAGCCGAAGTCGATTCGCTGCGCGGCATCCGGCGTCCAGCTGAGCGTGGCGCTTGCACTGTCGGCATCCCGGCCTTCGATCTCGGAGAGGGGCGCGTCGCGGTGCAGCGGCGTTTCCTGCCGGCGACGCGTCTCGCCGGTGAACGAAAGCCCGAGCACGCCGGGGACCAGAGGGCCACCGGCGTAAGTACCCAACTGGTGCGTCTGGCCACCCCGGTCATCTTCCCTGACGCCACCGTCGAGTCGCGCCGCACCCTGCCAGGTATCGGTACTGCGACGGGTGATGATATTCACCACGCCGCCCAGCGCTTCGGAGCCGTAGAGCGAGGACATCGGGCCGCGCACGACCTCGATGCGCTCGATGGCTTCGACCGGCACCCAGCCCAGATCGAAATCGGCGTGCGCCACGGCGCCGGCGGCGCTGCCGATGCGCTGTCCGTCGACCAGCACGAGGGTGTGCTCGCTGCCCATCCCGCGGATGCTCACTCCCCGGCGCGTCATGCCAACGCCGGTGAACTGCAACCCCGGGGTGCCGCGCAACGCATCCTCGAGGTCCTGCACCGGACGCAGCGCCAACTCTTCCTGGCTAATCACCGTCATGCTGGCTGGGGCGTCCTCGAGCGCCTGCAGGGTAGAGGTCGCGGTCACGACAGTGGGCTGGAGATGCAAGACCTGCTCGGCTAAGACCGGCAGCGGTAAAAGGGCTAGGCAGGGGATGAGTCGAGCATGAGGGCGGGTAGCGCTCAGGCGGTGAGGGCCGGACATGGGGCGTCTTCCTTGAAAGCACGGGCGAACGTGCGCAGCGACGCGGTCCGCTCGGATGGAGCGTCCCGGGCCCTGCGGCAGGTGGCGCGGGTTATCTCTGGATGGTGAAACTGGCGAAGCGCTTGTTGAAGCCGGCGACGCGGCCTTCGGTCGTGGTCTTGCGCTGCTTGCCGGTGTAGATCGGGTGCGACGCGCTGGACACGTCGAGCGCGATGTACGGATAGGTATTGCCGTCGCTGTGCTGATGAGTACGAGTCGTTTCAGCCGTCGAGCCGATCAGAAAATAGACGTCGGCTGCCGTGTCATGAAACAGAACGGGGCGGTAGTCAGGGTGGATGCCAGGCTTCATGTAGTGAGTCCTCAGAGTGACAGGAAAGATGTTATATCATAACAATTAAAGTGGGCAATCAACTGGACACAACCCCATCGACGTTGCACACGCGGGATATCCTCAAGCGCCTGCGCAGGGCAGATGTCGGTGATCGCCGGGTCTAGGCGGGTTCAACATCTAAAGAGAGAGGCGGCAAGCCATGCAACCAGATGAACTGAAAGCGCTATTCGATCAGCAGGCCCAGGGCTACGACCAGCAATGGGCGGGCATGGCGCCGATTCGCGATACGCTGCATTTGCTGCTCGGATCGCTGTTCGCCGATCTGCCGGCCAACGCCCGGATTCTCTGCGTGGGTGTCGGCACCGGTGCGGAACTGGGGCACCTGGCGCAGAGGTTCCCCGGCTGGCAGTTCACCGCCGTGGACCCTTCGGGTGCGATGCTCGAAAGGTGCCGTGAGCGAGCTCGGCAGGGCGGCTTCCTCGCGCGATGCACCTTCCATGAAGGCTACCTCGACACGTTGCCCTTGCAGCCCGCCCACGACGCGGCGACCTGCTTCCTGGTCTCTCAGTTCCTGCTCGAGCGCCAGGCGCGCGTGGACTTCTTCCACAAGATCGCGCGAAGGCTCGAGCCCGGGGGGTTGCTGGCAACGGCCGATCTTGCCGCTGACGTGCAGTCACCGGCATACGAGACGCTGCTGCGCAGCTGGATGACGCTGATGTCCTCGGCCGGCGTGCAACCGGAGATGCTGGCGCGTGCGCGGAAGGCTTATGCCAAGGACGTGGCCATCCTGTCGACGGAACAGGTCGGGCGCATTATCGAGCAAGCCGGATTCGAAACACCCGTGCAGTTCTTCCAGGCCGGATTGATGCAAGGCTGGGTTTCGACGGTCAGGAGGAAGGAATAAGCCTTGCGACGCTCCGCGGCCGTTTTCACAACGGATGGTCCCCTTGCACTGGCGGAGTCGATCAGCACGCGACTCAGGCCAATGACTCATCCCTGCTCCGGCCTCTGGTCATTCAGCCACAGTCGTGGGCCGGTGCCGCTGGCTCCGGCCGCGTCATTTGGATTCGCCAGCTTGCAGCGCTGCAGCGAAAGGCAGCCGCAACCGATGCAGTGATCAAGGTCCATGTCGAGTCGCTGCAGTTCCCCGATGCGCTGGGCGACCTGTTGCTTCCATCCGCGAGAGAGGGCTTGCCAATCCTTGTTCGTCGGTAGCTTTCCGGTGGGCAGGCGCGCCAGCTGCTGGCCGATCTCCTCGAGCGAGTAGCCGATCTTCTGGGCGAAGATGATGAAGGCCACCCGGCGCAGCGTCGACCGTGGGAAGAAGCGGCGACTGGTTCCCTGGCGGGACGAGCTGATCAAACCGAGCGACTCGTAGTAGCGCAGCGCCGATGCCGCTATGCCGCTACGTCTGGTGATTTCGCCGATGGGTAGCAGGGGATCCTTCTTGCTTGCCTTTCCAGCCACTGGTAGCTCCCTTGAGTCGAACACGATGAAGTTCACTTCACTTCCGCCATGCGCTGGCGTTGCGCTGATGACGAGCTCGCTTATCCACGCAGGAGCGGATGTAACGACGCCACGAGCAATAACGCCATCGATATGTTGAAGGCTCGTAGATGACGCGGATTGGTCAGCCAGCGCCGTAGCGTCGTACCGAAGGTGACCCAGACCACCACGCTGGGCGCGTTGACGATCGCGAATAGCAGCGACAGCGCCACGACAGCCTGCATGCCACCACCGGCAGGCAGGTAGGCGGTGATGGCCCCGATGGCCATGATCCATGCCTTCGGATTGACCCATTGGAACCCCGCGGCCTTCCAGAATCCGAACGGACGCCCATGCGTCGAGGCTTCCTGCACCGGGAGCGCCGTCGCGATCTGCCAGGCCAAATACAACAGGTAAGCGGCGCCAACGATCCGCAGCAGGTCATACAGCGCGGGGTAGGTCTGGAATACGCGCCCCAGACCTGCGCCCACCCCCATCACCAACACCGCGAAGCCGATGCTGATGCCCAGGACGTGCGGCAGGCTGCGAACAAAGCCGTAGTTCAAGCCGGAGGCCAGCAGCATGGTGTTATTCGGCCCCGGGGTAATGGATGTCACGAAGGCATAGGTGATGAAGGCAAGCAGGGTTTCTGACGGCATGGTTCCCTCCGGGGTGGGCTATCGACTGGAAACGACAGGCTTTCGACTGGCAGCCAGCGCAGAGCAGTCTCGGTCTTCGAATGGCCGTGCTCCATGTACAGCCGCCATCGAATCGACCCGAACAGTGGCGCTGCGTGGACAACGCCTCGACGTCAAGCGGCGCGCAACCGTCCCGCGATGCGTGATGATCCCTACTGCCACGTGTTTTGACGGTTCCCTCGGCTCAACAATCAAGCCTGTTGCTCACGCTCGGGGCGTGCCAGGTCAACTCGAAATGGGCTTGCGCATCGCGCATCCTGACGAACCCGAGGCGCTCGTAGAAACGCCGGGCCGGCACGTTCGTCCTGAGAACGCTGAGCTCGATGGGCATGCCCCGCGCGGCCGCCTTCGTCTGGAGCTTCTGTACGAGCCACGTCCCGATTCCCCGGCGTTGAAACTCTGGAAGCAGCGCCATGTTGCGCACGTACAGCCGCCCGGCTTGGCTCTTGACCTGCAGGTAGCCGGCAATGCCCGAGTCGGTCTCCACGACCCAGGTATTGGTTGTGGCCACCTCCTCGAGGAAGCTGGCTCGCTGCTGGCGTTCGTCCCAGCCCCAGATCCGGGCGATGTGCGGCAGAAATGCGGTCCGGTGGATCTCGAACAGGACCAGCTGATCACGACATGTGGCTCGCCGGAGGCCAACGCGGTTTATTCGCCTGAGCGAGTGTGATGAGAATCCGGCATCCCACGGGGTGTCCATGAAGTAGCACATATGCTTGTGTCCTGGTTCAGCGGCAGGTTGGGGGCGAGGCAACGAATAGGGTTGCCAAACCCGGCGCGAGCAACTCTAGGACTTCAAGTCAAGTTAAGGTCAAGGGATGATTACAAGCGGGCAGGAGACGTGCCCCCTTTACTTTCGTGCTGGCCGGAAACCCAACCAAACGGTGGTTCGCTTGTCAGTTCCTTTGCCCCCATAAGCGATCGGCAAGGAGTCGACATGAACAAGAGCTCATTTCTACTGGCCGGGATTTGCGCATTGGCGCTGGTTGGCAGCGCCAATGCGCAGGAGAAACCGACGGTCCAGTTCATTGCCACCGGTGGAACGATCGCGATGAAGATCGACCCGGTCAAGAAAGCGCCGGTGCCCGCCATATCAGGTGATGATCTGCTTGCCACGGTGCCGGAAGTGGCCGAGTTCGCGAACATTGAAGTCGACAACCTATCGAACGTGCCGTCGGACTACATGGATCCGCCGCGCTGGATCGAACTCTCCAAGGCAGTGAACACCGCGCTCGAGCGACCAGAGGTATCGGGCGTAATTGTCTCGCACGGCACCGACACGCTGGAGGAAACGGCTTTCTGGCTCGACCTGACCGTCGAGTCCGACAAGCCGGTCGTCGTCATCGGGGCACAGCGCAACGCTTCCTCTTCTGACTTCGACGGCCCGCGCAATCTGCTGAACGCAGTGCGTATTGCTGTCGATGATCAGGCGAAGGGCAAAGGGGTCCTGCTGGCCATGAACAACCAGATCAATGCTGCGCGTCATGTGACCAAGACCCATACGGCAAACGTGGAGACATTCCAGTCCGGTGATTACGGTTTTCTCGGGGAGGTCTATCCCGATCGTGTGATCTTCGCGAGAGAGCCGTTGCGCCGACAGCACATCGAGATCAAGACCGACGCCATGCCCAGGGTCGATATCGTCGCTATGTATGGCGGCGCCGATGGCAGCCTGCTTCGCAGCGCGGTCGACCAGGGTGCGAAGGGGATCGTGGTCCAGGCGCTGGGCATGGGTAACATAAACCAGCCGATGTTCGAGGCCGTCAAGTACGCGCTGGGCAAGCAGGTGCCCGTCGTGATCTCGACGCGCGTGTACAACGGTCGAGTCATGGCCAACTACGGCTTCGAGGGCGGCGGCAAAACGACCGCGGATGCAGGTGCCGTCATGGCAGGCAATCTAAGCCCACAGAAGGCGCGGATTCTGCTCATGCTGCTTCTGCAGGACGGGAAGACGGGGCAGGGCGAGCTGCAGGCCGGGTTTGACGCGATGTGAAGCGGCAGCGTCGCGGCGTGGCGCTGGACCGACATCCAGCGCCACGCCGCGCTTGCTGCTAGAGCGACAGGTAAAAAAAGCGCAACCGGTAACCCGCGTCAGGCCGCTTCCTCGGTCCATGCGCCGAAGGGGTCTGGTAGCTGTTGCCACGCCTCGGGACCGGCCGCCATCTCGACATCGTTGAGCAGGCAGGCATCCAGTTCGATGCGCAAACGGTCGAAGTCGATGTTCTGGCCGATGAAAACCAACTCCTGGCGGCAATCGCCAACCTCGACGTCCCACTTGGCCATCAGCGCGCGTCGTTCGTCTCTATCCTGAGGCCATTGGGCCTTCGGTACGAATCTCCACCATTGCCCGGCATGGCCATGGCGCATCAGGCCGCCGGCCTGCGACCAGCTGCCGGCGTCTTGGTACCGACTGGCCAGCCAGAAATAGCCCTTGGAGCGCAGCAGGCGGCCATTGGTCCATTCTCGACCGAGGAAGCTGAAGAAGCGTTCGGGATGGAAAGGCCGCCGTGCCCGATAGACTGTCGAGGCGATGCCGTATTCCTCAGTCTCCGGCAGATGCTCGCCGCGTAGCTCCTTGAGCCAGCCGGGCGCCCGGGCGGCGCGTTCGAAGTCGAAGCGGCCGGTGTTCAAGATCCTCGGCAGCGGTGCCTGACCCATCACCATCGGCAGAATCTCGGCCTCGGTGTTTAGCCCGCGCAGAATGGCGGTCAGCTCCTCCCGCTCGGCCCTGGTGATCAGATCGATCTTGCTGATCAGGATGACATCGGCGAACTCCACCTGCTCGATCAGCAGGTCCGTTATTGCCCGCTCGTCTTCCTCCCCCAGTGTTTCGCCACGGCTGGCGAGGCTCTCGGCATCGTGAAAGTCGCGTAGGAAGTTCACCCCGTCGACCACGGTCACCAGGGTGTCCAGGCGCGCCAGGTCGGACAGGCTCTGTCCTTGTTCGTCGCGGAAGGTAAAGGTTTCGGCCACCGGCAGCGGTTCGCTGATACCGGTGGATTCGATCAGCAGATAATCGAAGCGGCCGTCGCGCGCCAGCCGGGCCACTTCCTCCAGCAGGTCTTCGCGCAGCGTGCAGCAGATGCAGCCATTGCTCATCTCGACCAGCTTCTCGTCGGCGCGGTTGAGGCTGACGTTACGCTGCACCTCGCTGCCATCGATGTTGATTTCACTCATGTCATTGACGATCAGCGCCACGCGCAGGCCGTCACGGTTCTTCAGCACATGGTTGAGCAGCGTGCTCTTGCCGGCACCTAGAAAGCCGGACAGCACGGTCACCGGGAGTCGGTTATCCATTGAGGATTCCTCGCGCATCAAGGGTATGGCGTTCGCGTTGTTCCTGACGTTCCTTGGCCTCGATGCACAGGCTGGCAGTAGGGCGTAGCAGCAGCCGACGCAGCCCGATCGGCTCACCGGTTTCGCGACACCAGCCGTACTCGCCAAGGGCTAACCGTTCCAGCGCCTCGTCGATCTTGTCGAGCAGCTTCTTCGCCCGCTCCAGCAGTCGCAGCTGCCACCGGCGCTGCTCCTCGGCACTCCCGAGATCGACCGGGTCGCTGTAAGACTCCTGCTCACGCAGTCGGCCGAATTCTTCCTCGATACGGTCCTGCAACTCGGTCCGCTGGTCGAGCAGGCGCTGGCGGAAAAATGCCTGCTGCACCTCGTTCATGTAGGCGTCGGCAGGCATGGCAAGCAGCTCGGTTTCGCTAATCACGTTGGGTCTCGTCAGATGTTCTTACTGAAGTTGTTATAACATATCATTTCTTGCAATCCTATACCTCGTCCATGATCAATACGGGGGGCGGCACGCAACGGCATTTCGGTCGGTAAGAATGGCCTGTCACGCCGAGAGAGAATCCGTTCGCTGCGACGTGGCTTCCGCGTCGACGGTTATTCGCCTCGGTAGTGAGCCGCACCATCCGGGCTGATCGGCTAGAATCCGCGTTCTCATCAATCTTCGGCGTGCTGATGCGGTTGCGATTGGCACGGCCACAGCCTACGGCCCCGCTTGCTATATGCCTTCTGCCCAGACCGCTGCCGAACGCATCGCCGAACTGCGTAGCGAAATCGACGCCCACAACTACCGTTATTACGTTCTCGACGAGCCGAGCGTTCCGGATGCCGAGTACGACCGTCTGTTCAATGAACTAAAGGCGCTGGAAGCCGAACATCCTGAGTTGGTGACGCCCGAGTCGCCGACCCAGCGCGTCGGTGGTGCGGCGTTGGCGGCGTTCGGCCAGGTACGCCACGAAGTGCCGATGCTGAGCCTCGGCAACGCCTTTGACGAACAGGATCTGCTCGACTTCGATCGTCGTGTGCGCGAAGGACTGGATTTGCCGGCGGGCGACCTGTTCAGCGATGGCGCTGTGGTCGAGTACAGCTGCGAACCCAAGCTGGACGGCCTGGCGGTCAGCCTGCTGTATGAGAACGGCCATCTGGTGCGCGGCGCCACACGGGGTGATGGCAGCACGGGTGAGGACATCAGCGCCAATGTGCGCACCGTTCGCAACATCCCGCTCAAGCTGCACGGCAGCGGCTGGCCGGCGGTGCTCGAGGTGCGCGGCGAAATCTACATGCCCAAGGCAGGCTTCGAAGCGCTCAATGCGCGGCAGGTGGAAAGTGGCGGCAAGCCCTTCGCCAATCCGCGCAACGCCGCGGCCGGCAGCCTGCGCCAGCTGGACCCTAAGATCACCGCCGCGCGTCCGCTTGAACTGTGCGCCTACGGTGTTGGGCGTAGCGATGGCGAGCTGCCGGATACCCATGTCGGTATTCTCAACGCGCTCAGAGAGTGGGGATTGCCCATCAGTCGAGAGCTGAAACTGGCCAAGGGCGTTGTCGAATGTCGCGCCTACTACGAGGCCATTGGCGAGAAGCGTGACGCGCTGGCCTACGAGATCGACGGTGTGGTGTTCAAGGTTAACTCCGTCGCGCAGCAGCGCGAGCTGGGCTTTCGAGCGCGCGAGCCGCGTTGGGCGATCGCCCACAAGTTCCCCGCGCGCGAGGAGATCACCGAGTTGCTCGGCGTCGAGTTCCAGGTCGGTCGTACTGGTGCGATCACGCCGGTGGCACGGCTAAAGCCGGTACAGGTCGCTGGCGTCACCGTCTCCAACGCGACCCTGCACAACATGGATGAAGTCGCGCGCCTGGGCGTGATGATCGGCGATACGGTAATCGTGCGGCGCGCCGGCGATGTCATTCCGCAGATCCTCGGTGTGATCGCCGAGCGCCGGCCGGCACACGCGCGGCCCGTACATGTGCCGGAGCGTTGTCCGGTCTGCGGTTCTGCCGTGGAGCGCACCCAGCTGATCAAGCGCAGCAAGGGGCGCGAATCGGTCAGCGAAGGTTCGATCTACCGTTGCGTCGGCCGGCTGGCGTGCCAGGCGCAGCTGAAGCAGGCGATCATCCACTTCGTCTCGCGCCGCGCAATGGATATCGACGGGCTAGGCGACAAGATCGTCGAGCAGTTGGTCGATCGCGGTCTGGTCGGCTCGCCCGCTGACCTTTATTGCCTGTCGTACGAGCAGATAGTCGAGTTGGAAGGCTTCGCCGATCTCTCCACGCGCAACTTGCTCGACGCCATTGACGCCAGCCGCAAGCCCACGCTGGCGCGTTTCATCTTCGCCCTCGGCATCCCCGATGTCGGCGAGGAAACCGCCAAGTTGCTGGCGCGAGCGCTGGGCTCGCTGGATCGCATCGCATGTGCATTGCCGAACGTGCTGGTGTACCTGCCCGACGTCGGCCTGGAAGTCGCGCACGAGATCCACAGTTTCTTCGAGGACGAGCACAACCGCACAGTCATCGCGCAACTGCGCGAGCGTGGCGTGGAGTTGCAGGGGGAGGGGGAATTGCATCCGGAGTTCGCCGCGTGCGCCACCCTGGCCGGCCTGCTCGACAAGCTGAACATTCCGTTCATCGCCAGCACCGGCGCCCAGCGTCTGGCAGCGCGCTTCGGTAGCCTGGACGCGATCATCGCCGCCGACTGGCTCGATCTGCGCCAGGTCGAACGTCTCACCGAGAAGGCCGCGCGCTCGCTGCGCGATTACTTCGACAAGTCCGCGAACGCCGAGCGCGCCCGGGCCATCGAAGCCCAATTGCGCGAGTTCGGCATGCACTGGGAGAGCGAGAAGAAAGTCGCAGCAGGCCTGCCACTGGCCGGCCAGACCTGGGTGCTGACCGGCACGCTGGAAAGCATGAGCCGCGACGACGCCAAGGCGCGACTCGAAGCTTTGGGGGCGAAGGTGTCCGGCTCGGTATCAGCGAAGACCAGCGTGGTTGTAGCGGGACCGGGTGCCGGCTCGAAGTTGACCAAGGCCAACGAGCTGGGGCTCACCGTGCTCAACGAAGAAACCTTCCTGCGGCACCTCGGTCAGCTGCAAGCCTAGCGCGGCCGGCAATGCCCGAGTGCGCGTCTTCATCAACGTCATCCGCGGTGGTGCCGTCGCGGGGCGTTTCGTTCTCGCCCTTGACATTAAAGAATTCGCCGCCTCGTCCGAAAAGCTGGGCAGGTGGACTCGCGTGTGGTTCCGAGTTCGCCGGTGTCGTACAGGTTGTCTGCGGGGCTTGCAAATTTTTTCAAACGCCTCCTAAAGCTCACCGAAACGACGCCGATAAGCTAATCGAATGCGAACTCAATGGGTGCCTGGGCACAAGCCGGCCCGGAGTCGCAAGCTCAGGCAACCAAAGTAACTAGCGCCCTTGGAGGCAAACACCATGGCTCTTACTGTCAATACCAACATCGCGTCGCTGAATACTCAGCGTAATCTCAGCAACTCTTCCAACGCGCTGGCCACCTCCATGCAGCGCCTGTCCACAGGTAGCCGTATCAACAGCGCCAAGGACGATGCTGCCGGCCTGCAGATTTCGAATCGTCTGACCAGTCAGGTGAATGGTCTTGGCGTTGCAGTGCGGAACGCTAATGATGGGATTTCTTTGGCGCAAACAGCCGAAGGCGCCCTTCAGCAATCTACGAATATTCTGCAGCGTATGCGCGATCTGTCGCTCCAGTCGGCGAATGGTTCCAACTCCACTACCGAGCGCCAAGCCCTGAACGAAGAAGTTTCGTCGCTCAAGCAAGAGCTGAACCGAATCGCCGAAACTACCACTTTCGGTGGGCAAAAGCTGATTAACGGTGAGTTTGGTACCAAGCTCTTTCAGGTGGGTGCTCAGGCTAATGAAACAATCGGTGTTTCGCTGAACTCCGCAAGTGCAAACAGTATCGGAGCAAATCGCTTCGATATGGCTGGCACCGGTTTGGGTGCGGTGGGGGCTGGAGCGACTGCCCCTGTTTCAACGATTGGTGGTGCAATTGCTTCTTTGAATATCACTGGCCCTGCCGGTTCAAAATCTACAGACAATATACCGGCAGGTTCTGCGGCGGCGGCAGCTTCCGCAATCAATCTCGTGACCGGAAGTACTGGTGTAACTGCTGACGCTAGAACAGGTGTTGAGCTCTCGGGGCTGAATATTGCGGGCACAGTGGCATTCAGTCTTACTGGAGATTCTGCCGGCGGGGCTGCCACGATTAGTGCGGTGATTGCGAATCCAGCTGACTTGCGTGATTTGGCTACCGCTATCAATGCGCAAAGTTCAAAGACCGGAATCTCGGCTACTCTGACCGCAAATAACTCGAAGATTGAGCTAATCAGTGAAAAGGGTGATGACATTGTCTTTGGTGGGTTCGGTAGCAGTACTGCAACCATGACGATGGACCTAAAAGGAATTGACTATGACGGTAACGTAACCAGCACTACTGATCAGCTCACCCAAGCTGCAGATGTTGCTGCTCGAATTACCGGCAATGTTCGTATGGAGAGTAGCGGATCATTCCAAGTACTTGGCGTAGGTGCTAACGTTGCGGGTTTGGCCGCTACTACTTCGGCATCATCCGCGCTGTCAACCGTGTCCTCGGTTGATATCAGCACGCAAAATGGCGCTCAAAGTGCAATTTCTGTTATTGATGCGGCGATCGCTGGAATTGATAAGAATCGAGCATCTCTCGGTGCGGTCCAGAATCGGTTCGACAACACCATCGCCAACCTGCAAAGCATCTCCGAGAACGTTTCCGCAGCTCGTGGCCGCATCCAGGACACTGACTTCGCCGCCGAAACCGCGAATCTGAGCAAGAACCAGATTCTGCAACAGGCTGGTACTGCGATCCTGGCCCAGGCCAAGCAGCTGCCGCAGGCCGTTCTCAGTCTACTGCAGTAAGCGAAGCTCACCGATGGGGTGGTTATTCCACCTCATCGATTCATTGAGAGGTGAATCATGGACGTCGCAAGAGCAGCGAGTGCCACGCTTGCGTCATCCTCGTCGAGCAACGCGATGCCCAGCTTTCGTCAGGAAGCTGGGCTTTATTCGTTGCAGGGCGAAGGTGGCTCTGGCAAGGCTCCACAGAAAGCAGATGTAAACGAAGCAGTAGAGCGCATTCGCACGCAGGTGCAGACCTTGCAGCGCGATTTGAACTTCAGCGTGGATGATTCCACCGGTCAGGTTGTGGTGCAGGTGCTGGATGGCGACTCGGGCAAGGTGGTGCGGCAGATTCCGTCCGAGGATATCCTGCGCCTGGCAGAGCGTTTGGACGAGATGCGTAGCCTGTTGTTCGAGGCTAAGGCCTAACGGCACGTTTCTTGTTTCGCAGCAGATCGAAAACGGTCGTGTGGTTTATTTGACGAGGTAAGGCTATGGCAGGCGTATCAGGCATCGGTTCCGGTCTCGACATCGATAGTATCGTGGCGGGGATGGTCGCCGCCGAGCGGGCTCCTAAGGAAACCCAGCTTGCCAACCTCGAAAAAAAGACGACAACGCAGATAACGGCTGTTGGTGCGCTAAAGGGCGCAATCAGTGATTTCCAGACAGCGCTGGCTGCGCTGAACAAACCAGAGCTGTTCCAAGCGCGCTCGGCTACCTCCAGCAAGTCGGATCTCGTCGGCGTTACGGCGACAACCACCGCGGGAGCTGGCAGCTATCAACTGGAAGTCAAATCACTGGCGAGCAGCAGCAAGGTTGCACTGGCCGCGATTCCCAATACGGCCGAAGCTCCCGCGCGTTTTACCAGTGGAACGTTCGAGGTCTCGCTTGGTGTGCCAGGCATCCCGCCCGCGCCAAACACCAAGGAATCCTTTTCAGTCACGATTGACGAGAACAACAACACGCTCGCCGGTGTGCGTGATGCAATCAACACGGCCGGGAAAGACATGAGTGTTAGCGCCACCATCGTCACGGACGAGTATGGCTCTCGACTGGTGCTGAGTAGCAGCAAAACTGGCGCAGGGCGCGATATTACCGTCACTGCAACCGGGGCAGGCGAACCTGGGCTCATAGGTCTTTCCGCATTGAACTTCACCGGTACCTCAGGCACCGGCAAAGATGGTCGCGTACTGACCTCGGCACAGAGTGCTGAATTGTATGTCGACGGTTTGAAGGTGATCAGCGAGACCAACAAAGTCGATGGTGCCATTGAGGGCATCACGCTCGATCTTAAGGCCAAAACCGTTGCAAACGAACCGCTGACCATCGCGGTAGCGGAAGACAAGGCGGGTGTTAAAAAGCAGATCCAGTCCTTTGTCGACAGCTATAACAAGCTGATCGGTGTGATTAACGCGCAGACCAAGGTCACATCAGTAGGCGAGGGCAAGACGCCCGTAACAGGCGCATTGGTGGGCGATGCCACGGCGCGCACCTTGCTCAACACGATTCGCAACGAGCTGGTTAACGTGCAGGGTGATGGTGCACTGCGAGCGCTGACCGATATTGGTATCACCACACAGAAGGATGGCGCCCTCGCCATTGACAGCGCCAAGCTGGACAAGGCGATGGCCAGTAACTTCGGCGAATTGGCGGGTCTGTTCACGGGTGACAAGGGATTGGCTTCCAGACTCGACGCCAAGCTGAAGCCATACACCGAGACCGGCGGAATACTCGAGCAACGCAACAAGGCAATGACTGAGACGATCACCAAAATTGATGATCAGAAGGAAGCTCTCACCCGTCGCCTCGCCTCACTGCAGGAGCGTCTGTACAAGCAGTTCAATGCGATGGATCTGCTGGTGGGTCAGTTGTCCAATACGTCGTCGAGTTTGTTGGCTTCGCTGGAAAATCTGCCGTGGGCAGCGAATAACTCGAAGAAGTAAGGGACTCCGCTTCAAGAAAAAAGCCGCCGCCAGGCGGTTTTTTGTTTTCAGAACAAACTCAAGTCCTGCGCTAGGCGACCGATAAGTAGGTATGTGAAATTGATGTGGTAAGAGGCTCATCCAGATGAATGCTATGGCAGCAATGCGGCAATACCAGCAGGTCGGCGTAAAGGCGCAGGTTACCGAGGCCGATCCGCATCGTCTGATCCAAATGCTGATGCAGGGCGGGCTGGATCGTATAGCGCAGGCCAGGGGGGCTATGGAACGCGAGGCCTATGCTGAGAAAGGCGTGCTGATCGGCAAGGCGATCAACATCATCGGCGGGCTGCGCGACGTGCTGGACAAGGAGGCGGGTGGCGAACTGGCTACCAATCTCGAACGTCTGTATGAGTACATGACGATGCGCCTGTTCGAAGCTAGCCGCCACAACGACGTAAGCAAGCTGGATGAGGTGGCGAAGCTGCTTGGTGAGGTCAAGTCCGGCTGGGACGGCATCGCCTGAACATGCAGAAGGAGTTGCTGATGCCCACTGCTGCACAGCGTTTTGAAGAGCTTGGTCGTGCACTGCGCGAGGCCCTGACGCGGCAAGAGTGGGATGCCATTGCCGAGCTTGATGCGCAGGTTAGCGCACTGCTTGGCGAAGCTGCGGCGGATGAGGCAGGGGTCGATCAGGTGTTGCGTCAGCAACTAGAAGATCTGGTGCATCTGTATGCGCAATTGCAGCAGGATAGTCGCGCCGAACGGGAGCGGCTGGCATTGGAGCTGACACGTCTGAACCAGTCGAAGCAGGCCGCGAGCGCCTATAAGCCGCTCGACTGATTCAAGCGCTAGCGCGGCTTGCACTCGCTTAGCGCCGGTTTGAAAAAGTTCACACCGAAGCTTGCATTTTCTCGCGGTGCCGACGTCTCTTCGCTTAACGATACTCGCAGAGGTATGCGGTGTCGGTGGCGACTTTCAGTTGGAACTTGCTGTTTGCGGGCACGGTGAACTGAGTACCTGTGCCATAGGTTTCGTACTTCTCGCTGCCGGGTAACTTCACGTCCAGACTGCCGGTAATCACATGCATGATCTCCAGCTGGCTGGTTCCGAACTCATAGTTGCCCGCGGCCATGACGCCGATGGTGGCTGGACCTGCATCCATATCGAACGCGATGGATTTTACGGTGCCGTCGAAGTACTCGTTAACCTTGAACATGGCGATTACCTAAAGAGGGAAAAAGGCCGCTAGTATGCCGAAGCGGCCTACCGGCGTCATCTGCGAATGAGGTCTTGCCGGCTCTTCTCGGCTTGGTCTAGTGCGGCTGGGCTGCGTCAATCTAACTGCGAAATATGAAATAAACTGCGCCGACCAGGCATATGCCTGCCCATAGATAATCGAGTTTCAGTGGTTGTTGCATATAAAGGACGCTAAAGGGCACGAAAACTGCCAGGGTGACGACTTCCTGCATGATCTTGAGCTGGCCGATAGATAGTTCGGTGTAGCCGATACGATTTGCCGGCACCATCAGCATGTACTCGAAAAAAGCGATGCTCCAACTGATCAGGGCGGCGATCAGCCACGGTTTGCCGTTCAAGGTTTTGAGGTGGCCATACCAGGCGAACGTCATGAACAGGTTGGAGCAGCAGAGCAGGGCGGCGGTTTGTAGCCAGATGGGCATGGCGGAAGGCTCGTAAGAGAATGGGCGTGAAAGCCTATTCTGGGCGTGGTTGCGCGGCAATATGCGCTTCTGGTGCGCACAACTTCGTCTGAATTATTATTGCCGCCCCGTTTTTACTGGTCGTTCATTAATGGATTGCCGTCCTGGCTGCGGTGCTTGTTGCATTGCCCCTTCCATCAGCTCGCCGATACCTGGCATGCCGCATGGCAAAGCTGCAGGTGAGCGCTGTGTGCATTTGTCGTCGCAATACCTCTGCCAGCTTTTCGATGATCCGCGACGGCCGGCGGTATGCGCGGCATTTGGTGCCGACCCGTTATGTTGTGGGGCTGATCGCGATGAGGCGATTCGCTTGCTGGGATGGTTGGAGCAGGCGACAGCCTGAGTGAGTCGCGGGCGGCAATAATCCTGCTAGGTGCGTCGGATCCAGTAAAAAGAAAGGCTGCCCGTGGGCAGCCTTCTCGTTTGGCTTTAGTGCTTAGCGCGGCAGATCGCGCTGTGCGTGGCCAGTGTAAAGCTGGCGCGGACGCCCGATTTTCTGGCCGGAGGCGATCATTTCCTTCCAATGCGAGATCCAGCCCACAGTGCGCGACATCGCGAAGATTACGGTGAACATGCTGGTCGGAATGCCGATGGCCTTGAGGATGATGCCCGAGTAGAAGTCCACATTCGGGTACAGGTTGCGTTCGGCGAAGTAGGGATCCTTCAGGGCGATTTCTTCGAGCTTCATTGCAAGCTCCAGCTGCGGGTCATTGATACCCAGTTCGCCCAGCACCTCGTCACAGGTCTTCTTCATGACCTTGGCGCGCGGATCGAAGTTCTTGTACACGCGATGGCCGAAGCCCATCAGTTTGAACGGATCGTTCTTGTCCTTGGCCTTGGCCAGGAACTTCTCGATGTTCGATACGTTGCCGATTTCATCCAGCATGGTCAGCACGGCTTCGTTGGCGCCGCCGTGTGCCGGTCCCCAGAGGGCGGCGATACCGGCTGCGATACAGGCGAACGGATTGGCACCGGTGGAGCCGGCCAGTCGCACAGTAGAAGTCGATGCGTTCTGCTCGTGATCGGCATGCAGGATGAAGATGCGATCCATGGCATTCGCCAGCACCGGGCTGATCGGTTTGATCTCGGCCGGCGTGTTGAACATCATGTGCAGGAAGTTTTCCGAGTAGCTCAGATCATTGCGCGGGTACATGATCGGCTGGCCCATGGAGTACTTGTAAACCATGGCGGCGATGGTCGGCATCTTGGCGATCAGGCGATGCGCGGAGATTTCGCGATGCTGCGGATTATTGATGTCCAGCGAGTCGTGATAGAACGCGGACAGGGCGCCAACGATGCCGCACATCACGGCCATCGGGTGGGCGTCGCGACGGAAGCCGTTGAGGAAGGTCTTCAGCTGCTCATGAACAATGGTGTGGTTCTTGATGGTGCTGACGAACTGAGCTTTCTGCTCGGTGGTCGGCAGTTCGCCGTTGAGCAGGAGATAGCAGGTTTCCAGATAGTCGGATTTTTCCGCCAACTGCTCGATGGGGTAGCCGCGATGAAGCAGGATGCCCTTGTCGCCGTCGATATAGGTGATCTTGGACTCGCAAGAGGCGGTCGACATGAAGCCGGGATCGAAGGTGAAGTGACCCGTGGAGGTCAGGCTTCGGACGTCAATTACATCAGGCCCTACGGTACCGGTTAAAACGGGCAGTTCGACGGGGGCGGTGCCCTCGATGATCAACTGCGCTTTCTTGTCAGCCATGTATGGCCTCCTGTTTTGTGCTTGGAATCATCATGGCCCCCCACGCAGGGCCCGCATCACTATAGTGTGATAAATCGCAAAGTCAATTTGCTCGAACCCATGCTGCAGAGGGGTTTGCGGGGTATCGGTGCAGCATGGGGCGACTGTTTACGGCATTTATATAGGGGCTGCCATCCGCCTTTAGTGGCACTTCACCACATTGTCATTAGTGACCTAACTGTTTATACTCGGAAACCGACCGGCAGGGGCCTTACAGGCGACATTCTGTAGGTTGTCACTCGTGGGTAGCGGGTACTGCTGCGTACTCTTCCCAACAACTTTGCCCTGCGTTCAGGGGCTCTCAAGTGTGAAAAGAAGCCGTGAAAAGCCAACGACCTGTAAACCTAGATCTTAGGACAATAAAACTCCCAATCACTGCTTACACGTCGATTCTCCACCGTGTATCCGGTGTCATTCTGTTCGTCGGTATCGCCCTGTTGTTGCTTGCGCTCGATACCTCGCTGTCTTCTCCAGAAGGCTTCGAGGAGGTTCGGGAGTATTTGGGTGGCCCGCTGGCGAAGCTGATTAGCTGGGGGCTGCTGTCCGCACTGCTGTACCACCTCGTGGCAGGTGTTCGTCACCTGATCATGGATGCCGGCCACGGTGAGACGCTGGAAGGCGGCAAGCTGGGCTCGAAAATCGTAATCGCCGTTTCGGTGGTGCTGATCGTTCTGGCGGGAGTGTGGATATGGTAACCAATGTCACCAACTTTTCGCGCTCGGGTCTGTATGACTGGATGGCGCAGCGCGTTTCTGCAGTGGTTCTTGCGGCTTATTTTCTGTTCCTGCTTGGGTACCTGATTGCGAACCCAGGGTTGGAGTACACCCAGTGGCACGCGCTGTTCTCGGCCAACTGGATGCGCATCTTCAGCTTGCTGGCTCTAGTCGCCCTGAGTGTGCACGCGTGGGTAGGCATGTGGACGATCTCCACCGACTACCTGACCAATATGGCGATCGGTAAGTGGGCTACCGGCGTTCGTTTCCTGTTCCAGGCGGTGTGTGGCATTGCCATGTTCACCTTCTTCGTCTGGGGCGTGCAGATTCTTTGGGGTATCTGATTCATGGCTAACATTCGTACGCTTTCTTTTGACGCCATCATCGTCGGTGGCGGTGGCGCCGGTATGCGCGCGGCGCTCCAGCTGTCCCAGTCCGGTCACAAGACCGCTGTGGTCACCAAGGTTTTCCCGACTCGTTCGCACACCGTTTCCGCTCAGGGCGGCATCACCTGCGCCATCGCTTCGGCCGATCCGAACGATGACTGGCGCTGGCACATGTACGATACCGTCAAGGGCTCCGACTACATCGGTGACCAGGATGCGATCGAGTACATGTGTTCCGTCGGTCCTGAGGCTGTGTTCGAGCTCGAGCACATGGGTCTGCCTTTCTCCCGTACCGAGCAGGGCCGCATCTATCAGCGTCCGTTCGGCGGTCAGTCGAAGGACTTCGGTAAGGGTGGTCAGGCCGCTCGTACGTGCGCCGCTGCCGACCGTACCGGTCATGCGCTGCTGCACACGCTTTATCAGGGCAACCTGAAGAACGACACCGTTTTCCTCAACGAGTGGTACGCAGTCGATCTGGTGAAGAACCAGGATGGCGCAGTCGTGGGTGTCATTGCCATCTGCATCGAAACCGGCGAAACCGTTTACATCCGTTCCAAGGCTACCGTGCTTGCTACCGGTGGCGCTGGTCGGATCTACGCATCGACCACCAACGCCCTGATCAACACTGGCGACGGTGTCGGCATGGCACTGCGTGCCGGTGTGCCGGTTCAGGATATCGAGATGTGGCAGTTCCACCCGACCGGTATTGCCGGTGCCGGCGTGCTGGTGACCGAAGGTTGCCGCGGTGAAGGTGGCTACCTGATCAACAAGCACGGCGAGCGCTTCATGGAGCGCTACGCGCCGAACGCGAAGGACCTGGCCGGTCGCGACGTCGTTGCGCGTTCGATGGTCAAAGAAATCCTGGCGGGCAACGGCTGTGGTCCGGATGGCGACCACGTGATGCTGAAGCTGGACCACTTGGGCGAGGAAGTGCTGCACAGCCGCCTGCCGGGTATCTGCGAACTGTCGAAGACCTTCGCCCACGTCGACCCGGTTACGGCACCAGTGCCGGTCGTTCCGACCTGCCACTACATGATGGGTGGTATCGCCACCAACATTCATGGCCAGGCAATCACGCAGGACGCCAGCGGCAACGACAAAATCATCGATGGCCTTTTTGCTGTCGGCGAAGTGGCTTGTGTATCCGTGCACGGTGCCAATCGCCTGGGTGGCAACTCGTTGCTCGATCTGGTGGTCTTCGGTCGCGCGGCTGGTCTGCACCTGGAGAAGGCGCTCAAGGAGGGCATCGAGCATCGCGGCGCTAGCGAAACCGATCTTGATGTTGCCCTTGCTCGTCTGGCAGGCATCAACGAACGCACCACGGGTGAAGACGTGGCTCCGCTACGAAAGGAGCTGCAGAACTGCATGCAGAATTACTTCGGCGTGTTCCGTACCGGCGAATACATGCAGAAAGGTATCGCCCAGCTGGTCGATCTGCGTCAGCGCATCGCCAACGTCAAGATCTCCGACAAGAGCCAGGCGTTCAACACTGCGCGCATTGAAGCGCTCGAGTTGCAGAACCTGCTGGAAGTTGCCGAAGCTACGGCGATTGCGGCGGAAACCCGCAAAGAATCCCGTGGTGCACATGCTCGCGAGGACTTCGAAGAGCGTGACGATGAGAACTGGCTGTGCCACACCCTGTATTTCCCGGGTGAGAAGCGCGTTGCCAAGCGTGCCGTGAACTTCGCTCCGAAGACCGTTCCGGCCTTCGAGCCCAAGGTTCGGACTTATTGAGGTCGCCGAATATGTTGCAAGTGAGTGTTTATCGCTACAACCCCGATCAGGACGAAAAGCCGTTCATGCAGGATTTTCAGGTCAATACCGATGGGAAAGACCTGATGGTTCTCGACGTCTTGGCTCTGATCAAGGAACAGGACCAAGGTTTCTCTTATCGTCGCTCCTGCCGTGAAGGTGTGTGTGGCTCCGACGGCATGAACATCAACGGCAAGAACGGCCTGGCCTGCATCACCCCGCTGTCTGCTGTGGTGAAGGGCAACAAGTTGGTCATTCGTCCGTTGCCGGGGCTGCCGGTCATTCGTGACCTGGTGGTCGATATGAGCATCTTCTATAAGCAGTACGAGAAGGTGCGCCCTTATCTGATGAACGATACGCCGCCTCCGGCTATCGAACGTCTGCAGAGTCCGGAAGATCGCGAGAAGCTGGACGGCCTGTACGAGTGCATTTTGTGCGCTTGCTGCTCGACCAGTTGCCCGTCTTTCTGGTGGAACCCGGACAAGTTCCTCGGCCCGGCTGCATCGCTGCAAGCCTATCGTTTCCTGGCGGATAGCCGGGATACGGAAACCGAAGAGCGTCTGGCGGCACTGGACGATCCGTTCAGCGTGTTCCGTTGCCGTGGCATCATGAACTGCGTTGACGTCTGCCCGAAAGGGCTGAACCCGACCAGGGCGATTGGTCACATTCGCAACATGCTGCTGCAGAGCGGTACGTGATGGAAGGGCGGTCGTAAGCGCTTCGCTGGCTGCGAGCGGCCGATACCCGATTGCTGTGGTACCTGCGGCGCCGGAGTAACATCCAGGCGCCGTAGCTTTAGTAGGAATTTCAGCCCAAAAAGCCGGAATTCCACTCTGAAAATTTGTTGACCAGCAGGAGCATCCGGGGCAGTTCCCGGAAACTATCTGCGCGGTCCGTAGTGGCTTTACCTGAGTCGCTGCTTCAGAACTTGGGAAGTCATGCTGCGGTCTCCACGCTGGTGGTGTCTCCTTATCAAAGGTGACCAGACATGCAAGAAAGCGTAATGCAGCGCATGTGGGACAGCGCCCACCTATCCGGTGGTAACGCTGCCTATGTGGAAGAGCTTTATGAGCTCTACCTGCACGACCCCAACGCAGTGCCCGAAGAGTGGCGCACTTATTTCCAGAAGTTGCCTTCTGGTGGCAGCGCGGCAGCAGACGTGTCGCACTCGACGATTCGCGATCATTTCGTGTTGCTGGCGAAGAACCAGCGTCGCGCACAACCTGTCTCCGCAGGCAGCGTCAGCAGCGAGCATGAGAAGAAGCAGGTCGAAGTTCTGCGGCTGATCCAGGCGTATCGGCTGCGTGGTCATCAAGCGGCGCAGCTTGATCCCCTGGCACTGCAGCAGCGTCCGGTTCCCGCTGATCTTGCGATCACCAACTATGGTCTGACCGATGCGGATTTGGATACCGTTTTCCGCACGGGCGATCTGGCGATAGGCAAAGACGAAGCCAGCTTGCGTGAAATCCTGAAAGCGTTGCAAGAGACGTATTGCCGCACCATCGGCGCGGAGTTTGCCCATATCGTCGATTCCGAGCAGCGCAACTGGTTCATCCAGCGCGTCGAAAGCGTACGTGGCCGTCCGGATTTCTCGCCGGAAATCAAGAGTCATCTACTGGAGCGTCTGACAGCCGCCGAAGGACTGGAAAAGTATCTCGGCACCAAATATCCGGGGACCAAGCGTTTTGGTCTGGAAGGTGGTGAGAGCCTGATTCCGATGCTGGACGAAATCATCCAGCGCTCCGGCTCCTACGGCACCAAGGAAATCGTCATCGGTATGGCCCACCGTGGCCGTCTCAACGTGCTGGTCAACACCTTCGGCAAGAATCCGCGCGATCTGTTCGACGAATTCGAAGGCAAGAAGGTCGAAGGGCTCAGCTCCGGTGATGTCAAGTATCACCAGGGCTTCTCTTCCAACGTCATGACTCCCGGTGGCGAGATCCATCTGGCGATGGCTTTCAACCCCTCGCACCTGGAAATCGTTTCGCCGGTGGTTGAGGGTTCGGTGCGTGCTCGTCAGGACCGTCGCTGTGATCCGGCCGGAGACAAGGTTCTTCCGGTAACCATCCACGGTGATGCCGCTGTCGCCGGTCAGGGCGTGGTGATGGAAACCTTCCAGATGTCGCAGACGCGTGCTTACCGCACCGGCGGCACGATTCGCATCGTGGTCAACAACCAGGTCGGCTTCACCACTAACAAGCAGGAAGATGCTCGTTCAACCGAGTACGCTACTGACGTGGCGAAGATGATTCAAGCACCGATCTTCCACGTTAACGCAGACGACCCCGAGGCGGTGCTGTTCGTTACCCAGCTCGCTGTGGATTATCGGATGCAGTTCAAGCGCGATATCGTGCTGGATCTGATCTGCTATCGCCGTCGCGGTCATAACGAGGCTGACGAGCCAAGCGGCACCCAGCCGCTGATGTATCAGAAGATCGCTAAGCAGCGCACCACTCGTGAGCTGTACGCTGATGCGCTCATCCAGTCGAATGTACTGGACGCCGAGCGCGTTCAGGCTAAGGTCGATGAGTATCGCACCGCGCTGGATAACGGCCTGCACGTGGTCAAGAGCCTGGTCAAGGAACCGAACAAGGAGCTCTTCGTTGACTGGCGTCCATATCTGGGCCATGCGTGGACCGCACGTCACGACACCAGCTTCGATCTGAAGACCTTGCAGGATCTGTCCAGCAAACTGTTGAATGTCCCGGAAGGCTTCGTTGTCCAGCGTCAGGTTGCGAAGATCCTTGAGGATCGGCAGAAGATGGGAGCGGGCGCGCTGGCCATCAACTGGGGCTTCGCGGAGACCATGGCCTACGCTACGCTGCTGTTCGAAGGCCATCCGGTGCGTATTTCCGGTCAGGACGTCGGTCGCGGTACCTTCTCGCATCGCCATGCTGCGTTGCACAATCAGAAAGACGGCAGTACCTACATTCCGCTTCAGCACCTCTACGAAGGGCAGCCGCGCTTCGATCTGTATGACTCGTTCCTTTCCGAGGAAGCGGTTCTGGCGTTCGAGTACGGATATGCCACTACTACTCCCAACGCCCTCGTGGTTTGGGAGGCGCAGTTCGGCGACTTCGCCAACGGCGCGCAGGTCGTTATCGACCAGTTCATCACTAGCGGCGAACACAAGTGGGGCCGTCTCTGCGGTCTGACCATGCTGCTGCCGCACGGTTATGAGGGGCAGGGCCCGGAGCACTCCTCCGCGCGTCTGGAGCGCTACCTGCAACTGTGTGCCGAGCAGAACATCCAGGTCTGCGTGCCGACCACACCAGCTCAGGTCTATCACATGCTGCGTCGGCAGGCGATTCGTCCGCTGCGCAAGCCGCTGGTTGCCCTGACGCCGAAGTCGCTGTTGCGTCACAAGCTCGCTATCTCGACGCTGGAGGAGCTTACCGAGGGTTCGTTCCAGACCGTTATCCCGGAGATCGATCCGATCGAAGCGGCGAAGGTCGAGCGCGTGATCATGTGCAGCGGCAAGGTCTACTACGATCTTCTGGAAAAGCGCCGCAACGAAGGTCGCGACGATATTGCCATCGTGCGTATCGAGCAGCTCTATCCCTTCCCTGAGGAGGACCTCGCCGAGGTGCTGGCACCTTATCAGAACATCAAGCACATCATCTGGTGTCAGGAAGAGCCGATGAACCAGGGCGCGTGGTACTGCAGCCAGCACCATATGCGTCGCGTCGCGACTGCTCACAAGAAGGAACTGTTCCTGCAATACGCTGGTCGTGATGCATCCGCGGCTCCGGCGGTCGGTTATGCGTCAATGCATGCCGAGCAGCAGGAAAAGCTCCTGCAGGACGCCTTCACCGTTTAATCATGCTATTGCGAGAGGCCGCGCACGAACGCGGCCTCGACGCAGAAATCGAATCAAATAGGACTCCTGATAATGGCTATCGAGATCAAAGCCCCTACCTTCCCGGAATCGGTTGCCGACGGCACCGTGGCAACCTGGCACAAGCAGCCGGGTGAGGCGGTCAAGCGCGACGAGCTGATCGTCGACATCGAAACCGACAAGGTGGTCATGGAAGTACTGGCCGAGGCTGACGGCGTTCTCGTCGAAATCGTCAAGAACGAGGGCGACACCGTTCTCAGCGGCGAGCTGCTCGGCAAGCTGGAAGCAGGTGCCACTGCTGCGGCGCCGACAGCTGCGGCTGCCCCGGCTCAGACGCCTGCGGCAGCCGCTGCTCCGGCCGTTGCCAGCGAAGAGCCGATCCTGGCTCCGGCCGCGCGCAAGCTGGCCGAAGAGAATGGCATCGATCCGAACAGCATCCGCGGCACCGGCAAGGATGGTCGCGTGACCAAGGAAGATGTGGTTGCTGCCGTCGAGGCCAAGAAATCCGCTCCGGCCGCTGCCGCCAAACCCGCTGCTCCGGCTGCCGCCGCACCGATTTTTGCTGCCGGGGATCGCGTCGAGAAGCGCGTGCCGATGACCCGCCTGCGTGCCAAGGTTGCCGAGCGTCTGGTCGAAGCTCAATCGTCGATGGCCATGCTGACCACGTTCAACGAAGTCAACATGAAGCCGATCATGGAGCTGCGCGCCAAGTACAAGGACCTGTTCGAGAAGACCCACAACGGTGTTCGCCTGGGTTTCATGTCCTTCTTCGTCAAGGCTGCGGTGGAGGCGCTCAAGCGTCAGCCCGGCGTCAACGCTTCGATCGATGGCAACGACATCGTCTACCACGGCTACCAGGACATCGGCGTTGCCGTGTCTAGCGATCGTGGCCTAGTGGTGCCGGTCCTGCGCAACGCTGAGCACATGACGCTGGCCGAGATCGAAGGCGGCATCAACAACTTCGGCAAGAAGGCCAAGGCGGGCAAGCTGACCATCGAAGAAATGACTGGCGGTACCTTCACCATTTCCAACGGTGGTGTCTTCGGTTCGCTGCTTTCCACGCCGATCGTCAACCCGCCGCAAACCGCTATTCTCGGTATGCACAAGATCCAGGAACGTCCGATGGCCGTTAATGGTCAGGTGGTCATCCTGCCGATGATGTACCTGGCGCTATCCTACGACCACCGCCTGATCGATGGTAAGGAAGCAGTTACCTTCCTGGTCACCATGAAGGACCTGCTGGAAGATCCGGCTCGCCTGCTGCTGGATATCTGACAAAAACGGCTACAAGCGACAAGCGGCACGCTGTTTGAAAGAGCAGCCCCGCTTGTGGCTTGTGGCTCGTTGCCTGCTGCTTAGAAAGAGGATTCGTAATGAGCCAGAAGTTCGACGTAGTCGTCATCGGGGCTGGCCCCGGTGGCTATGTGGCCGCTATCAAGGCCGCACAGCTGGGGTTGAAAACCGCCTGTATCGAGAAGTATCAGGGCAAGGATGGCAAGACCGCGCTGGGCGGAACCTGCCTGAACGTTGGTTGCATCCCTTCCAAGGCGCTGCTGGACAGCTCGTACAAGTACCATGAGGCCCACGAGAGCTTCAAAGTCCACGGCATCAGCACCGGTGAAGTGGCGATGGATGTGCCGACAATGGTCGCGCGCAAGGATCAGATCGTCAAAAACCTCACCGGCGGCGTTTCTGCGCTGATGAAAGCCAATGGCGTAACTGTCTTCGAAGGCCACGGCAAGCTGCTGGCCGGTAAGCAGGTCGAGGTGACCGGGCTGGACGGCAATGTCCAGACCCTGGCGGCCGAGAACGTCATTCTGGCGTCCGGTTCCACTCCGGTGAACATTCCACCGGCTCCGGTCGACCAGAAGGTCATCGTCGATTCCACCGGCGCCCTGGATTTCCAGAGCGTGCCGAAGAAGCTGGGCGTGATCGGCGCTGGCGTTATCGGTCTGGAACTGGGTTCGGTATGGGCGCGTCTGGGTGCCGAAGTGACTGTAATCGAGGCGATGGACAAGTTCCTGCCGGCCGCCGACGAGCAGATCGCCAAGGAAGCCTTCAAGGTCCTGACCAAGCAGGGGCTGAAGATTCTGCTGGGTGCGCGTTTGACCGGTTCGCAGGTGTCCGGTGATCAGGTCACCGTCAGCTTCACCAGCGCCGAAGGCGAGCAGCAGATGACGTTCGACAAGCTCATCGTTGCTGTTGGTCGCCGCCCGGTTACTACCGATCTGTTGGCTGCCGATGCGGGTGTCGACATGGACGAGCGTGGCTTCATCTTCGTTAACGACCAGTGCGCTACCAGCGTTCCGGGCGTCTATGCGATCGGTGACGTGGTACGCGGCGCGATGTTGGCGCACAAAGCGTCCGAAGAGGGCGTGATGGTTGCCGAGCGCATCGCCGGTCACAAGACCCAGATGAACTACGATCTGATTCCGTCGGTCATCTACACCCACCCGGAGATCGCTTGGGTCGGCAAGAGCGAGCAGGCTCTGAAGGCCGAGGGCGTCGAAGTGAACGTGGGTGTGTTCCCGTTCGCGGCCAGCGGTCGTGCGATGGCGGCCAACGACACCGCAGGTCTGGTCAAGGTCATCGCCGATGCCAAGACCGATCGCGTACTGGGCGTCCATGTAATGGGGCCGAGCGCTGCCGAACTGGTCCAGCAGGGCGCCATCGGCATGGAGTTCGGTACCAGTGCCGAAGACCTGGGCATGATGGTGTTCTCGCACCCGACGATGTCCGAAGCGCTGCATGAAGCAGCTCTGGCGGTCAATGGCCATGCCATTCACATCGCCAATCGCAAAAAGCGCTAAACGCTTTTTGTGAAAAAAAGCCCGGCCTGTTCCTAGGAACACGCCGGGCTTTTCTTTGACTAAAGTAGAATGCTTTTCGGTCAATACAGGTTCCTGAAAGGTATCTCGAATAGTTTTCAGGAACTTGCGTTGGAGGGGGCAGGGTGCGTCAGGGGCCCTGCTTGAATGCAGTACCTAAAACAACGGTAAGAAGCATGAATCTTCACGAGTACCAAGGTAAGCAGCTGTTCGCTGAATATGGTCTACCGGTTTCCAAAGGCTATGCGGTTGATAGCCCGAAAGAGGCTGCCGAGGCCTGCGACAAGATCGGTGGCACCGAGTGGGTAGTCAAGGCACAGGTCCATGCCGGCGGTCGCGGCAAGGCTGGCGGCGTCAAGCTGGTTCGCAGCAAGGACGAGGCCCGAGCTTTTGCCCAGCAATGGCTAGACAAGCGACTGGTAACCTATCAGACCGATGCCAACGGGCAGCCGGTCAGCAAGATCCTCGTCGAAGCCTGCACGGATATCGACAAGGAACTCTACCTGGGCGCGGTCGTCGATCGTGCCAGCCGGCGCATCGTGTTCATGGCGTCCACCGAAGGCGGTGTGGATATCGAGAAGGTCGCGCATGACACCCCGGAAAAGATTCTCAAGGCGACCATCGATCCGCTGGTAGGCGCGCAGCCGTTCCAGGCGCGTGAACTGGCGTTCCAGCTGGGGTTGAAAGGCGATCAGGTCAAACAGTTCGTGCACATCTTCGTCGGCCTGGCGCAGCTGTTCAAGGATTACGACCTTGCGCTGCTGGAAGTGAATCCGCTGGTGATCAAGAAGGACGGCAACCTGCATTGCCTGGACGCCAAGATCAACATCGACAGCAACGCTATCTATCGCCAGCCGAAGCTGCGCGACATGGCCGACCCGTCCCAGGATGACCCGCGCGAGGCGCACGCCGCCAAGTGGGAGCTCAACTACGTCGCTCTGGACGGCAACATCGGTTGCATGGTCAACGGTGCGGGGCTGGCGATGGGCACGATGGATATCGTCAACCTGCACGGCGGCAAGCCGGCCAATTTCCTCGACGTCGGCGGCGGCGCCACCGAGGAGCGCGTTACCGAGGCGTTCAAGATTATCCTCTCCGACAGCAATGTCGCCGCGGTGCTGGTGAATATCTTCGGTGGCATCGTGCGTTGCGACATGATCGCCGAAGGCATCATCGGCGCGGTGCGCGAAGTTGGCGTGCAGGTACCGGTAGTGGTGCGGCTGGAGGGCAATAATGCCGACCTGGGCGCCAAGATGCTGAGCGAAAGCGGGCTGAACATCATCGGTGCGCAAAGCCTGACCGATGCGGCCATTCAGGTTGTCAAAGCCGCGGAGGGCAAGTAATGAGCGTGCTGATCAACAAGAACACCAAAGTTATCTGCCAAGGTTTTACCGGCTCGCAGGGTACCTTCCACTCCGAGCAGGCGATTGCCTATGGCACACAGATGGTCGGTGGCGTAACGCCCGGCAAGGGCGGCACGCTGCATCTCGGCCTGCCGGTGTTCAATACGGTCAAGGAAGCGGTCGAAGCGACGGGTGCCGATGCCTCGGTGATCTACGTGCCGGCGCCGTTCTGCAAGGATTCGATACTTGAGGCCGCTTTTGGTGGTATCAAGCTGATCGTCTGCATCACCGAGGGCATTCCGACGCTGGACATGCTCGAAGTGAAGATCAAGTGCGATGAACTGGGCGTGCGCCTGATCGGGCCGAACTGCCCGGGCGTGATCACTCCCGGCGAGTGCAAGATCGGTATCCAGCCCGGTCATATCCACCAGCCGGGCAAGGTTGGCATCGTTTCCCGTTCCGGCACGCTGACTTATGAAGCGGTCAAGCAGACGACGGACGCCGGTTTCGGCCAGTCCACCTGCGTCGGTATCGGTGGCGACCCGATTCCGGGTTCGACGTTCATTGATATTCTGACCCTGTTCCAGAACGATCCGCAGACCGAAGCCATCGTCATGATCGGCGAAATCGGCGGTTCGGCCGAAGAAGAGGCCGCCGCGTTCATCAAGGCCAACGTCACCAAACCGGTGGTGTCCTATATCGCGGGCGTCACCGCCCCGGCGGGCAAGCGTATGGGCCACGCAGGTGCGATCATTTCCGGCGGCAAGGGGACGGCTGATGAGAAGTTCGCCGCCCTGCAGGACGCCGGTGTGAAGACCGTGCGCTCGCTGGCGGACATTGGCAAAGCGCTTGCCGAGGTCACCGGTTGGAGCATGAAGGGCGCCTGATCGCTCTGATGCTTGTCGAAGGCCACCCCCGCGGTGGCCTTTGCGTTTTCTACGCCTGAACCGACGGTTTGCCTCGGCATACATGGCAGGACAATGGCATCATTGCCGCCCTCAGCGTCGTCTGCTGTCTTCACGAGAGATGCCGGCGCGCAACAATGGACCGACCCAATCAGGCCGAGATCCGATTTCCAAACTCACGGAGACTTCCCAATCCATTTCCGCCGTTGCGATCAGAATGCCGGTGCCTCTTCAGGTTCTGGCGGCATTGCTGTTCTCGATGGCCACATCCTTTCCGGTAGTTGTTTCGCATGAATCGTTTGAAAGGCTTCGATCTGCTGGCCCTTGGCTTCATGACATTCGCGCTGTTCCTTGGCGCCGGCAATATCATCTTCCCGCCCAGCGCTGGTATGGCCGCTGGTGAATTCATCTGGCAGGCGGCGCTAGGCTTCTTGTTCACCGGCGTAGGGCTGCCGCTGTTGACGGTCGTGGCACTCGCTCGCGTGGGCGGCGGCATGGACCGGCTCACCGCGCCGCTCGGCCGGGGCGCCGGTACGTTGCTGGCGATCGCGGTGTACCTGGCAATCGGTCCGCTGTTCGCCACCCCGCGCACGGCCGTGGTGTCGTTCGAGATGGGCATCGCGCCGTTCACCGGCAATACGGCGGCGCCGCTGCTGGTCTACACCGCGCTGTTCTTCACCGCTGTGCTGTTCCTGGTACTGAACCCCGGGCGTCTGGTCGACAGTGTCGGCAAGATCATCACGCCCGTGCTGCTGGCGGCGCTGCTGGTACTCGGTGGAGCTGCGCTGTTTCTGCCGGCAGGTGAAATCGGCAGTGCCGCCGAGAGCTATCGTGCCAGTCCGATGATCAAGGGCTTTCTCGAAGGCTACCTGACGATGGATACGCTCGGCGCGCTGGTCTTCGGTATCGTGATCGCCACTGCGATCCGCGACAAGGGCGTGAGCGACGCGACACTGGTGACTCGGTACTCGATGACGGCCGGCGTGATTGCAGCGGTCGGCCTGTCGCTGGTCTACCTGTCGCTGTTCTACCTCGGTGCCACCAGCCAGGGTATCGCCGGGGACGCGCAAAATGGCGTGCAGATCCTGACCAGCTACGTCCAGCACACCTTCGGTACGATGGGCAGCGTTCTGCTGGCCGTGGTGATCACACTGGCCTGCCTGACCACGGCGGTTGGCCTGACAGCAGCTTGCGGTGAGTTCTTCAGCGCGCTGCTGCCGGTTTCGTACCGCAACGTGGTGATTGTGTTCAGCCTGTTCAGCCTGCTGGTAGCCAACCAGGGTCTTACCCAGCTGATCAGCGTTTCGGTACCGGTGCTGGTAGGTCTGTATCCGCTGGCCATCGTGTTGATCGCGCTGAGTCTGCTCGATCGGCTCTGGGTCTCGCAGGCGCGGGTGTTCCGGCCGGTGATGGCGGTGACGCTGATTTTTGGTGTGACCGACGGGCTGGCTGCGGCTGGTTTCACCCAGCTGGTTCCCGCCTGGTTCGGCGCGCTGCCGCTGGCCGCGCAGAGCATGGGCTGGCTGGTACCGGCCTTGGTGACCCTGATCGTTGCCGCGCTGGTCGATCGTCTGCTCGGCAAGCATCGGCAGGTATGAGCGCACGGGTGGCTCCTCGCTACCGCGCACGGGTGCTGGCGATCATGCGACCTCGCTATAATCCGGCGCAGTTCACGAGGGGCTGCCCATGATGTTTGCCGATCATCTTCTGCCGCACGTAGTCGCGGTTGTCTGGTTCATCATTTGCTGGGTTGGCTATACCCGCTATGCCACCTGGCGCGGCCGCGACACCGCCTGCCTGGCTAGTGTGCTGCATTTGTACCGGCAGGACTGGATGCAGCGCCTGCTGTTGCGCGACAACCGCATTGCCGATGCCAACGTGATCGGCAATCTCGAGCGCAATGCCTCGTTCTTCGCCTCCAGTACGCTGATCATCCTCGCCGGTGTGCTCACCGCGCTGGGTGCTTCCGATCGCGCGGTCTCGCTGCTGGCGGATCTGCCCTTCGCCCAGCCGGTCAGTCGCGGCCTCTCGGAAATCAAGCTGCTGGGGCTGGCGGTGGTGTTCGTCTACGCTTTCTTCACCTTCAGCTGGTGCATGCGCCAGTACAACTTCGCGGCGGTGCTGGTGGCTTCCGCGCCGATGGCCGGTGAGCGCAACGTCAGCGATCACGAGCGCAAGGCGTTCGGCCAGCGCGCGGCGCGTGTACTCTCGATGGCGGCCAACCAGTTCAACTTCGGTCTGCGCGCCTACTACTTCGGCATGGCGACGCTGGCCTGGTTCATCCACCCGTGGTTCTTCATGGCGGTCACCACGGGTGTGGTCCTGGTGCTCTATCGTCGGGAGTTCCACTCCGACGTGCTCAGGGTCATGGTGTTCACGCCAACTTCCATCAGCGATTCGCTCAAGGAGTAGGGCAGGTGCTGGCGAGCCGCTATGATGCCCGGCTCGATTGATCATCCGAGCGTGCAGATGAGCGATAGCCAGATTCTCGAACGTACCCAGCGTTTTCTTTCCCTGCTGCGGCACTGCCAGGTGCTGGGCCTGAGCGTTGAACATGCCGACCGCAGCGGACTGACCCTGCGCCTGCCGTACAGTGAAAAGCTGATCGGCAATCCCGAAACCGGCGGCATTCACGGCGGCGCGATCACCACGTTGATGGATACCACCTGCGGCATCTCCACGGCCTGCGCCTTGCCCGAGCTGGAGGTCTGTCCGACGCTCGACCTGCGTATCGACTACATGCATCCGGCCGAACCGGGGCACGACGTGTTCGGCTTCGCCGAATGCTATCGAGTGACCCCGACGGTGATCTTCACCCGCGGCGTCGCCTACCAGCGCGATATCAACGAACCGATTGCCCATGTGGTCGGCGCCTTCATGCGCATGGGCAAGGGCACCCAGTCAGCAGGCGGAAAGGGCACGCAGGCATGAGCAAGATGAACTTCAACGAGCTGGTTCGTCAGGCGCATGCCAGCAACGATTACGATCCGCTGATCAATCTGGTGCCCTACGCACGTCTGATCGGCATCGAGTGCCTGCGTCTGGGCGACGACATGGTGTTCCGCCTGCCGCAGAACGAAGACAACATCGGCAATCCGATGCTGCCGGCGATCCACGGCGGCGTCATTGCGGGCTTCATGGAACACGCCGCGATGCTGCATCTGCTGATGTTCATGGGCGCTCCGCATTTGCCGAAAATCATCGACTTCTCGATAGATTATCTGCGGGCCGGTCACTATCGTGACACCTTCGCTGCCTGCCAGGTCTGGCGCCAGGGCCGCAGGGTCGCCAACGTCGCGATCACTGCCTGGCAGACCACTCAGGCCGAACCCATCGCCACCGCACGCTGCCATTTCAAGATCGACGAACCCTGACGTTGCACATGGGGCGGCCGGCTGGCGACCACCCACGTGTGATTCAAGGATTGTGAATGGATGCGTTGTTGATTCTCAGCGGTGTGCTGTTGACCCTCGTCGGGCTCGTTTGGCTGGTAAGCCTCGCTTTCGCGACCAGCCTGTTCTGGGGCATCGGCAGCCTGCTGCCGCCTATCACCCTGGCATATGTGGTGCGCCACTGGAGCGTCGCGCGCAAGGCCATGCTGGTCATCGGGCTGGGTTTCATCCCGACGATCGTCGGCCTTTCCTTGCTGGCCGCGCGCGATCCGGAGCGGCTGACGGCGATCTTCAGCCTGCAGTGGCTGCCGCGGGAGGTGAAGCCCGAACTGGCCACCGAGCTGCGCGGCCAGCTGAACGGCCGCACCTTCAAGCCGCAGTATGGTGAGCTGATCGACGGCGTGCTGACGTTGCGTGCCGGCACGGAGTTCTTTGCCCAGCAGGAAGTCAGCATCCATCTGCCCGCAGCGGCGAGCGGGGCACTGGCGCTGGATGTGCTGCCGGACGATGAAGGCGCGCTGCCGGTGGTCTATCTTTCATGGCTGGAGCCGGGGCGTGAACTGCCCGAGTCTCGGCGCATCACGCGCGGCTATACCCTGCATCTCAATCTGGTGCCGGAGGCGCCCAACCGGCTGCGCGGGGATTTTCATCTGGTCATGCCGCCGCACTTTGCGACCAGCCTGAGCGGCAAGGTCGAGCTTTACAGCAGCCACCTGCGCTTTCGCGACGGTGCTGTCGACCGCCGGCACGACTCCGCCGATACGCTGGCCTATGTCGTACGCGACTACCTGCAACGTCGCCACCATACCCGTGATGTCGAGCTGGCGCCGCTGGATGACATCAAGCTGCCGGCCGCCCGGCTGGAGCTGACGGTGCGTGGGCAGATCGCTGGTGAAGCGGCCGAGCAACCGCTGGTGCTGCTCAAGACCGCGCAGGGCTGGACGGTGGACGGCGACGATTACCCGCCGCTGACCGTCGAGTCGCAGCCCGAGGCGAAACCGCGCGCGGCCGAGGCGCAGCCGGTTGCCGTAGCGCCGACCAGCAACCTCGACCGTCGGCCACGCTTCTCGCTGGAGCGGCTGCTGCAAAACCCAGGCCGTTACGAGCATCTGCTGGTGCGCGCGCACACCGAGCGAGGAGGCCTTGCGGAAGGGCGTTTCGCCGGGCTCGACAAGGACGGCAACCTGCGTATCCGCCGGGTCATCAGCGGTCCCGGCGAGGCTTACTACAACCTGGCACCGGGCGAGATCGTCCTGCTGGAACTCCTCGAACCGTAAACGCTGCCCGGTGAACCACTCGGCCGTTGCACGCCTGCGCGGCGGCCGCCACCCTTGAAATCCGTCACTCGAACCCCATCTGCCTGACACTGCCGCAGCCGCGGCCCGTGCCAATCGACGATGTGGAGTGTGTGACCGATGAGTGTGGAGACTCAAAAAGAAACTCTGGGCTTCCAGACCGAAGTGAAGCAGCTGCTTCACCTGATGATCCATTCGCTGTACTCGAACAAGGAAATCTTCCTCCGCGAACTGATCTCCAACGCCTCCGACGCGGCCGACAAGCTGCGCTTCGAGGCGCTGGCCAAGCCCGAGCTGCTCGAGGGCGGCGCCGAGCTGAAGATCCGCCTGTCGTTCGACAAGGATGCCAAGACCGTGACCCTCGAGGACAACGGCATCGGCATGAACCGCGAGGACGTCATCGCCCATCTGGGCACCATCGCCAAATCCGGTACCGCTGACTTCCTGAAGAACCTCTCCGGCGACCAGAAGAAAGATTCGCATCTGATCGGCCAGTTCGGTGTCGGCTTCTACTCGGCTTTCATCGTCGCCGACAAGGTCGATGTCTACAGCCGCCGCGCCGGAACACCGGCGAGCGAGGGCGTGCACTGGTCCTCGCAGGGTGAGGGCGAATTCGAAGTTGCCACCATCGACAAAGCCGAGCGCGGCACCCGCATCGTCCTGCACCTGAAGAAGGGCGAGGAAGAGTTCGCCGATGGCTGGCGCCTGCGCAACATCGTCAAGAAATACTCCGACCACATCGCGCTGCCCATCGAACTGCCGAAAGAATTCCATGGCGAGGAGAAGGACAAGCTGACCGAACCCGAGTGGGAAACCGTCAACCGCGCCAGCGCCCTGTGGACCCGTCCGCGCAGCGACGTGAAGGACGAGGAATATCAGGAGTTCTACAAGCACGTCGCCCATGACTTCGAGAACCCGCTGGCCTGGAGCCACAACAAAGTCGAAGGCAAGCTGGAATACACCTCGCTGCTCTACGTGCCAGGTCGCGCGCCGTTCGATCTGTACCATCGCGAAGCGCCCAAGGGCCTCAAGCTGTATGTGCAGCGCGTGTTCATCATGGACCAGGCCGACGAGTTCCTGCCGCTGTACCTGCGCTTCATCAAGGGTGTGGTCGACTCCAACGACCTGTCGCTGAACGTCTCGCGCGAAATCCTGCAGAAGGACCCGGTGATCGACAGCATGAAATCCGCGCTGACCAAGCGTGTGCTGGACATGCTGGAGAAGCTCGCCAAGGACAAGCCCGAGGACTACCAGAGCTTCTGGAAGCAGTTCGGCCAGGTGCTCAAGGAAGGTCCGGCGGAGGATTTCGCCAACAAGGAGAAGATTGCCGGCCTGCTGCGCTTCGCCTCCACCAGCGACGCCTCCGGCGAGCAGTCGGTGTCGCTCGCCGACTACCTCGGTCGCGTCAAGGAAGGCCAGGACAAGATCTACTTCCTTACCGGCGAAAGCTATGCGCAGGTCAAGAACAGCCCGCACCTGGAAGTCTTCCGCAAGAAGGGCATCGAAGTGCTGCTGCTCACCGACCGCATCGACGAGTGGCTGATGAGCTACCTCACCGAGTTCGACGGCAAGCAGTTCGTCGATGTGGCCCGCGGTGATCTGGACCTCGGCAAACTGGACTCCGAAGAAGACAAGAAGGCCCAGGAAGAAATCGCCAAGGCCAAGGAAGGGCTGATCGAACGCCTGAAAGGTGCGCTCGGTGACGAAGTGGCCGAGGTGCGTGTGTCCCATCGTCTGACCGATTCGCCGGCGATCCTCGCCATCGGCGAACAGGATCTGGGCCTGCAGATGCGCCAGATTCTCGAAGCCAGTGGGCAGAAGGTGCCGGAAGCCAAGCCGATCTTCGAGTTCAACCCGCAGCACCCGCTGATCGAGAAGCTGGATGCCGAGGCCGACGAAGACCGCTTCGCCGACCTCTCGCACATCCTCTTCGACCAGGCCGCGCTGGCCGCCGGCGACAGCCTGAAGGACCCAGCTGCCTACGTGCAGCGCCTGAACAAGCTATTGGTGGAACTGTCCGCCTGACCGGAAGCAACGGCTGAAAAAGGCCCGCCTTTCGCCCCTTCATTCACGCTCCAGTGAATGAAGGGGCGAGGGCGGGCCTTCGCGTTTCCGTGCGGATTACAGGGGGTAGTGGGCCAGCTCGCGGGCGATCAGCAAGCGCTGGATCTCGCTGGAACCTTCGTAAATCTGCGTGATGCGCGCATCGCGGTAATAGCGTTCGACCGGGTAGTCCTCCAGGTAGCCGTAGCCGCCGTGAATCTGCACCGCCTGCGAGCAGACCTTCTCGGCCATCTCCGAGGCGAACAGCTTGGCCTGTGACGCCTCGGACAGGCACGACAGGCCGGCGCTTTTCAGTCGCGCGGCATGCAGAATCAGCAGGCGCGCGGCGTTCAGCTGGGTCTGCATGTCGGCGAGCATGTTGGCGATGCTCTGGTGCTCGGCGATCGGCTTGCCGAACTGCACCCGCTCGCGGGCATAGCGCAACGCGGCCTCGAACGCGGCGCGGGCGATGCCCAGCGCCTGCGCGGCGATGCCGATGCGGCCGCCTTCCAGGTTCGACAGCGCGATGGCCAGGCCCTTGCCGCGTTCGCCCAGCAGGTTTGCCTCCGGGATTCGGCAGTCGCTGAGGGAGACCGCGCAGGTGTCCGAGGCGCGAATGCCCATCTTGTGTTCGCTGCGCTCCACCGCAAAGCCGGGTGTATCGGTGGGCACCAGAAACGCGGAAAGACCCTTCTTGCCGAGGTCCGGATCGGTCACCGCGAAGACGATGGCCAGCTTCGCCCGCTTGGCGTTGCTGCAGAACTGCTTGCTGCCGTTGAGCACCCAATGGTCGTCGACCAGCTCGGCGCGGGTGCGCAGATTGTGCGCTTCCGAACCGGCCTGCGGTTCGGTGAGGGCGAAGCAGCCAATGGCGCGGCCGCTGGCGAGCTCCGCCAGCCACTCTTCCTTCTGCGCCTGCGAGCCGTAGTTGAGCAGGGGGCCGCAGCCGACCGAGTTATGGATGCTCATCAGCGCGCCGGTGGCGCCGTCGCCGGCGGAGATTTCCTCCACGGCCAGGGCGTACGCCACGTAGTCGATATAGCTGCCGCCCCATTGCTCCGGGACGACCATGCCCAGCAGGCCCAGCTCGCCCATCTGCGCCACCAGCGTGTCGTCGATCCAGCCGGCCTTCTCCCAGGCCTGCGCGTGAGGCGCGATCTCGCGGCGGGTGAAGTCGCGTGCCATGTCGCGGATCATGCGTTGGTCTTCGCTGAGTTCGAGGTCATGCATAGCGCGGTCCTTCTTGTCGTTGGCGTGCCGGTGCTCAGGCCGTGGCGCTGCGTCGGGTTTTGCCGGAGACGGTCTTGAAGCCGGCGAAAAATGCCTGTACCCGCTCGGGGGTGACTTCGGCCAGCGTCGGCGGATTCCAGCGTGGCGACTTGTCCTTATCGATGATCAGCGCGCGCACGCCTTCCATGATGTCGCCCTGGGCGAACCACTGGTGATCCAGATGCAATTCCAGGGCGAAGCACTCGGCCAGCGGCAGGTCGCGACCACGACGCAGCATCTCCCGCGTGACGCACATCGCCAGCGGCGAGCGGCTGTCGAGCACCTTGAGGGTTTCCTCGGCCCAATCGCTGAACTCGCTGCGGGTTTCGGCGGCCAGCGAAGCGCGAATGGCCGCTACGTCGTGCTGGCCGAAATGCTCGTCGATGGCCTGGTGCAGGGCCTTCAGCTCGGAGCCGGGCAGGCGGTTGGTACCAAGGGTCGCCACCAGCGTGCGCAGCGCCTCCTGTGGATGGATGCTCCAGCTCATGTGATCGAGGCAGCGATCCAGCTCGGCGATCTGCTCGTGACTGATGCACCAGTCGGCCAGGCCGGCATGCAGCGCGTCGGCCGCGCGGATCGGCAGGCCGGTCACGCCCATATAGGTGCCCAGCTCGCCGGGCAGACGCGAGAGGAAATAGCTGCCGCCGACATCCGGGAAATAGCCGATGCCGACTTCCGGCATGCCCATGCGCACCCGTTCGGTGATCACCCGCAGCGCAGCGCCTTGCACCAGGCCCATGCCGCCGCCGAGGACGAAGCCGTCCATCAGCGCCAGCAGCGGCTTGGGGTAGGCGTGGATGTACTGGTCGAGGGCATATTCCTCCTCGAAGAAGGTCTCGTGCTCGGTATCGCCGCGCTTGAAGCTGTCGTACAGCGAGCGGATGTCGCCGCCGGCGCAGAAGGCCTTCTCGCCGTTGGCGCGCAGCACCACGGCGTGAATTGCCGGATCGACCGCCCACGCACGCAACTGCTGGTCGAGCAGGCGCACCATCTCCAGGTTCACTGCGTTGAGCCCGGCCGGGCGGTTGAGGGTGAGGTGGCCGATGTGGTTGCGCACGGCCGCCAGCACGGGGCGTTCGGTTTCACTCATGGGTGGAATCCTTGCGGTACTGATTGATGATCGCGGAGAAGTCCAGGCCGCCGTGGCCCTGTGCACTGAAGGCCTGGTAGAGCTGCTGGGCCAGCGCGCCGAGAATCACTGGTTGGCGCGCCTGCTTGGCGGCTTCGGTGGCCAGACCCAGGTCCTTGAGCATCAGGTCGGTGCCGAAACCGCCACTGTAGCCGCGCGAAGCCGGCACGTTCTCCAATACGCCGGGGAACGGGTTGTAGGTGTCCGAACTCCAGCAGCGACCGCTGGAGGTATTGATCACCCCCGCCAGAGTCTTGGCATCCATGCCCAGTGCTACGCCCAGCGCCATGGCTTCGGCCACGCCGATCATGGAGATGCCCAGCAGCATGTTGTTGGCGACCTTGGCCACCTGGCCGTTGCCGCTATCGCCGCAGTGGATGATGTTCTTGCCCATGGCCTCGAGTATCGGCCGGGCGCGCGCGAAGTCCGCCGTGCTGCCGCCGACCATGAAGGTCAGGGTGCCGGCGGCCGCGCCGCCGGTGCCGCCGGAGACCGGCGCATCGAGCATCGGGTTGCCGTGCTGGGCGGCCACCGCGGCGACGTCGCGGGCGCTGTGCGGGTCGATGGTCGAGCTGTCGATCAGCAGGACGTCGGGGCGCACGTTCTGGATCAGTCCGTCGTCGCCCAGGTAGACGCTGCGCACGTGAGGCGCGGCAGGCAGCATGGTGATGATGGCGTCGGCGTTGCCGCGGGCGATGGCGCCCGGCGATTCGGCTGGCAGCGCACCCGCTTGAACCAGCTCGCGCACTGCGGCGTCGTTGAGGTCGAACACGCTGAGCGCGTAGCCGGCCTTGAGCAGGTTGCGCGCCATCGGTGCGCCCATGTTGCCTAACCCGATGAATCCGATATGCATGGCTCGTTCCTTTTGTTCTTGTGCGCCATTGCCGAGCGGCGTGGCTCAGCGGTTCTTGAACTCCGGCTTGCGCTTCTCGGCGAACGCCGCCATGCCTTCTTTCTGGTCGGCGGTGGCGAACACCGCGTGAAAGACCCGGCGCTCGAAGCGGATGCCTTCGGCCAGCGTGGTTTCGAAGGCGCGGTTGACGCTTTCCTTGACCATCATGGTGGCCGGCAGCGACTTCTCGGCGATCACCCGGGCGGCTTTCAGGGTTTCCTCCAGCAGACTTTCCTGCGGAAAGATGCGCGCCACCAGGCCGGCGCGCTCGGCTTCCTGGGCGTCCATCTGGCGGCCAGTCAGGCACAGGTCCATGGCCTTGGCCTTGCCCACCGCGCGGGTCAGACGCTGGGTGCCACCGATGCCCGGCAGCACGCCGAGGTTGATTTCCGGCTGGCCGAAGCTGGCGTTGTCAGCGGCGTAGATCATGTCGCACAACAGCGCCAGCTCGCAGCCGCCGCCCAGTGCGTAGCCGGCCACCGCGGCGATCAACGGCTTGCGCCGGCTGGCGATGCGGTCCGCCTCGGCGAAGAAGTCGTCGAGGTAGATCTGCGGGTAGTTGAGGTCGGCCATTTCCTTGATGTCGGCACCAGCGGCGAAGGCCTTGGCCGAGCCGGTGAGCACGATGCAGCCGACCTCATGATCGGCCTCGAGCTGGCCGAGGGCGCTGTTCAGCTCGCTGATCAGCTGGCTGTTCAAGGCGTTGAGTGCCTGCGGGCGGTTCAGGGTGATCAGCGCGACGCGATCCTGGATGTCGACGAGCAGGGTTTCGAATGTCATGAGCGTTCCTTGAGGGCCGGCGTGCTCGCCGGCCCGTTGCGGGTCACTTGAGGTTGATGGTGGTGTTGACTGTGGAGCCGACCGCATCCTCATCGAACCAGCGTTCGGTGACGGTCTTGGTCTGGGTGTAGAACTGCACCACCTGCTTGCCGTAGGGGCCGAGGTCGCCGAGCTTGGAGGCGCGCGAGCCGGTGAAGGAGAACATCGGCACCGGCACCGGAATCGGCACATTGATGCCCACCTGGCCGACGTCGATCTCTTCCTGGAAGTGCCGCGCCGCGGCGCCCGAGCGGGTGAAGATGGCGGTGCCGTTGCCGTTCGGGTTGGCGTTGATCAGCGCGATGGCTTCGTCCATCGTCGCCGCGCTCATCACGCACAGCACCGGGCCGAAGATTTCTTCCTGGTAGATGCTCATTTCGGCTTTCACGCCGGAGAAGATCGTCGGTGCGACGAAGTTGCCCTTGTCGAAGCCGGCCACCTGCGGGTTACGGCCGTCCAGCTCCAGGGTCGCGCCTTCGGCGACGCCGCGTTCGATCAGCCCGCTGACGCGATCCAGCGCGGCGCAGGAGACCAGCGGGCCGAGGTCGGCGCCCGGCTCGGTGCCGGCGCTGATCTTGAGCGATCTCGCCTTGGCCACCAGATCGGGAATCCACTGCTGCGCCTCGCCGACCAGCACCACGACCGACAAGGCCATGCAGCGCTGGCCGGCGGCACCGAAGGCGGCGCCGGCGATGGCGTTGAGGCTCTGCTCCTTGTGCGCATCAGGCAGCACGATGGCGTGGTTCTTCGCGCCCATCATGCACTGCACGCGCTTGCCGGCGGCGCTGGCGCGGTTGTAGACGTGAGTACCGACGCGGGTCGAGCCGACGAAGGACACCGCCTTGATGACCGGGTGATCGCACAGCGCATTCACCACGTCCGGGCCGCCGTGCACCACGTTGAGTACGCCTGGCGGCACGCCGGCTTCCAGCGCCAGTTCGCACAGGCGCATGGTGACCATCGGGTCTTGTTCGGAGGGCTTGAGGACGAAGGTGTTGCCGGTGGCGATGGCCATCGGGAACATCCACAGCGGGATCATCGCCGGGAAGTTGAACGGGGTGATGCCGGCGCAGACGCCCAGCGGCTGCAGCAGGGTGTAGGTATCCACACCGCTGGCAACGTTGTTGGCCAGTTCGCCGAGCTGCAGGTTGCCGATACCGGCGGCATGCTCGACCACTTCCAGGCCGCGGAACACGTCGCCCTCGGCATCGGGCAGGGTCTTGCCCTGTTCGGCGGTGAGGATGGCCGCCAGCTCCTTCATATGCTCGCGGATCAGCTGCTGATAGCGGAGGAAGATGCGCGCACGGGCACCGATCGGCGTCTTGCGCCAGGTCTTGAATGCCTCGGCGGCGCTGGCGACGGCGCGGTTGACTTCCGCCGCGGTGGCGAACGGCACGCGGGCCAGCACTTCCTGAGTGGCGGGATTGACGACGTCGCGCCAGTCTTGGGTGGTGGATTCGACGAACTCGCCGCCGATCAGCAATTTCACGCTGGGGATGGAACCGGTCATATCGCTCTCCGCCTGATTAGGCTCAGTTGTTGTTATCGGCTCGCGGACAGCTGCGAGAAGCTGCCTTGATCCTAGCAATGCAAAAAAACGCAAGACAATGCGGCCGGCTGCAGAGTCGTTGTGCAAATATGCACGGGAACCATCGACCAGAGCGGCAAACATGGACTGGGACAACCTGCGTTACTTTCTCGAAGTGGCCCGCGCGGGGCGACTGACCACGGCGGCAAGGCGGCTGGCGGTCGATCACACCACGGTTTCGCGGCGTCTGCAGGCACTGGAAAAAAGCATGGGCGCGCAGCTGTTCCTGCGCGAACCCGGCGGCTACCGCCTCACCGAAGCCGGGCGCAACCTGCTTCCGCGGGTCGAGGCGATGGAGAGCGCCAGTGCCGCCATCGAGCATTCGCTGCCGAGCATGGGCGACGGTCTTTCCGGTCAGGTGCGCATCGGCGCCACCGAGGGTTACGGCACGGTGATGCTGGCTGGGCAGCTCACCGGTCTGAGTCGGCGCTATCCGCATCTGAACATCGATCTGCTGGCACTGCCGCGCGCGGTGCGCCTGTCGCGTCACGAGGCAGACATCGTCATTACCCTGGAGCGCCCGGAGCGCGGCCCGTTCATCATCACCAAACTGACCGACTACGTGCTGCGGCTGTATGCATCGCCCGGCTACCTGGCCGAGCATGCGCCGATCCGCAGTCGCGACGATTTGGCCGCGCATCGCTTCGTCAGCTATGTCGACGATCTGCTGTTCAGCAAGGAGCTGCTGTTTCTCGACGGCATTGCCGACGCCCGCTCCATCGGCCTGCGCAGCACCAGCCTGCTGGCCCAGCAGGAAGCGGTGGCGATGGGCGCGGGAATCGCCATCCTGCCGGCGTTTTCCGCCGATGCCGATCCGCGCCTGCAGCTGCTGTTGCCCGACGCGGTGAGCTTCAGCCGCACGTTCTGGATGCTGATGCCCATCGAGTTCAAGGATCTGGCGCGCATGCGCACCACCTGGGACTACCTCAAGGAGCTGGCACAGCAGAATCAGGCACGGCTGTTGGGCTTGCCTCCACATTAAGGCGCGCCGGACTCGCCCCGGCGCGCCTCTGACTTTGCCTATTGCGTGCCCGGCGTACCGGCGGTGAGCCGCGTCGGTTGGGCTGACGGTACCTGGCGGCTTGGTCGGGGCTGCTGGCAAAGGCTGTCGGCGCCTGCCTGCAGGTAGGGCTGCAGGATCGGCGCCATGCCCTTGAGCGTCTGGACCGGCAGCGCCGAGGTGAAGCGGAAGCTGTCGGCCGCCTGCCCGGGTACGTAGGCCGTCAGCGTGCCGAAATGATTCGGTCCCAGGTAGAAGACGAAGGTGGCCGTACGGTTCATCGCCAGCGAGCTGATCAGCCGGCCGCCGGCCGCGACGGTGTCGATACGGTTGTCGCCGGTGCCGGTCTTGCCACCGACGCGCAGCGGACTGCCGTCGCTCTGCACGAAGCTGCCTTGCAGGCGCCGCGCGGTGCCGCCTTCCACAACCTGGGCAAGGGCCTCGCGCAGGGTCGCGGCCACCTCGCGCGGCAGTACCTGCTCGCCGATGTTCGGGCGTATGCCGAGGCGGGTCTCGTAAGGCGTGCCTTCGGCGAAGTGCAGGCTGTCGATGCGCACGCTCGGCAGGCGCACCCCGTCGTTGAGGATGATGCCCATCAGTTCGGCCAGCGCAGCCGGGCGGTCGCCCGAGCTGCCCAGCGCGGTGGCCAGTGACGGCACCAGATTGTCGAACGGATAGCCCAGGCGCTGCCAGCGCCGATGGATGTCGGTGAAGGCCTCGACTTCCAGCATGATGCGGATACGGCTGTCGCGCGCGCTCTTGTGCCGGCTGCGGAACAGCCAGCCGTAGACTTCCTGGCGTTCGTCGCGGCTGGCGGCGACCACCTCCGACAGATTGGCGTCGGGGTGCTGGATCAGGTAACCCAGCAGCCACAGGTCCAACGGATGGGTGCGCGCGATGTAGGCCTGATCCGGCAGGCTGAACGCGCCCGGGCCGTAGCGGGTGTGCAGCGCGTCCAGATCCTTGGCGTCGAGAGCGGCGGCAGGCAGGCGCGACGTCAGGAAGTGATCGAACGCCGCGCGCGGCGCGTCAGGCAGCAGATAGCGATGCACCGCCGCCAGCCGTACCGGCGTCGGGCGCATGCCCTGCAGGAAGGTCTCGATGCGCTGCTCGGCGGACTGGCCGCGGTACTTGCGCCAGAAACGCTGCAGGAAGATCGAGCCCTCGCGGTCGGCGAACTGGGTGAGGTATTCCAGGCGTCGCGGGTCCTTGTCGTTCTTCAGCAACTCGGCGCTGTTGATCGCCTCGTGTGTACTGTAGCTCACCAGATCGCGCATCAGCCGCACGAATGGCAGGTTCAGCGATTCGCGCAACGCGTCACGCACGCTGGCGATGCGGTGGTCGTCCTCGCGGCGGAAGTTGTTGAAGTGGTGCAGTCCGGCGCCGGTGAAGAAGCGTTCGGCCGGGCTTGCCGAGTAACGCCGCTCCATCGCCGCATCGAGCATCGCCGGCAGGCTGCGATCGCTGCTTTGCGCCAGGTAGGCCACGGCCCAGCGGCTGAGCGGGTCGCGTACTTCCAGTTCGCGCAGCTGGCGCGTGTCGAGGATCGAGTAGCGCTGGTGCAGCTCGGCGATCATCTCCAGATAGGTGGTCAGCACGCGCAGCTTGGCGGTGGAGCCGAGTTCCAGCTTGCTGCCTTCGTTGATGTCGAACGGCTGGTTGGTGTTGTCGGTCTGTACCCGCACGCGGAAACCCTGCTCGCCGCGCTCGAACAGCGTGAAGCTGTAGCGCACGTCGGCGGTTTTCTCTGGTGAGAGCATGCGTTCGCCGAACAGGCCGACTTCGGCGGCCACCTGTGGGTCGGCAAGGCTCGCCAGATAGGCGCTGATCCTGGTCTGCAATTCGCCCTGCAGCGGCGTGCTGGCGGTGAGGTCGAGGCGGTCGAGATCGTACAGCGGCATGCCCAGCAGGCCGGCCAGGCGCATGCGCGCGACGCTGATGCCCTTGGTGGCCTCCACCGTGCGGATCGCCGGCTCGCGCTGCAGGTCGCGGAACTGGACCTGCTGGGCGAGGGCGGCTTCGCGCAGACGCGTATCGACGATGCCGCCGGCGGCCAGCAGGCGAATGTGGCTGTCGGTCAGCGAAGCCAGCTCCTTGCGACCGGCGCCGAGGTAGTAGGACGGCCGGCGCTGCGCGATCAGCAGAGAAAGCACCTGGCGCAGCGCCAGCCCGCGGGCCTGAAGGTCGCTGTCGGCGTTGCGGCGCGGGTCGAGCAGACGGTTGACCTCGGCGAAATCGGCGCCGTACCACAGCCGCAGGCCATCGGCGATGCCGTGGACCTCACCATGCCCCGGCGCCGCCGAGAGCGGCACGCTGTTGAGGTAGTCGCGCACGATGCGCTGACGCGCCGCAAGGGTCTGCGGCCCTTCGCGATAGGTACGCACGCTGGCGGAAACCATCTGCCGTAGCTTCTCCTGCGGATCGCCGGTGCGTCCTTCGGGCGAATGGCGGTATTTCTCCACCTGTGTCGCCAGGGTGCTGCCGCCGGATGCCTGGCCGCCGAGGCCGAGGCGTTTCTCCAGCTGGCTGATCGCCGCCTTGGCGAAGCGCGGCCAGTCCACCGCCGGGTTGACGGTCGGCCGGCTGGCGTCCAACAGGCCGCGATCCTCGATGAACAGCAGGCTCAGCGCCACCAGCGGCGGAATGTCCTCGAAACTCTCGTAGAACTGCTGCGGGTAGCTGTTTGCATACAGCGGAAGGCCACGGCAGTCGAAGATGGTCAGGCCCACCTGCGACTGGTGCCGATAGGGCACGAAGAAGCCGCGACTGGCGTAGTCGAGCAGCGCTGGCGAAAAACGCGCCTGCGCCTGTACCTCGAAGCCGCGCGTGCTCAGCCGTTCGATGAAGGTTGGTAGCTGCACGTAGCCCAGCCGACGGTCGAACGGGCCGTCCTCGGGGAAGCGGATCTCGCTGCTCGGACCGGGGGCGACGTGATAGTCCAGGCTCGCGGCATAGCGGCTGACCCAGCGGGCCTGCCACTGTGAGGTCTGCAGCTCATGCCAGGCGGCATAGCCCCCCGCGCCCAGTAGTGTGGTGAACAACAGCAGGCCGAGCGGGCGCATCCGGCGGCGATCCTTCTTTGGTGAGGGTTTTCGGGAACGGTTGTGCGGAGCGCATTGCGAGCGCCCTGCGGGAGGAGTGTCGGACCGCCATACTGCGCCCATATCGTGTGCCTGGCTTCCTGCAAGTTGCTGATAGCAGTCTAGTTCTGGCCGCCACTATAAGCGAAGCGAGATGGATGAACGGAAGGCTCAGCGGCGCGGCCTGGCGGGACGCAGTCAATCGTTGAAGGCGGCCTGGAGCAACTGCGGCAGCAGCTGCGCCGCCGTACCACACAGCAGGAACTCGCGTTCGGCATGGCTGCCGAGCGGTTGCGGGTTGACGTGCGCCAGTACGGCGCCGGCCCGCCAGGCACGTTCGGGGATCTGTGCGGCGGGATGCACTACGCCGGATGTGCCCACGGAGATCAGCACATCGCAGCTGTCGGCCGCGGCGAATGCCGCCGTCAGTGCCGCTTCCGGCAAGCGCTCGCCGAACCAGACCACGCCAGGGCGCAGCCTGCCGCCGCAGTGTTCGCAGCGCGGCGGCTCCAGGTGGCGGCCGCCTTCGGGCTCATCGGGCAGGCCGAGCGGTTGGCTCGGTGAGCGTGCGCAGGCGAAGCAACGCGGCCGATGCAGGCTGCCGTGCAGGTGGATCACCTCGGTACTGCCGGCGCGCTCATGCAGATCGTCGACGTTCTGCGTGACCAGCGTGAGTTTCGGCACCCGCTGCGCCAGTGCTGCGATGGCGAGGTGGGCTGGATTTGGCTGCGCCTGCAGCACCTGCATGCGGCGCCACTCGTACCAGCCCCAGACCAGCGCCGGGTCTTGGCGAAATGCACGCGCGGTAGCCAGCGTCGCCGGATCGTAGCGCTCCCACAGACCGCTGGGCGTATCACGGAAGGTGGCGATGCCGCTCTCGGCCGAGACGCCAGCACCGGTGAACACCAGCACGTGACGCGCGCCGCGCAAGGCGGTGATGAGCGCTGCGGGAATCAAAGCGAACTCCTGTTACCGAAGCTGGCCGTGGCGCAGGCCGGAGCCGTCAGCTTTACCATCGGCGCCAGGTTCTTTCCAGTTGTGACCGTCAGGTACGAGCGGAAAGCTCGTGGCCCATCGGCGTCGCGTCGGGCAGGCTGACGCCGGCGTTCTCGAAATCCGGGCTGTGGACTTCCGAATCCAGCGGCATGTGGCTGTAGCGGGCGGGCGCCGGTTGGCGCTGCTGAGGCGCCGCGCTGAGCAGTCGCTTGGCCTCGCAGCGACCATTGATGCCGCGTAACAGCAGCAAGGCGCCGGCCGCTGCCTGCAACAGTCCGCCCGCACCGCCGCGGCGCGCCCCCAGACCGAGCAACAGCAGGCCGCCGGCCAGCGAGGCAGCGCGTTCCCAGCCATGCACGTTCTGGTCGTGGGATTCGTAGGGTGAGTTCATCGGGCAATCCTCGTCAGGGCTGATGCAGCAACTGACTGCGGCGTGCCACAGGCGTTCCGCGGCTGCGGCGCTATCAGCCCTGGCGGGCGATCAACGCCGGATCGGCGGGTTGCTGCGGGATATCGGCGGGCTCGATGTCCCAGTCGCCGTACAGGTACCAGTCCTCGCCGAGCATTTCCGAGGGGTGCATCGTGCGGTCGGCGCCGTTGCCGCAGCCCAGCGAGGTCGCCGGGCAGTAGCGGTCGCAGCCCCAGCAGATGCGTTCGGGATGCGGCGGGTTGAGCGGAAACTTCTTGGCCATGGGGCTACCTCGCGCTCAGCGAAGCGGTATCGGCAGGCGAGAGCGCATCCGTCAGCCGATCTGCCAGTTCGGGCTGCGCCAGCACCGCGCAGAGCGCGGGGATGAGCAGGCAGCCGTCGGGCTGAATTTCGATGCCATGCGCACGCAGGTGCAGCAGGCCTTCACGTTGCAGCTGTTCCAGCAGCGGTTGCAGCGTTGCGTAGCGTTCCTGGAACACGACGCCGGCGCGTGCCTGCAGGCTGACGAAGTCCAGATAGCCATCGCACAGCAGTTGTTCGGTGATCGCCCGCAGCCCACGATCGACACTGGCAGGCAGCAAGCCGCGGTCGGTAGGAAGCTGGGCCTGGGCGAGTGCCTGCCGGTAATCCGCGATCGACGTGTGATTGCGCACATAGAGATCGCCGACCCGGCTGACCGCACCGGCGCCCAGACCGAGATGGTCGAACTGCGCGAGCGTGGTGTAGCCGCCGACATCATGGCGAAGACAGCCAAGCTCTTGCGCCATCGTCAGTTCGTCGTGGGGAAGGGCAAAGTGGCCCAGACCGATGAAGCGGTAGCCGGCCGCGGCGAGACGCTCGATACCGCAACGGTGCAAGACCTGGCTGACATCGGCGGGCGCAAGGCTGAGGCGCCGCGAGGCGGGGGCCGGCAGTTGCCGGTAATCGAACATCGAGACGCGGTCGGGTTGCAGCTCGATGATCGAATCGAGCTTGCGGGCGAAGCTGGTCGGTGTCTGCCAGGAACGGCCGTAGCCGAGGTCAACGTTCACCGAGAGGTAGTGCAGCGTGCGTGCCGCCTCGATCAGCGCGCGAATGCGGCTGGTGCTCTGGAAGTACTCGACGGAATTGCCCAGATCGGCATGCAAATCGGGGACGCTGACGCTCAACTGGTTGAAGCCCAGTTCACGCAGGACGCCGACCAGCGGCCAGTCGGCATGGGCGAGTTCGACCTCGACGCTGAATTCGTTCGGCTCATGAGGGTTGAGCTCGAAGCGCGATTGCACATGGCCGATCAGCCGACGCAACTGGTCGAGACTGGCGCGGCCGGCGTTGAGCTGCAGACGTTCGACGCGAGGATGCTCGCCGAGGTGGCAGGCGTGCAGGTCGATTTCGCGCTCCAGATCGGCGATGTAGAGCGTCAGCTCGTCGTGCGGCAGCAGCGGCAGCTGTACGGCGAGGGAAAGGGGGCGCTGTGCCTTGCGGCTGTCGCGCAACGCGCGCAGCAGGTCGAGCGGTGCGATTGCGGTGGTGAAATCGGCGGTTCGCGGGTAGCCGCACTGATGCGGGTCAAGTTGCCCGTAGCGTTGCATCAAGTGGTCGTTCCAGCGTACAGAGCCAAACATTTGAGCCTCCGAACGGCGCGTATGTATTGGCAATGTGGTCATAGAAGCCTCTTGGAGCGTTGATAAGGGTCAAGACCTAGTTGATTAGTGGGTTAAGGGGTGACGCAATGCACCAAAGGCAGTCGTCGCGGCCAAGCAAGCTGCCTTTGGCGTTGGGTGTTACTTCTGGCTCAGCACCCACTCGGCGAGAATCTTCGCCTCTTCGTCGGTTACCGCGTTTGGCGGCATCGGGATCGGGCCCCAGGTGCCCTGAGAGCCGTTCTTGATCTTGCCGGCGAGCATGGTGGCGGCGTCCGCCTGGCCTGCGTACTTGGCGGCGACTTCCTTGTAGGCCGGGCCGACCAGCTTGGCGTCGATCGAATGACAGGCCGCGCAGGCCTTGCTCTTGAACAGCGATTCGCCGTCCTGCGCCAGCGCCGGCTGCAGAGCCAGAGCGCCGCCGAGGGCGAGCATGGAGATCACGATTTTTTTCATGGGTATTTCCTTTGGGTTATGACGGTCGCGATTTCGCTGACTCAGCGAAATCGCGACGACTCCCAGGTCAGGCACCTGGGAGCCTCGCTGCAATTGTCCGTCGCGCTTTAAGTGATATCTAATGAATACAAATGCAGCTTGATAACAATATCGTTGAATCATTGTGGCTATTTGTCGCACCACAACGGTGCAGGCCCGCGAAGCGCACGACCGTTCCTCTCGCCAGCCGCCCGCGGTCGTGAAAAAATCTTACTATATCAATGACATACATCTCATCGGATCTCGCATGCTGGCTGCCGTGAAGCGCTACACCCTGCTCGTTGCTGGAACGCTGGCGCGCTGCTTCCCACGTACAGCGGCACATCTGCGCAACGAGGACGAGCTGGTATTTCGCCGCTGGGGCAAACCGGTCGCAGCACCGGCCGGTGGCAAGGCAGGGAAAGCACGCAAGGGGAAAGGCAAGCAGGACGCAGGCAAACCTGCGAAGAGTCCGCCGGCACGCCAACGAAGCGCGCGGCCAGTGGCTGCCGATGGTATCTACGCGTCCGGTGAGCTGCCGGTCAGCGCGGCGCAGATCGAGGCTATGCGCGAACAGGTTGCCCGCGCGGTGGCGGCCGGCGTCATCAACATGCCGTCGGATGAGCAGTGGGCGATGATTCTCTGCCGCAGCCCGCTGACGCGGATATTCGCCGGGGCGGGTTCGGGCAAGTCCACCACGCTGGTACTGCGGGTCGTGTTCATGCTCTGTCATCTGGGCATCGAACCGGCGCGGTTGACGGTGATTTCCTTCACCAATGCCTCCTGCGCAGAGCTACGCGAACAATTGCTCAAGCTGCTCGGGTTCTGGGGATTTCCTTCCGATGCCGGGCAGGCGCGCGAATGCGTCCGTACCTTCCATGCCGCGATGGGCATGCTGGCGCGCGAGGTGCTGGGCCGCCAGCAGTGGTTCGAGCAGCTTGACGACAAGGCCGCGTCGGCCGACCAGCCGGACAATCCGTTGGCCGCCGCGCGCCTGCGTCCTGCGCAGCAGCGGCTGCTGAAGCAGGCCTACCAGCGCTGTTACAGCGCCGAGGAGGCATTTCGTCGCCAGGTGCATGAGCTGCTCGGGCTGCCGGCTCCCGCCGAGCCGGCCAACGGCAAGCGTGCGACCGCGAGGGCACCACTGGATGGCTTCAAGCTGGCGGGAGAATTTCGCGCGTTACCGCTGTACGAGGCGTTCCACGTGCAAACGGGCTTCATCGAAAGCATCGGCTTGCGCATCGACCGGCTGCAACCTGGCGCGCTGCAGTGCGCGCCGCGCGAGCGGCTGTTCATCGAGGCATTGATGGCCTTCCATCGGCATTTCGAGGCCTGCTTGGCCGAACAGGGCCTGCAGACGTTCAATGGTGCCTTCGTGCAACTCAGCGAGCGCCTGACCAGCGGCGAAGGCATCGCAGCGGAGCAGCTGGCGCCATTCACGCACCTGTTGATCGACGAGTTCCAGGACATCTCCCCGCAGATCGTCCAGTGGCTGCAGGCGCTGCATCGCCGGGTCGCGCGCGACGGCAAGGCACCGAGCCTGATGGCCATCGGTGACGACTGGCAGTCGATCTATGGCTGGCGCGGCAGCTCGCCGGAGCTGTTCATGGACTTCGACAAGTATTTCCCGCGCCGCGGCAGGGCGAAGGGCAGCAAGACGCTGCTGCTGGACACCAACTATCGCTCCATCGAGCCGGTGATTCGCGATGCCGAGGCCGTGCTGGCGGGCGTCGCGTTCAAACAGGCCAAGGCCAGTAAGGCGGCCAGACCGATGCAGCCGGGCGATCACGGAGTGAAATTGGTGCCGCGCTTCGACCTCAACAAGGGCTTGGCGCAGCTGATCGAGCAGATCAACGCGCAGTGTGCCCATGCGGCAGAACGCCAGAGCCGCGAGCGCACCGCGGTGCTGCTGCTCAGCCGGCGCAACGAGCCGCTGCGGCAGATCCAGGCGCAGCTGGACCGCAAGCTGCCGGTTAAGGCCTACACCATTCACCGCGCCAAGGGTTTGCAGGCCGAAGTCGCGATCATCGTCGACGATTGCCTGCCCGCGGAGAAACACCCGCTGCGCAACGCGCTGTATGCCGCGTCCGGCTTCTTTCGCAACAGTTACGACCAGGCGCAGGCCGATGAGAGCCTGCGTCTCGCGTACGTGGCGATCACCCGCGGCGTCAGCCGGGTGTTCTGGTACACGCGCAAGCCCCAGGGCGCCACGACACTGTTGCGCCAGCGCGGCTAGCGCAACAGCAGCGCAACTACTGTACCGGCCAGCAGCAGTGACAGGCCTTTCCAGAACAGCAACGGGTTGCGTTCCAACAGCGGCGGGCGGGCGCGGTTGAGAAAGGCCGGGTTGGGCTGGCGCAGCTCGAAGACGAACTCCGACAGCTCGGCATAGCGCCGCGCCGGATCGGGATGCAGCGCCTTGCCCAGCACTTCGTCGATCCACGCCGGGATATCGCGCTGCGCATGGCGCAGCGGCTGATAGCGCAGGCGCCGCTGTACTGCGCGGCTGCGTGCCCTGGCGACGTCGGCGCCGTAGGGCAGGCGGCCGCTGAGCAGCTGATAGGCAATCACCGCCAGCGAATACTGATCCGAACGCGGCGTGCCGGCCTCGCCGAGAAAGTATTCCGGGGCGGTATAGGCGGCGGTGCCGAGCAGGTTGTCCTGCGTGCCCGGCGCATTGCGCTCGGCCAGCCCGGCGACGCGGGTCGAGCCGAAATCGATGATCTTCAGCGTGCCGGTGGCGTCGATCATCAGGTTCTGCGGGCGCAAGTCCTGATGCAGCATCTCCAGGCGGTGGAAGGCGCGCAGGCCGCGGGCGATCTGCTCGACGATGCCGCGCACGGTTTCCAGGTCCGGCTGTGGATGGTCGAGCATCCACTGCGCCAGCGTCTGGCCATCGATGAATTCGCTCACCGTGTACAGGTAGCGGCGCTGCCGCGGTGGCGGACAGGCCTTGACCACATGAGGATTGTCCAGGCGGCGGGCGATCCACTCCTCCAGCAGGAAGCGCTCCAGATAGGCCGCGTCGCCCCGCAGATCCATCGACGGCGTCTTCAGCACCACTTTGGCGCCGCTGGCTTCTTCGACGGCCAGGTGCACATGGCTGCGGCTGCTGATGTGCAGCTCGCGAACGATGCGATAGCCGTCGAACTGCATGCGCGGCTCCAGCAAGGGCGGCAGCGCCAGTTCGCCGAGTTGCCGCTGCACGTCGTCGACGGCCTGCTCCGGCAGGCTGTCGATGCGTACCAGCTGTGCGGTGAGGTTGTCGTCGCTGCCGTTGGCCAGTGCCCGCTCGACGATCCGGCGCGCCGCCAGGTCGAGGTCGTCGCCATGCTCGGCGACGAGCTGCGCTACCTCCCGTGCGCCGATGTGCTCGTAGACGCCATCGGTGGCGAGCAGGAACAGATCGCCGACCGCCAGCGGCAGGGTGCGGTAGTCGATCTCCAGGTGCCGGTCGATGCCCAGCGCGCGGCCGAGGTAGCTGGTATCCGCCGACACACGCACGCGGTGATCCTCGGTCAGCTGTTCCAGGTTGCCGTCGCGCAGTCGATAGATGCGCGCATCGCCGACGTGGAACAGGTGCGCGCTGGCGGACTTGAGCACCAGCGCGCTGAAGGTGCAGACATAGCCGCGGTCGCGGTCATAGCGGTGCGGGCTGTGGCGGGTCTGCGCATGCAGCCAGGAATTGATCGCCACCAGTACCCGCTGCGCCGACTGCTTCACCGACCAGGCGTCGGAGGTACAGAAGTAGTCGGAAAGAAAGCTCGCCACCGCGGTTTCGCTGGCGATATGGCTGACCTCGCTGCTGCTGATGCCATCGGCCAGCGCGATGGCGATGCCCTTGCTGGCGAGCAGGGCGTCAGCGGGCACGCAGGCGCCGTGAAAGTCCTGGTTGGCCGGTTTGCGTCCGGCATCCGAATGCTGGCCGAGGGAAATGGCGAGTTGGCTGGGCATCTTCATCTGCGCAAAAGCCCCGGCGCGCATGCGAGCCGGGGCCTTCGTTCACTCCAGGGTCAGTAGACGGTGCGCTTGGGTGCGGTGCGCACGTGGGTGGTATAGAGCGTCAGGCCGGTGAAGGCCAAGCCGCCGACCAGGTTGCCCAAAGCGGTGGGGATTTCGTTCCAGAGCATGTAATCCATCACCGAGAAGTCGCCGCCCATGATCATCGCCGAGGGGAACAGAAACATGTTCACCACCGAATGCTCGAAGCCCATGAAGAAGAACAGCATGATCGGCATCCACATGGCGATGACCTTGCCGCTGACCGAGGTGGAGATCATCGCGCCGACGACACCCATCGACACCATCCAGTTGCACAGCATGCCGCGCAGGAAGATGGTCGCCCAGCCTGCCGCGCCGAACTCGGCGTAGCCCAGGGTGCGTGCCTCGCCGATATGCGAGATTTTCTCGCCGATCGGCCCTGGCTCCGTGGAAAAGCCCATGGTGAAGACGAAGGCCATCATGAAGGCCACGGTCAGCGCACCGCCGAAGTTGCCGAGGAACACCCAGCCCCAGTTGCGCAGCACACCGCCGACGGTTACCCCGGGGCGACGGTCGAGCAGGGCCAGCGGGGTGAGCATGAACACCCCGGTCAGCAGGTCGAAGCCCATCAGGTAAAGCATGACGAAGCCGACGGGAAAGAGCATGGCGCCGATCAGCGGTGAACCGGTCTGCACGGTGATGGTCACCGCGAACACCGCGGCGAGGGCGAGGATCGCCCCGGCCATGAAGGCGCGGATCAGGGTGTCGCGGGTAGACATGAAGATCTTCGATTCACCGGCGTCCACCATCTTGGTGGCGAACTCCGAAGGGATTATGTAGGACATGGCGGATGCTCTCGAGTAGTGGGCAGAAACTTGCAGGTTGTGGGTTGTGCCGCGTCGCCGGCGGCGGATTCAGGCGACGGCGATCTCCACGGCATCGCCATTGAGGCGCACCGGCCATACCCGCAGGCTTTGTTCGGGGTATTCCAGGCAGCTGCCATCGGCCAGGCGGAAGTGCTGCTTGTACAGCGGCGAGGCGATCACCAGCTCGCCCTTGAGGCTGCCGACGATGCCGCGGCCGATGACGTTGGCGCCGGACTTGGGGTCGCGGTTGTCGATGGCGAACAACTGCTCGCCTTCGGCGTTGTCAGGCAGGTGGAACAGTGCCACCTGGGCGCCTTCGTGCCAGGCCACTACACCGGAATTGGCGACCAGATCGGCGCGGCTGCACAGTGCCTGCCAGGCCGCCGGGGCTGCGGAACGGGAGTCGAGACGAACGACGTTGGACTGGCTCATCAGAGCACCTCCTGGGTAAGTGGGATGAGGTGAAGTTCGCTGGCGCGTACCGGCCGACGCTGGCCGCGCTCCTTGACGAAGTGGATGTCGGGGTCGGCGCGGCCGTCGTTGACGAAGGTGCGGAAGCGCTTGAGCTTTTCCGGGTCGCTGATGGCGTTGGCCCATTCGCACTGGTAGCTGTCGACCACGTGCTGCATCTGGCTCTCCAGCTCGGCGGCCAGCCCCAGGCTGTCGTCGAGGATCACGGCCTTGAGGTAATCGAGGCCGCCTTCCAGGCTCTCGCGCCAGACCGAGGTGCGCTGCAGCTTGTCCGCGGTACGCACGTAGAACATCAGTACGCGGTCGATGGTGCGGATCAGCGCCTCGTCGTCGAGGTCGGTGGCGAACAGCTCGGCGTGCCGCGGGCGCATGCCGCCGTTGCCGCAGATGTAGAGGTTCCAGCCTTTGTCGGTGGCGATCACGCCGATGTCCTTGCTCTGCGCCTCGGCGCATTCGCGGGTGCAGCCGGAGACGGCGAACTTGATCTTGTGCGGCGCGCGCAACCCCTTGTAGCGGTCCTCCAGGCGCAGCGCCATGCCGACGCTGTCCTGCACGCCGTAGCGGCACCAGGTGCTGCCGACGCAGGACTTCACCGTGCGTAGGCTCTTGCCGTAGGCGTGACCGGTTTCGAAGCCGGCGGCGATCAGCTCGCCCCAGATGTCCGGCAGCTCGTGCAGCTGGGCGCCGAACAGGTCGATGCGCTGGCCGCCGGTGATCTTGGTGTAGAGGTCGTATTTCTTCGCCACCTGGCCGATGGCGATCAGCCCCTCCGGGGTGATCTCGCCGCCCGGGATGCGCGGTACCACCGAGTAGGTGCCGTTCTTCTGCATGTTGGCCATGAAGGTGTCGTTGGTGTCCTGCAGCGGAATCAGCGCCGGATCGGTGATCGGCTGGTTCCAGCACGAGGCCAGGATCGAACCCACCGTCGGCTTGCAGATGTCGCAGCCGACATGGCCGCGGCCGTGTTTGGCCAGCAGTTCGGCGAAGCTCTGGATGCCCTCGACACGGACGATGCCGTAGAGCTCCTGGCGGGTGTAGGCGAAGTGCTCGCACAGGCTCTTGTCCACCGCCACGCCGCGCGCGGCCAGCTCGGCGTCGAACACCAGTTTGAGCAGGGCGCTGCAGCCGCCGCAGCCGGTGGCCGCCTTGGTGATGGCTTTCAATTCGCCGAGGTCGGTGACGCCGGCGTCGACCTGGCAGCACACCGCGCCCTTGCTGACGTTGTGACAGGAGCAGATGGTCGCGCTGGCCGGCAGGGCGTCCGGGCCAAGGGTCGGAGCGCCCTCGGTCTGCGGCAGGATCAGCGCGGACGGATCGGCCGGCAGCTTGATGCCGTTCTGCGCGTACTGCAGCAGGGTGTCGTAGTAGCTGTTGTCGCCTACCAGCACCGCGCCGAGCACGGTCTTGCCATCGGCGGATACCACCAGGCGGCGGTAGCTGGCGCTGGCCTCATCGATGAAGCGGTAGCTGCGCGAGCCCGGCGTTGCGCCGTGGGCATCGCCGATGGAGCCGACATCCACGCCGAGCAGCTTGAGCTTGGTCGACATGTCGGCGCCGTAGAAGGGCTCGTGCGGTTCTTCGGCCAGCTGAGCGGCGACACTGCGCGCCATGCTGTAGCCCGGGGCGACCAGGCCGAACACGCTGCCGTTCCAGCTGGCGCATTCGCCGATGGCGAAGATCGCCGGGTCCGAGGTGCGGCATTCGCTGTCGATGACGATGCCGCCGCGCGGGGCAATCTCTAGCTCCGCGACTCGGCCGAGCGCGTCCTGCGGGCGGATGCCGGCGGAAAACACGATCAGGTCGGTTTCGAGAAATTCGCCGTCGGTGAAGTTCATCCGCCAGGCGTAGTTCTCGCCGGCGACGATCTCCTGGGTGGCGCGCGACAGGTGCACGCCGACGCCCAGCGCCTCGATGCGCGCCTTGAGTGCGGCACCGCCTTCGCCGTCCAGTTGCACTGGCATCAGGCGCGGAGCGAATTCGACGACATGGGCTTCCAGACCGAGCGACTTCAGCGCGTTGGCCGCTTCCAGGCCGAGCAGACCGCCACCGACCACCACACCGCGCCTGGCGCTGCTGGCGGCCGCACGAATCGCATCGAGGTCGTCGAGGGTGCGGTAGACCAGTCGCGCACTGCCTTCGGCGCCAGTGATCGGCGGCACGAAGGGGTAGGAGCCGGTGGCCAGGATCAGTTGGTCGTAGGGCTGGCGGCCGGCGCTGGTGACGACTTCCTTGCGCTCACGGTCGATGCCCAGCACCTGAACGCCCAGATGGGTGTAGACGCCGTGGCTGCTGTAGTAGTCGGCATCGCACATGGCCAGCGACTCGGCGTCGCGGCCGCCGAAGTATTCGGACAGGTGCACGCGGTCGTAGGCACGCTGGCGCTCCTCGCCGAACACATGCAGTTCGTAGCGGGAGAGGGCGCCGCGCTCGATCAGCTGTTCGATGCAGTGGTGGCCGACCATGCCGTTGCCGACGATGACCAGTTTTTTGTGCGTGAGCGGAGTGACGGTAGAACTCATGGCCTTTCCTCAGTCGAGCTGCTGCGGCACTGGGCCGGCAAAACGCAAAAAGGCGCCTGGAGCTGGTATCAGCTCCAGGCGCCTTTGCCTGGTTTTCGTGAAGTTCTTGGGGGTAGTGGATCAGGCGTCGTTGCCTGCCGTTACCCGGTCCCACGCCTGCTGGCGGGCGGTCGCCGCTGACCGCCTGGGACGACCTGCCTGATTCGGGCAGGTGTTGCCTGGGTATTTGCAGCTAGCGTGCCAAGTCATCTGAAACCGCGCTCCGGCGCTGGCGCAGTGCCGGAAAGTGCGGTTCAGCGGGGTGCGCGGCCACTTCGCTGCGCGGGCGGAGGAGTGGCCGGCGAGATTGCACGCCGGCAGCGCGTTGAACCAGAAGGGTGCGGCGCGGTGCACGCATTCCCCGCTTTGGGGCGATGGTGACGGCTCGGCTGCGCAGGTGCGGGGCGACGGTCGGGAAACGTGGCTCAGCGCGGTGTTGCGCTTTCCGGCTGTCGGCTTGCCGGGCGCGCCTGCGGCTTGGCCAGCAGCAATTGCGCTGTGCCGATGCTGCGTTCGAGGAAGCCGCCCTCGCAGTAGCAGAGGTAGAACTCCCAGAGCCGGTAGAACTGCTCGTCGTAGCCCAGCGTTTCCAGCTCGCTGCGCGCGCGGCGGAAGTTCTCGTGCCACAGGCGCAGGGTGCGCGCGTAGTGCCAGCCGATGTCTTCCAGGTGCAGCAGGTTCATGTCGGTTTCGCGGCCGACCAGCTCGGTCATCCGCTGTACCGAGGGCAGCGCGCCACCGGGAAAGATGTAGCGTTGGATGAAGTCGACGCTGCGCCGCGCCCGCTCGTAGCGCTGGTCGCGGATGGTGATGGCCTGCAGCAGCATCAGCCCGTCGGGCTTGAGCAGGCGCGCGCACTGACGGAAGTAGGTCGGCAGGAAGCCGTGGCCGACGGCCTCGATCATCTCGATGGACACCAGCTTGTCGTACTGGCCGTCGAGGTCGCGGTAGTCCCTGAGCAGCAGGGTGACGCGCTCCTGCAGGCCTTCCTTCTCGATGCGCGCCTGGGTGTAGGCGAACTGCTCGCGCGACAGCGTGGTGGTGGTCACCCGGCAGCCATAGTTGATGGCGGCGTACAGCGCCATGCTGCCCCAGCCGGTTCCGATCTCCAGCAGATGATCGGTTGGCTTGAGTTCGAGCTTGTCGCAGATGCGCTCCAGCTTGTTCAGCTGGGCCTGCTCCAGGCTGTCGTCGGCGTGCTCGAACAGCGCGGCGGAATACATCATGGTCGGGTCGAGAAAACGCTCGAACAGCGCGTTGCCCAGATCGTAGTGCGCCGCAATGTTGCGCTGCGAGCCGGCGCGGTTGTTGCGGTTGAGCCAGTGCAGGCCCTTGAGCAGCGGACGACCGAGCAGTGCCAGGCCGCCTTCCAGGCCATCGAGCACCTCGAGGTTGGCGACGAACAGACGGACCACGGCGGTCAGGTCCGGGCTGCTCCAGTAACCATGGATATAGGCTTCGCCGGCGCCGATGGAGCCATTGCTGGCGATCAGGCCCCAGGCGGCGCCGTCATGCACGTGGATTTCGGCATGGATGCCGCTTCCGGCGCCGAAAATCAGGCAATCGTCACCCTCGAACACGTTCAACTGGCCGTGACGCAACTGCGCCAGCTGGCGCAGCACGCTGCGACGCAGCAGACCGCCGGCCAGTCCCAGGGCGGTCGCCGGTGTGGCTTTGACGCTCAGGCTAGAGCTTTTCATGGCGAGACTCCTTGGCCGCGACGGTGGCCACGGCATAACGGCCGGTGGTGGGGTGGTGGGCAAAGAACGGGGTGCGCTTGATCGCCAGCCGCAGCGCCTGCCAGTAGATGGCGAGCAGCGTCTTGCCGGTCATCCACGGGAAGCGCAGCAGGTAGCGATGCACGGCGGCGCGCGAGAGTGCCTCGCGCTTGAGGCCGAGGGTGGCGTCGAACAGCTTGTGCTCGTCCTGCCAGTCCTCCATGTGTACGCCGATGGCCTCACCCGGTGGGTTGAAGCGCATGCGGTATTCGAGGTTGCCGGGCAGGAACGGCGACACGTGAAAGGTCTTCGCCACGTTGCAGCGCAGGTTGGCATTGCCGCTGGCCGGCAGCACATAGTGATAGCGCTCGCGCCAGGGCGTGTTGCTGACTTCGCAGAGGATCGCCGCCAGCTGCTGCTGCTCGTCGAAGCAGTAGAAGAAGCTCACCGGATTGAAACTCAGGCCCCAGCTGCGCGGCTGGGTCAGCAGGCGTACCGGCCCGTTGATCGCGCGCCCCAGCGCCTCGCTGACACGTTGGCGCACCGCATCGGCCAGCGGCATGCCGCGCCGGGTGAACTCCGGCAGGTAGTCGGTTTCGCGGAAGGCGAACGCAGCGAAACGACCGCGGCCGCACAGCGCGGACAGCCCGAGCACCGCGTCCTGCTCGGCAAGGTCCAGATAGAGCAGGCCCATGCGGTAGTGAAAGGCATGCGCGCGCGGGGCGAAGCGGCGGTGCTGCACCCAGCCGTGGTACAGCGCGCTGTAGACGATGGCGCCGCTCATAACGCTTCACCGAAGGCCGCCGCCACGCGCAACGCGCTGACCACGCCGTCTTCGTGGAAACCGTTGCCCCAGTACGCGCCGCAGTAATAGCTGTGCTGCGCACCGAGCAGCTCGTCGGCACGCGCCTGTGCGGCGATGCCGTCGAGGCTGAATTGCGGGTGGGCATAGGTGAAACGCGCGAGCACCTGCTCCGGGTCGATGGCGGCGGTCTGGTTAAGGCTGACGCAGAAGGTTTCCGGCGCCTCGATGCCCTGCAGGATGTTCATGTTGTAGGTCACCGCGGCCGGCTGCTCGCTCGGGCCGCCGAGCCGGTAGTTCCAGCTCGCCCAGGCGCGCTTGCGGCGTGGCAGCAGGCGGGTGTCGGTGTGCAGCACCACGTCGTTGTCGGCGTAGCGCAGCGCACCGAGCACGGCATGCTCGGTCGCCGTCGGCGCGCTGAGCAGACGCAGGGCCTGGTCGCTGTGGCAGGCAAATACCACCTTGTCGAAGCGCTCGGCGCCGGTCCAGGTGTGGATCGTCACGCCCTGCGCATCGCGCTGCACCGAATCCACCGGGCAGTTGAGGCGAATGCGCTCACTGAATGCGCGCGTCAGCGGTTCGATGTAGGCGCTCGAGCCGCCCTCGACCACGTACCACTGCGGGCGCCGGCTGACCGACAGCAGGCCGTGGTTCTTGAAGAAACGCACGAAGAACTGCAGCGGGAATTCGAGCATGTCGCTCAGCGACATCGACCAGATCGCCGCCCCCATCGGCACGATGTAATGGTCGATGAAGCGCTGGCTGTAGCGCCCCAGGCGCAGGTAATCGCCGAGGGAGACGTGCGCGCCGATGCGACCGCTCTGGTAGTCGTCCAGCGCTTCGCGGTTGAAGCGCAGGATGTCACGGAGCATGCCCCAGAAGGGCGGCGAAAGCAGGTTGCTACGCTGGGCGAACAGCGTATCGAGATCGTGGCCGTTGTACTCCAGGTCACGCCGGGGATCGCATACCGAAAAACTCATTTCGGTCGGCTTGTAGGCCACGCCGAGCTGGTCCAGCAGGCGGATGAAGTTGGGGTAGGTCCAGTCGTTGAAGACGATGAAGCCGGTGTCCACCGCGTAGTCCTGGCCTTCCAGGCGCACGTCCACGGTATGCGTATGGCCGCCGATCCAGCTGGCGGCCTCGAACACGCTGATGTCGTGCTGGCGATTGAGCAGGTGGGCACAGGTCAGGCCAGCGATGCCGCTGCCGATGATGGCGATCTTCATGATGGTCTTATCCGTGATGGTCCGTGCGCGCCATGCGCTGGCCCAGGGCGTACTGCAGGCGTGCGGGCAGGAGGGACAGCAGGCGCAGTCCGGCAATGAACGGCGCGGGGAACTGGATGTGCAGCGGCCGATGCTCCAGCCGGTCGGCGATGTAGCGCGCGGCCTTCTCCGCAGGCCAGCGCAGCGGCATGGGGAAATCGTTGCGACGGGTCAGCGGCGTGTCGACGAAGCCCGGGCTGACCAGCGTGACGTCGATGCGCTCGGCGGCCAGGTCCAGGCGCAACGATTCGAGCAGGTAGCGCAGGCCGGCCTTGGATGCGCCATAGGCGCCGGCGCGCGGCAGTGGCAACCAGGTCACCGAACTGCCGACGCCCACCAGCAGGGGGCGCTCACCGCGGCGCAGCAACGGCAGCGCTGCCTCGATGCAGTAGCCGGGTGCGATCAGGTTGGCGCGCAGCACGCGCTCGAGCAGATCGGCCTCGAAATGCCGCACGTCGATGTACTCGCAGGTGCCGGCATTGAGGATCACGCTGTCCAGCGCGCCCCAGTGCGCGCCGATTTCGGCGGCGATGGTGCGCACCGGCGTCGCGTCGGTCAGGTCGCCCGGCAGCACCAGCACCTGCTCGGGGTACTGCCGGGCAAGGGCATGCAGCGGCTCGCTGCTGCGCGCCGACAGCGCCAGCCGATGCCCCTGCGCCAGCAGCAGACGCGCCAGTTCATGACCGATGCCACTGCTGGCGCCAGTCAGCCAGATACGCCGCATGGCGGTCATGCCAGCCTCCGCTGCAGCCAGCGGATCGCCGGACCGAGCAGCGGCACGTGCTCGTAGAGCAGGGCGCCGGCATCGAAGAAGTCGCGGTGCCGCTCCACCTTGCCCTCGGCATTCCAACGCAGCAGCGAGCAGCCTTCGAGGCTGATCAGGCGGCCGCGCTTGAGGCTGGGATGGCGGTAGCTCATCACCCAGCGCAGATAGCCTTCGCCGTCGCGCACGGGGTCGAAACCGATGAACTCGAAGTCCAACTGCTCTACATTGGCGTACAGCGCGGCGAAGTAGTCCTGCAGCGCGTCGAGACCGATGACTTCGTGCAGCGGATCGGTGAAGTGCACGTCGCTGGTGTACAGCTCGCCCAGACGATGCAGGTTCCCGGCATCGAGACCGGCGAAACGGCGGGCGAAATCGTGCAGGAAGTCGCTCATGGCTGCACCTGCGGCAGATCGCGGAACGCCGCCAGTACCCGCGCGCGACTCTCACCGAGATCGACGATGGGCGTCGGGTAGTTCGCCGGTGCGAACAGCCCGCCGAGCGCGGACGGGTTGTGGATGTCGCGGCGGCTGAGCCCTTGCAGCTCGGGCAGCCAGTGCCGCAGGAAGCGGCCCTCGGGATCGAAGCGCTGCGACTGGCTGATCGGGTTGAACAGGCGGAAGTAGGGCACCGCGTCGGTCCCGGTGGAGGCGCTCCACTGCCAGCCGCCGTTGTTGGCGGCCAGATCGCCGTCGATCAGCTGGCGCATGAACCAGCGCTCGCCTTCGCGCCAGTCGATCAGCAGGTTCTTGCTGAGAAACATTGCCGTGATCATGCGCAGGCGGTTGTGCATCCAGCCGGTTTCGCGCAGCTGGCGCATGGCCGCGTCGACGATGGGAAAGCCGGTACGGCCTTCCTGCCAGGCGGCGAGGTCATCGGGCGCGTGGCGCCACGGCAACGCTTCGGTTTCGGCGCGGAATGCGCGGTGCATCGAGACGCGCGGATAGCCGACCAGGATGTGCGTGTAGAACTCGCGCCAGAGCAGTTCATTGATCCAGGTGACGGCGCCGCTGCTGCCGCTGTCCAGTTCGCCCCGGTTGCCGGCGAGTGCGGCGTGCAGGCACTGGCGGATCGAGATCACGCCGGCCGCGAGGTACGGCGACAGCTGGCTGGTGCCGGCTTCGGCGGGCAAGTCGCGGCGCTGCTGGTAGTCATCCAGCGCCTCGTCGATGAAGCTCGTCAGACGCTGGTGAGCGTGGGCTTCGCCAGCCGGCCAGCGTGCCTGGAGCGTGCTGGACGGCGCGGCGAAGCCCGGTACGGCGGATGGCCGCGGATCGCCCGTCATTGCCAGCGGCGCCTGCGGCGCGAGCGGCGGCAGGCACGGCGGCAGCGACAGGTGCAGGCGTGCCAGGCAGGTCTTGCGGAACTGGCCGAACACCTTGAAGTAGCCGCCGCTTTGCGTCAGCAGCGTGCCCGGGGCGAACAGCAGGCGGTCGAGATAGCGCTGGGTGACGATGCCGTCCCGATGCAAGGCTTCGCTCACCGTGTGGTCGCGGCGCTGCTCGTCGACGCCGTAATCGTCGTTGAAATGCACGGCGCGCACCGCGTGCTCGTGGCATACCTGCCGTAACGCGTCGGGGACGGTTTGCCAGTCATCGGCGTGGCGAATCAGCAGCGGCACGTTGAGGCGGCGCAGCTCGGTGGCCAGCTCGGCAAGGTTGCGCAGCCAGAAGTCCACCTTGCACGGCGCATCGTCGTGGATACGCCATTGTCCCGGTGTGAGCAGGAACAGCGCGATGGTCGGCCCTGCGGCCATGGCGGCGCTCAGGGCGGTGTTGTCGCTCACGCGCAGGTCGCGGCGCAGCCAGATCAATTGGGTCATGCGTCGTTCTCCGTGGCGTCAGGCAGGAGCCCGTCTGCTTGCAGCTGGTGCAGCGCCGCCAGTGGATCGCCGGCCAGACGCAGGGCGCCATGCTGGCTCAGCGACTCGGCGTGGATGTGCACGGCCGGGCCGACCAACAGCGCGTCGGCATGCTGCGCCAGCAGCCGCGGCAGATGGCGCTGCAGGCAATCGGCATCCAGGCTGTGCGCGGCGTGCAGCAGCAGGACGCGTGGGGCGATGCGTTCCACGGCGAGGCTGAGTTCGGCCAGCGGTACCTTCCATTCGACCAGCTCCACCGGGCAGCCGCTGCTGGACACCAGCCAGGCGGTCAGCCACAGGCCGGCATCGAACGGCTCGTCACCGAGCGTCGCCAGCAGCAGCGGGGCGCCGGCGTGCTGGCGATTGTTGAAATAGATGCGGGTGGCCAGTTTGCTGCGCAGCCAGCTATCGAACAGCGCGCGCTCCAGCGCGGCGCCAAACTGGCCGTGCCAACGTTGGCTCAGTCGCGCCTGCAGCGGCAACACCAGGTGCTGGCAGAGCGTGAGCGGCGGGTAAATGCTCAAGGCGCGGTTGAAGGCATCGTCGAGTTGCCGTTCGTTGAGCCGCTCGACCGCCGTGAGTAGCTCGTCCTGCAGATCGGTCCAGAGGTTCTGCTCGACCGGAGCGGCCGCGCGGCCGGCAGTCAGCAGCTGTTTGATCTGGCTGACGGCCACGCCACGGTCGAGCCAGGTGAGGATGTCGCGGATGCGCTGGACATGGCCGTCGTCATAGAGCCGGTGGCCCTTGGCGGTGCGGCGCGGCACGATCAGCCCGTAGCGACGCTCCCAGGCGCGCAGCGTCACGGGGTTCACGCCGGTCAGCCGGGCAACGTCGCGGATCGGCCGCCAGCCCGGCTCGAGGTCGGCCGGAGTGTTGTCGAACGCATCGCTCATGATCAGATTCCGTTACGCAGGCTGAGGTCTTCCGGGTGCGGCTGCAGGTAGGCCTGGCGCTCGATGTAGTGATGCGGGTGGCGGCGGAAGTGGTGCTTGAGCAGCGTCAGCGGCACCACCAGCGGGACGATGCCGGCGCGGTACTGGTCGATCAGCCGGCGCATCTCGCGGCGATCCTCCGGCGCAAGCGCGTTCTTCAGATAGCCGCTCAGGTGCTGCAACACATTGCTGTGGGTGCCGCGGGTGGCCGGACGCTTGAGCGCCTGCATGAACTGGCTGAAATAGCCGGGCGCGAACTCCTGCACCGAGCAGTCACGCAGGTTTGCCACCATCCGCCCCAGCGCGCGGTACTGCTGCGGGTGCGCAGCCATCAGCTGGTATTTGTAGCGTGAGTGGAAATCGACGATGGCCTTGCGCGTCAGGCCGGTCTGCACCAGACGCTGCCATTGCGCATAGGCGTAGACGCGGGTGAGGAAGTTCTCGCGCAGCACCGGGTCGTTCAGGCGGCCGTCTTCCTCGACCGGCAGGTCGGGACGCGCCTCCATCAGCGCGCGGGCGAAGATACCGGTGCCGCCGCCGGGTACTGTGTGGCCGTTGTCACGATAGACCTTGACCCGCTCCATGCCGCAGGACGGCGACTTCTGCATGAGGATGTAGCCGCTGATATCGTCCAGCTGCGTCGCCATTTGCCGGCCGTAGGCGGCCAATGCGTCGGTGACGTCCAGTTCGCTGCGCACGGTGCCGCGGGCCCGGGGATTATCCGGCTCGCCGACCAGGCGGATCGGTTCGCGCGGTGTACCGAGGCCGATGGCGACCTCCGGGCACAGCGGGACGAACTCGACATGCCGGGCCAGCACGTCGCTGCACAGCGACGATTGCTTGTGGCCGCCGTTGAAGCGCACCGGATTACCGAGCAAGCAGGCACTGATGCCGATCTTGGGCGTGGCGACGGAGCTGAGCATGGGATGACCTCGTCTTGTACAAGCAGTGGATCTGTACAACCTGAGGTCATCATAGATATTGAGTTGTACAAGTCAAGCGATCTTGTATAAGTAATTACAAGCTGTGTATAGGTTCGGCGCAGGCCGGCGGCGCTCAATGCCAGCCCATGCGCCAGCTCAGGTCGTCGCGCAGCTGGCGCCAGTCGATCCATTCGCTGCGCAGGCTGTACACCGCCTGCAGTTCGACCTGCTGCAGCACGCCGGCGTCGTCGTACTGCAGATCGATGACGAGGAAGTGCTTTTCGCGGTTGCGCGGCTCGCAGGCCGTCCATTTGGACAGCCTGAGCTTGGCTGGATTGAAGCGGTTCACAGGCTGGCCAGCAGCAACTGTGCGGCGCGTGCTCCGCTGCGCCAGGCGCCTTCGACCGTGCCGTCCAGGCACCAGTCGCCACAGGCGAACAGGCCTCCTTGCGAGTCGGCCAATGCGCCCCAGTCATTACGCCGGGCCGGGTAGGCGTACAGCCAGCGGTGGGCGATGGCAAACTCGGCTGGCGGCAAGCACTGGCCCAAGCGCTCAGCGAAGGCGTGGGCGAGGTGGTCGATAACGGCTTCTTTCGGCAGATCCAGATGCTGGCGCGTCCAGCCGGCAGTCGCGTGCAGCACCCAGCTGTCGAGCCGGTTGTCGCGGCCTGGTTTGGCACTGTCGTGCGTTGCTTGGCGCAGGATTTCGTCGTCGAACCGGAGGGTGTGGCGCACACATGGCAGCGCCTCGGCAAAACCGAGCGCCACCGCCCACACCGGCTCCATGACGACGCTGGCGGCGCGCGCGGCGAGCACTGGCGCGGAGCTCAGCAGGGCTGCGGCCTGCGGAGCCGGTACCGCGACGATGACGTGGCTGAACGGCCCATGGCTAACGCCCTCGGTATCGAGCAGCTGCCAGTGGTGCTCGCCGCGAAACACCTCGCTGATCCGGCAGGAAAAGGCGGCCGGCAGGTCGCCGAGCAAGCCACGGCTGATCGCGCTCATGCGCGGCGTGCCCACCCAGTATGGTTGCGGGTTGTCGACGGCAGCCCAGCTCGCACAGGAACCTGCGGAGGTCCATTCAACGAGCATCGTACGCAACGCAGGGTCGTGCGCGAGGAATCCGGGCGTGCCGAGGTCCAGCGCGCCGATCTCGCTGCGCTTGCTGGAGATGCGGCCGCCGCTGCCACGGCTCTTGTCGAACAGCTGTAAAGGCAGGCCGGCCTGACGCAGCGCATGGGCTGCCGAAAGGCCAGCCATGCCGGCTCCGATGATGGCGATCTTCTGGGACATCGTTCACCTCCCGTTGGGTCGGGCAGGCTACGCGAGCGTAAAAACTTATACAATAAAATCATCGCGTACAGGTGTATGCTGAGATCAGCAAACAATCCGCACGTGCTACGAGGAGACCCGCATGAACATCCTGCTCACTGGCGGTACCGGCTTGATCGGTCGGGCACTGTGTCGGCACTGGACCGCGCAGGGACACAATCTCTGGGTCTGGAGCCGTACACCGCAGCGTGTCGCGCAGCTGTGCGGGCCACAGGTACGCGGTATCGGCGAGCTGCGCGAACTCGATTCACAGGCACTGGATGCGGTGGTCAACCTGGCCGGCGCGCCCATTGCCGACCGACCCTGGACCAAGGCGCGCCGCGCACTGTTGTGGCAAAGCCGGGTGCGCCTGACCGAACAACTGGTGACCTGGCTGGGGCAGCGCGAGCCCAAGCCGCAGGTGCTGATCTCCGGTTCCGCAGTCGGTTGGTATGGCGATGGCGGTGAGCACACGCTGACCGAGGATAGCCAGGTGGTCACGGGCGACTTCGCCAGCCAGCTCTGCGGCGCCTGGGAAGAAACCGCGCGCGAGGCCGAGTCGCTCGGTATTCGCGTGGTACTGGTGCGCACCGGTCTGGTGCTGGCCGCCGATGGCGGATTCCTGCAGCGGCTGCTGCCGCCGTTCCGTCTGGGGCTGGGTGGGCGCATCGGCAGTGGCCGGCAGTGGATGCCCTGGATTCACATCGATGACCAAATCGGCCTGATAGATTTTCTTCTGCATCAGCCACAGGCGCGCGGCCCCTACAATGCCTGCGCGCCACAGCCGGTGCGCAACGCCGATTTTGCCCGTGCCCTGGGCCGGGCGTTGCATCGTCCGGCGCTGCTGCCGGTGCCGGCGGCGGTGCTCAAGCTGAGCCTTGGCGAATTGTCCGGTCTGCTGCTCGGCGGCCAGCGGGCGTTGCCGGCGCGGGCGCAGGCGGAGGGCTTCGTCTTTCACTTCGACAGCCTCGATGCCGCGCTGGCTGATCTGTTGACGCAGCCCGGCTCCCAGCGCCTGCGCCATGTGTGAAAATACCGCGCCGCGTGCAGCATGGCGGCGCGCCCCCCAAACCGTAGTCAGGAATGTTGCATGACAGAGCAGGCGTTGTTGTTGGTCAACCTGGGTTCGCCAGCCTCCACCGAAGTCGCCGATGTGCGCCGCTATCTCAACCAGTTCCTCATGGACCCGTATGTCATCGACCTGCCCTGGCCGCTGCGGCGCCTGCTGGTATCGCTGATCCTGATCAAACGGCCGGAGCAGTCGGCGCATGCCTATGCGTCGATCTGGTGGCCGGAGGGCTCGCCATTGGTGGTGCTGAGCCGGCAGTTGCAGGAAGCGGTGCGGCCGCACTGGACGCAGGGGCCGGTCGAGCTGGCGATGCGTTACGGCGAGCCGTCCATCGAAACCCGGTTGGTCGAGCTGGCCGGGCAGGGCATCCAGCGGGTCACCCTGGCACCGCTTTATCCGCAGTTCGCCGACAGCACGACGACCACGGTCATCGAGGAGGCCCGGCGGGTGATCCGCGCGCATGGGCTGCAATTGCAGCTGTCGATCCTGCAGCCGTTCTACGATCAGCCCGAATACCTCGATGCGCTGACCGCCAGTGCCGCGCCCTTTCTGCAACAGGACTTCGATCATCTGCTGCTGAGCTTCCACGGCCTGCCCGAGCGCCACCTGCACAAGAGCGATCCGACCGGAGCGCACTGCCTCAAGGGTGACGATTGCTGCCAGCGCGCCGAGGGCGAGGTGCTCGCCAGCTGCTATCGCGCGCAGTGCATGCGCACCGCTGCGGGTTTCGCCGCGCGTGCCGGATTGCGTGACGATCAGTGGTCAGTGTCGTTCCAGTCACGGCTGGGCCGGGCCAAGTGGATCGAACCCTATACCGAAACGCGTCTGGATGAACTGGCCCAGCGCGGCGTGAAGAAACTGCTGGTGATGTGTCCGGCGTTCGTTGCCGACTGCATCGAAACGCTGGAGGAAATCGGCGATCGCGGCCGCGAGCAATTCATCGAGGCCGGCGGCGAGGATCTGCTGCTGGTGCCGTGCCTGAACACCCACGAGGATTGGGTGCAGGCGCTGGTCGCACTGTGCCGCCGGGCGCCGCAGGAACTGTGAATCGCCGCGCTCAGCCGCTGGCGCTGGCGCGCTGCGGCTGAGCGACGACCAGTCGTTCAAATTCTTCCACCGGCATGGGCTTGCCGAACAGATAGCCCTGATAGCGGTGACAGCCGTTGGCGAGCAACGCCGTGCGCTGTTCTTCGCTTTCCACCCCTTCGGCGATGACCTCAAGACCCAGACCGGCCGCCAGTGCGCAGGTGGCGCGCACGATGGTCTGGCTGCTGGCATCGTCCGGCAGGCCGCGGACGAAGGCCTGGTCGATCTTCAGCTGATCCAGCGGTAACTGCTGCAGGTAACTCATGGACGAATAGCCGGTGCCGAAGTCGTCGATGGAGAAGCGGATGCCGTGCGCCTTCAGCTGGTTCATCCGCGCGATGGCCTCGGGCATGTTGTCCAGCAGCAGCGTTTCGGTGAGCTCCAGCTTGAGTCGCTGGGGGTTGGCGCCGCTGGCTTGCAGCAGCTGCAGCAGCAGGGTGATGAAGTCGTCCTGATACACCAGGTGCGCGCTGATGTTGACCGCCAGCGTCAGTTCGTCGAATCCGGCGCGGCCGGACCATTGCGCGAGCTGCAGGCACGCCTGTCGCAGCATCAGCACATCCAGCTCCTGGACGAGACCTGCGCGCTCGGCCTGGACGATGAACTCCGCCGGCGACAGCAGGCCTCGCTGCGGATGCCGCCAGCGCACCAGCGCCTCGGCGCCGGTCAGGCCCCTGGTCTGTTCTACCTGTGCCTGCAAATAGAGAAAGAATTCGCCCGTCAGCACGCCGCGGCGGATTTCTTCCTCCAGGCGCAGACGCTCCTGCACGGCCTGCTGCATGCGCGGGTCGAAGAAGCGCAGGGCGTTCTTGCCTGACAGCTTGGCTTCGTACATCGACATGTCGGCGCGCTTCATCAGCTCGTCGCTGGTGCTGTCGTCCTCGCCGAACAGCACCACGCCGATGCTGGCGCTGCTGTGCAGGTTCAGCTCGTTCAGGCGATAGGCGCCATCCAGCGAGCTGAGCAGCTTCATGCCGACATGCTCGGCCTGGCTGCCGGCCAGTACGGCATCGCTGGCCAGGCCTTCGAGCATCACCACGAACTCGTCGCCGCCGAGCCGCGCCACGGTATCGCTGGCGCGGATGTTGGCCGACAGCCGCCCAGCCGCCAGACGCAGCACCTCGTCGCCGGTCTGGTGCCCGTGCAGGTCGTTGATGTTCTTGAAGTTGTCCAGGTCGATGAACATCAGTGCGCCCAATTGGCCGGTGCGCCGGCTGGATGCCATCACCTGCTGCAGGCGATCGAGCAGCAGCCGGCGGTTGGGCAGACCGGTCAGCGGGTCATAGAAGGCCAGATGGTGGATGCGCTGTTCGGCGAGCTTGCGGTCGGTGATGTCGGAGAAGGCCGCCACGTAGTGGCTGATCTTGCCCTGCGCATCCTTCACCGCACTGATGGTCAGCCACTCGGGATACACCTCGCCGTTCTTGCGTCGGTTCCATATCTCGCCGATCCAGGTGCCGGTCGTGCCGATGCTTTCCCACATCGCCCGGTAGAAGTCCGCGTCGTGCTTGCCGGACGCCAGCAGGCGGGTGGTCTGGCCGATGGCTTCCTCGCTGGTGAAACCGCTGATCTGGCTGAAGGCCTTGTTCACCCGCAGGATGCGGTTGTCCGCGTCGGTGATGAGCATGCCCTGTTGCGATTCGAAGGCGATCGCAGCGATGCGCTGTTCCAGCTCGGCATTGGTGCGTTCGGTGATGTCGCGGCTGAGCCAGACCACCGCGCGCTTTTCCATGTCGGGAATATCCAGCGCCAGGGCGCGTCCCTCGAAAACCCGCCGGCCGCCGAGCGTCTGCATCGTGTATTCGAGCAGCTGCGGGGTATCGCTGCGCAGCGTTTCATGAATGAAATCGAGGAAGCGCTGCTCCTCTGCCGGTGGCATGACGTCGTGCAGGCGGCGACCGATCAGGCGCGAGGGATCGTCGTAGAGCAGGCTGCGTTCGGAGCAGATGATGTCCAGGTAGCGCCCGTCCTCGTCGATCACCAACAGCAGATCGGGCAGTGCCTGGGTGATGGCACGCAGCCGCGCCTCGCTGATCTTGAGCGCCTGCTCGGTGTTGTTGCGTTTGATCAGGTCCTTGATCAGCAGGCCGAGGGCCGTCGTGCCCAGCGGCAGTGCCACCAGCAGCGTCGCGGCGACTTCGCGAAAGGCCGTCAGCACCACGGCGGTCGGCAGCAGCAGCGCGACCAGCCCCAGCACCCCAAAATGCAGGAGCAGGCCGAATGCCAGCAGCTGCCAGCAACCGATGCGCACCAGGCCGCGCTGATGGCAGTAGCGATAGGCGAGCCCGAGCACGATGGGCAACAGCACGTTGCCCAGGCCCGTCAGCATCCCGATGCCGCCGAGCCAGATGCGATAGGCCGCGGCCAGCGCGCCGGCGATGCCGGCCACCAGCGGCCCGCCGAACAGGGCGGCCATGCTCAGCACGACGGTGCGCGCATCGAAGACCAGGCCGGCCTGAATGGCGTTGGGGATCATCATGCCGATGATGCAGGCAATGCCGAACCAGGTACCGGCTGCACATTGCGCCACGGGGCGGTCTTTTCTCGTCCAACTGCTTGAGTAGAAGGAGAGCGGCCAGCACAACGCGAACAGAATGACCGTGTTTTCTACGAGGACGTTGGTAATCAACGAGCGTCATCCAAGGGCGCAATGCGCCCGACTGCAGGAAGGGAATGGCGGAGTGCCATTATGCCATGAAACGTCCATGACAACCTTTGCAGTCAGCGTCAGCCGGGCGTTTGCGGGTATCTTGGCGCGCTCACGAGGCGTTCGCTCAGGCGTTGCGCTCGGCCAGTTGCGCTTCGAGCTGACGCACCCGCGCTTCCAGCTCCTCGACCCGCTGCAAGGCATCGACTTCGGCGGTGACATCCTTCTGGATGCCGATGAAGTAGGTCAGCTGGTCGCCTTCGTTGAATACCGGCGTGATCGACAGCTCGTTCCAGAACGGCGAGCCGTCCTTGCGGTAGTTGCGGATCACCTGACGGCACGGCTGGTTGCTCTTCACCGCCTCACGGATCGCCTGCAGGCCCGGCTGGTCGCGATCTTCGCCCTGCAGGAAGCGACAGTCGCGGTAGAGAATGTCATCCACGGCATAGCCCGTGAGCCGTTCGAAGGCCGGGTTGGCGTAGATCAGGATGTTGTCGTCGCCTTCCTGCTCGGCAACCACGATTCCGTCGTTGGAGGCTTCGATTACCAGTTGCAACAGCTTGGCATTGATCATGGCGCGGGATCCTGAAGGGGCGTGCGGCGCATTCTAGAACAACTGCGCCCGGCCAAGCGCTTACAGCACACGCAGGAGCGCTGCGAGCGATGTGCTAGTCGACCTGCTTGCGAAAGAACAGCGTGACCTGGCCCAGTTCGACGCCGAATTTGCTCATGAAGGAACGGTTGGCCAGGGTGTTCTCGTCGATCAGGTACATCCAGTCGTCGAAGTCCACCTGATAGACGCTGCCATCCACCGGCAGGCTGAGCACATAGCGCCAGCGCAGCGCATTGCCGGCCACTTCGCCGCGGGCTTCGCCGATCACGTCGGCGGCCGTGCCGCGCCACTGGCCGGGGCTGTCTTCGGTGAGCGTCCAGACGCGTTGTTGGGTGGTACCGTCGCTGTAGCGAAAGCGCTCGTCGAGGATCAGTTTGTCGCCGTCGCGGCTGCCGGTGATTTCGACATGGAAGCGCTTGACCACCTCGCCGGAGCGCTTCTGGAACATGCCCCAAGCATCGACGCGCCCGACGAAGAACGCACGCAGGTCCAGCCGCGGTTCTTCGTTGCGGTAATGCTCGACCTCCACGGCCGTACAGCTGACAAGCAGCAGGCACAGCATCAGCATCAGGGTTCTTTTCATGGCGTTGGATCTCCGCAGGGCAGGGACGTGAGCAGGCGGTCCGCTAGCAGCTTCAACAGGCAGGGCAGCCCGGCATAGACCAGGGCCAGGTTCCAGCCGGCCGGGGAGCCGGGCTGATAGCCGACCCAGGCCAGCAAGGGCAGCGCAAGGCCGGCCAGCGCCAAGGCGAGCTTGGCAAGAAGGCTCCACAGGCCGAAGTAGGCGGCAGTCGAGTCGCGTTGCTTGGCGGGGATGATGTCGGCCAGCAGCGCCGGTGGCAGCGCCAGATCGGCGCCCAGGGCGAGGCCGGACAATACGCATACACCGGCATAGGCCCAGGCGGACCCCGGCTCCAATAACACCGCCCAGATGAAGGCTGCGCAACCGGTGAGCATGCCGAGCCGCCAGCTGCGCCGCTTGCCCAGTCGATCGGCCAGTCGGGTCCAGATCGGTAGCCCGAGCGCACCGCTGACGAAGTACAGCGCCAGGAACAGCCCGGTCAGCGTTGCCAGCTGCAGGCGATCGGCGATGAAGAACAGCGCCAGCGTGGCCGGAATGGCCACCGCTACCGCGTTGATGAAGTACACACCGGCGAGCCGTCGGAACGCCCCGTTGCTTAGCGGCAGGCGCCAGCTTTGTGCATCGCTGCGCGCGACCCGCTGCGGGCGCGGCGCAGCGCGCAGGAGCATCGCGCCACCGAGGCACAGCAGCACGGCGAACGTCAGCGCGAACACGCCGAGCGCGGTCGACATGCCGTACCGCGTCGCCAGCGCAGTGGGCAGCACACTGGCCAGCACCACACCGATCAGCCCGGCGCCTTCGCGCCAGGCCGCCACACGCGTGCGGATTTCAGGCTGGTCGGAAAGCCGCGCACCCCAGGCCAGATAAGTAATGTTGATCAGGCTGTGCAAGGTGTAGGTGAGCGCCAGCAGTGCGCCCAGCCAGCCCGCCAGGGCGAACCTGCCGAGGCTGTCGGGCGGGATCAGCAACGCGGCCATCGCCGCGCTCAGCAGCACGGCCGAACCAGCGAGCAGCAGATTCCAGCCGCGTGCGGAGCGGCGGTCGATCAGCCGACCGAGCCAGGGGTCCTGGACGGTATCGAGCAGCCGGGCGAGAAACAGCACCGTACCGGTCAGCGTCAGGCCCAGACCGAGGTCGGCCGCATAGAAGTTCGGCACCAGCACGTAGATCGGCAGCATCGCCATCGCCAGCGGCAGACCGAGCAGCGCATAGGCGGCGAGCGCCGGGGCTTTCATCGTTCGCCCAGCAGGCTGCGCCGCAGGGCCTGATCGCGGCTGCGCGGGTCGAGCCAGATAGCGAAGAAGGCCTCGGCGAACGCCGGATCGGCGACTTCGTGCTGCAGTCGATCGTTGACGTAGAAGCGACAGCCGCGGCCGGGCAGATAGACGCCGGTGATGCGCTCGCCAGGCTGTACATCGACGAAGGCCTTGTGCATCTGCGCGCGCCAATCGCGCAGGCGTGAGGAGTCTTCCGGTATGCCGGACAGCCGTGCGATTTCCTCCAAGCTGGTACGCACGAAGTCATCGCGGCTGATGGCGCGATGGTAGGTCAGCTCCAGCGCGAACGGCGTCTGCGCTTGCAGTGGCGCTGTCGTGCTCCAGAGGCGCGCGTCGTAGATACGAAATCCGAAGAAGCGCAGTTCTCCCTGGCCAACCAGTCGTGCCTCGGGCACCGCCTCGCGCCAGCTGGCCGAGGCGCCGAGCGGGACAAGCCCGAGCAGGCAGACGAGGAGGAGGCGGCTGACCATGGCCGGCAGCTCAGCGACAGCCAGCCAGCGTGATCGATACCGAGTCGGCGAAGCGCAGCGCGTGGGGCTTGTCGACTTCGACCTCGGCATGGCTGACCGCCGGATGCGCCATCACCAGATCGAGGATTTCCTGGGTCAGGCGTTCGAGCAGGGCGAAACGGTTCTGCTCGACATGCTGGATGATCGCTTTGGTGATGGTGCGGTAGTTCAGCGCGCGGTCGATATCGTTGTCACGCACCGCAGCGACGGCCGGGTAGAGCACGGTCAGGTTGATCAGTACATCCTGGCGGTTAAGGACTTCATCCTCGTTGATGCCGATGTAGGTACGCAGGCGCAGGTCCTTCACCCGGATACGCGCCATGCCGGGTTCCAGCCGCGGCATCACTGCGACCTGCCGATCAGCTGGAGGAATTCCATCCGCGTGTTGCAGGAGTTGCGGAAGGCTCCGAGCATCACCGAGGTGTTCATCACCGAATTCTGCTTCTCGACGCCGCGCATCATCATGCACATGTGCTTGGCCTCGATGACCACCGCGACGCCCGCGGCACCGGTGACTTCCTGGATGGCTTCGGCGATCTGCCGCGTCAGGTTTTCCTGAATCTGCAGCCGGCGGGCGTACATGTCGACGATTCGCGCGACCTTGGACAGGCCAAGCACGCGCCCGGTCGGGATGTAGGCCACGTGGGCCTTGCCGATGAAGGGCAGCAGGTGGTGCTCGCACAGCGAGTACAGCTCGATGTCCTTGACGATGACCATCTCGTCATTGTCGGAAGCGAACAGCGCACCGTTGACGATCTCTTCCAGGCTGCGCTGGTAGCCGCCACACAGGTATTGCATGGCCTTGGCCGCGCGTAGCGGCGTGTCGCGCAGGCCCTCGCGTTCGGGGTCTTCACCCACTCCAAGCAGTATTTGGCGGTAGTGGCCGGGCAGGTCGTTCATGGTGGTTCCTTCAGTCGCCGCTGGCGACGGCAGTGCGCTGACGTACGCGCCAGCGGTATGTGAGTAAACCTATACGAATATTTTTATTTGTACAATAATTTGTACGGCAGATGATTTTTGTACAGGTGCTGGGATGTCGAGAAAGCGAATGTCCTGCGCGGACTTGCGCTTCGCCATGCGTCGCGGTCAGGTCGAGCAGGTCGAACTGCATGGTTTGCGCTGCTGTGGTTACAGTGCGTGGATCGTCGACCGAACTGGTCGGCGTGCGGCGTTTGCCGATGGCGGGCGGACGATCTGGAGCGACCAGGGCAGTCTCAAGCGATTGCTGCGCGGCTGCGGGGTACGCGAGGTGTACTGGTGCCAGCCGGTCAGCCACGACGAAATGATCGGTCGGCCGAGCTGCCTGGAAGCGGAACTTGGGCTGCGGTTGCCGCTTTACGCTGACGACTGAACTTCAGGAGGCCGGCGGTTTTTGCCTGATCGCGCATTGCGCACCGCAACGGCTGGCGCCCTCGGGATGCGGTAGCCACTCCAGGTGCGGTCGGAGTGTGGCAAACAGCGTGTAGGCCAGCCGCAACAGCGGCCGCAGCGGTTTCCAGCCCAAGGGCGCGGCCCATGTGCCGTGTCCGGCGAGGCGCCAGCTCCAGTAGGTGGCATCCACGCCAGTCAGCCAGACGCCACTGGCGCTGCGCGCATGCAGGCGGCGGCGCAGCTGCGACAGATCCTTGCCCAACCCGGCGCAGGAGAAGTCGGCCGCGCTGACATCCACCAGCAGCAGTCGCGCAGGGTCGGCCGTACGCTCCAGCCAGCGGATCTCACGCGCGCAGAGCGGGCAGGCGCGATCGACAAACAGCGTCAACGGCAGATCGGGCGGCATTTCATCGACTCCTGCGTTTGTACAACCTTTGTAGAGGGTATCTGGCGAAATGCTGGGTTACAATCGCAACACTCTTTCCGACCGAGCCGCCCCATGACCGATTCCCACGGCGCTTCGACACTGGCCCCGAGCACGTTCGAGCAACAGGAGCTGTTCCCCATCCGCGAGGTGTGCCGACTGACCGGGATAAATCCGGTCACGCTGCGCGCCTGGGAACGCCGTTACGGGCTGATCCAGCCGACGCGTACCGACAGCGGCCATCGGCTCTATTCGCTGGCGGACATCGAGGCGGTGCGCAACATCCTCGCCTGGACCGAGCGCGGTGTGGCAGTGAGCAAGGTCGGCAGCATCCTCGAGCGCAGCGCCGCGACTCGCGCGGCCGGCGAGGGGCAGCGCCCGACGGCGGTCCAGGAATCGCTCGACGCCGATCGTGGCGAGTGGCAGGGACAGCTGCGCCAGGCGATCAGCGATTTCGACAGCGTTCGGCTCGAACAGCTGTACGGCCAGATCTTTTCCACCTATCCGTTGACGACCGTATTCCACGACGTGCTCCTGCCGGTGTGGCAGGAGTGGCTGTTGCGCCATGAGGAGTTCGGTCGTACCAGCGAATGGCTGTTCCTCGATGCCTTTCTACGCAGTCGCGTGTTGCAGCGCCTGCAGCTCGGGCAGACGGCGGGCGCGCCGGTCGTGCTGCTTGCCGCATTGTCCGCTCAGTGTCGCGAACTGGAGCTGCTGGTGGCCGGCCTGCTGCTTGGCAGCGACAGCCTGACAGTGCGGGTGCTGCCCAGCGGCCAACCGTTGGAGGAGCTGACCCTGGTGTGCGAAAAGGTCCGTCCGCAGGCACTGGTGCTGTACGCCAATGTGCCGCCGAGCGGCGCGCAGGTGCGCCAGCTGAATCGCCTGACATTGCGTCTGGATTGTCCGCTCGCGGTCGCTGGCGAGGGCGCGGCGCTCGCGGAGGACAGCCTGCGCGGCTCGCCGATTGCCAGCCTGGGCAGTGGCGGCCGGCAGATGCAGCAGCGCTTGCAGCAGTTTCTGGCGGGCCGTCTGGATACCTGAAGCGGCGAAGCCGGCTGTACGCAAAAGGCGCCCCGGCTGCTAGTGCGCAAGCAGCATTGTGCTGAGCCGCGAATTCCGCCGATGCTGTGCGTCCTGCGAACTGTTTGCCGACGACATGCCCATGGCCCACCTGCGCTTCGAACCGACCGCTGCACCGCAATGCTTCTCCACTGCCGAAGGGCTGCGGGTGCGTCTGTTGCAGTTGCCTGCCGGGAGTCAGGCGGCAGCGCTGGTGCGAGTGCATGCCGGCGCGCACGATGCGCCGGCAGCCTATCCGGGGCTGGCGCATTTCCTCGAGCACCTGCTGTTTCTAGGTAGCGCTGGCTATCCAGTAGAGGACAGCCTGATGGCCTTCGTGCAGGGTTGCGGCGGCCAGCTCAACGCATCGACCCGCGAGCGGCATACCGATTTCTTCTTTCAGCTGTCGGCCGAGACCTTTTCGGACGGATTGCAGCGTCTGTTCGACATGCTCGCGCGACCGTTGCTCGACCCGGCCGCGCAGCTGCGCGAGCGCGAGGTACTGCAGGCTGAATTCCTCGCTCGCGCGCAGGACAGCGAGACGCTGTGCGATGCCGCGCACGGTATGGCGCTGGATACCGCGCATCCATTCGCCGCCTTTCACGCCGGCAATCGCGCCAGCCTGCCGGTGGAGAGTGCGGCCTTCCAGCAGGCGCTGCGGGCGTATCACCAGCAGTTCTATCACGCCGGTGCGCTCGAACTGCTGGTCGCCGCGCCGCTCGAACCCGCTGCGCTGCTCCGCCTGCTGAAGGCGCCGTACTGCCGGATCGAGGCGCGCGCGCAGCCGTCACGCAGCCTGCCGCCGCTGCATGCGGTGGCACGCAGCGCGCGCTTGCAGCTCGCCAATGGCCGGCCGCGGCTGGAGGCGGCGTTCTGTCTCGACGGCATGCCGCTTGGCAGCGCGGCGGCGCTGGATGCGCTCGCCAGCAGCCTACAGGCCGAGGCGCCGGGTAGCCTGTTCGCGTTGCTGCGCGACCGCGCCTGGATCGATCGTCTGCGCTTGCGCGTGCCGTACTGGCACGCCGACCAGGGCGTGGTGGTGATCGAGTTCGGCCTGACTGCAGAGGGTCTGGCGGCGCGGGCAGGCATCATCGATGCACTGCACAGCTGGCTGTGTTTCCTTGGTCAGGACGCGGTGCTCACGCACCACTGGGGCGAGTACCGGCGCGTGCGCGAGCGCAGCCTGCAGGTAATGCCGCCGCTGGCGCGGCTGCGCCATTGGGTCGAGCCGGAGGCGCTGCTGGCGCATGAGCAGCCGGATACCGTCTATCAGGCGCTACGCGAGGTTGTGGTCCGGTTGCAGAGCGCACCGGCGGTCCTGACGGCAGACCCGCGCCCGGCACCGGCCATCGAAACCGCCGGCTTTGCGCTGCGTATGGCTGCCGAGGAGCTGCCGCCCATTGCGCCGCCGAGCTGGCACTGGGCTCTGCCGGCGGGCAATCCATGGTTATGTGCCCGACCGCTGCCATCGCCGGCGCAAAACGAACCGGCGCTGCGCTGCGTCGGCCCGCTGGATGCCAACGGGCAGGGCGCGCTGTACCTGCACTGGCGCTTCGACGGGGAAAGTCCAGGCGGGTTGTGGCATGTGCTGGACAGCGCGTTGCGCCCGGCGATCCAGGCGGCGCAGCAGGCCGGCGTCGAGCTGCGTTTCGAGGATTTCGGCAATGGCTGGTGCCTGAGCCTGTTCGGCTATGCCGCCGCGTTGCCGGTCATCGCGGACGATCTGCTCAAGCTGCTGAGCGAGCCGCCAGTCGGCGCCTATGTCGACGGCGGCAGGCAGTTCGGCGAAGCCGCGCGGTTGCACGGCGAGGAATTGCTCATTCGCCAGCTGATCGGTCGCCTGCCACGGCTGCTGGGCAGCGCCGATGCTGCCATGTCGGTGCCGCTCGATAAGGCTGCACTGTCCGCTGCCTGGGCGCGGGCGCACTGGCAGGCGCTGGCGGTCGGTCTCGCCCCCGAGCTGAACGACGCGCTGCATGCGGTGCTGGGCGACACGCCCGGCCGGCCTCTGCGCGAGCCGGCTGACGCCACGCAGCCGTGGTACGCAGGGCGCCGCCTCTGGTGGTGTCTGGGCGAGCCTGCCGCAGAGACGGCCGTGCTGCTGTTCTGCCCGCTGCCGACGCGCGACGCCCGCCAGGAAGCCGCTTGGCGGGCGCTGGCGCGGGCCATGGAGAGTGGCTTCTTCCGGCGTCTGCGCAGCGAGCTACAGCTGGGTTATGCGGTGTTCTGCGGCTTTCGCCAGTTCGGCGAGCACGCGGGCATCCTTTTCGCGGTGCAGTCACCCAGTGCCTCGGCGGGGCAGATCGTTGCGCATATCGAGGAGTTCCTCGCACGGCTGAGCGAAAGTCTGGATTCGGACGCCGCGCAAGTGCCGGGCGACAGCGCCCTGGACGATCCGCGTCAGCGCGCCGAGCGCATCTGGCAGGCCTGCCTGGCCGGCCAGGCCACTGACCATCCTGCTCAAGTGGCCGCGGCCATGCGCGAGTTGCGGCCTGAAGCACTGCGTGCCGCGCTCGCCACGCTGCGCAATGCACAGGGTGGCTGGTGCTGCCTGGCCAACGCAGCGGTAGCCGATGCCGACTGGCAGGCGCGCTGACCCTAGGCAATCGCTCTCACTTCAGTAAATGCCTTGCGCCCGAGCCACCGCTCGGGCGCGGCGGCGTGCGCCCGCAACCGGCATGCCAGCACTGACCAGTACCTCCAGCTGCTTTGGGTTTACGACCTAAGCGCTGTTTTCGGGGAGCGGGGGAGCAGTGCTTTGAGACCGAGCCTCGATCCGCGGCCAAAGTACTAGCGTTTCGCCGCTATGGCAGCGTATGTGGCCCCTGATGGCCTTTCGATAATCGCTCCGTCACGACTGCTTGTCGTCAATACAGCGGAGAGCGCCATGCACAACAACAAGAAAGCCGTTTCAACCCTGCTGCCCCTGGCCCTGGCCAGCGCCGTAGCCATGACCATGAGCCAATCGGCCGTCGCCGAAATCGTGCTCTACGATCAAGATGACACCAAGTTTTCCACCGATGGCTACTTCAACACCTTCTACGTCAACAGCGACGTGGATCGTGACGGCGAGCAGTTCGATCGCCGCCAGTCGCGGGTCAAGATGGGCTTCCTGCCCAACTGGATCGGGTTCAACTTCACCAAGCAGGTCGGCGATCTGAAGCTGGGCGGCCGCTCCTCGTTCTGGGTGACGATCAACGACAGCGACACCAACGGCACCGAAACCGGCATCGACGTTCGTCAGTTCTACGCCACCGCCGCCAACGAGCAGTGGGGTGAGGTGCTGTTCGGTAAAGACTTCGGTCTGTTCTCCCGTTCCAACATCCTGCTCGACGAGATGCTCAGCGGTTACGGGCAGGTCAGCGATGTGCTGGGTCTGGTCGACGGCGGCGGCGTGTCCTTCGGCAACATCGGTACCGGCTACCCGTATCCGTTCCCGACCTCGCAGATCACCTATCGCTCGCCTGAGATGAACGGCCTGCGTATCGCCGCTGGCATCATGGATCCGGTGGACACCACCGAGGACACCAGCAAGGCGCTCAGCAAGGCCTATCAGGAAGCGCCGCGCTTCGAGACCGAGGTCACCTACCAGTTCGATCTGGGCGGCACCAAGTTCTACACCTGGATCAACGGCATGCAGCAGAGCTCGGACAACACCGATAGCACCGTTGAAGAAGTTGATTCCAAGGGGCTGGGTTACGGTATCCAAGCCAAGATGGGCAACCTCTCGCTGACCGCATCCGGCTTCCAGGCCGAGGGTATCAACCCGTTCTTCACCAACAACGCTGGCGAAGCGCTGCTGCGCGAAGTCGACAGCGACGGTTACCTGCTGCAGGGTTCCTACCGCTTCGGCAAGAACCGCTTGGCCCTGTCCTATGGCAAGACCAAGGACGACGGCAACGGTCTGGGTAGCGAAGCCGAGTACGAAACCCGCGGCGTGGCGCTGTTCCACAGCATCAACGACAACCTGACGCTGGTTGCCGAGCTGAACCAGTTCGAGATCGCCGGCAAGGATGATCCGACTCTGGACGAAGACACCCGCACCTTCGCGGTCGGTGCTGCACTGAGCTTCTAAATGCAGGATCAGGGTGCGAATGACAGTCGAACCGTAGGTCGCTCCATTCGTTGCATGGCAGTGGGCTCGTCGTCGAGCGTACGACCCACGCCCTGACGGTACGGCGTCACGTCGCTACCGACAATAAGGCTGGTACCCACGCAGGGGCCGGCCTTTTTGCTGATCGGCGCGGCAACTTCGCGCCTCAGCCGCAAGTGCCAGTCTGCCGCACGGGCCACTCGATGCATCCGCCGCAACGCGCTGCGTTGTTTCGCCGCGCTGCTACCTAGGCAGGCCTTTTCCGGTACTCAAGTAGCATTTTCGTACCCAAAGCCCTACCCAAGAATGGGGTCAATCCGATTCGGTGGTGCGGGAGTGTGGTGCGTGAGTGAACAGCAGACGGAGGTGATTCGCACGGCGATGTCCGAAGCCTGCCAGGCCGAGACGGTCGCGCAGGACCTGGCACGCCAGCTGATGCATCCGCATCTGGGCTTCGTGCTGTTCTTCTGCTCGGCCGAATACGACCTGCCGGCGCTGGGCGATGCGCTGCGCCAGTACTTCGGCGGGGTGCGCCTGGTCGGCTGCACCACGGCCGGGGAAATCACCGCTCAGGGCTACAACCGCAGCTGTGTCAGCGCCATCGGCTTCGATCACCGCAATTTCTCCATCGCCTGCGAATTGATCGACGAGATGGAGCGCTTCGGCTTGGTCGAGGCGCAGCAGCTGGTGGAGCGCCTCGGCAGCGATTGTCGCAGCAATTCGCTGGCTCCGATCAAGGACCACAGCTTCGCCCTGACGCTGCTGGACGGCCTGTCGAGTCGCGAAGAAGTGGTGCTTGCCGCACTCAGTGCCGCATTCGGCAGCATTCCGCATTTCGGTGGCTCGGCCGGCGACGACAACCATCTGACCGACACCCACGTCTACTACGACGGCAAGTTCCACAGCGGCGCGGCGATCGTGGTCCTGATCAACACCTGGCTGGATTTCGAGGTGTTCACCACCCATCACATCCTGCCGCGCAGCGAGAAGCTGGTGGTGACGCGCGCCGACAGCCACGGCCGGCGCGTGTACGAGCTGAATGCCGAGCCGGCCGCCGAGGAGTATGCGCGGCTGATCGGCGTGAACGTCGCCGATCTCGACCATCGTCTGTTCGCCGCGCATCCGCTGGCGGTGCGCATCAACGATCAGTATTACGTGCGCGCCATCCAGAAGGTCAACGACGACCTCAGTCTGACCTTCTACTGCGCCGTGGAGAACGGCATCGTGCTCACCGCCATGCAGCCCGGGCCGCTGATGCCGAACCTGGAGGCGCTGTTCCAGCGGCTGGAGCAGCGGCTCGGGCCACCGTTGCTGACCATCGGTTGCGATTGCTTCCTGCGGCGTCTGGAGATCGAGGCCGCCGGCACCAGTGAAGAGACTTCGGCTTTTCTCCGACGCCAGCAGGTGATCGGCTTCAACACCTACGGAGAGCAGTTCAATGGCATGCACATCAACCAGACCTTCACCGGTGTCGCCATTGGCCGCCCCGGCGGACGGGGCGGTCGCTGAGCTGCTGAGCCGGCAGGCCGAGCTCGAACGGGAAAACCTCAAGCTCAAGCGCATCAACGCCGCGCTGATCGAGCGCGTCGAATCCGGCGGCGCGGGACGCGATGCCTCCTATGCGGCATTCCAGCATTCGGTGGAGCTGGCCGAGCAGGTGCGCGAACGCACCGATGCGTTGAATCAGGCGATGGCCGAGCTCAAGGGCAGCAACCAGTTGCTCAGCGATGCGCGATTGCGCGCCGAAACTGCCCACCAGAACCTGGTCGACGCCATCGAAAGCATCTCCGACGCCTTCGTGCTGTTCGACAAGGACCAGCGCATCGTCCTGTTCAATCGCCGTTTCAAGTCGCTGTGGAGCCGCACCCGTGCGCGCATCAACGCTGGCACCCGTCTGGCCGAGGTGCGGCGGATGGCGGAAAGCACCGGGTTGATCGTCGAGGAGCATCGCGGCAAGGGTGACGAACCCACCGTCTATCGGCTGCACAACGGACGCTGGGTGCAGGTCAGCGAGCGACCGACCCGCGAGGGCGGCCTGGTGATGCTCTACACCGATATCACCGAGGTGAAGGTCAGCGAGACCATGCGCCGCGAGCAGGCGCTGGCGCAGAAGTCGCGGCTGCTGCAGCGCGCGGTGGACAATCTGTCCCAGGGCGTGGCGATGGTCAGCGCAGAGGGGGCGCTGGAGCTGTGGAACCGGCGTTTCCTGGAAGTCTGCGGGCTGGCGCCGATCGAGGCGCATCGACCGTTCGAGGAGGTGATGGCCGACAGCGAGCTGCGCCTGCTGACGCCCAACACGCGCGATGCCAACGGCCGGCCGATGCGCGAGCTGGAGCAGCGCATGTTCGACGGTCGCATGCTGGAAATCCGTACCCATGCGCTGCCCACCGGCGGCTTCGTCAACACCTTCACCGACATCACCGAGCGCTATCGCCACGCCGAGGCGCTGCGCCAGAGCGAGCGCTGGATTCGCCTGATCACCGACCACGTGCCGGCGCTGATCGCCTACGTCTCCTCCGACCTGACCTACGAGTTCACCAACAAGGTCTACGAGGAATGGTACCGCTGGCCCAGCGACGGCATGCTCGGTCAGTGCCTGCGTGAGGTGCACAGCGGCGAGCACTGGCGCCAACTGGAGCCGTACATCGACCGCGCGCTGTCCGGCGAGAGCGTCAGCTTCGAGATGGCCGAGCGCAACCACGCCGGCCAGCAGCGCTACATGCTGCGCTCCTACGTGCCGAACCGGCTGGCCAGCGGCGAGGTGGCCGGTATCTTCGTGCTGATCCAGGACATCACCGACCGCCGGCGTACTGCCGAGGCGCTGCACCAGGCCTACCAGAACCTCGAACAGCGGGTGCGCGAGCGTACCGCCGAGCTGACCAGCCTCAACGACCAGCTGTTGCGCGAGATCGAGGAGCGCAGCCAGGTCGAGGCGCGCCTGCGCGAGGCCAAACGCGAGGCGGAGCTGGCCAACCTGTCGAAGACCAAGTTCCTCGCTGCGGTCAGCCACGACCTGCTGCAACCGCTGAATGCCGCGCGGCTGTTCACCAGCGCGCTGCTGGAGCAGCCGACGACGTCCAGCGGCGGGCTGATCCGCAACATCAGCAACTCCCTGGAGGACGTGGAGAACCTGCTGGGCACGCTGGTGGATATTTCCAAGCTGGATGCCGGCGTGATCAAACCGGATATCGCGCCGTTCGCCGTCAGCGAGCTGTTGGAAAACCTCGCCCTGGAGTTTCGCCAGCTGGCCGGTTGCGAACAGCTGCAGCTGGATTTCATTCCCTGCTCGGCGCTGGTACGCAGCGACATCCAGCTGCTGGCGCGCATCCTGCGCAACCTGCTGACCAATGCCATCCGCTACACGCCGCAAGGGCGGGTGCTGCTCGGCTGCCGTCGGCGGCGCCAGAGCCTGTCGATCGAGGTTTGGGACACCGGCGTCGGCATCGCCGAAGACAAGCTCGAGGAGATATTCCAGGAGTTCAAGCGTGGCGACGGCGTGCGGCCGAATCAGGATCGCGGCCTTGGTTTAGGTCTGGCCATCGTCGAGAAGATTGCGCGCATGCTTGGCCATCGTATTCAGGTGGGCTCGCGGCTCGGACATGGCTCGCGCTTTGCCATCGAGGTTCCTTTGGCGCGTCGCGCGCCCAAGGCGCGGCCCGAGCCGAGCACCGCGGAGCTGGCCCTGGAGCGCTTGCAGGGCGCGCGCGTGTGGGTGCTCGACAACGACACGGCGATTTGCGCCGGCATGCGCACGCTGCTCGAAGGCTGGGGTTGCGTGGTCACCACGGCGCTGTCCGAGGAGGACCTGGCGCGCCAGGTGGACAACTTCCACGCCGAGGCCGACCTGCTGATCGCCGATTACCACCTGGACAACGGCCACACCGGCATCGACGTGGTCACCACGGTCAACGACCGTCGCGCCAGCCCGCTGCCGGCGCTGATGATCACCGCCAACTACAGCAACGACCTCAAACAGCAGGTGCGCGAACTGGGCTACATGCTGATGCACAAGCCGGTGCGGCCGATGAAGCTAAAGACCGCCATGTGCCACATGCTGGAGCACGGCCAGGCCGGGTGATTACAACGGCTGGGCGGCGCCGCCGCACCGCCGATCCTCCATGTCTGCAGCGCACCCTCGCGGTGTTCTGCTGTCAGTTGCACGGGGCGCCGAAAAACCGGGCGTCCATGTGCAGCAGCCGAGGACCGTTTCATGTTCGGATTGGAAGCACTCGACCTTGCGCGAATCCAGTTCGCCTTCACCATCTCGTTCCACATCATTTTTCCTGCGATCACCATCGGCCTGGCCAGCTACCTGGCGGTGCTGGAAGGGCTGTGGCTGAAGACCCGGCGCGAGGTCTATCGCGACCTGTACCACTTCTGGCTGAAGATCTTCGCCGTCAACTTCGGCATGGGCGTGGTTTCCGGCATCGTCATGGCCTACCAGTTCGGCACCAACTGGAGCGCCTTTTCGGAGTTCGCCGGCAGCGTCACCGGGCCCTTGCTGACTTACGAGGTGCTGACGGCCTTCTTTCTCGAGGCGGGCTTCCTCGGCGTGATGCTGTTCGGCTGGAACCGCGTCGGTCCGGGGCTGCACTTCTTCTCGACGGTGATGGTGGCGCTCGGCACGCTGATCTCGACGTTCTGGATTCTCGCGTCCAACAGCTGGATGCACACGCCGCAGGGGCACGAGATCATCGACGGCATCGTGGTGCCGGTGGACTGGCTGGCGATCATCTTCAATCCCTCATTTCCGTACCGCCTGGCGCATATGGCCACGGCCGCATTCCTCGCCACGGCATTCTTCGTCGGCGCCTCCGCCGCCTGGCACCTGCTGCGCGGGCGCGACAATCCGGCGATCCGCACGATGCTTTCGATGGCGATGTGGATGGCTCTGCTGGTGGCGCCCCTGCAGGCGGTGATCGGCGATCTGCACGGCCTTAATACGCTGGAACATCAGCCGGCGAAGATCGCCGCGATGGAGGGCCATTGGGATAACTCCTCCGGCGAACCGACGCCGCTGCTGCTGTTCGGCTGGCCGGACATGGAAGCCGAAGAAACCCGCTACAAGGTCGAGATTCCCTACCTCGGCAGTCTGATCCTGAAACACAGCCTGACCGAGCCGATCCCGGCGCTGAAGGACTTTGCGCCCGAGGATCGCCCGAACTCGACGGTGGTGTTCTGGTCGTTCCGCATCATGGTTGCGCTGGGGCTGCTGATGATTCTCACGGGTATCTGGAGCCTGCTGCTGCGCCGCGGTGATCGCCTCTATCACTCGCGGGCGTTCCTGCGGCTGGTGTTGTGGATGGGCGCGTCCGGTCTGCTGGCATTGCTCGCCGGCTGGTTCACGACCGAAATCGGCCGTCAGCCGTGGGTGATCTACGGGCTGATGCGAACTGCCGATGCGGTGTCCGCGCACAGCGCCGGGCAGCTGGGGTTCACCCTGGCGTTGTTCGTCGTGGTGTATTTCGCGGTGTTTGGCGTGGGCATCGTCTACGTGCTGCGACTGGTCGCCAAGGGCCCAGAGGTCAACGAGGGGCGCGAGCAGGGCATCGGCGGCGCGGGCCAGCCGCGCACGCCGATGCGGCCGATCTCGGCGGCCGACGAGGCGCTGGACGAACAGGGCGGCGATCAACTGGGGCAGGGGAATTGAGATGGGTATCGATCTTTCACTGATCTGGGCGGTGATCATCATCTTCGGGATCATGATGTACGTGGTGATGGATGGCTTCGACCTGGGCGTCGGTATTCTCTTTCCGTTCGTGCCCGGGCGCCGCGATCGCGACGTGATGATGAACACCGTGGCGCCCGTATGGGACGGCAACGAAACCTGGCTGGTACTCGGTGGCGCCGGGCTGTTCGCGGCGTTTCCGATGGCCTATGCGGTGGTGCTGTCGGCGCTGTACCTGCCGATCATCCTGATGCTGATGGGGCTGATCTTCCGTGGCGTCGCCTTCGAGTTTCGCTTCAAGGCCAGCGAACGCCGCCAGCACATTTGGGATAAGGCTTTCATCGGCGGCTCGCTGACGGCGACCTTCTTCCAGGGTGTGGTGCTGGGCGCATTCATCAGCGGGCTGCCGGTGGAGGGGCGTGCATTCGCCGGCGGCGCGTGGGACTGGTTGACGCCGTTCTCGCTGTTCTGCGGGCTGGCGCTGATCGTCGCCTACGCCTTGCTCGGCTGCACCTGGCTGATGATGCGCACCGGAGGTGAGCTGCAAAAACGCATGCACGACCTGGGCGTGCCGCTGGTGTGGGCGGTACTCGCGGTTACCGGCATCGTCAGCCTGTGGACGCCGCTGACCCACCCGGACATTGCCGAGCGCTGGTTCAGCCTGCCCAATCTGTTCTGGTTCATGCCGGTGCCGATCCTCGTGCTGCTCTGTGCCTTCGGCCTGCTGCGCGCGATCCGCCGCTACGCCAGTTTCACGCCGTTCCTGCTCACGCTGGCGCTGATCTTCCTGGGCTATAGCGGCTTGGGCATCAGCCTGTGGCCGAACATTATTCCGCCGTCGGTGAGTATCTGGGACGCCGCCGCGCCGCCACAGAGCCAGGGCTTCACGCTGGTCGGCGCGCTGCTGATCATCCCGCTGATCCTGATGTACACGGCCTGGAGCTACTACGTGTTCCGCGGCAAGGTCAGTGCCGAGGACGGTTATCACTAGGAGGTGGTCATGTCTGGTATGGAGCAGAAGACGTTGTGGCGGCGTCTGGCCTGGCTGGTGCTGCTCTGGAGCGGCAGCGTGTTGGCGCTGGCGGTGGTCGCCTGGCTGTTGCGCCAGGCGATGCAGGCGGCCGGTTTGAGTGCGTGAGCGAAGGCCTGTGCACTTCGTCGGTGCGGGCAGCACCCCGCGCGGACGTCATCGTTCCTTCATCTGCGGCTTATAGCTTGGTTGGCACGAGGCTTGATGCGAATCCGCATGAGCCATTTCTGCAGACTGGAGCCAGAACGATGGACGACTACCAGGACGAACTACTCGAATTGCGTGCCGCCGAACAGGATTGCCCAGACGCCAGTGAAGACGCCGTCGAGCTCTGATCAGGGCAGCTGACGCTGGGCGCGGCGGTACGCGCCGGGCGTCTGCCCGGTCCAGCGGCGAAACGCGCGCTGAAAGGCTTCGGCCGAGGAAAAGCCGAGCAGCCAGGCTATTTCGCCGAACGCCGAATCGGTGTCGCGGATATAGGCCATCGCCAGATCGCGCCGCGTGTCGTTGAGAATGTCGCGGTAGCGGGTGCCTTCCTCGTGCAGCTTGCGCCGTAGCGTCCAACTGGGCAGCTGCAGACGGTTGGCGATCTGCTGCAGGTCCGGCTCCTGACCCTTGAGCAGTGGGCCGAGCACCTGGGTGACGCGCTCGCGCAGGCTGCGCGTGCGCGTAAGGCGCGTCAGTTCGGCCTCGCAGAAGGCCAGCAATTGCCGCCAGGTTGCCGGGCAATGCTCCGGGTTGCGCAGGGCGAGCGCCGCCTGATCCAGATGCAGTTCGTTAGCACTGGCGCCGAACGCCACGGCGCGGCCGAAGAGCGCCTCGTAGCAGGCGGCGTAATCGGGGGCGGGAAATTCGATATGCACGGCGGTGGGCAACAGGCGCTCGCCGGCCAGCCTTTGCAGCTGGGTCAACCAGCTGGCCAGGACGGTGTCGACCACGAAGCGGTTGAACGCGTTGTACGGACTGATCGAATAGAAGCGCAGCCAGGCGCCGCTGGCGTCTTCGTGAAAACTGGAGCTGCCGCGGTAGTTGGATGCGTACAACGGTTCGAAGCGGATCAGCGTGCGCGCCGCTTCACGCACGTTCGGCGCCTGGGCCGCGGTGATGCCGGCCAGACCGAGGTGGCTCGGCAGGCGCAAGCGACCCATGTCCAGACCGAGCGCTGCATCGCCGGCCAGCTGGATGGCCGCGTGACCGAGGCGCATGTAGCGCGGAATCGACAGCCGCCCCTGTGGCTCGGCGAGGCGCTCGGCGTCCAGTCCGTACCCAGCGAGCAGCAGTCGCGGGTCCAGGCCGCGCTCGCGTAGGGCTTCGCCCAGACTCAGCGTGAAGCTGACCGAGAGATCGCCCAGCCGCACCGGCTGTGCTTTGAGCGTCACCGTTGCAACCACAGATTGGTCAGCTGCACCGGCGTGCCGTGCAGGTTACGCGCCGGCTTGCGCGGCGAGCCGAGCAGGTTCCACGGCACGCCGAGCGTGCGCACCGCCATGTAGGGGCGCTGGTCCGCGGCGATGCCGGGGGCCTCGGAGCAGGCTTCGGCCCAGTCGTCGCGTGCGCCGGGCACAGCGAGCAGCACAGCGTCTGCCGGCGGAGCCTCGTGATAGGCGTCGCAGCCGATCAGCACCGCCAGCGGGCCGGCCGGCGTAGCCAGCGTCTGCCGCTGGATATGATCCGGCGCCGCGCTGTAGCGCCGTTCGTAGCGACCCAGTGCGCGCTTGTATTGCAACGGGCCGATCGGCTGGCCGGAACGGTCGAACGTCAGGCTGATCTGGCGCAGCGGACCCTCGCCGACTCGCAAGCGGCCCTGTTCCAGCCGCGGTTCCGGCAACACGATGGAACCGGCCACCAGGGTGACGCCGTAGTGCGCCGCCAGCTCGCCGAAGATCGTCTGATAGGCCTCGGCCATCCGTTTCGCCTTGAGCAGCAGCACCGCCTCGGTGCGCCGGTCATCCCTCTGCCGGTTGCCGGTCAGCGCGCGCAGGTAGCGGCCAGGATTGCTCAGCGCCGTCCACTGCATGGCATCTCGCAGCGTGCGCGCCTGCTGCACTTCGGGCTTTTCACCGAGCGCGAACAGGCCGGTGCCGACATGCTCGGGCAGCACGACGATGGTTCGTGGATTGAGCAGGCCGGCGTCGCGCGCCTGATCGAGGTAGGTGGCGAACTTCAGCCGCAGCCGCTGCGGGCTCTGATAGTCGGCCGGCTGCAGCCGCGTCTCGATGCCGAGCAGGTTGCCGTGGTCACCCGGCACGCCGACGCTGTGGATCGGCAGTGTGCGCAGGTCGGAGAGCAGCGGGCCGCTGCGCCGGTCGCCGGTCCAGTTCAGGTAGAGGGCCAGGCCGGTCAGGGCGAGCAGCAGAAGTACCAGCAATTTCAGATAGACGCGCATGAGTCGGATCGGCTTGGGGCAGGCGATCAGACTAGGCAAGGCTGCCGGGCTTGCCAACCCTTTTGCGCGAAGTGATCAGGAACTTGTCACTTTTGATCATTGAGCGGGTGAATGGCTGTGGTTATCGTCGCTGCACATCGACTGCGTCCCACGAGGCGCGGCAATTGCCATGAGGAACGACCATGACCGCCTACCCGCATCTGCTGGCTCCGCTCGACCTGGGCTTCACCACGCTGCGCAATCGCACCCTGATGGGTTCCATGCACACCGGCCTGGAGGAAATGCCCAATGGCTTCCAGCGCATGGCCGCCTTTTTTGCCGAGCGCGCCCGTGGCGGTGTCGGGCTGATCGTCACCGGCGGCGTCGGACCGAACGAGGAAGGCTCGGTACGTGCTGGCGCGGCCAAGCTGTCGACGGTCGAGGAGGCCGAAGAGCACAAGATCGTCACCCAGGCGGTACACGAGGCAGGCGGCAAGATCTGCATGCAGATCCTGCACGCCGGGCGCTACGCCTACAGTCCCAAGCTGGTAGCGCCGAGCGCGATTCAGGCACCGATCAACCCGTTCACGCCGCGCGAGCTGGACGAGGAGGGGATCGAGAAGCAGATTCAGGACTTCGTCAACTGCGCCCGGCTGGCCCAGCAGGCCGGCTACGACGGCGTCGAGATCATGGGTTCGGAAGGCTACTTCATCAACCAGTTCCTGGTTGCGCACACCAACCACCGCACCGATCGCTGGGGCGGCAGCTACGAGAATCGCATGCGCCTGCCGGTGGAGATCGTCACGCGCGTGCGTGATGCGGTCGGGCCGAACTTCATCATCATCTACCGGCTGTCGATGCTCGACCTGATCGAGGGCGGCAGCGAATGGAGCGAGGTGGTGACGCTGGCCAAGGCCATTGAACAGGCCGGCGCCACGCTGATCAACACCGGCATCGGCTGGCACGAGGCACGGATTCCGACCATCGCCACCAAGGTGCCGCGTGCCGCTTTCACCAAGGTCACCGCCAAGCTGCGCGGCGAGGTGAAGATTCCGCTGATCACCACCAACCGGATCAACACGCCAGAGGTTGCCGAACAGGTGCTGGCCGAGGGCGATGCCGACATGGTGTCGATGGCTCGACCGTTCCTGGCCGATCCGGAATTCGTCAATAAGGCGGCCGCCGGTCATGGCGAGACGATCAACACCTGCATCGGCTGCAACCAGGCCTGCCTGGACCACACTTTCAGCGGCAAGCTGACCAGCTGTCTGGTCAACCCGCGCGCCTGCCACGAGACCGAGCTGAACTACATTCCCACTAGCACGGTGAAGAAGATCGCGGTGGTCGGTGCCGGTCCCGCCGGCCTCGCCGCAGCAACGGTCGCCGCCGAGCGCGGCCACGATGTGACGCTGTTCGACTCGGCCGGCGAGATCGGGGGGCAGTTCAATGTCGCCAAGCGCGTGCCGGGCAAGGAAGAGTTCTATGAGACGCTGCGCTACTTTGGCAATCGACTGCAGGAAACCGGCGTCACGCTGCGTCTGAACACCCGCGTCGGGGTGAACGAGTTGCTCGCCGGCGGTTTCGATGAGGTTGTCCTGGCCACCGGGATCGTTCCGCGCACGCCGGACATTCCGGGTGTCGATCATCCGAAGGTGATCGGCTACCTGGATGCAATTCTCGAGCGCAAGCCGGTCGGGCAGAAGGTCGCGGTGATCGGCGCGGGCGGCATCGGCTTCGATGTCTCCGAATACATTACCCATGATGGCGAGTCCACCAGCCTCGATCGCGAGGCGTTCTGGAAGGAGTGGGGCATCGATCTCGGTCTGCAGGCGCGCGGCGGCGTGGCTGGGGTGAAGCCGGCACCGCATGCGGCGAAGCGGCAGGTCTATCTGCTGCAGCGCAAGAAATCCAAGGTCGGCAACGGCCTGGGCAAGACCACCGGCTGGATTCATCGCACCGGGCTGAAGAACAAGCACGTGCAGATGATCAGCGCGGTCGAATACCTGCAGATCGACGACGCCGGCCTGCACATCCGCGTCGCCGAAGGCGAGCCGGTGGTGCTGCCGGTGGACACGGTGATTCTCTGCGCCGGGCAGGAGCCGCTGCGCGAGCTGCAGAATGGCCTGCAAGCGGCCGGTGTGTCGGTACACCTGATCGGTGGTGCGGATGTGGCCGCCGAGCTGGATGCCAAGCGTGCCATCGATCAAGGTTGCCGGTTGGCGGCGAGCCTCTGATGTTGCGTGCTGCGGCCCGGTGCAATGCCGGGTCGCAGCGTTTGCTTTAGCCAAACCCATCGCAAATAAAACCGGCTGGCGTGCCTGCGCCATCTGAGCGGCCGGGTCGCTGCCAACCCAGTCACATTGCCCCCGCAATCGTTTCCCCTAAACTTGCGCAACCCGCGAGATAGCCGCGCGCGCTGATGGCGATGCGCTATCTGCCGACTACCATTGCCTTGCTTGCGAGCGAAAAGGGACATCGACAATGCAGATCAAACCGCAGATGGTCGAGGCCGTGCTGTTCTTTAACGAAGGCGGCATCTGCAAGGAAATGCTGTTTCCCGAATTCGAGGCCGTGCTCGATGGCGTGGTGAATCTGCGCGAGTTCGCCGACCAGCAAATGCGCGCGGCCTATGTGCTGATCGATCCGCGGCTGCTGATTCGCGCGGCCGTGTTGTTCTACATCGATTTCAACGATGACGGCTCAGCCGACAAGGGCTGGAACATCCCGCTGCGCAACCTGGCCGAGCGTACCGGGCGCGGGCCCGATCTGGGCGCGGGGCCGATCCGTCTCGCTTGCCGCAGCCAGTGCCCGGTGACGTGGCACCAGATGCATCTGTGGGACCCTAATCAGGACGGCGAAACCAGTAAGGTCTTTTCGCTGCTGGTCGAACGGGTGAAGCGCAATCAGCTCGGCCTGCTGGTGGAAGAAGAAGCACCGACCGCAGTGCCGGCCGAACGTCTGCAGATGGTGGCCGAGGATGCCTGGTATCCACGCGAGGCGGCCAAGGGCGAAGTCGGCAAGCGTTCGGAAGCCACCGCGCTGGAGCAGCGGCAAAAGGCCGCGCTGCTGATCAAACAGCAGCGCCAGCGCATCGCCAATCTGGAGCGCCAGCGGGATGAGGATCTCGCCAGACTGCGTGAAGCGGCACAGGCTCAGCTTCGCCAGTTGCAAGGCGAGCTGGCCGACCTGCAGTTGCGTCTGCAGCAGCAGGTCGATCTGAACGCCAGCTTGCACGCGCAGGTCGTCGAGCAGGCTCAGGCCTTTCAGAGCGCGCGCGAGGAAATGAGCCGGCAGCTGCGCACACTGGAAAAGAACGGTCGAATCGAAGTCACTGCGGCGCGTGATCAGTTCGAGCAGGAAGCGCAGGCGCGCATCGCTGCGGCCGTCGCCGAGTACAAGGAGCAGGTCGCCATCCGCGATGTGGAGCTGGCCTACCGCAACGAGCTGGACGCGCAGTTCGAGGAGGAGGTACGCCGTCTGACCGCCGAGCGCGACGAGTTGGCCGCCCGCAAGGATGATCGGATTCTCGAGCAGCTGGCACGCCAGGGCGTGCAGTTCATGGCTTACCATCCTGGGGCTGGGCATCTCACCATCGCCCTGCAGGACATGGTCCGCTACCAGGCCAACCCGCAGGCCTATGCCGCCGCCAAGTGCTCCGTTTCCGAGGAGCAGTACCGCCAGTGGCTGGAGCATTATCAACAGCCCGCCTGCGTGGGGCGTCTGCCGAGCGGCGAGCGCTGCGCCATTCCCCTCGACAAGATCGACACCCCGAGCCGTTTCGTCATCGGTCAATCCAATTGCTGTTCGCGCCATCGCGCCGAGAGCCGCGAACGTACCGGCAGCTGATGGTCGTCGTGGATTCTTTCGCAGCCGGCGTGGTGTTGCACGAGCTACGATTCGACTGGTTGCGTGGCGTGCGTCTGGCGGTGCTGCGTCTGGATCTGGTCGATCCGGAGCTGTCGGGCAACAAGTGGTTCAAGCTCTCGCATCATCTTGCCGCTGCCCACGCGGCACAGGCTCCCGGCCTGATCAGCCTCGGCGGCGCGCACTCCAACCATCTGCACGCACTGGCGGCGGCCGGGCAGCGCTTTGGATTGGCGACCGTAGGCCTGCTGCGCGGCACCGAGCAGGACACGCCCACCGTGCGCGACCTGCAGCGTTTCGGCATGCGGCTGCACTGGCTGGGCTACGGTGGCTACCGTGCACGCCATCAGCCGCAGTTCTGGGACGCCTGGCGGGCGCTCTATCCGAATTATCACTGTGTACCCGAGGGCGGCGGCGGGCTGGCCGGCGCCTTGGGCTGCGTGACGCTGGTGGCGCAGATTCGCGCGCGGCTGGGCGAGATCGGCTGGGATGACTATGAAGCGCTTTGGCTGGCGGTCGGTACCGGGACGACGCTTGCTGGCTTGGTGATCGGCGAGGCTGGGAACCATCCGGTGATCGGTGCGCTGGCCGGTCCACCGGCACATGCAGTGCCGGACAACGTGCGGCGGCTGCTGGACGAGGCCGGTCGGGCGGATGCCGGGTACCGACTGGTAGATGCCAGTCGCGGCGGGTTCGGCCGTTTCGATGGCGAGCTCGCCAAGTTCATCCTGCAGGCCGAGCGCGACAGCGGACTGCCGCTGGATCCGGTGTATACCGCCAAGGCGCTGCTGGCGTTGCGCACGCGCATCGAAGCGGGCGAGTGGGGCGCCGGCAGCCGGCTGGTGTTCGTCCATACCGGCGGGCTGCAAGGGCGTCGCGCCGCCGAGGAACAGTTATTGCGCTTGCGTTGCTGAGCAGCCTGGTCGCGCGTTGCGCCGGTTGCCTAGACGTGGTCAGCCGGTGAGACCGAGCAGCCAGCCGCCGATACCACCTGCCGCCACGACCAGCCAGGGCGGCAGCTTCCAGACCATCAGCGCCGCGAGCGCCAGCAGGGCGGCAGCGAAGTCGGTGGGGCCACCGATGGCGCTGGTCCACACCGGATCGTAGAGCGCGGCAAGCAGCAGACCGACGACCGCCGCATTGATCCCGCCCAGCGCCGCCTGGGTGCGCGAACTCTGGCGCAGCTGCTGCCAGAACGGCAGGGCCCCGATGACTAGCAGAAACGACGGCACGAACAGCGCCAGCAGGCAGACGGTTGCGCCCAGCCAGCCGCTGGGTGCGATGTTCATCGAGGCACCGAGGAATGCCGCAAAGGTGAACAACGGGCCGGGCACGGCCTGCGCTGCGCCGTAGCCGGCGAGGAAAGCGTCCTGATCGACCCAGCCGGCCGGCACCACTTCGGCCTGCAGCAATGGCAGCACCACGTGACCGCCGCCGAACACCAGCGAGCCGGTGCGATAGAACGCATCGACCATCGCCAGCAGGGAGTTCGAGGACGCTTGCGCAAGCAGCGGCAGGCCGAGCAGTAAGGTGAGGAACAGCGCCAGCAAGACCAATCCGCTGCGCCGCCCGACCGTGACCCTCAGCTCAGTGGTAGCCGGTGCGCTGTTGGTGCGGAACCAGCAGAGACCGAGCAGGCCGGCCACGACAATCACCGCCACCTGTGTCCAGGCCGAGGGCAACGCCAGCAGCGTGATTGCCGCAAGAACGCTGATGCCGATGCGCAGGCGGTCGGTACACAGGCTGCGGCTCATGCCCCACACGGCCTGGGCCACCACCGCGACGGCGACGATCTTCAGGCCCTGTAGCGCACCGCTGGGTAACGCATCGCCCCAGGAACGGATGCCGATGGCAAACAGGGCGAGGGCGATGGCCGAAGGCAGAGTGAAACCCGCCCAGGCCGCCAGGGCGCCGCGATAGCCGCCGCGCAGCAGACCGACGGCCAGACCGACCTGACTGCTCGCCGGACCTGGCAGGAACTGGCACAGCGCGACCAGATCGGCGTAGCTGCGTTCGTCCAGCCAGCGGCGGCGTTCGACGAATTCGTTGCGGAAGAAGCCAAGATGCGCAACCGGTCCACCGAACGAGGTCAGGCCCAGGCGCAGGAACACTAGAAAGATCGCCCAGATACTGGATTGCGAGGTCGCGGCAGGGCGATGCGGAGCAGTCATGATCGGTCCGTTGGCAGGTACGCGAAGAGTGTTGCACGCTGGCGGTCGGCCAGCTTAGTCGGACTTCATGACAAGCTGAAGTACCTCAGTGCGCCAGGTTTGGCCAGTCATCGCTTACCAGGAACAGGCGCTCCTGTTCGACCCAAGCATTCGCATCGGCTTCCAGGCGTACCAGCAATCGGGGCTGCGTTGCGACTGGAGCGTTGGCGAGCCAGGCGGCAAAGTCCGCAGCCGTCCATAGCTGCCCCGCGTCGATGCGCGCCGGTGCCAGCCAGCGCTGGCGTGCCAGCGGTTGCCACTGGGTGGCTGGTTGCGAATGCAGGAGTTCGGGCCATTGCGCCTGACGGAGCCAGCGCCCGTGCAGGTGTTGCGGATTGCAGTCGGCAGGTTGCGCGCAGCCGGAGGGCCATGGTCGGAACAGATAGCCGCCTAGCCAGAAACTGCTGTGGACCGGCTGGCAGGTCAGTTCGCGCAGCAGCGCGGTGGCGGGTTCCGCACCTGCCAGCGGCAACTGGTGCTCGCGCAGATGCGCCAGTTTAAGGTCCAGTCGATCGAGGCTGCCCGGCCCCAGCCAGTGATCGTGCCGATGTCCTTCAGCCCGATCGAGGCCGAGGTAGAACTTCACGGCCAGTTCGAGGTGGTGCACGCCTTCGACGTCGCGCAGCAGCAGGTCCAGCTCGCCCAGCGTGTGCCCGGCCTGGCGGATCGGCAGGTTCGCTGCCAGCAGTTCGACATCCGGCACCTGGCAGAGCACGAATTGCCAGAGCCGCTCGTAATACAGCCCGAGCCGGCGAATGCTGCGGCTGGCAAGCCAGCCATGCAGCGCCGAAGGATCGCGGTCCTGGCGCAACAGCCAGTCGGCCAGCAGCTCCGGCTGGGCCAGCCAACGGCTCGCCGCCAGCGGATGGCGCTGCGCCTTGGTGTCGCCGTCGAGGAGCGGCGGTGAGACGATGGCCCAGGCGAGGTCGCGCACCTGCGGGTCCAGGAGGCGTGCCGGCAAGTCGTACAGACTGGGAATAGACATGCCAAGCAGCATAGCCGAGGTTGGTTTGCCGCTGGTTCGCGGTTTCGCCCATAATCGCCGCGCCGGTGGATCACATGCGCCTGCGCGTGTTCATAAGCGATGTGAGTCCGTGCCCGCCGCTTGCTTCGCCGGCACTGTTCGCCTGCCCCGTCCCGCCATGCACACCTGGGAGCCTCAATGGAGCAATTTCGCAATATCGGCATCATCGGCCGCCTGGGCAGTTCCCAGGTGCTGGATACCATCCGCCGGCTGAAGAAGTTTCTCGTCGAGCGCCACCTGCACGTGATCCTCGAGGAAAACATCGCCGAGGTACTGCCCGGTCACGGTATGCAGACCTCCTCGCGCCAGCGGCTGGGCGAGGCCTGCGATCTGGTGATCGTGGTCGGCGGCGACGGCAGCCTGCTCGGTGCCGCACGGGCGATGGCCAAGCATCGCGTGCCGGTGCTGGGGATCAACCGCGGCAGTCTGGGCTTTCTCACCGACATCAAGCCGGACGAGCTGGAAGAGAAGGTCGCCGAGGTGCTCAGCGGGCAGTACACGCTGGAGAACCGCTTCCTGCTCGAAGCCCAGGCGCGGCGCTTCGAGGAAACCATCGGGGCGGGCGATGCGCTCAACGATGTGGTGCTGCACCCGGGCAAGTCGACACGGATGATCGAGTTCGAGCTGTTCATCGACGGCCAGTTCGTCTGCAGCCAGAAGGCCGACGGCCTGATCGTCGCTACGCCGACCGGCTCTACCGCCTACGCGCTCTCGGCCGGCGGGCCGATCATGCATCCGCGCCTGGACGCCATCGTCATCGTGCCGATGTACCCGCACACGCTGTCCAGCCGGCCCATCGTGGTGGACGGCAACAGCGAGCTGAAGATCGTCGTCTCGTCGAACATGCAGATCTATCCGCAGGTGTCCTGCGACGGGCAGAACCATTTCACCTGCGCGCCGGGCGATACCGTCACCGTGCGCAAGAAATCGCAGAAGCTGCACCTGATCCACCCGCTGGATCACAACTACTACGAAGTCTGCCGGACTAAGCTCGGCTGGGGCAGTCGCCTCGGCGGAGGCGATTGATGGAGCTCGATCCCGAACGCGGTTACGACCTGATCGGCGACGTTCACGGCTGCGCTCATGCGCTGGGACGCCTGCTGGATGGGCTCGGGTATCGCCTGCAGGGCGGTGTCTGGCGACATCCGCGCCGACAGGCGATCTTCCTCGGCGACATCATCGACCGCGGGCCGCATATCCGCGAGGCGCTGCATCTGGTGCACGACATGGTCGATCACCAGCAGGCGCACTGCATCATGGGCAACCACGAGTTCAATGCGCTGGGCTGGTACATGAGGGCGCCGCCGGGCAGCGGCCGGGAGTTCGTGCGTGATCGCTCGCCGCGCTTCGCTCGCCTGCTGCAGGAAACCTTCCAGCAGTTCGAACACCACGCCGCCGAATGGCAGGCCTTTCGTGACTGGTTCTACGAGCTGCCGCTGTATCTGGAGACCGAGCGTTTCCGCGCGGTGCACGCGTGCTGGGATACCGATGTGATCGCCCGCCTGCAACCGTTCCTCAACCAAGGGCGGATCAACCCGGCGCTTCTGCGCGAAGCGGGGCTGCCCGGCAGTTTCATCTGTCAGGCGCTGGACCGGCTGCTGCGCGGTACCGACATGCCGCTGCCGCACGGCATGACGCTGACCAGTGAGGAAGGTTTCGTGCGCACCTTCTTCCGCACCAAGTTCTGGGAGGAAAACCCGCAGACCTACGGCGATGTGGTGTTTCAGCCCGGGGGCCTGCCGGAGCATGCGGCGCGTCTGCCGCTGTCACCGCAGCAGAAGAGCCGGCTGTTCCTCTACGGGCCGGACGAACCCTTGCTGTTCGTCGGCCACTATTGGCGGCGCGGGCAGCCGGGGCCGCTGCGTGACAACCTGGCCTGCCTGGATTACAGCGCGGTTAAGAAGGGCAAGCTGGTGGCGTATCGGCTGGATCAGGAAACTCGACTGGACCCGGCGAAGTTCGCCTGGGTCGACGTTTGCGCGGTGTTCCGTACATGAGTGTCGTGGTCGAGGCCCTGCGCCTGCCGTTGTCGCAGGATCTGAGTGGATTCATCGGGCTGCTGCACCATCTAAGGGTGCCGTGCCGGGTCTCGGTGGAGGGCGACCAGCAGGTGTTGCGGGTGCCGGACGCAGCGGTCGAGCAGGTGCGTGAACTCTATGCGCGCTATCCCGACGGCGGCGCCGTGCCGGTGGCCGATCAGCCGCGGCGGCGCGGTGGTTTCATGGCAGCCTTGCGTGCCAGCCCGCTCACGGCGTCGGTACTGGTTGTCACGCTGCTGGCCGCGTTGATTACCCAGCTCGGCGACAACTTCGCGGCCATCCGCTGGTTGAACTTCGTCGATTTTCGCATCGACGGCGAGTACGTCTATTTCGCCACGCTGGAGCAGACGCTGGCGGCGGGACAGTGGTGGCGGCTGCTCACACCGATGTTCGTGCACTTTGGCATCCTCCACCTGGCGATGAACGGCATGTGGTTCTGGGAGCTGGGGCGGCGGATCGAAGCCCGTCAGCGCGCCTGGATGCTGCTGGTCCTGACCGTGCTGTTCGGCTTGGTGTCCAACTTCGCGCAGTACCTGTTCGGTGGACCGGGCATCTTCGGCGGCCTGTCCGGTGTGCTCTACGGCCTGCTCGGCCATTGCTGGCTGTTCCAGCGCCTCGCGCCGAACGCGGCCTACCGGTTGCCACCGGGCGTGGTAGGGCTGATGCTGGTCTGGTTGGTGATCTGCCTGAGCGGCGTCATCGATGTATTGAGCTTCGGCACCCTGGCTATCGCCAACGCTGCGCATGTCGGCGGCCTGGTAGCTGGGTGCGCCACCGGTGTTGTCGGTGGGCTGCTGGCGCGCAGCAGGCGGTAACTGCGGCTGCTGTCGGGTCGCCAGCGGCCAATTCCGGTAGAATGCCCGCTCGTTTCCCTGGGAGCTGGCCATGTCGTCCTTTATCCAAACCGCCGAAAACATCACCCCCGAAATCTACACAAGCCTCAAACAGGCCATTGAGCTCGGCAAATGGGCTGACGGCCGCAAGCTGACTCCCGAGCAGAAGGAAACCTGCATGCAGGCGATCATCGCCTGGGAGATGAAGAACCTTCCCGAGGAAGAGCGCACCGGTTACATGGGCGGGCAGGAGTGCGGCTCCAAGAGCAAGAAGGCCGAGGCCCCCATCGATACCAGCCTGTTTGCCCCGGCTTCGGGAACCCGCCACTGATGCGGGAACTCGGACGCGGCGCGCTGGAGAAGATGGCGGTCCAGCTCGAATCCGGCGTGCCGGTGCAGTATGCATTTCGCCTCGGTGAAGGGCTGGTGCCGGTCAACCCGCTGATCGGCCGGCAGATTCGCCTGGAATACCTGGGCGCCATCCACTGCACTCATTGCGGGCGCAAGACCAACAAGAGCTTCAGCCAGGGCTACTGCTATCCCTGCTTCAAGAAACTGCCGCAGTGCGACACTTGCATCGTCAGCCCCGAGAGGTGCCACCACGAACTGGGCACCTGTCGCGACCCGGACTGGGGTACGCAGTTCTGCATGACCGATCATGTGGTCTATCTGGCGAACTCCTCGGGCATCAAGGTCGGTATCACCCGCGCCACGCAGCTACCGACGCGCTGGCTCGACCAGGGTGCGAGCCAGGCGCTGCCGATCATGCGCGTCGCCACTCGCCAGCAATCGGGCCTGGTCGAAGACCTGCTGCGCAGCCAGGTTGCCGACCGCACCAACTGGCGAGCACTGCTCAAAGGCGATGCCGAGCCGCTCGACCTGATCCAGACGCGCGAGCACATCTTCGATGCCTGCGCCGAAGGGCTGCGGTATCTGCAGCAGCGTTTCGGTCTGCAGGCGATTCAGCCGCTGGCCGACGCGGAAGTGGTGGAAATCCGCTATCCGATAGACGCCTACCCGACCAAGGTGGTCAGCCTCGATCTGGACAAGACGCCGGTGGTCGAGGGCACGCTCAAGGGCATCAAGGGCCAGTACCTGATTCTCGACACCGGCGTGATCAACATCCGCAAGTTCACGGCCTATCAGGTGGCCGCCAGCGCCGCTGCGTAGGTGGAGAATGCCCCAAGCGCTTTTCCACCGCTTGGCGCCGGTTGCCCATGCCCCGCTCAAGGATGAGTAGGACGGAGCAGTCGCATGGAAAAGGCTGGGCCGTTTTCCACCCTACAAGTCCGCTGCGACAGACGCTAAGCTCGGACTCATCCACAGCCCGGTCTCCCGGGCTGGCATACATTGCACATTCCCGCTTGAAGCGTGCCGCTTGAAGCTCAGCCGACGAGGTTTCCATGCGTACCGAACAACCGAAAGTCATTCATCTGAAGGATTACCAGGCGCCTGAGTACCTGATCGATGAAACTCACCTGACCTTCGAGCTGTACGAGGACCGTACCCTGGTACACGCTCAGTTGGTGATGCGCCGCAATCCCGAGCGTCCGGCCGGCAAGTTGCCACCGCTGGAGCTGCACGGTCAGCAACTCGAGCTGCTGTCCATTGCGCTGAATGACCGCGAGCTGGACGCGGGCGACTACCAGATCGGCGCAGAGTGCCTGACCCTGCAGCCGGACAGCGAAAGCTTCGTCATCGACAGTTCGGTGGTCATACATCCGGAAACCAACACCGCGCTGGAAGGGCTGTACAAGTCAGGCGGCATGTTCTGCACCCAGTGCGAGGCCGAGGGCTTTCGCAAGATTACGTATTACCTCGACCGTCCGGATGTGATGAGCAAGTTCACCACCACCGTGAGCGCCGAGCAGAAGGCCTATCCGGTGTTGCTGTCCAACGGCAACCCGATTGCCAGTGGCAGCGAGGACAACGGTCGTCATTGGGCAACCTGGGAAGACCCGTTCAAGAAGCCGGCCTACCTGTTCGCCCTGGTGGCCGGCGACCTCTGGTGCGTCGAGGACAGCTTCACCACCATGAGCGGGCGCAACGTGGCGCTGCGCATCTACGTCGAGCCGGAAAACATCGACAAGTGCCAGCACGCCATGGACAGCTTGAAGAAGTCGATGAAGTGGGACGAAGAGACCTACGGCCGCGAGTACGACCTGGACATCTTCATGATCGTCGCGGTCAACGACTTCAACATGGGGGCGATGGAGAACAAGGGCCTCAATATTTTCAATTCCAGCGCCGTGCTGGCCCGCGCCGAAACTGCCACCGATGCCGCGCACCAGCGCGTCGAGGCGATCGTCGCTCACGAGTATTTCCACAACTGGTCGGGCAACCGGGTGACCTGCCGCGACTGGTTCCAGCTCTCGCTCAAGGAAGGTTTCACCGTCTTCCGCGATGCGCAGTTTTCCTCCGATATGAACTCGGCGACGGTCAAGCGTATCGAGGATGTAGCCTACCTGCGCACCCACCAGTTCGCCGAAGACGCCGGCCCCATGGCCCACTCGGTGCGCCCGGAATCGTTCATCGAGATTTCCAACTTCTACACCCTGACGGTCTACGAGAAGGGTGCCGAAGTGGTACGCATGATTCAGACGCTGCTCGGCAAAGACGGTTTCCGCAAGGGCAGCGACCTGTACTTCGAGCGCCACGACGGCCAGGCGGTGACCGTCGATGATTTCGTCAAGGCGATGGAGGACGCCAACGGCGCCGACCTGTCGCAGTTCAAGCGCTGGTACAGCCAGGCCGGCACTCCGCGACTGTCGGTCAGTGAACACTACGATGCGGCGGCGCAGACCTATCGCCTCACCTTCCGCCAGAGCTGCCCGCCGACTCCGGGCCAGCCGACCAAGCAACCTTTCCTGATCCCGGTGGAGCTGGGGCTGCTGACTGCCGATGGCGCGGACATGCCGCTGCGTCTCGAAGGCGAGGCACAGGCCGTGGGCACCAGCCGGGTGCTGGCGGTTACCGAGGCCGAGCAGAGCTTCACCTTCGTCGACGTGGCCGAACGCCCGCTGCCGTCGCTGCTGCGCGGCTTCTCCGCGCCGGTGAAGCTGGAGTTTCCCTACAGCCGCGATCAGCTGATGTTCCTCATGCAGCACGATTCCGACGGCTTCAACCGCTGGGAAGCGGGCCAACAGTTGTCGGTGCAGGTGCTGCAGGAGCTGATCGGTCAGCACCAGCGCGGCGAGGCACTGGCGATGGACGAGCGTCTGGTCGAGGCGCTGCGTAGTGTGTTGCAGAACGACGCTCTCGATCCGGCGATGGTCGCCGAGATGCTTTCGCTGCCGGGCGAGGCCTACCTTACCGAGATCAGCGAAGTGGCGGATGTCGATGCCATCCATGCGGCACGCGAGTTTGCCCGCCGGGAAATCGGCAGCCGCTTGTTCGAACCGTTCTACCAGCGCTACATGAACCACCGCGAAGTTTCGCGGCAGACACCCTACGTGGCTTCGGCGGAGCATTTCGCGCGCCGCGCGCTGCAGAACATCGCGCTCGCCTATCTGATGTTCAGCGAGCGTGCGGATATCCTCTCGCTGTGCCTGGACCAGTTTGATAATGCCGACAACATGACCGAGCGCCTGTCGGCGCTGGCCTCGCTGACCCACTCGCCGTTCGAGGAGAAGCGCGCCAAGGCTCTGGAGGTATTTGCCGAGCACTTCCACGATAACCCGCTGGTGATGGACCAGTGGTTCAGCGTGCAGGCGGCCAGCCCGTTGCCCGGCGGCCTGGAGCGGGTGCAGACGCTGATGCAGCACCCGGCCTTCACCTTGAAGAACCCGAACAAGGTGCGCGCATTGATCGGTGCCTTCGCCAACCAGAACCTGGTGAACTTCCACCGCGCCGATGGCGCCGGCTACCGCTTCCTCGCCGACCAGGTGATCACCCTCAACGCGATGAACCCGCAGATCGCCTCGCGTCTGCTGGCGCCGCTGACCCGCTGGCGCAAGTACGACGACGCGCGCCAGGCGCTGATGAAGGGCGAGCTGGAGCGCATCCTGGCGTCCGGCGAGCTGTCCAGCGATGTATACGAAGTGGTGAGCAAGAGCCTCGCCTGAGGCCAAGCATGGTGGAAGCGCGCTGGCGACCGCGTGACTTCCACCCATCGTCGTCTGCAACGGGCGGCCAGAAATGCCTCTTGGAAGGCGCTGCACCCCAGCGGGTGAGCGTTTTGGCGAGTTAACAAATCATAACGTCCGGCCAATTGTAAGCGCGCGCGGAAGCTGGCTAGCATGGCTTCGTCTGCCATAGCAGGCCCTTACCTAATAAGAATAAAGGGGGTATGTATGCGTGAGCCCGTTCTGCGGCGCACACACTTCGGCTGCGCCACGAGTCCCATTCGGACGGCCGTGACGCGTTTTCGCCCGCTTGCCAGCATGTTTTCCTGCTGCGCGCTCATGTTGCTGGCCTGTGCGCCGTTGCCGCTGCTGGCCGCCAGCGATATCCAGGCTCGCGATTCGATCCAGTCGCCCAAGGCGGCGACAACTCTCCTCCTCGACATCACCGAGGCCGGCTCTCGTCTCGTTGCCGCAGGGGATCGTGGCCACATTCTCTATTCCGACGATGCCGGTAGCAGCTGGACTCAGGCCCGCGTGCCGACCCGGCAGATGCTGACCGCCATTCACTTCGTCGATGCTCAGCATGGCTGGGCTGTCGGTCACGATGCGCTGGTGCTGGTTACCCGTGACGGTGGCCTGACCTGGACGGCGCAGCATGAAGACCGCGAGCGCGAAGCCCCGCTGCTGGACGTCTGGTTCGCCGATCTGCGGCACGGTATCGCGGTGGGGGCGTACGGCGCACTGATCGAAACGACCGATGGCGGCGAAACCTGGAACGACATCAGCGACCGCCTCGACAACGAGGACGGTTATCACCTCAACGCCATCTCCCATATCGAAGGCTCCGGCCTGTTCATTGTCGGTGAGATGGGCAGCATGTTCCGCTCGACAGACCTAGGGCAGAGCTGGGAGCGTGTCGAAGCACCATACGAAGGGTCGCTGTTCGGCGTGCTGGGCGAGCGGCCTGGCGTGGTGCTGGCCTTCGGGCTGCGTGGACACCTGTTCCGCTCGGATGATTTCGGTACCAGCTGGAAACAGATCGAGGTGAGCGACGAAGGTCGTCCGCTGCGCTCCGGCCTCGCCGGCGGCGTGTTTACCGAGAGCGGCGTCGTGATCGTCGGGCATGGGGGTGCGGTGCTGACCAGCGGCGATGGCGGCCGGACGTTCAGCGTTATTCACCGTGGGGATCGGCGTTCGCTGGCGAGCGCACTGGTCAACGAGCGCGGTGAACTGGTTCTGGTCGGGCAGGGCGGGGTGTACCTCGCGGATGCGAACGGCGAAGAACTCGCTAAAAAACAATAAGAATCGGGGCATACACCATGAGTTCGCATCACCAGGACAAGGCAACATTTCTTGAGCGCCTGATCTTCAACAACCGGCCGGTCGTGATTCTGCTGTGTCTGCTGGCGAGCATCTTCCTGTTCTTCCAGGCGACGCAGGTTCGCCCGTCCACCAGTTTCGAAAAGATGATTCCGCTGAGTCATCCATACATCAAGAAGATGATCGAGTTTCGCAACGATCTGGCCAACCTGGGCAACACCGTGCGCATCTCGGTGGAGGCGAAGGAAGGCACTATCTTCACTCAGGAGTACATGGAAACGCTGCGGCAGATCCATGACGAGGCGTTCTACATCCCAGGCGTCGACCGCTCCGGCATGAAGTCGCTTTGGAGCCCAAGCGTGCGCTGGACCGAGGTGACGGAGGAGGGTTTCGACGGTGGCGAGGTGATCCCGCAGACTTACGATGGTTCCGCCGAAAGCCTGAACGAGCTGCGCAACAACGTGCTCAAGTCCGGCCAGATCGGCCGGCTGGTGGCGAACAACTTCCGCTCCTCGATCATCGACGTGCCGCTGCAGGAGTCGTACTCCGATCCGAACGATCAGAGCCGGCAGATCAAGCTGGATTACCAGAAGTTCTCCCATGAGCTCGAGGAGAAGATTCGCGACAAATACGAGGCGCAGAACCCCAACGTCGAGATCCATATCGTCGGCTTCGCCAAGAAGGTCGGGGATCTGATCGACGGTCTGGTCATGGTCGTCGCGTTCTTCGCCATCGCCTTCCTGATCACCCTGGTCCTGCTCTACTGGTTCACCTGGTGCATCCGCAGCACCATCGCGGTGCTGATCACCACGCTGATCGCGGTGGGCTGGCAGCTGGGGCTGATGCATCTGGTCGGTTTCGGCCTCGATCCCTATTCGATGCTGGTGCCGTTCCTGATCTTCGCCATCGGCATTTCCCACGGTGTGCAGAAGATCAACGGCATCGCGCAGCAGTCCAGCGATGCCGACGATGCGCTGACCGCCGCCCGGCGCACATTCCGCCAGCTGTTCCTGCCGGGCATGATCGCCATCCTGGCCGATGCGGTGGGCTTCATCACGCTGCTGATCATCGATATCGGGGTGATTCGCGAGTTGGCGATCGGTGCTTCCATCGGTGTGGCGGTGATCGTCTTCACCAACCTGATCCTGCTGCCGGTGGCCATTTCCTACATCGGCATCAGCAAGAAGGCGGTCGCGCGCAGCAAGAAGGATGCCGTCAGCGACCACCCGTTCTGGCGCCTGCTGTCCAACTTCGCGCACCCGGCGGTCGCACCGGTTTCAGTGGTGCTGGCGCTGCTGGTGGCGGTCGGTGGCTTCTGGTACCAGAAACAGCATCTGCAGGTGGGCGACCTGGATCAGGGTGCGCCCGAGCTGCGCCCGGATTCGCGCTACAACCAGGACAACGATTTCGTCATCCGCAACTACTCCACCAGTTCCGATGTGCTGGTGGTGATGGTCAAAACCGCTCCTGAGGGCTGCTCGCACTACGACACGCTTTCGGCAATGGACGAGCTGATGTGGAAGATGGAAAACACCGAGGGCGTGCAGTCGGCTGTCTCCATGGTTTCGGTTGCCCGGCAGGGCATCAAAGGGATGAATGAGGGCAGCCTGAAATGGGAAACGCTGTCGCGCAACCAGGACGTGCTCAATAACTCGATTTCCCGCGCCGAGGGGCTGTACAACTCCGATTGCTCCGTGGCACCGGTAATGGTATTCCTCAATGACCACAAGGCCCAGACGCTCAAGCGAGTGGTTGCGGCCGTTGAGGCGTTCGCTGAGGAGAACAATCGCGAAGGGCTGGAGTTCCTGCTGGCGGCGGGTAATGCCGGTATCGAGGCCGCCACCAACGAGGTGATTGCCAAGTCGGAGCTAATCATCCTGATCCTGGTCTACCTGTGCGTGGCCGGCATGTGCCTGATCACCTTCCGCTCGCTGGCTGCCACGATCTGCATCGTGCTGCCGCTGATCCTGACCTCGATTCTCGGCAATGCGCTGATGGCCTTCCTCGGTATCGGCGTGAAGGTCGCGACGCTGCCGGTGATTGCGCTGGGTGTGGGTATCGGCGTGGACTACGGCATCTATATCTACAGCCGCCTGGAAAGCTTCCTGCGTGCCGGGCTGCCGCTGCAGGAGGCCTACTACGAAACGCTCAAGTCCACCGGCAAGGCGGTGCTGTTCACCGGTCTGTGCCTGGCGATCGGCGTGGCGACCTGGATGTTCTCGGCGATTAAGTTCCAGGCTGACATGGGCCTGATGCTGACTTTCATGTTCATCGTCAACATGTTCGGCGCCCTTTGGCTGCTGCCGGCACTGGCGCGCTTCCTGATCAAACCGGAGAAGCTGGCTGGCAAGGTGGGAGGTTCCTTGTTGGCGCACTGAAACACGCTTCGTCAGGTCGAGGCCCGCATCGTGAGATGCGGGCCTTTTTTTGCGCATGCGAATGCTGGCGATGTGTTTGCTTTCGAGCCAAGCGAAAGGGCATCGGCGTATAATCGCCCGCTTTTGTCCAGTGCAGAGGGAAGGTCATGCGCGAGCGCTTGCTGGCGATGGAGAAGGTGAAGTCGATCGACTGGTGCGAGGGGCGACTGCGCTTGCTGGACCAGCGCCGCCTACCGATGCAGGAGATCTGGCACACCTGCGATACCGCCGCCGACGTGGCTAGCGCGATCCGCGAGATGGTGGTGCGCGGTGCGCCGGCTATCGGAATCTGCGCCGCCTATGGACTGGCAATGGGGCTGCGCGCGCGCCTTGCCAAGGAGGGTGACTGGCGCCTGGCGCTGGAAGAGGATTTCCGCCTGCTGGCCGAGTCGCGTCCGACCGCGGCGAATCTGTTCTGGGCCTTGAGGCAGATGCGCGAGCGGCTGGAACGACTCAAGCCGGGAGAAGACCCGCTGGTAGCGCTCGAAGCTCAGGCCGCTTCGATTCACGCCAGCGATCGCGAAGCCAACCTGACGATGGCGCAGTTCGGCCTGGAGCTGATCCGCAAGCACCGGGGCAGTCCGCAGAATCTGCTCACCCACTGCAATACCGGTGCACTGGCGAGCGGCGGATTCGGCACGGCGCTGGGGGTGATTCGCGCCGCGCATCTCGGCGGCCTGGTGGAGTGTGTCTATGTCGGTGAAACCCGTCCCTGGCTGCAGGGCTCGCGGCTGACCGCCTGGGAGTTGCAGGGCGAAGGTGTCCCGGTGTGTGTGCATGCGGATTCGGCGGCTGCGCACCTGCTCAAAACTCGCGCTATCAGCTGGATCATCGTCGGCGCCGATCGCATTGCCGCCAATGGCGATGTTGCCAACAAGATCGGCACCTACTCGCTGGCGGTGCTGGCCATGCACCACGGTGTGCGCTTCATGGTGGTGGCGTCGACTTCGGCAATCGACCTGACGCTGGAAAGCGGTGATGACATACCGCTGGAGGAGCGTGCCGGTACGGAACTGCTGGAGGTCAACGGCCAGCGCTGTGCTGCGGATGTCGAAACCTTCAACCCGGTCTTCGATATCACGCCGGCCGACCTGATCGACGTGATCGTCACCGAGAAAGGCGTGGTCGAGCGCCCAAGCACCGCAGGTATCGAGGCACTGCTGAGTCATAGGCGGCTGCACTGAATTTCGCTCGCGGCACGACGGTCTCTGATCCGCGTCGCTGGCCATCCGGCATGCTTCTTCGTTACGCCGTCGGCCTCCAGCGACTCCCTGCCTTGTGTTACCATTCCGCGCTTATCGCAGGACCCTGCTGACTAAAAGGAACCAGGCTTCCATGGGCGAACTGGCCAAAGAAATCCTCCCGGTCAATATCGAAGACGAACTCAAGCAGTCCTACCTCGATTACGCCATGAGCGTCATCGTCGGGCGGGCGCTGCCGGATGCGCGCGATGGCTTGAAGCCGGTGCATCGCCGCGTGCTTTTTGCCATGAGTGAGCTGGGCAACGACTGGAACAAGCCGTACAAGAAGTCTGCCCGTGTGGTCGGCGACGTGATCGGTAAATACCACCCACACGGCGATTCGGCGGTCTACGACACCATCGTGCGTATGGCTCAGCCGTTCTCGCTGCGCTACATGCTGGTCGACGGCCAGGGCAACTTCGGTTCCGTCGACGGCGACTCGGCGGCCGCCATGCGTTACACCGAGGTGCGCATGGCGCGCCTGGCGCACGAACTGCTCGCGGACCTGGACAAGGAAACCGTCGACTGGGTGCCGAACTACGACGGCACCGAGCAGATTCCGGCGGTCATGCCGACCAAAGTCCCGAACCTGTTGGTCAACGGTTCCAGCGGTATCGCCGTGGGCATGGCGACCAACATTCCGCCGCACAACCTCGGCGAGGTCATCGACGGCTGTCTGGCGCTGATCGATAACGCCGACATCAGCATCGATGAGCTGATGCGCTACATTCCCGGTCCGGATTTCCCCACGGCAGGCATCATCAACGGCCGTGCCGGCATCATCGAGGCCTATCGTACCGGCCGTGGGCGCATCTATATCCGCGCGCGCGCCGATATCGAGGACATCGACAAGGTCGGCGGTCGTCAGCAGATCGTCATCACCGAGCTGCCGTATCAGCTGAACAAGGCGCGGCTGATCGAGAAGATCGCCGAGCTGGTGAAAGAGAAGAAGATAGAAGGTATCACCGAGCTGCGTGACGAGTCCGACAAGGACGGCATGCGCGTGGTCATCGAACTGCGTCGCGGCGAAGTGCCGGAGGTAATCCTCAACAACCTCTATGCCCAGACCCAGCTGCAGAGCGTATTCGGCATCAACGTGGTGGCGCTGGTCGATGGTCAGCCGCGCACGCTGAACCTCAAGGAGCTGCTGGAAGCGTTCGTTCGTCACCGCCGCGAAGTCGTCACCCGGCGTACCGTCTACGAACTGCGCAAGGCGCGTGAGCGTGGCCATATTCTCGAAGGCCAGGCGGTCGCGCTGTCCAACATCGATCCGGTCATCGCGCTGATCAAAGCGTCGCCGACGCCGGCCGACGCCAAGGATGCGCTGATTTCCACCGCGTGGGAGTCCAGCGCCGTTGAGGCGATGGTCGAGCGTGCCGGTGCCGATGCGTGCCGCCCGGAGAATCTCGATCCGCAGTACGGACTGCGCGAAGGCAAGTACTTCCTGTCGCCGGAGCAGGCCCAGGCGATTCTCGATCTGCGTCTGCACCGCCTGACCGGGCTCGAGCACGAAAAGCTGCTCAGCGAATACCAGGAAATCCTTGCTCAGATTGGCGAGCTGATCCGCATCCTGACCAACCCCGTGCGGCTGATGGAAGTCATTCGCGAGGAGCTGGAGAACGTCAAGCGCGATTTCGGCGATGCGCGTCGCACCGAGATTCTCGAATCCCGCCTGGACCTGACGCTGGCCGACCTGATCACCGAAGAAGAGCGCGTAGTCACCATTTCCCACGGCGGCTATGCCAAATCACAGCCGCTGGCCGCCTACCAGGCGCAGCGCCGTGGCGGCCGCGGCAAGGCCGCGACCGGGGTGAAGGAAGAGGATTACGTCGAGCACCTGTTGGTCGCCAACAGCCACACCACGCTGTTGCTGTTCTCCAGCAAGGGCAAGGTCTACTGGCTCAAGACCTACGAAATTCCCGAGGCATCGCGCACCTCGCGCGGCCGACCGTTGGTCAACCTGCTGCCGCTCGACGAGGGCGAGCGTATCACCGCCATGCTTCAAGTCGATCTGGAAGCGCTGCGCAAGCAGGCGCCAGAAGGCGACGAGGAGCTGGATGACGAAGCGCTGGTCATCGAGCATGACGAGGCGGATGAAAGCGAGTCGGAAGACGCCGACGATGACGGTCGGGATGAGCCGACCGGCGCCTACATCTTCATGGCGACCGCCAAGGGTACGGTCAAGAAGACGCCGCTGGTGCAGTTCAGCCGGCCTCGTACATCGGGCCTCATCGCACTGAAACTGGAGGAGGGCGACACCCTGATTGCCGCCGCCGTGACGGATGGCGCGCGAGAAGTGATGATGTTCTCCGATGGCGGCAAGGTCATCCGTTTCAAGGAAAGCAAGGTTCGCATCATGGGCCGCAACGCCCGCGGTGTGCGCGGTATGCGTCTGCCCGAAGGGCAGCGCATCATCTCGATGCTGATTCCGGAATCGGGTGCGCAGATCCTTACCGCATCCTTGCGTGGCTACGGCAAGCGCACCGCGATGGAAGAGTTTCCACGCCGCGGCCGCGGTGGTCAGGGCGTCATCGCCATGGTCACCAACGAGCGTAACGGTCCGCTGATCGGTGCCGTGCAGGTGCTCGAGGGCGAGGAAATCATGCTGATTTCCGACCAGGGCACGTTGGTGCGCACGCGCGTCGACGAAGTGTCGTCGCTGGGTCGTAACACGCAGGGTGTCACGCTGATCAAGCTCGGCAAGGGTGAGCATCTGGTCGGCCTGGAGCGGGTGCAGGAACCGTCCGAAGAGGAAGTGCTGGAGGACATCGAGGCGCTGCTCAACGAGGAAGCGCTGGAGAAAGAGATGCCCGTGATCAGCACCGAACCGAGTGAAGACGAGTTGCTGGGCGGCGCTGGCGACGTGTCGCCTGATGTCGTGCCTACCGACGACGAGCAGTGATCTGGCGGCAAGCGACCGCTTGAGTGGGTGCCCCTTCGCCACACCTGGCGAAGGGGAGTTGTTCCGAATGGCTGGTTATCAAATTCGATTGAGAGCAAACGACGTGAGCAAACGCGCCTTTAACTTCTGCGCCGGTCCGGCCGCACTTCCGGAAGCTGTCCTGCAACGCGCCCAGGCGGAACTCCTCGACTGGCAGGGCCGCGGCCTGTCGGTGATGGAAATGAGCCATCGCAGTGACGAATACACCGCTATCGCCAGCAAGGCCGAGCAGGATCTGCGCGATCTGCTGGCGATTCCGTCGAATTACAAGGTGCTGTTCCTGCAGGGCGGCGCTAGCCAGCAGTTCGCTGAGATTCCGCTGAACCTGTTGCCCGAAGAGGGCGTCGCCGACTATGTCGACACTGGTATCTGGTCGCGCAAGAGCATGGAAGAGGCGCGTCGTTTCGGTACCGTCAACCTGGCCGCCAGCGCCAAACCCTACGACTATTTCGCGATTCCCGGGCAGAACGAGTGGCAGCTGAGCGACAACGCGGCCTATTTGCATTACGCCAGCAACGAGACCATTGGCGGCCTTCAGTTCGACTGGGTGCCGGACCTGGGTGACACGCCGCTGGTGGTCGACATGTCGTCCGACATTCTGTCGCGACCGATCGATGTGTCGCAGTTCGGCCTGATCTACGCCGGCGCACAGAAGAACATCGGTCCCAGCGGTCTGGTGGTGGTGATCGTGCGCGAAGACCTGCTCGGCCGCGCCCGCTCCAGCTGCCCGACGATGCTTGATTACAAGATCGCGGCGGACAACGGTTCGATGTACAACACCCCGGCGACGTTCTCGTGGTACCTCTCCGGGCTGGTCTTCGAATGGCTGAAGGAGCAGGGCGGCCTGGAGACGATGGAGCAACGCAACCGCGCCAAGCAGGAGCTGCTCTACGGCTTCATCGATTCGAGCGAGTTCTACACCAATCCCATCAGCATCAACGCGCGCTCCTGGATGAACGTGCCGTTCCGCCTGGCTGACGAGCGTCTGGACAAGACCTTCCTCGCCGGTGCGGATGCACGCGGGCTGCTCAACCTCAAGGGCCATCGCTCGGTCGGCGGCATGCGCGCGTCGATTTATAACGCGGTCGGACTGGATGCCGTCGAGGCGCTGGTCGCCTACATGAGCGAGTTCGAGAAGGAGCACGGCTGATGAGCCAGGCCGATCAGCTCAAGGCGTTGCGTGTGCGCATCGACAGCCTCGACGAGAAGATTCTCGAACTGATCAGCGAACGCGCCCGCTGTGCCCAGGAGGTGGCGCGGGTGAAGACCGCCACGCTCGCCGAAGGCGAGCAGGCGGTGTTCTATCGCCCTGAGCGTGAGGCCTGGGTGCTCAAGCACATCATGGAGCTGAACAAGGGTCCTCTGGATAACGAGGAAATCGCCCGCCTGTTCCGCGAAATCATGTCCTCCTGCCTGGCACTGGAGCAGCCGTTACGGGTGGCCTACCTCGGGCCGGAAGGCACATTCTCCCAGGCGGCGGCGCTCAAGCACTTCGGCCACTCGGTGATCAGTACGCCGATGGCGGCCATCGACGAGGTATTCCGCGAGGTGGTTGCCGGTGCGGTGAATTTCGGCGTGGTGCCGGTAGAAAACTCCACTGAAGGCGCCGTCAACCATACGCTGGATAGCTTCCTCGAGCACGACATCGTCATCTGCGGTGAGGTTGAGCTGCGTATCCACCACCATCTGTTGGTGGGCGAGACGACCAAGACCGATCGCATTACCCGTATCTATTCCCACGCCCAGTCACTGGCGCAGTGCCGCAAGTGGCTTGATTCGCATTATCCGAACGTCGAGCGCGTGGCGGTTTCCAGTAACGCCGATGCGGCCAAGCGCGTGAAAAGCGAGTGGAATTCCGCAGCAATCGCCGGCGACATGGCGGCGCAGCTGTATGGCCTGCAGAAGTTGGCCGAGAAGATCGAAGATCGCCCGGACAACTCCACGCGCTTCCTCATCATCGGTAACCAGGAAGTACCGCCGACCGGCGACGACAAGACCTCGATCATCGTATCGATGCGAAACAAGCCGGGAACTTTGCACGAGCTGCTGATGCCATTCCATGCCAATGGCATCGATCTCACCCGTATCGAGACGCGTCCGTCGCGTAGCGGCAAGTGGACGTACGTGTTCTTTATCGACTTCCTCGGCCATCATCAGGATCCGCTGATCAAGGATGTGCTGGAGAAGATCGGGAAGGAGGCGGTGGCGCTGAAGGTGCTAGGTTCCTATCCGAAGGCGGTACTTTAAAGGCAGCCGCAGGCTGGCGCTCAAGCCGCATATGGTTCGGCGAGGGCTGCTGCCTGCGACTCGAAGCTCGAGGCTTTTTAGCTATGTCCTGTGATTTCCTCGCTCTGGCGCAGCCGGGCGTGCAAAAGCTGTCTCCCTATGTGCCGGGTAAGCCGGTCGATGAACTGGCGCGCGAGTTGAATCTGGATCCGGCCGGTATCGTCAAGCTGGCGAGCAATGAGAACCCGCTCGGTCCGAGCCCTCGTGTGCTGGAAGCCATTCGCAATGAGCTGGCGGAGCTGACCCGCTATCCCGACGGCAATGGTTTCGTGCTCAAGCAGCAACTGGCCCAACACTATGCGCTGCAGATCGATCAGATCACGCTGGGCAACGGTTCCAACGACATACTCGAGCTGGTGGCGCGTGCCTATCTGGCGCCGGGTCTGAACGCGGTGTTCAGCGCGCATGCCTTCGCGGTCTATCCGATCGCGACCCAGGCGGTGGGTGCGCAGGGCAAGGTAGTGCCGGCGCGTGATCACGGCCATGACCTGGATGCCATGCTGGCGGCGATCGACGAAAACACCCGCGTGGTGTTTATCGCCAACCCCAACAATCCAACCGGCACCTGGTTCGATGCCGAGGCGCTCGAGCGTTTCCTCGCGCGTGTACCGGAGGCGGTATTGGTGGTGCTGGACGAGGCCTATATTGAGTATGCCGAGGGCGGCGAGCTGCCGGATGGCCTGGAGTTTCTCGCTGCGCATCCCAATCTGCTGGTATCGCGGACCTTTTCCAAGGCCTATGGGTTGGCGGCGTTGCGCGTGGGCTACGCCGTTTCCTCAGCGCAAATCGCCGATGTGCTCAACCGCGTTCGCCAGCCGTTCAATGTCAACAGTCTGGCCATGGCCGCCGCTTGCGCAGCGCTGGGCGATACGGAGTATCTGGCTGCCAGCCGCGCGGCTAACGCCGCCGGCATGCGCCAGCTGGAAGCGGCGTTCGCCGAGCTCGGCCTGCGCTGGATTCCCTCGAAAGGCAATTTCATTGCCGTCGACTTCGGACGCGACGCGGCGCCGATCAACCATGCTCTCCTGCAGGAAGGTGTGATTGTGCGGCCGGTGGCCGGCTACGGCATGCCGACTTTTCTGCGCGTGTCGATCGGCACCGAGGCGGAGAATGCGCGCTTCATCGAGGCATTGCACAAGGTGCTTGCCCAGTGAGCAAAGCCTGGGCAGCCGTTGCGGGCGAACCCCTCGTTGGTCGGTTGGTGGTCATCGGGCTCGGTCTGATCGGTGGTTCTTTCGCCAAGGGACTGCGGGAGCTGAAACTGTGTCGCGAGGTCGTCGGTTTCGATCTGGACGCCCGTTCCCGCGAGCTGGCGGTCGAACTGGGTGTGGTCGATTACTGTGCCGAAACGCTGGAGCAAGCCTGCGCCGATGCTGATGTGATCCAGCTGGCCGTGCCGATCCTGGCGATGGAAAAGCTGCTGGCGCAACTGGCTAGGCTCGACCTGGGCGATGCGGTGCTCACCGATGTCGGCAGCGCGAAGGGCAACGTCGTGCGCTGTGCACGCGGCGTCTTCGGTAGCATGCCCGCTCGTTTCGTCCCTGGGCACCCGATCGCCGGTTCCGAGCAGAGCGGAGTCACCGCCGCGCAGGGTTCGTTGTTCCGCCGACATAAGGTGATACTGACGCCGTTGGCCGACACCGACCCGACCGCCCTGGCACTGGTGCATCGGCTGTGGTCGGCGCTGGGTGCGGATGTCGAGCACATGGAGGTTCGCCACCACGATGAAGTGCTTGCCGCAACCAGCCATCTGCCGCATCTGCTGGCGTTTGGCTTGGTCGACTCGCTGGCCAAGCGCCACGAAAACCTGGAGATATTTCGTTATGCGGCCGGCGGTTTCCGGGATTTCACCCGCATCGCCGGCAGCGACCCGGTGATGTGGCACGACATCTTCCTCGCCAACCGCGAAGCGGTGCTGCACACGTTGGACGATTTTCGTAGCGACCTCGATGCGTTGCGCGCCGCGGTCGATGAAGGAGACGGGCACAAGCTGCTCGGCGTGTTCACTCGCGCCCGCGCCGCCCGGGAACATTTCAGCAAAATACTGGCTCGCAGAGCCTATGTGGACGTTATGCATTCCAATGATTTGATCTTCCTGGCCAATCCGGGCGGCAGCCTGGCGGGACGGCTGCGCGTACCGGGCGACAAGTCGATTTCCCATCGCTCCATCATGCTTGGCTCGCTGGCCGAGGGCACTACCGAGGTGGAAGGCTTCCTAGAGGGCGAGGACGCGTTGGCCACCATCCAGGCCTTTCGGGACATGGGCGTGGTCATCGAAGGGCCGCAGCAAGGTCGCGTGACCGTACACGGTGTCGGCCTGCATGGCCTGAAGGCCCCGCCAGGGCCGATCTACCTGGGTAATTCCGGCACATCCATGCGCTTACTGGCCGGCCTGCTTGCCGCGCAGCCGTTCGATACCACGCTGACCGGCGATGCCTCGCTTTCCAAGCGCCCGATGAATCGCGTTGCCAAGCCGCTGCGTGAAATGGGTGCGGTCATCGAGACCGAGGCGGACGGGCGCCCGCCGCTGACGATCCGTGGCGGTCAGCGGCTGTCGGGAATGCACTACGAGATGCCGATGGCCAGCGCACAGGTCAAGTCCTGTCTGCTGCTGGCTGGCCTGTATGCGGCCGACCAGACGTCTGTCACCGAGCCGGCCCCGACGCGTGATCACACCGAGCGCATGTTGCGTGGCTTCGGCTATCCGGTGGATGTGCAGGGTAGCACTGCACGGGTCGAATCCGGACACAAACTGCGCGCGACTCACATCGAGGTGCCGGCAGATATTTCCTCGGCAGCCTTCTTCATGGTGGCTGCGAGCATCGCGCCGGGTTCGGACGTGTTGCTCGAACATGTCGGCATCAACCCGACGCGGACTGGCGTGATCGATATCCTCAAACTGATGGGTGCCGATATCACGCTGGAGAACCAGCGTGAGGTCGGCGGTGAGCCGGTCGCCGATATCCGCGTGCGAGCAGCCGAGCTCAAGGGTATCGATATTCCCGAGGAGCTGGTACCGCTGGCGATCGACGAGTTCCCGGTGCTGTTTGTAGCTGCGGCCTGCGCGCAAGGCCGTACCACGCTACGTGGTGCCGAGGAGCTGCGGGTCAAGGAATCTGACCGCATCCAGGTGATGGCCGACGGTTTGCAGACCCTGGGCGTACAGGCGCAGCCGACGCCCGACGGGATCGTCATCGAAGGCGGCCCGATGGGTGGTGGTGAAGTCTGGGCGCACGGCGACCATCGTATCGCCATGTCCTTCAGCGTGGCCGCGCTGCGGGCCAGCGCGCCGATTCGCATTCATGATTGTGCCAACGTCGCCACCTCATTCCCCAATTTCCTCGTCCTGGCCGAACGCGCCGGGATGCGCGTACACGCGGAGGGTGGATCATGATTGCTGCGGCTCCCGTCATCACTATCGATGGGCCGAGCGGCTCCGGCAAGGGCACGGTCGCGGCGTTGCTGGCCGGCAAGCTCGGCTGGAAGTTTCTCGACTCCGGTGCGCTGTATCGGCTGCTGGCGTTCGCCGCGCGCAACCACGGCGTCGATCTGACCAATGAGGAAGCGTTGAAGGTCCTGGCGGCCCATCTCGATGTGCAGTTCGATAGCGCGCACGACGGACATGGCATGGTCATCATTCTCGAAGGCGAGGATGTCACCGAGTCCATTCGCAACGAACAAGTCGGTGCCGGCGCCTCGCAGGTCGCCGCGCTGCCGGCGGTTCGCGAAGCGCTGTTGCAGCGACAGAAGGCATTCCGCGAAATGCCCGGCCTGGTGGCCGACGGTCGGGACATGGGCACGGTGGTATTTCCCGACGCGCCACTCAAGATTTTCCTTACCGCGAGCGCCGAAGAGCGTGCACGCCGCCGGTACCTGCAGTTGAAGGCACGTGGCGATGATGTTAACCTCGCGAGTCTTCTCGAAGAGATTCGGGCGCGCGACGAGCGCGATACCCAGCGTGCGGTGGCACCGCTGAAACCGGCAGTCGATGCTATTCAGCTGGATTCCACTACACTGTCCATCGAGCAGGTGCTGGAACAAATTATGGCCGAGGTCGCCAAGCGCGATCTGGCTTGATGAACGGAACGCCGAAAGGCGACCAGACAGATCGGCGAGGCGAGTGATCGCCGCACCGGCTGTTAACAAGGAGGCATGTGGGAGACCAGACCCAGTCCCACAGGCCTTTTTTTATATGAATGAACCCATATCGTCTGGGATGTGGAGATTGGGCGGATCCTCGCCCGAAAACAGCAGGAATCAACATGAGCGAAAGCTTCGCAGAACTTTTTGAAGAAAGCCTGAAATCCCTCGACATGCAGCCGGGTGCCATCATCACCGGTCTGGTGGTCGACATCGATGGTGACTGGGTCACTGTCCATGCCGGTCTGAAATCCGAGGGCGTCATCCCGGTCGAGCAGTTCTATAACGAACAGGGCGAGCTGACCATCAAGGTGGGTGACGAGGTCCACGTTGCTCTGGACGCGGTGGAAGATGGCTTTGGCGAAACCAAGCTGTCCCGTGAAAAGGCCAAGCGCGCGGAATCCTGGATTGTTCTGGAAGCGGCTTTCGCTGCAGAAGAAGTGGTCAAGGGCGTCATCAACGGCAAGGTCAAAGGTGGCTTCACCGTCGACGTCAACGGCATCCGTGCGTTCCTGCCGGGTTCGCTGGTCGATGTCCGTCCGGTGCGCGATACCGCTCACCTGGAAGGCAAAGAGCTGGAATTCAAGGTCATCAAGCTCGACCAGAAGCGCAACAACGTTGTCGTTTCCCGCCGCAGCGTCCTGGAAGCCGAGAACAGCGCCGAGCGCGAAGCTCTGCTGGAATCCCTGCAGGAAGGCCAGCAGGTCAAGGGTATCGTCAAGAACCTCACCGACTACGGTGCGTTCGTTGACTTGGGCGGCGTCGATGGTCTGCTGCACATCACCGACATGGCTTGGAAGCGCATCAAGCATCCGTCCGAGATCGTCAATGTTGGCGACGAGATCGATGTCAAGGTGCTGAAGTTCGACCGCGAGCGCAACCGCGTATCGCTGGGTCTGAAGCAGCTGGGCGAAGATCCATGGGTTGCCATCAAGGCCCGCTACCCGGAAAACACCCGCGTCATGGCACGCGTCACCAACCTGACCGACTACGGCTGCTTCGCCGAGCTGGAAGAAGGTGTCGAGGGTCTGGTGCACGTGTCCGAAATGGACTGGACCAACAAGAATATCCACCCGTCGAAGGTCGTACAGGTCGGCGACGAAGTGGAAGTCATGGTTCTGGACATCGACGAAGAGCGTCGTCGCATCTCCCTGGGTATCAAGCAGTGCAAGTCCAACCCATGGGAAGACTTCTCCAGCCAGTTCAACAAGGGCGACCGCATCTCCGGCACCATCAAGTCGATCACCGATTTCGGTATCTTCATCGGTCTGGACGGCGGCATCGACGGTCTGGTTCACCTGTCCGACATTTCCTGGAACGAAGCCGGTGAAGAAGCCGTGCGTCGCTTCAAGAAGGGCGACGAGCTGGACACCGTTATCCTGTCGGTCGATCCGGAGCGTGAGCGTATCTCCTTGGGCATCAAGCAGCTGGAAGACGATCCGTTCTCCAACTACGCCGCCGTCAATGACAAGGGCAGCATCGTTCGCGGTACCGTGAAAGAAGTTGACGCCAAAGGCGCCATCATCGATCTGGGTAACGATATCGAGGCGACCCTGAAGGCGTCCGAAATCAGCCGTGACCGCGTTGAAGATGCGCGCAATGTGCTGAAGGAAGGCGACGAAGTCGAAGCCAAGATCATCAGCATCGACCGCAAGTCCCGCGTGATCAGCCTGTCCATCAAGTCCAAAGACGTCGAAGACGAGAAGGATGCGATGAAAGAGCTGCGCACCAAGCAGGAAGTTGAAAGCACCGGCCCGACCACCATTGGTGATCTGATCCGTGCTCAGATGGAAAACCAGAACTAAGTTCAGGCTTTTCGTTGAAAAAAGGGCGACCTCGGTCGCCCTTTTTTATGGCTGTGATTTCGCGATCTACCGACTGGATCAGTGCGCCTTGTGTGAGCGCGCTGCCAGCGCATGATTGACCTGCAGCCAATTCTCCACGGCTTCCGCGCCGATTTCGCTGAACACTTTCTCCAGCAGGCGAACCTGCTCGCGCCGCAGCTGCTGTTCGAGCTTTGCACCCTCGTCGGTGAAGCGCAGCATGCGCTTGCGCTTGTCGTCCTCGGCAGTAAGGCTTTCCACCAGATGCATCTCGACCAACTGGCGCAAGGGCGTGTTAAGCGCCTGCTTGCTCACGCCCAGATAGCCGAGCAGTTCCTTCACGCTGAGTCCTGGGTAACTACCGATGAAAAAGAGAATGCGATGGTGCACGCGTGAGAGACCGCGGCGAGCGAGGATCGCGTCAGGCTTGGCGGTGAAGGCTTGGTAACCCAGAAAGAAGGTTTCCATTATCCGCCGTTGGGTGTTGCTTTTTTTTAGGTCAGTCATATTGACGTATTTATTCTGACGAGAGTAGTTTTGGTCAAGAAGTTTGACTCATTTTGCTTGCCTCCGCATCCGGTGCCCAATGGCCTTCTCCGAACGTATCGACCGCCTGAAAAGCTCTCTCATCCGCGAAATTCTTGCTGCTGCGCAGCGACCTGAAGTCATGTCGTTCGCCGGCGGCCTGCCCGCCGAACCGATGTTGCCGAAAGTCGACTGGGCACAGATGCCGGCCAGCATGGGGCAATACGGCATGAGTGAAGGCGAGCCCATGCTACGTGAGCTGATCGCGGCACAGGCGCGTGAGCTGGGCATTCAATGCGAAGCGAGTCAGGTATTGATCGTCAGCGGTTCCCAGCAGACCCTGGACCTGGCATCGAAGCTGTTCATCGATCCTGGTACCGAGGTGCTGGTCGAAGCGCCGACCTATCTTGCCGCGCTGCAGGCCTTCCAGTTGTTCGGGGCTCACTGTCTGGAGGTGCCACAGGAGACCGATGGTCCTGAATTGGGCGCCTTGCGGCAGCGACTGGAGCAGCACAAGCCGGCGTTCGCCTACCTGATTCCGACCTTTCAGAACCCATCCGCGGTGCGTTATAGCGAGGCCAAGCGGGAGGCAGTGGCCGCGCTGCTCGACGAGTTCGGTGTGACGCTGATCGAGGATGAGCCGTATCGCGAGCTGGTGTTTGACCAGGGTAGCGCTACTCCGATCGTCAGCCGTCTGCGCAGTGCCAGCTGGATCTATACCGGTACGGTGTCGAAGACGCTTCTGCCAGGCTTGCGCGTTGGTTATCTGATTGCCAGTCAGAACCTGTTTCCCTATCTGTTGCGGTTGAAGCAGTCGGCGGACCTGCACACCAATCGTATCGGCCAGTGGCAGGCGTTACAGTGGCTGGGAAGCCAGCACTACAACGAGCATCTGGCCGAGCTCCGTGACTTCTACCGTCTGCGCCGAGATGCGATGCAGGCCGCGCTTGTCGAACACTTTTCTGACCTTGCGACTTGGGAAACGCCGCAGGGTGGCCTGTTCTTCTGGCTGGTTCTCAGGCGGCCACTGGATACCCGCACATTGCTGACGCCTGCGCTGGAACAGGATGTGGTTTTCATGCCGGGCGAACCGTTTTTCAGTGAGCCGGACCGGCATCCGGGCTATCTGCGGCTGAATTTCAGTCATGTTGCGCCGGAGCGGCTCGGAGAAGGCCTGCGCCGCTTGGCCGGGGTGATACGCAATGCGTTGGCTGCCGAGGCGGCTTGAAAGAGCGCCGTGGTGACTTTAGGGGATGCGAGCATGTACAAGGTTTATGGCGATTATCGTTCGGGCAACTGCTACAAGATCAAGCTGATGCTGCATCTGCTCGATCAGCCGTACGAGTGGGTGCCGGTCAACATCCTGCGCGGGGAGACGCGCTCTGAAGAGTTTCTGAAGAAGAACCCGAACGGCAAGATCCCGGTGCTCGAACTGGAAGATGGCTCGTGCCTGTGGGAATCCAATGCGATCCTGAATTATCTGGCTGAAGGCAGTGAGTTTCTGCCCAGCGATCCGCGCCTGCGCACCCAGGTGTTGCAATGGCAGTTCTTCGAGCAATATAGCCATGAGCCCTTCCTCGCCGTGGCCCGCTACATCAAGGTGTATCTTGGCATGCCGGAGGAGCGCCGCGAAGAGTACGAGGCCAAGCAGTTGGACGGCTATCACGCGCTCAATGTGATGGAGCAGCAGTTGCTGCGCACCCCGTACCTGGTCGGCGATCGTTATTCGATTGCGGATGTCGCGCTCTATGCCTACACACACGTGGCGGAGGAGGGAGGCTTCGATCTTTCAGGCTATCCGGCGATTCGTGCCTGGCTGCAGCGCGTTGCCAGCCATCCCCGGCATGTGGGGATGTTCGACTGATCGATACCTGAGCCGAAGTGGATGGGTGGTGAGCAGGCAGCCCTGAGCAGGCTGCCGATGCTCGGCTGAAGCGGGACTTACTTGACCAGGCCGAGGAACTCGGCGCGGGTTGCGGCGTTGTTGCGGAACTGCCCGAGCATCACCGAAGTGACCATCGACGAATTCTGCTTCTCCACGCCGCGCATCATCATGCACATATGCTGCGCCTCAATGACCACCGCTACGCCCGCGGCATTGGTGACCTGCTGCACGGCTTCGGCGATTTGGCGGGTCAGGTTTTCCTGAATCTGCAGGCGTCGCGCATACATGTCGACGATCCGAGCTACCTTCGAAAGCCCCAGCACCTTGCCGTTAGGCAGGTAGGCGACGTGAGCCTTGCCGATGAAGGGCAGCATGTGGTGCTCGCATAGCGAATACAGTTCGATGTTCTTCACCAGCACCATTTCGCTGTTGTCGGAGCTGAACAGCGCGTCGTTGGTGACCTCCTCGAGGGTTTGCTGGTAGCCCTTGCACAGATACTGCATGGCTTTGGCGGCACGCTTGGGCGTGTCGAGCAAGCCTTCGCGGGTAACGTCCTCGCCAAGTTGGGCGAGAATCTCGGTGTACTGTTGTTCCAGGGACATTGAACTACCTGTCAGCTGCATGGGGGCGCAAACGCGAAAGGGTAGGCGGCAGTCGTTCGGCTGGCAAGTGCCAAGCAGGTTACGAATCGGCCATTACCCTGTGGCAATGGCGCTATTCGTCCCGGCCTTCCAGCATCGTGCGCTTGAGCATGACGTAGACCGCGCCGGCACCACCGTGGCGAGGCGTGCAGGAAGCGAAGCCCAGCACTTGGGGATGCTGGCGTAACCAGGTGTTGACGTGGCTCTTGATCAGAGGGCGTTTGCCGTCAAGACGCGCCGCTTTGCCGTGCGTGATGCGAACACAGCGGATTTCGTACTTGCTGGCTTCGGCGATGAAATCCCAAAGCTGCTCGCGGGCGTATTCGACCGAAAGACCGTGCAGGTCGAGGCTACCCTCGAACCGAATCTGTCCCGCCTTCAGTTTGCGCATCTGCGCATCCTGCACACCCGGACGGGCCCAGTAGAGTTCGTCTTCGGCGCCCACGTCGATGACGAACTGATCGGATAGGCCGTCGATGCGCACTTGTTCGACGCTGACCTGTGCGTTGGCGCGCCGCTTGGCGATCTGCTCGCGATTGTTGCGTGGCTTGCCGGTTTCGGCGCGCGCATGGGTGATCGGTTTGACGCCCTTCACGGCGGACTTGAACAGGGAAAAATCGTCGTCTTCTTGCATGGGACCTCCTGCAGCGCGCCAGTTTATCCCAGGTTGCGGGACAAGGGGCGGCATGGCCTGGGACGGGCCGCATCGAGGTTAGTCGCGTCTTTTCATCAGGCCCGGGGAGAGACTCAGCTCGCTTGAGCGCCGGAGCCGGCGGCGACACCAGCGCCAGAGAAACAGGGCAATCGCGATCAACGCCAGACCAAGCACCAGCGCCGTCAGCGCGGCATCTCTGGCTGCCAGAGCGCCGAGTGAGCTGCCATAACCAGCCAGAGACGCCGTGCCGACGGCCATCAGCAGTACGCCGATAATGGCGAGCAGCGCAGCAATCGCAACGATGAGGCGTCTGCCCCAGCTCCCTCGTTCGGACGGGCGCAGGCGGCGAGCATCGAATCCATCGGAAAGCTTCATTGCGGTTACCTCTCGATGAACAGGCTATGACCGGCACGCGGCCGGTCAGGTTCATTCGCCAGGGCGGTACCGCTGGCCGCGGCGTTCAGCGGGCCAAGGCCGCGACGTTCGGCACGCAAACCGCGAAATTGTCGGCCAGGATGGTCATTTCCATCCGATGGACCTGATCGGCATCCACGCTGCCTTCACCCATCGGCAGATTGCGCGTTGCGCATGCGCTATCGACCAGCGTGCAGCGGTAGCCATAATCCTTGGCGGCCCGCACCGTGGTGCTGATGCTGGAATGGGTCATGAAGCCGCATACGATGAGGTCCAGACGGCCGTGCTTCTGCAGCAGGTCATGCAGGTCGGTGCCGGCGAACGCATTGGGCAGGCGCTTCGCAACTACTGCTTCGCCCGGCAGTGGTGCGGCTTCCGGCATGATCTGACCGCGAAAACCCTGCGGATCGAACAGGCCGCCAGTAATTCCCAGATGATGAACGTGTACCACCGGAGCACCGGCTTCGCGGGCGGCTGCCAGCAGGCGGGTAATTTCCGGCAGCGCGGTGGGCAGCGCCGGCAAAGCCAGCACGCCAGTGCGATATTCTTCTTGAGCGTCGATGACCAGCAGAGTGGCGTTCGCCAATGTTGCGGGCGCGTAACTGCGGCCACTGAGTTGAAGCATGGTCTGTGGCGTGGTCATTATCGACTCCTTTTGAATGGGGGGCTGATTGTGGCGCCAGAATGCGGCGATGTGAACCATCTTGACCGCACACGGGTCAGGATGGGGCCGGCCGGCGCTGATCCGGCATGGCTTGCCGGAGGCGGGCAGGGTACTGCGCGGCGGCGCGATAGTGGTGCAATCAAAGTGCGTATTTACAAAGCGGCGCGCATCGGTCGACCCTCTGCCGGCAGAGTAGCGAGCACGCGCTCGCAGCCGCTCGCGGGGCCCTGTTAAACTCCGCGCCCTTTTACCGGAGATGTCGTCATGAGCGCTTCGCCCTCACGTCTGCGTACCCTGCGCGACTATGTTCGCTGGGCCGTCAGCCAGTTTCACCGCGCGCAGCTGTTCTTCGGTCATGGCACCGACAACGCCTGGGACGAGGCACGCCAATTGGTACTCGGCGCTCTGCATCTGCCGTGGGCCATGTCCGATGCCTATCTGGATTGCCGTCTGGAGGACGACGAATGCGCGCACCTGGAGGCGCTGCTGCGCAGGCGCATCGAGGAGCGCGTGCCGGCGGCGTATCTGCTCGGCGAGGCCTGGTTCTGCGGCTTACCGTTCATCGTCGACGAGCGTGTGCTGATTCCGCGCTCGCCCATCGCCGAGCTGATCGAGCAGCGCTTCCGCCCCTGGCTCGCGCACGAACCCGCGCGGATTCTCGACCTGTGTACCGGCTCAGGCTGCATCGGCATCGCCTGTGCCTACGAGTTTCCTGACGCCGAGGTCGTGTTGGCGGACCTCTCTTTCGATGCGCTGGAAGTGGCCAACCAGAACATCGAACAGCACGAACTGGAAGAGCGGGTCTACACGGTGCAGAGCGACGGCTTCGATGGTCTACCGGGCCAGCGTTTCGATCTGATCGTGTCCAATCCGCCCTATGTCGATGCGGAGGACTTCGCCGACATGCCTGCCGAATATCATCACGAGCCCGCGCTGGGGCTGGCCTGCGGCGATGATGGCCTGAACCTGGTGCGTCGTATGCTGGCCGAGGCGGCCGATCACCTGAGCGAGCACGGCACGCTGATCGTGGAAGTGGGCAACAGTCAGGTGCATGTCGCCGAACTGTATCCGGAAGTGGACTTCACGTGGCTGGAGTTCGCCAAGGGCGGGCATGGCGTGTTCCTGCTGGCCGCCCGGCAATGCCGGGAGCATCAGGCGTTGTTCCGCGCACGCCTGACGCAGCGCTGATCAGCGCGTCGCCATCCAGATCAGCAGGCCGGCCTGGAACAGCGCGAAGACGATCAGACAGACAATGGTGAAGCGCAACGCGCCGTCTTCGCGACGCAAACGGCTCATGCGCTCCTGCATCTGGCGAATCTGCGAGTCCTGCTCCTGAAGATTGCGATCGGCCTGTTCGAGCATCGCCGCCGCGTCGAGCAGCTCGATGATCTGCACCTTTTCGGCATTCCAGTCGCCACGCAGTGCACTCACGCGTGGTGCTCCGTAGGTGGCTTTCGGCGATGTCTGCGGGTAGTCGACGTCGAAGCCCTGGGTACGCAGGCAATGATCGCGGCGCAGCCGTGCGTCCTCGCTGGCCGAGTCGTTCGCCAGCGAACCGCCTTCGACGAGGTAGTGCGACCAGCGTTTCTGCGCCCAGGCGATGCCTTGGGCGAGCAGAAAACGGCCCAACCCGCGGTTGACGGGTTCGAGATTCAGTCCGCTGTCCGGGCCGAAGCGCAGCTCCTTGCTGCGATGGTCCGCCCAGACTTCCAGCACGTTGCGCTTTCGCGAGAGGACCTGCCCCGGCAAATTGATGTGCAGGCGCAGCAGGCTCTGGTCCGCGCTGTGTCGCTCCACTCGTGCCAGCTCCACGAAACGCAGCGGCCGCGGCCCGCCATCGCGCTCGGTCGGCAGCGGCGCCAGACGTAGCAGGTGGAATCGTTCGGGCACTAGATCGGCCCACGGATGCTGTGGCAGCGGCGTGGTGTCGGGGGCGTTGGTATCAGTCATCGGCGCGTTCCTTGGCTGCGCTGACTCGCAAGCGGTTTGCGGTTGAGTCGCCGACTTATCGGCCGGTAGCGCTCGGACTGGATACTGGCAGGATGCCATTTCGTTCAAGAAAACGCGTGATGCCCTGCAATAGCGCATCAGCGATAGGCAGTTGCGGCGCATCGTAAGAGGCCAGTTGCTGGTGCCCGGTCGCCGGGACGATACGCAGCACGTGGTTCATGCCCTCGATCAGCGCGAGCTCGGCATCCGGCTTGGCGCGCTTGAGCGCTTGCGCGTCGCGTGCGCCCACCTGGATGTCGTGCGTGCCCTGGACGATCAGCGTCGGCACCTCGACGGCGGCGATAGCGGCGGCCGGGTCCTGGGCGAACAGCGAAATCAGGTAGGGTTGCACGCTGGGCCGGAACAGCACCTGCAGCGGTTCCGGGATCTCGGCATGGCTGCGGCCGGCCTCTAGCTCATCGATGAGGAAATGGCTGGTGGCCAGCAATGCTGGCGGCAAGCGGCCCTGCAGCTGTTCGCGCAGCACCTCGCCGATGGGGCGGCCACTGCCGGCGATGCTGATCAATGCCGCGGCGCCTGACTGCGGCGCCGCGAGGCTGGCGATCAGCGCGCCTTCACTGTGGCCGATGAGGATCAGCTGACCCAAACGCGGATCCTCGCGCAGGCGAGCGCTCCAGGCCTGCACGTCGCGGACGTAGGCATCCACGCTGAGGTCGTGTTCCTGCGGCGCTGCCGACAGGCTGGCGCCGACGCCGCGCTTGTCATAACGCAGGCTCGCCACGCCTTGTTTGGCCAGCCCTTGCGCCAGTCGCTTGAGGCTGTCGTTGCGGCCGGCGGGGTTGTTGCCGTCACGGTCGGTCGGCCCGGAGCCGGCGATCAGCAGCGCCACCGGCACCGGTTGCACGCTTTTCGGCAACACCAGACTGCCTTGCAGCACACCGTGGCCGGTATCCAATGTCAGCGTCTGGTTGAGCAGGGTGCGCGCCTGGACGAGCGGGGTGATCAGGGTCATCAGCAGTACGATCAGCAGGATGCGCATGGAAAGGGGCTTCGCCGGAAACGGAGGCGGTTCGATGCGGCCGCTGCCGCAAGGTTCACCGTTACGCCAGTATGCGCGCCCATCGGGGGCGGTGAAACCGCGCATGGCTCAGGTATACTCCGGCGCCTGTTTTCAAGGTCGATCGCGGAGCGTCCTGCATGTCCGGCAATACCTACGGCAAGCTGTTCACCGTCACCACCGCTGGCGAAAGCCACGGCCCTGCGCTGGTGGCCATCGTCGACGGCTGCCCGCCTGGGCTGGACCTGTCGCTGGAAGACTTGCAGCGCGATCTCGACCGCCGCAAGCCCGGCACCAGCCGGCACACCACCCAGCGCCAGGAAGCCGATGAAGTGGAAATTCTCTCCGGCGTATTCGAGGGCAAAACCACCGGTTGCCCGATCGGCCTGCTGATTCGCAACACCGACCAAAAGTCCAAGGACTACTCGGCGATCAAGGACCTGTTCCGCCCGGCCCATGCCGACTACAGCTACCACCACAAGTACGGCCTGCGCGACTACCGTGGCGGCGGCCGCAGCTCGGCGCGCGAGACAGCCATGCGCGTCGCCGCCGGCGCCATCGCCAAGAAGGTCCTGGCGGGCATGGGCATCAGCGTACGCGGCTACATGAGCCAGCTCGGGCCGATCGAGATTCCGTTCAAGACCTGGGATTCGGTGGAAGAGAATGCTTTCTTCAGTCCCGATCCGGACAAGGTGGCGGAGCTGGAGGCCTACATGGACCAGCTGCGTCGCGACCAGGATTCGGTCGGCGCGAAGATCACCGTGGTCGCCGAGGGCGTGCCGCCGGGGCTCGGTGAGCCGATCTTCGATCGCCTCGACGCCGAGCTGGCCCATGCGCTGATGAGCATCAACGCGGTGAAGGGCGTGGAGATCGGCGCCGGTTTCGCCTGCGTCGCTCAGCGCGGCACCGAGCACCGCGACGAACTGACCCCGCAAGGCTTCCTGTCCAACCATGCCGGCGGCATCCTCGGTGGTATCTCCAGCGGCCAGCCGATCGTCGCGCATCTGGCGCTCAAGCCGACATCCAGCATCACCACACCCGGCCGTTCGATCGATATCGACGGCAACCCGGTCGAGGTGATCACCAAAGGTCGTCACGATCCGTGCGTGGGCATCCGCGCAACGCCGATTGCCGAGGCGATGATGGCCATCGTGCTGCTGGATCACCTGCTGCGTCATCGCGCGCAGAACGCTGACGTGCGGGTGACCACGCCAGTGCTGGGGCAGCTCTAAGCGCCAGGTTCCGAGCTGCGGCCGGAGGTCTGCAGCTCGACTCACCCGTCGCTTGAGGCTCGCGACTCATGGCTAGACTACCTTACTGGCGCCTCTCCGGTTTCTATCTGTTCTATTTCGCCCTGCTGGGCGCGACGGCGCCGTTTCTCGGTCTGTATTTCGAGCACCTGGGGTTTTCGCCGGCGCGCATCGGCGAGCTGGTGGCGATTCCCATGCTGATGCGCTGCATCGCGCCCAATCTGTGGGGGTGGCTGGGCGACGTCACCGGCCAACGCCTGCGCATCGTGCGCCTCGGTGCGCTGTGCACGCTGTTGTCGTTCGGGTTGATTCTGGTCGACAAGAGCTACGCCTGGCTGGCGTTGGTGATGGCCTTGCATGCGTTCTTTTGGCATGCGGTGCTGCCGCAGTTCGAGGTCATCACGCTGGCGCACTTGCACGGGCAGGCCGCGCGCTACAGCCAGATCCGCCTGTGGGGTAGCATCGGTTTCATCCTGGCGGTGGTCGGTCTGGGCCTGGCCTTCGAGCGGTTGGGGCTGGACGTCTATCCGGCGGTGGTGCTGCTGATCATGGCCGGCATCGTCACGAGCAGCCTCTGGGTGCCCAATGCCGAGCCCGTGCAGCAAGCGGAGGCGGCCGGGGGCGGTTTCCTGCGTCAGCTGTGGCGCCCCGGCGTGCTGGCGTTCTACCTCTGCGTAGGGCTGATGCAGCTGTCGCACGGGCCGTACTACACCTTCCTAAGCATCCACCTGGAGGCGCTCGGTTACACGCGCACCACCATTGGCCTGCTCTGGGCGCTGGGCGTGGTGGCGGAAATTCTGCTGTTTCTGGTGATGGTGCGGCTGCTCGAGCGCTACAGCCTGCGCCAGGTATTGGCGGCGAGCTTTCTGCTGGCGGCGTTGCGCTGGCTGCTGCTGGGCAACCTGGCCGATCATCTGCTGGTGCTGCTGATCGCCCAGGTAATGCATGCCGCCACCTTCGGGAGCTTCCATGCCGCGGCGATCCATTTCGTCCAGCGCAGTTTCGGCCATCGCCAGCAGGGCCAGGGGCAGGCGCTGTACGCCACTCTCGCCGGTGTTGGCGGCGCGCTTGGCGCGCTCTATTCCGGCTATGCCTGGAACAGCCTCGGTCCGGCGTGGACCTTCACCATCGCCAGCCTGGCGGCGCTGGCCGCAGCCGTTATCATTGCCGCACGTATGCGGGACCAGCCGACGTAAAAACCATGCCGTCAATGGCAGTCCCCCCGCATCCCCACACATGTCTCCCGGAGAGTCGTACATGAGCGTCCTCAGCGTCTATCACCAGAATCGCCCCGAACAACCGCTCAAGGTGTTGACCCACCACGACGATATCGCCGCGACCCTGGCCGAGGCCGGAGTGCGCCTCGAGCGTCTGGATGCCCGCGCGGCGCTCGACGCGGATGCCGGCCCGGATGAGGTGCTGCTGGCCTACCGTCCGCAGATCGACCGCCTGCAGGCCGAGCGTGATTTCGCCAGCGCCGACGTGCTGCGCGTGACCGGCAATGATCGTCAGCAGAATGAGCTGCGTGCGCGCTTTCTCGAGGAGCACCGCCATGCCGAGGACGAGGTGCGCTTCATCGTCGCTGGCCGCGGCTTGTTCTCCTTGCGTTTCGGCGAGCTGGTTTACGCCGTGCTTTGCGAAAAGGGCGACCTGTTGACGGTGCCCGCCGGCATTCGTCATTGGCTCGATATGGGTGAACACCCGCATCTGGTCGCCATCCGCCTGTTCCGCAACAGTGAAGGCTGGAGCGCCGAGTTCACCGGTGACGACATCGCCAGCCGTTTTCCGCGGCTGGAAGACTGACCACCGCCGAAAAGCATAGAGCGGCAGGGTCTAAAGAGGTATTGAGCGCCTGATCGTTTCAGTCCACTAATGCCTGACTTCACTCCGTATTGGTGAAGCCAGCGAGGCGATGATGCCTTCGCGCAGATCTGCCCCATGACAAAAAAATGGAGAGAAACGGTATGACAATAAAAACCAAGATTGCCGCTGGAATTGCCGTCCTGGCGCTGGGAATGCCACTTGCGCTCCACGCGCAGGACAAGGCGGCTGAGAGCTGGCTGCCGAGTCTGATCACCTCCACGCCCCAGGAGGGATTCGAGCTGGCCGTCAAGCTATCCAGGATGGGCGTCAAGAGCACTCAGCCAAACAAGGAGGTGCTGTTTCGCGAGCGCGGCAAGTACGCTGAGAGCGGCGAAGCACTGATCCAGGCCTCGCATGTAGTGGCCGTGCATTTCCAGACGATCGCCGCGGCGAACGACTACTGGAAATAATTCAATCCGCCGGGTGGATGTGGATCATCCACCCCTCCCGAATCACCACTGGCGATCCGTTCCGCACGCTGAACCCTCGAACCCTTCCGGCATCTCAAGTACATCGTCACCGTAATCAGGAGCCATCCCATGAGCGATGCTTTCGGCGGCCTATTCGGCCTGATCATCCTCGCGCTGGATATCTGGGCGATCGTCAGCGTGGTCCGTAGCGACGCCAGCAGCGGCAAGAAGGTGATGTGGGTGCTTCTGATCGTCATCCTGCCCGTGCTTGGCCTGGTCTTTTGGGGCCTGATGGGGCCGCGCGGCAACCGTCCGGACCAGCGCGCACTCTGAGGTCGCGATGGACAACTGGAATACGCTGCTGGCCGTTCTGCTCCTGCTGGTCGACCTGCTGGCCATCCTCCACGTCTGGCGCCAATCGATCGAAACCGGACGCAAGGTGGTCTGGAGCGTGGTCATTCTGCTGCTGCCGGTCGTCGGGCTGATCATGTGGGCGATAGCTGCGGCGCCCTTCGGTAAGGTTCGACTCTAGGGCGTGCCGCCCGGGGGCGCTTCAAAGGGACGCGGTGTCGCATAGTCCTGCCAGATGTGGACGGCAGCATAGGCGCGCCACGGCCGCCACGCCTCGGCGCGTGCGGCCAGGGCCTTGGCGCTGATGCCGGCGGCCCCCCATAGCGGCGCCTTGAGCAAGCCGAGATCGCCCGCGGGAAAGGCATCGACGGCCCCGAAACCACGCAACGCGATGTATTCGGCCGTCCATGGGCCGATGCCGGGCAGTTCGCACAAGCGTCGCACCAGCGCCTCGGCGCCATCCTCCACGTGCAGACCCAGAGCGCCTTCGGCTACCGCTGCCGCCAGGCGCCGCAACGCCTGCACGCGCTTGAGCGGCATGCCGATGCGCTCCAACGGGTCTTCGGCGATGGCCTGCGGGGTAGGAAATAGCACGAACAGCCCGGGCGGTCCGTCCGCCAGCGGTTCACCGAGGCGCTCCAGCAAGCGCCGGGTGATGGTCACCGCGGCCTTGACCGTGACCTGCTGGCCGACGATCGCCCTCACCGCCTGCTCGAACGGATCGAAGGCGGCCGGAAGGCGCAGTCCGGGATTGGCTGCCACCCGCGGCCCCAGCAGCGGATCGGCAGCGAAATGGTCAGCGATGGCGCGCGGATCGGCATCGAGGTCGAACATCTTGCGCACCTTTTCGACGAGCGGTCGCCGATATGGCTGCAGCCGCTCGCTGCAGGTCAGTTCCAGCGCTGGCTGGTCCGTCAGCGGGCGCACGCTGAACCAACCCTCAACGCCGTCCAGGTGCAGGCTGCGACTGTAGCGATCCGCCGCGAGGTGTTCGACGCCTGGCAACAGCCGCAGGGCGAAATGCTGCTGAAACTGCTGCCAGTCCCACGGCGCGAGATAGGGCAACAACAGCGGTGCGGACATGCGGATACTCCTTGCAATGGCGGTGCGTGCCCGGCGGGACGGTCGCTTTGCCCACCCTAGCCGGCGGCGCGCGGCTTGTCGTTCCAAAGTGTGCTTTCGAACCCGATGGTTTCCGCTGTCACAAAGGCCAACGTAGAATTCCGGTCCTCTTCGTGGGTGGCGCTGCTGTGCCGCCCGTCACGCCAACCCGCCACGGACCGTCGATGCGCTGTACGCTCGACGACCAACCAAGGGGACTCCCATGAGCGAATTCCAGGAAACTCTCTACGAGGGATACGGCCAGCGGCTGCAGATGGATCGTCTGCTGCACGAAGTGCGCAGCGAGCAACAACATCTGGTCATCTTCGAAAATGCCCGCATGGGCCGTGTGATGGCGCTCGATGGTGTCATTCGTACCGCCGAGGCCGATGACTTCATCGGCCACGAAATGCTCGCGCATGTGCCAATTTTCGCCCACGGGTTGGCGCGCCGCGTGCTGATCGTCGGCGGTGACGACGGCGGCATCCTGCGCGAGGTCGCGCGCCATCGCGATATCGAAGGTATCACCCTGCTCGGGACCGACCCGGCCGTGGTGGCGCTGTGCCGGGAGTTTCTGCCGAATCATTCGGCCGGTGCCTTCGACGATCCACGGCTGCAGATATCGCGCGAAGACGTCCTGCAGTTTCTCGCCACCACCGAACAGCGCTTCGACGTCATTCTCGGCGCATCCACGGTGGGCGAGGTGCTGTCGTCTGAGGAGTTCTACCAGGCCAGCCGGCGCTGCCTGAACGAGGACGGAATCCTGGTGGTGCGCACCGGCGTGCCGTTCATGCAGCTGGGCGAATTGCAGTCCGCCGCCAAGCGCATGCAGGGCCTGTTTGCAGACTGGCACTTCTACCAGGCTGCCGCACCGACCTGCATCGGCGGGGCGCTGGCGTTCGCCTGGGGTGGCTGCAGCGTGCAGAGCCGCAAGCTGCCGCTGGACACCCTGGTGCAGCGCTTTGCCGGTAGCGGCATTGTCACCCGTTACTACAATCCGCACGTGCACGCTGGCGCATTCGCGCTACCGCAGTACGTCCTGCAGGCGATTGGCAAGCCAAGCAACGACTGACCTCGCGCGCCTGCCGCCCGGCGGGCGCTGCGGTTCATGCCGGAAAAAAAGCCGATGGCATGAACACCCCCGGCATCCCATACTCAGATCAGGTGAGGGCGGTGAGCCCACGTACTCACCTGCCGAAGCGTTTTCCGTCCATCGATCGAGAGGAGGTTGAATCATGAGTACCACCTTCCACGAGGATGTCAGCAGCAACGTTCTTCGCCAGATGAAAGAAGGCGGCTTCGATTTCGCCCGCGTTCATCCCATCGAGTTCTACGCAGTCTTCGAGGACCGCGATCGTGCCCACGCAGCCGCGCGCAACTTTCGCGGCGAATCCATCAATGCGCAGATCCTGCCCCGTGAGGATGGCACCTGGAATCTGCAGGTCAGCAAGGTGATGTACGCCACCTTCGACAGCATCGGCAACTTCGAGCAGGACCTGGAGGAGCTGGTCGAGCCGCTTGGGGGGGTGCTCGACGGCTGGGGCGTGACCCAGGAACTCGGCGGCGGCGGCTTCTAGGCACGCTCGCCCGCGCTCAGCTTCGCAGCAATCCACTCTGCAGCGCCTGGTCCCACGGAGGGACCGGGCCGAAGCGTTCCTTGAGAAATTCCAGCAGCAGGCGCGTGCGCGAATCCGCTTCGCGGGTCAGGCGCAGCGCATAGATGCCACTGGCTTCCGGGCGCGGCAGGCCATGCGCGCAGAACAGCGGCAACAACTCGCCACGCAGCAGGTACTCGCTGATCAGCCAAGTCGGCAAGTGAGCGATGCCCAGCCCGGCGAGCACCCCGGACAGCAGCGCCTCGGCGTTGTTGGCGACCATGCGCAGCCGGCGCGGGCGGAACAGCCTGGCTTCGCCATCCTGCTCGAAACGCCAGGCATGCGGTGGCGCAAGCGCATCCCAGTCGAGGCCGTCGTGGCCGGGCAGCTCGTGCGGTTGTGTCGGGGTGCCGCGTCGCTGCAGGTATGCCGGGCTGGCACAGGCGATGCGCACCATCGGCGCCAGCGGCGTGGCCACCAGACGGGTGTCGGCGAGCGGGCCGATGCGCAACACCAGATCGACCTTGCCCAGATGCTCGCCATGCAGGTCGATGAAGCTGTCGATCAGGCGCAACTGCACATCCACGCCGGGATAGGCGCAGAGAAAGTCGGCGAGCGCCGGGGCCAGATGGCGCCGGCCGAATGGCGTTGGTGCGTCGATGCGGATCAGTCCTTCGGGCGTAGCGTCCAGTGCGCTGGCTTCCGCGCGGGCCAGTTGCAGCTCGCGGACGATGCGCCGGGCACGCTCGGCGAAGGTTTGGGCGGCGGGCGTGCTGCGGATGCCGTGGGTGCTGCGACTGAACAGCGTGCAGCCCAGCGAATGCTCCAGCGCATCGATGCGCCGCGCGACGGAGGAGGGCGTCAAGCCGTGCAGGCGAGCGGCGGCGGAGAAATTGCCAGCTTCCAGCACGTCGAGGAACAGACGCAATTGGTCGGCGAAGGCGTGTGGTTGCATGGATGGCTCTCGGTTTTTCGATTGGCGCAAAGCCATTGTGCGCGGCTGTGCGTATCGAGGACAGGGGTGTCACCTTACCATTGCGTTTTTTCGACGGAGCGACGCCGTGCCTGTATTCGATATCGGCTTGAACGTACTGCTAGGGCTGGCGCTCGGTGCGCTCGGTGGTTTGTTTGGCATCGGCGGCGGGCTGATCGCGATCCCGGTGCTTGGCGTGCTGTTCGGGCTGGATCAGCAGCTCGCGCAGGGCACGGCGTTGGTAATGGTCGTGCCGAACGTACTGCTGGCAATCTGGCGTTACCACCAGCGTAATCGCATCGATTTCCGCCACGCGGCGGCGCTGGCGCTGCCGAGCTTCTGCTTCGCCATCTTCGGGGCGGCGCTGGCCGTTTCGCTGGATGCCAGCCGCATGCGTCTGGCCTTCGTTGGCTTCCTCTTCGCACTGGCGGTCCACACGCTGCTGCGCGCGTTTCGCCCGACCGCGCCGGGTAACGGACAACTGCGTCATCCATGGCCGTGGCTCGGCGTGCTGGGCGCCGGAGCTGGCGCGCTGGGCGGTCTGTTCGGTGTCGGTGGTGCGGTGCTGGCGACGCCGGTGCTGACCAGCGTGTTCGGCACCAGTCAGGTTGTCGCCCAGGGGTTATCGCTGTCGCTGGCGGCGCCGAGTACCGGTGTCACGCTGGCAACCTATGCGCTGCACGGACAGGTCGACTGGATGCTCGGGCTGCCGCTGGCGGTCGGCGGTCTGCTCAGCATCAGCCTCGGCGTGCGGCTGGCGCACGCCTTGCCGGAGCGTCTGCTGCGCGTGCTGTTCAGCGGCTTCCTGGTGGTCAGCGGCGTGCTGCTGGCTCTGGAAGCCTGAGGTGTCCGCTGGCCGCGTCTGTGCCGCGCGGCTGCCGCCGGTTGCAGCGCTGGGGTAACATCGCCGCCTTCTCAGGTTGCGGTCCGTAGTCATGGATCAGTCGTCGCCACTTGCCCTGTACCGGCAAGCCATCGCCCGTGAGGGTTTCGTCAGTGATGCCGCCCAGCTGCGCGCCGTCGATCTGCTGCAGCACTGCCATGAGCAGGTGCACGCGGGCGAGGTGCCGGGCGGTGTCTACCTGTGGGGGCCGGTAGGGCGCGGCAAGACCTGGCTGATGGACATGTTCCATACCAGCTTGCGCGTATCGGCGCGGCGTCAGCATTTTCATCACTTCATGCGCTGGGTGCACATGCGCCTGTTCCAGCTCAACGGAACGGCCGATCCACTGCAGGCGCTGGCCCGTGAGTTGGCCGGCGAGGTGCGGGTGCTGTGCTTCGACGAGCTGTTCGTCGGCGACATCGGCGACGCGATCATTCTCGGACGGCTGTTCCGGGTGATGTTCGAGGAAGGCGTGGTCATCGTCGCGACGTCCAATCAGCCGCCGGATCAGCTGTACGCCGATGGCTACAACCGTGAGCGCTTTCTGCCGGCGATCGAGGCCATCGAGCGCCACATGCACGTTGTCGATGTGGATGGCGGTGCGGACCATCGTCTGCGTCCCGGGGCGGGGTTGCAGCGTTACTGGGTCGCCGCGCCGGATGTGCTGCCGGAAGTGTTCGCTGAGCTTGCCGCGGGTGCCGGTGGCGCCGAGCCGCTGGAGCTCGGCCATCGTCTGTTGCAGGTGAAGCGTCGCAGCGACAGGGTGCTCTGGTGCCGTTTCGCCGAACTGTGCGAGCAGCCGTTCTCCGCGCTGGATTTCATCGAGCTGTGCGATCGCCACGAGGCGATCCTGCTCGATGGCGTGCCACAACTGGGCGGCGTGCAGCGCGAGGGGCGCATCGCCCGCGGCACCGAGGACGCGGTCACGCAGGTCAAGGCCGGCGACCGCCAGCTACCGCGGCTGGCTGCGCATGACGATGCAGTGCGGCGCTTCATCGCGCTGGTGGACGAGTGCTACGACCGGCGCGTTCCGCTGTACATCGAGGCGCAGGTGGCACTGGAGGAGCTATACGTCGAGGGCTACCTGGCCTTCGCGTTCCGCCGCACCCTGAGCCGCTTGCGCGAGATGCAGCTGCAGCGCTTCGGGTGAATCAGTCGCGGTAGAACACCTGTACCAGGTGGTAGCCGAACTGGCTTTTCACCGGCCCGTGCACCTCGCGCAGCGGCTTTTTGAAAATCACCTGATCGATGCTGCGCACCATCTGTCCCGGGCGCACCTCGCCGAGGTCGCCGCCTTTCTTGCCGGACGGGCAGGTGGAGTACTTGCGCGCCAGCACGTCGAACGCCTCACCGTTGGCGATGCGCTTCTTGAGCTGCGCAGCTTCCGCTTCGGTCTTGACCAGAATGTGGCGCGCCATGGCTTTGGGCATTGCGAGGGTCCTCGGGTTGCGGGGCTGGCGATTGTAGTGTGCCGGTCGCAGATGTCGACCGGCGCTTCGACCGCATGGACGATGGGCGGTAGTTTCGCCGGCACCGCGGATACCGCGACCATCGCCCGACTTGCACATGACGGGTGGACAGATGACCGCGAGCATCGGCAAACCGACCTTGGTGGTGATGGGCGTCAGCGGCTGCGGCAAGACCCAGACCAGCCGGGCACTCGCCGCTGAGCTGGGCGTGCGCTACATCGAGGCGGACGACTTCCATCCGGCGGAGAACCTCGCGCAGATGCGCGTCGGTCTGCCGCTGACCGATGCCCAGCGCATCGGCTGGTTGCAGGCGCTGGGCGATGAAATGCGGCAGGCCGTCGACGATGGCTGCGGCTTCGTGCTGGCCTGCTCGGCGCTCAGGCGTAGCTATCGTCAGGTACTGCGCGCGGCGGTGCCGGGGTTGCGCTTCGTCCATCTGGTCGTCGACCCGGAAACGGCACGCCAGCGGGTTGGCGCAAGGGTCGGGCATTTCATGCCGGGCAGCCTGGTCGACAGCCAGTTCGCCACACTCGAATCGCCCGCCGGCGAACCCGGCGTGCTAAGCGTGGACACCCGCCAGCCGCGCGAAGTGGTACGCCGGCGGATCATCGACTGGTTGCGCATGAGCACCGAAGGCTCGATGCAGCCTGCTAGGCCGGCACGTCCTGACGGGCGCTGATCTGCTGGGCGATCTCGATCATCTGCTCGCGCATCCAGCGGTTGGCCGGGTCCTGGTCGGTGCTTTCGTGCCAGTAGATGTGGGTTTCCAGCGGCGCGATTTCCACCGGCAGCGCGGCCTGATGCAGGTTGTGGCGGCGGGCGAAACGTTCCGGCACGGTGACCACCATGTCGGTCTGTTCGATCACCTGGGTCGCCATCAGGTAGTGCTGCGAGCGCAGGGCGATCTTGCGCTGCAGGCCCATCTTGCCCAGTGCCAGGTCGACCAAGCCCAGGCCGCTGCGGCGACTGGAAATATGCACATGCGACAGCCCCAGGTATTGCTCCAGGCTCAGCTTGTCCTTGGCCAACGGATGACCGGGGCGCATGGCGCAGATGTAGCGGTCCTCCAGCAGGCGGACATGGCGTACCTGCGGGTCGGTGTTGAGCGGGGCGTCCATGGCGAAATCCAGGCGGCCGGCGGCCAGTTCCTTGGTCGTCTCACGGCGCTTGGCCAGCATGCTCTCGATCTTCACGTTCGGCGCCAGGCGGCGCAGACGCTGGAACAGCGGCGGCAACATCACGGCCTCGGTGAGGTCGGTCATGCTGACGCGAAACACCTTGTTCGCCTGCGCCGGATTGAAGGTGCGGCTTTCCTGTACCGACACACGCAACAACTGCAAGGCGTTGCGCACCGGGCCGATGATGTTCTGCGCCATCGGCGTCGGCACCATGCCCTGCGCGGTGCGCACGAACAGCGGATCGTTGAAGGTCTCGCGCAGGCGAGCGAGGGCGTTGGAAACGGCGGGCTGGGTGATGCCGACGATCTGCCCGGCGCGGGTCAGATTGGCCTCGGTGTAGATGGCATCGAAGACGATGAACAGATTCAGATCGACCTTGTTCAGGTTCATTGTTGTGCTCCGGCGGGGTAACGGATGCGGCGATCATATATCGGTGATGAATGTTTATACACGAGGAAAATAGCTTCGATAAATCCATAAGCGTCCTCTAGCATCGATTGCATATACCCACATCGCCAAAGGTTGCCGTCATGGATTTTGCGTATTCCCCCAAGGTTCAGGAACTCAGAGCGCGCGTGCAGGCGTTCATGGACGAGCACGTCTATCCGGCCGAGAAGGTCTTCTATCGGCAGGTCGCCGAGGGTGATCGCTGGCAGCCGACCGCCATCGTCGAGGAACTCAAGGCCAAGGCACGGGCGGAAGGCTTGTGGAACCTGTTCCTGCCGGATTCGGAGCTGGGCTTCGGGCTGACCAATCTGGAATACGCGCCGCTCGCCGAGATCATGGGCAGTTCGGGCCTCGGCCCGGAGGCGTTCAACTGCTCCGCGCCGGATACCGGCAACATGGAAGTGCTGGTGCGCTACGGCAGCGAGGCGCAGAAGCGCCAATGGCTACAGCCGCTGCTCGCCGGCGAGATCCGCTCCTGCTTCGGCATGACCGAACCGGGCGTGGCCTCCTCGGACGCCACCAACATGCAGGCCCGCGCAGTGCGCGAGGGTGACGAGTGGGTGATCAACGGCCGCAAGTGGTGGACCTCAGGCGCCAACGACCCGCGCTGCAAGATCATGATCTTCATGGGTCTGACCAACCCGGAAGCGCCGCGCCACGCGCAGCATTCGATGATTCTGGTGCCGATGGACGCGCCGGGCGTCACCGTGCTGCGTCACCTGCCGGTGTTCGGCTACGACGACGCGCCGCATGGCCACGCCGAAGTGCTGCTGGAGAACGTGCGGGTGCCATATGAGAACGTGCTGCTCGGCGAGGGGCGCGGCTTCGAGATCGCCCAGGGCCGCCTCGGGCCGGGACGCATCCATCACTGCATGCGCTCGATCGGTGTCGCCGAACGTGCGTTGAAGCTGATGTGCGAGCGCTCGGTGGCGCGCACGGCGTTCGGCAAGCCGCTGGCGCGACTGGGCGGTAACCTCGATCACATCGCCGATTCGCGCATCGAGATCAACATGGCACGGCTGCTGACGCTCAACGCCGCGCACATGATGGACACGGTCGGCAACAAGGTCGCCGCGAGCGAAATCGCCCAGATCAAGGTGGTGGCGCCGAACGTGGCGCTTAAGGTGATCGACCGCGCCATCCAGATGCACGGCGGCGCCGGTGTCTCCGACGATTTCCCGCTGGCCTACTGGTATGCCGGACAGCGCACGCTGCGCCTGGCCGACGGCCCGGACGAGGTGCATCGGGCTTCCATCGGCAAGCATGAACTGGGCAAGTACGTGCCGCGGGAACTGCTGCGCGGCCATTGATCGAGTAAGCGACCTGTCGAGCGGGTCCTGCACCAGCGTGCCGGGCCCGTTCGCGTTCAATAGACCCAGATTTCCACCCGGCGATTCTTCACCCGGCCGCTACCCTCGTTAGAAGCCACGGGAAGTTCGGCGCCCATCCCGTTGATATCTCTAAAGTAAACATCGAAGCGATTCAGTTCCCGACGCACCGTCATGGCGCGCAGTTTGGACAGCAGGGCGGCGCGCGCCGGATCGCTCTGTTCATCGCCGAAACCGACCAGCACCGCGCTGTGGGTGAGTTTGCCGTGGCTGCGCAGGTAGTCGGCCACGCGTGCGAGATCGCGCTGCGCCTTGTTGTCCAGCTGCGCGCTGCCTTCCTCGAAGCGGAAATTCACGGTCAGCCGGTGCGCCTCGTTGGCCAGCTGCTGGTAGAAGGGCGGCATGTCGGCCTGCGGCTCCTGCTTGACCGCCGCGACATGCTGCGCAACGTAGCCGGATTGTTCGACGATGCGCTGGCCGGCGATGCTGTGGATGTACTCAATGTAGGCCTGCGTCCAGGGCGTCTGGTCACTGGGGCGGGCATACAGGAACAAGCGGCGCGACAGTGGATAGTCCTCGGTCGCGACCAGCGCACTGTGCGGCAGCATCGGCTGCGACTGGCCGTCGGCAATCGCCAGCGCCTTGGCCTTGCCCAGCGAGGCGAGGCCGGTAAAGCCGATCGCGCCGGGGTTCATGCTCACGGCGCGGGCCAGATCGTCGTTGGATTCGTAGCGCCGGGCACGTTCGGCGAGGGTCATGCCCTGACGCGCCAGGACCAGCTCGTTGAAGGTGTCCCAGGTGCCGGAGCGGCTGTCGCGGGCATGCAGTTGCACGGTCAGATCCGGCCCGCCCAGCTCGCGCCAGTTGACGATCTTGCCGGCGAACAGGCCGGCCAGCTGTGCGGTGTTCAAGGACTGCACGGGGTTGTCCGGGTGCACCACGATGGCCAGGCCGTCGATGGCGATGACCTGTTCGGCCTGGGCGCTGCGCATGTCGCCGAGGGCGGCAAGCTCGTCGCGCTCGCTGGGCTTGATCGACCGCGAGGCTGCCGCCAGATCGCCGCTACCGTCTTTGAGGCCGGCAAAGCCGGTGCCTGTGCCGTGCGCCGCCACCGTCGCCTGCACGGGCTTGCCCGCCGGGGTGCTGGCCACGATGCGCTGTTCGTTCTCTACCCCGGTCGGCTCGATGCGCACCTCTTTCAGGCCCTGGGCCTCGAACAGGCCGGCGATCAGCATCGGCGCGAGCCTTGCGCCCACGGTGTTGGAGCCGTGAATCCGCAGCACCGGGCTGCCATCATCCGTCACCGGCAGTGCGCCGACGGCGTGCAACGAAACGCTGCAACCGAGGCCGAGCACAAGCAGTGACAAAGCCCGTCTGCACAACCCGCCCAGCGCCATGCGTGATGTCATCTCGCTACCTCCCCTGTGAAGGCCGCGAGATTAAGTCAGTCGAATGACTGAAATATGACAGCGTGCGCTCTGCGACGCGGGCTGTGAGCCATGTTGCAGATGTGCGGGAAGAGGCTTGACGCCGCGTCGAAACGCGGCGGAGGCGTCAGGCGCAGTCGATCCACACCGGGCAATGGTCGGACGGCTTGTCCATCGCGCGGATATCGTAGTCGACGCCGCAATCGCGGACCCGCGCGTGCAGCGGCGCGGTGGTGAGGATGTAATCGATGCGCAGGCCACGTCGCGGATCGTCTTCGAAGCCGCGGCTGCGGTAGTCGAACCAGCTGAATCGGTCGGTGACGGCCGGGTTGAGCGTGCGGAAGCTGTCCTGCAAGCCCCAGGCCTTGAGGCGCCCGAGCCACTCGCGCTCTTCCGGCAGGAAGCTGCACTTGCCGGTACGCAGCCAGCGCTTGGCGTTCACCTCGCCAATGCCGATGTCGCAATCTTCCGGCGAGATATTGAAGTCGCCCATCAGGGCCAGCGCCTCGCCGGGCGTGAAGCGCTGTTCGAGCAACGCCAGCAGATCCGCGTAAAACTTGCTCTTGGCGGGAAATTTGACCGGATGCGCACGGCTTTCGCCCTGCGGGAAGTAGCCGTTCATGACCGTCACCGGCTGCCCGCTGGCGTCGGCGAAACGGCCCCAGATGAAGCGCTTCTGCGAGTCCTCACCGTCGTCGGGAAAGCCCTTGTGGATTTCCAGTGGCGCCTGGCGCGAGAGCAGGGCGACGCCGTAGTGTCCCTTCTGCCCATGAAAATGCACGTGGTAGCCGAGCGCCTCGATGTCTGCCTGAGGGAATTGCTCGTCGGCGACCTTGGTCTCCTGCAGGCCGATGACATCGGGCTGGTGGCGGTCGATCAGCGCGGCCAGCTGGTGCGGTCGCGCGCGAAGACCATTGATGTTGAACGAGACGATTTTCATGAGCAGAGCAGGTTCCGGCGAAAAAAACGCAGAGTTTAACAGGCGTTTTGAGCATGTCAGGCCTCGCCGCGCTCGCCAGCGAGCGTGCGCCGGCCAATCGCAACCGACCGGAAAGCCTGCAATGGCCCGACGCCAGTGCTAACGTGCATTCCAACCGCACGACAAGAGAGCCGACCATGACGGATACGTTGGAAATCAGGACGCTGGACAGCGGCTACGCCCGCGAAGCCCGTTCCCTGCTGTACCACGCCTACCGCCACGACCCTACCTTCGCCTATCTGTTCGACGTCGATCGCCCCGGCTACGACCAGCGTGTGCGCGCCACCGTGCGCGAGCTGGTCAACCAGCACTTCCTGCAGGACCAACCCGCGCTGGGCCTGTTCCTTGAGGACCGGCTGATCGGCGTGGCGCTGATCGCGCCGCCGCAGCGCCGCCTGGATGTCACCGAAAGCTGGGTCTGGCGCCTGCGCATGCTGTTGACCGCTGGCCTGCGCTGCACCCGGCGCTATCTCGACTACCATGCCACGGTGCTGAGCTGCCTGCCGCCCGGCGCGTTCCATGTGCTACCGCTGCTGGGTGTGCATCCGCAGTTCCAGGGCCGACGCTACGGTGAGCGGCTGCTCGAAGCGCTGCACAACTGGTGCGCCGACGATCCGGCTTCCGAAGGGTTGGTCATCGACACCGGCAACGCGCGCTACCTCAATTTCTATGAGCGTCAGGGCTATGAGGAAATCGGCCAGGTCGCGATCGGCCCGGTGATCGAGCACGTGTTCTTCCATCCCGCACCGCAGCGCGTCACCGCGTCCGATCCCGTCGTCGAGTGAATTACCGTGCGGTTTCGCCGGTCTCATCCGGCGAATCCACACATAGGCCGTCCTTGTTCCGCCGTCCCGTCATCCGGCCATATGCCGCATGCGAGAGCGTGCGGTGCTAGCATTCCTGCCATGCCGATCTCGATCAGACGCAGCATCGCCTGCGCCGTCCTTCTCTGTCTGACCTGCGCCAGCGCCTGGGCAGCGGAACTGGACGTGCGGCTGGAGCCGGACAACCGCGCGCTGCGCCAGAACGTCGAGAACTACATCGGTGCGCTGGGCGAGCGTGACGAGCGCGAACTGCTGCGCTACAGCCGCATCGCCCATCGCCAGGCGGAAAAGGCCTTGCAGGCGCTCGGCTATTACCAGGCGCAGATCGACAGCCAGGTACAGGGCGGCGAAACCCCACGGCTGATCCTGCGCATCCAGCCCGGCGAGCCGGTGCGCCTGCGCAATGTGCGTGTACAGGTCGAGGGCCCGGCGGCGCAGCAGGCGACGTTCCGTGTGCCGCAACGGCTGCACAGCGGCGAGGTGCTCGATCACGGGCATTATGAAGAGACCAAGCAGCAACTGCTGAACCAGGCCTCGCGCTACGGCTATTTCGACGCCCGCTTCACCCGGCAGCGCCTGGCTATCGACCCCCGGCAGGGTTATGCCGATATCGATCTGGTGTTCGACAGCGGCCCGCGCTATCGCCTCGGCGAGGTGGAGTTCACCGGTGATACGCCGTTCGACGAGGACCTGCTGGCGCGCATGGTGCCGTTCGCCGCGGACACCCCCTACGACTCCGACCTGATCGCCGAACTGAACCGCGCGCTGCAATCGAGCGGCTATTTCGAGGGTGTGCGGGTGGACGCCAACCCTGCCAGCGCGCAGGCGCAGCGAATTCCCATCGCTGTCCAGCTGACCACGCGCAAGCCGCGCACGATGGGCATTGGCCTGGGCTTTTCGACCGACGTCGGACCGCGCGTGCGGTTGAACTGGACGCGCCACTGGGTCAACCCGCAGGGCCACAGCTACGGTGCGGAAACCGAGCTGTCGGCGCCGCGGCAGAACGTCGGCCTGTATTACGACGTGCCGCTGGACCCGCCGCTGACCGACAAACTGCGCTACGTCGCCGGTTACCAGTACGAAGAGCTGGCCGACACCGACAGCCTGAGCCGCCTGCTCAAACTCGGGCCGGAGTGGCACAGCGAGCTGCCCAGCGGCTGGCAGCGGGTGCTCTCGCTGAAATGGCAGCATGAGGAGTACCGCCTCGGCGACGATTCTGGCTTGAGCACGCTGCTGATGCCTGGCGTGGCCTACAGCTACCTGCGTAGTGACAGCCGCATCGACCCCAGCGAAGGCTATCGCCTGCAGTTCGAGCTGGCGGCGGCCAAGGATGGCGTGCTGTCGGATGCCAATCTGGTGCACGCCAACGCCCAGCTGCGCGGCCTGACGACGCTCGGCAAGCGCCATCGTTTCCTCGGGCGCGTGCAGCTGGGCGGCAACTGGACCGACGAGTACGTCAACGTGCCGCCGTCGCTGCGCTATTTCGCCGGTGGCGACCAGAGCGTGCGCGGCTACGACTACCAGAGCCTGTCGCCGACCAACTCCGACGGTGACCGCATCGGCGGCCGCTACCAGTTCGCCGCGAGCGCCGAATACCAGTATTCGATTGCCGAACGCTGGCGTGTGGCGACCTTCGTCGACCAGGGCAACGCCTTCAACTCGCTGGATTTCCCGACGCTCAAGAGCAGTGTCGGCGTCGGGCTGCGCTGGGTGTCGCCGGTCGGACCGATCCGCATCGACCTGGCCCATCCGCTGGACGGCGATACCGGCGTGCGCCTGCACTTCTCGATGGGACCGGAGCTGTGAAGCGCTTCGGCGGATCGCTGCTTGCGCTGCTGCTTGTGCTGAGCGTGACGCTCGGCGGGCTGTTCGGTACCACCGCCGGTAGCCGCTGGCTGCTCCAGCGCGTGCCGGGGATGCAGGTCGAGGGGTTTGCCGGCCATCTCGCCGGGCGCTGGCAGGCCGAGCGTTTGTCCTGGCAGCAGGGTGAGCAACGCGTCGAGCTGCTGGCGCCGCGCTTCGCCTGGTCGCCGGGCTGCCTGTTGCGGCTGACGCTGTGCATCGACGAATTGGTTGCCGAGGACGTGCAGCTGCATTTTCCGCCGGGTGTCGAAGACACCGATGGCGCGCCGTTCAGCCTGCCGGACATCCGCTTGCCGCTGGCGTTGCGCGTGGAGCGGATCGAACTCGGCCGTGTTCGGCTGAACGAGATCGAGCAGCTGAAGGGCCTGCAACTGCGTGCCGACTGGCGAGGCGAGGGGCTGGATATCCAGGCGCTGCATCTGCGCCGCGCCGATGGCGAGCTGCAACTCAGCGGGCGCCTGCAACCGAGCGGTGCCTGGCCGTTGACGCTGGTCGGCCAGGCGCAGCTCGGCCTAATTGAAGGGCAGCCGTGGACATTGGCGCTGCGCCTCGATGGCGAATTGCGCGACCGGCTGGCGCTCACCGTCGACAGCCGCGGCTATCTGGACGGCACGCTCAGCGGCTACCTGCAGCCGCTGGCCGAGCACGTCCCGGCGACCCTGCGCCTGCAGGCCGAGGGCTTTCGCGCCACGCCGGAACTGCCCGACAGCCTGCGCCTGGATGCGGTCGAGCTGACTGCCAGCGGCGACCTGCAGGAGGGCTATCGGCTGCTGGGCAACGCCGAATTGCCGGGCGACGGCGGGGTAGTGCGACTGGCGCTGGACGGTTTGCTCAAGGCCAGCGGCGCGATACTCGAGGTGCTCGAACTGGATGCTGGCGACGGGCAGTACGTGCGCCTGCATGGCCAGCTCGACTGGCAGCAAGCGCTGGTGGGCGAGGCGAATCTGGCCTGGCGCAACTTTCCCTGGCAGCGACTCTACCCGCTGGCCGAGCCGCCGCCCGTCAGCCTGCGCGAGCTGAACGCCCAGCTGCAGTACGACGATGGCGCCTACCTCGGTCACTTCGAGTCGGCGCTAAGTGGTCCGGCCGGCGATTTCAGCCTGGACAGCCCGCTCAGCGGCAACCTGGAGGTGGTGCACCTGCCGCAGCTGCAGCTGCGCGCAGGCCAGGGCGCAGCCACTGGCAACCTGAGCGTCGGCTTCACCGATGGCGTCGCCTGGAAGGCCAACCTGCAACTGAGCGAGCTGGACCCGTCGTACTGGCTGGCGCAGCTGCCCGGCCAGCTCGGCGGTACGCTCAGGAGTCGTGGCGCTCTGCGCGACGGAACGCTGCAGGCCGAGGCCGAGCTGGACCTTGTCGGCCAGCTGCGCGGCCAGTCGAGCCAGCTGCAACTCTCGGCGGCCGGGCAGGGCGCGGGCTGGGACGTCCCGCGCCTCGACCTGCGCGTCGGGGCCAATCGTATTCATGGCTCCGGGCGCTGGAGCGAGACGCTGGCCGGCGAACTGCGTGTGCAGATGCCGCGTCTGGCGCAGCTCTGGCCCGGGCTCGGTGGCCGGCTCGACGGCCTCGTGCAGCTGGCCGGTAGCGCGGCGGCGCCGCAGGGTTCGGCACGTCTGAACGGCCAGGCATTGGCCTACCAGGCTAACCAGGTGGAGCGCCTGCGCCTCGATGCGGCGCTCGGCGAAGGCGAACGCGCGACGCTGCGGCTGGTCGCCGATGCGCTGCAGCTGGGCGATAACGACATGGGCAACTTGCAGCTCGATGCCAGTGGCACGCGCGCGCGTCATCAGGCCGAGCTGCGGCTCGACGGGCCGACGCTGGATTTCTCCGCTGCGCTCGAGGGCAGTCTGCAGAATGCCGACTGGCAGGGCCGCCTGCTGCGCGCGGCGCTCCAGGCGCACGAACAGCGCTGGGCCTTGCAGAGCCCGGCGGCGATCAGTCGTCGCGCCGATGGCCGCGTGGAGCTGGGCGCGCACTGCTGGCTGGCCGCTCCCGCATCGCTCTGCGCCGAAAAGCAGCGACTGCTACCGCAACCGCAACTGCGTTACCGACTGCGCGATTTCCCGCTGAACAGTCTCGCCGGCTTCTTCCCCGAGGATTTTGCCTGGCAGGGCGAACTGAACGCCGATCTTCGCCTGGACCTGCCGGAGGCCGGGCCGAACGGCGAGTTGCGCATCGACGCCGGCGCTGGCGTGCTGCGCCTGCGCGAGGGCGAGGTCTGGCACGATTTTCCGTACCGCACGTTGACGCTCGACAGCCGACTGCGGCCGGAGCGCATCGACAGCCAGCTGCGCTTCGACGGTGGTGAGCTGGGCGAGGTGGACGTCAGCACGCGCATCGATCCGCGCCGCGCGATCAAGCCGCTGGAGGGCGAGTTCCGCCTGCGTGGCCTCGATCTGGCGGTCGCGCGACCGTTCGCGCCGATGATCGAACGGCTGCAGGGCGAGCTGAATGGCAGCGGACGGCTGGCGGGCAGCCTGCAGGAACCCGAGCTGCGGGGAGAGTTGCGCCTGAGCGGCGGCGAGGTTGCCGGCAGCGAACTGCCGGTAACGCTGGAGCAATTGCAGGTGCGCCTGCTGATTGATGGCCAGCGGCTGCGGGTCGATGGCGACTGGCGCAGCGGCGAGCAGGGGCACGGTGCCTTGAGCGGCACGCTGGACTGGCACGCCGCGCCAGACCTCGATCTGCGTCTGTCAGGCGAACGCCTGCCGGTGGTGGTGGAGCCCTATGCCGATCTGGAGGTCGATCCTGCGCTGCGTATCAGTCTGGCGGGCGATCAGCTGGCGATTGCCGGTACGCTGCGTGTCCCGCGTGGCGCCATCACGGTGCGCGAGCTGCCGCCGGCTACGGTCAAGGTTTCCGAGGACGCACGCATCGTCGGTACCGAGCAGGCGCCGGCGCAGACGCCGCTGGCGGTGAAGATGGATATCGACGTGGAGGTCGGTCAGGAGCGCCTGCGCTTTTCTGGCTTCGGCCTCACCGCGGACCTTGCCGGCCGCCTGCACATCGGCGACAACCTCGATGCCCGCGGCGAGCTGAATCTGAACAACGGCCGCTATCGCGCCTACGGGCAGCGCCTGACCATTCGCCGCGCGCAGCTGCTGTTCACCGGCGTGCTCACCCAGCCGTATCTGGATATCGAGGCGATCCGCACCGTCCAGGCGCATGATGTGGTGGCCGGCCTGCGCATCACCGGCAGCGCCGAGCAGCCGCGGGTGGATGTGTTTTCCGAGCCGGCGATGAGTCAGGAGCAGGCGCTGTCCTATCTCGTGCTCGGCCGGCCGCTGGGTGCCGACAGCGGCGACAGCAACCTCTTGGCCCAGGCCGCGCTGGGGCTTGGCTTGGCCGGCAGTGCCTCGATCACCGGCGGGCTGGCGCAGCGCCTGGGAATTGAGGACTTCCAGCTCGATACCGAAGGCAGTGGCGCCGCCACCAGCGTGGTCGCAAGCGGCCGGCTGTCCGAACGCCTGACGCTGCGCTATGGGGTCGGGGTGTTCGAACCGTCCAATACCATCGCACTGCGCTATCAGTTGACCCGGCGCCTGTTCCTCGAGGCGGCGAGCGGTCTGGCCAGTTCGCTCGATCTGTTCTATCGGCGCGATTTCTGAACGGTGGCGTTGTCGTACTGAGTCCGGGAGCCTCATCGGGCGCCCGTACGACTCCGGTCGAGATTGGTGCTCGCCAGTGATTCAGATGCTGACCGTCTGGTCTGGATCGGACTGTCGAAAAATCGCCGACGCAGCGTGATTCAAGACTCGCAGCGATATCGAGCGGTGCTAGCATTTGCGTCGTCTCGCAAGCCTTCGGAGGACCTCGCCGCGCCGATGATCGGCACGGTCGCGTAACTCAAGGCTCCCGCTCAAGAACAAAAAGGTGCATCAAATGGAATTTCTGCAAAACCTGGTCAATGACGTAAACGCTTTCATCTGGGGGCCACCGATGCTGGTACTGATCCTCGGTACTGGCCTGATCCTGATGGTGATGCTCAAGCTCATGCCGCTGCTGCGTATCGGCACCGGCTTCGCCCTGCTGTGGCGCGGTCGCAGCCGGGGTGACGACGAAAGCGGTGAGATCACCCCGTTCCAGGCGCTGATGACCGCGCTGGCCGCGACGGTAGGCACCGGCAATATTGCCGGTGTGGCCACGGCGATCTTCCTCGGTGGTCCCGGTGCGTTGTTCTGGATGTGGTGCACGGCGCTGGTGGGCATGGCCACCAAGTACTGCGAAGTGGTGCTGGCGGTGCATTACCGTGAGAAGGACAGCCGCGGCGAACACGTCGGCGGGCCGATGTATGCGATCAAGAACGGCCTGGGCAAGAAGTGGGTCTGGCTCGGCACGGCCTTCGCCATCTTCGGTGGCCTCGCAGGCTTTGGCATCGGCAATATGGTGCAGGTCAACAGCATGGCGCACGCGCTGGAAACCACCTTCGCGGTGCCGCTGTGGCTTACCGGTGTGGCCACGATGGTGATCGTCGGTCTGGTGATCCTCGGTGGTATCCGTCGGATCGGCGTGGTTGCCGCTTCGCTGGTGCCATTCATGTGCGCGGCCTACATCATCGCCGCCATCGTGGTGCTGGTGGTCAACGCCGAGGCGCTGCCGGCGACGTTCGAGCTGATCTTCACCCATGCTTTCACGCCGATCGCCGCGACTGGCGGTTTTGCCGGCGCGGCGGTGATGGCAGCGATCCGCTTCGGCGTGGCGCGTGGCATCTTCTCCAACGAGGCCGGGCTGGGTACTGCCGGCATCGCCCAGGCGGCGGGCACCACCTCCAGCTCGGTGCGCTCGGGGCTGATCGGCATGCTCGGCACCTTCATCGACACCATCATCGTCTGCTCCATGACCGGCCTGGCGATCATCTGCACCGGCGTCTGGACCAGCGGCGAGAGCGGCTCGGCATTGTCGGCCGCGGCATTCGAGTCGGCCATGCCGGGGGTTGGTGGCATCATCCTGACGCTGTCGCTGGTGATCTTCGCCTTCACCACCATCCTGGGATGGAGCTACTTCGGCGAGAAGTGCTGGGAGTTCCTCGTCGGCACCAAGGCGATCCTGCCGTTCCGGGTAATCTGGGTAATTGCCGTGCCGTTCGGTGCCATCGCCCAGTTGGATTTCGCCTGGCTGCTCGCCGACACGCTGAACGGCTTGATGGCCATCCCCAACCTGATTTCACTGTTGCTGCTCAGCCCGGTTGTGCTCAAGCTGACCCGGGAATATTTCGCGCGCCGCTGAGGCCGCGTGTTTCGTTGTCTGTCCTGCCGCGCGGCATGCCCGCGCGGTGCCGTTTCATCCATGCGTGTCTATCAAAAAGGAACAATCCATGAGCGAAGTGACCCTGCACGGTACCCCCATCCAGGTGGTCGGCGACTTTCCGCAAACCGGCCAGCAGGCCAAGGCGTTCCGACTGGTCGGCAACGATCTGGCCGACGTCGAGCTGAGCAGCTTTTCCGGCAAGCGCAAGGTGTTGAACATCTTCCCCAGCATCGACACGCCGACCTGCGCGACCTCGGTGCGCACCTTCAATGCCAAGGCCAATGCCCTGCAGAACACCGTGGTGCTATGCATCTCGGCGGACCTGCCGTTCGCGCAGAAGCGTTTCTGCGGCGCCGAGGGGCTGGAGAACGTGGTGAACCTGTCCACCATGCGTGGCGCCGAGTTCCTCGTCGATTACGGCGTGGCTATTGCCAACGGCCCGCTGGCGGGTGTCGCGGCGCGAGCGGTGGTCGTGCTTGATGAGCAGGATCGCGTGCTGCATAGCGAACTGGTCCGTGAAATCGGCGACGAGCCGGACTACAACGCCGCGCTCGCGGTACTCGGCTGACAGCTGTACATGACGGATGCCGTGCAACGCGGCGTCCGTCCTCTTTCTGACGACATAAAACCAGCGACCATGTCTCCGCCGCCTGTCGCGCTCAATTGGTAGCCCGCTGCGCTAGGGTCTAGCGTTCCCCCGTTACCATCGATTCGATGGTGTCCAGGCCCGCGTAGTGGCAAAACACGATTAATCTGCCCGGCAGCAAAATCTTTTTGCCCCACAGCGGTCATAGAGCTGATTGCCAAAAGAATGGATTCACTTTATGCCCACCTCGCACGTAAAAAAGATTGGTGTCAGCGGTACCGGGATGATCGCCAGGGGTTTTATTCGGCTGATCAAACAGCACTATCAAGACATGGAAATCTCGCGTGTCCTCACGCGACGACCGCTCGCCACACTGACCGATTTTCCTCTTGCCGAGCGACTCACCAATTCGCTCGATGAACTCATCGACCATTGCGACCTGCTGGTCGAATGCAGCGGTGACGTGTTCCACGGCACCGAGGTGATCGAACGGGCATTCCAGGCCGGATTACCGGTGGTGACGGTGAACGCGGAACTGCAGGTCACCACGGGTTCCTACCTGGCCGGCAAGGGCTTTCTCACCGAGGCCGAAGGCGACCAGCCCGGCTCGCTTGCGGCGCTGCATGAAGATGCGCTGCAGATGGGCTTCCAGCCGCTGGTCTACGGCAACATGAAAGGCTATCTGAACCATGATCCCTCGCCCGAGGACATGGCTTACTGGGCCAATCGCCAGGGCATCAGCATCGATCAGACGACATCGTTCACCGACGGCACCAAAGTGCAGATCGAACAGGTGATCGTCGGCAACGGCCTGGGTGCCACCATCACCCGTCAGGGGCTGGAGGGGCTGGCCTCGACCAATCTGGACGACAGCGCCAGTCTGCTCGGCATGATGGCCGAGCGCCTCGGCCAGCCGATCGTCGATTACGTGGTGCCGTCCGGCTATGCCGCCGGTGGCGTGTTCCTGGTTTGCCGGCACGACGCCGAACAGGCGCCGGCGATCGAGTACTTCAAGCTCGGCCGCGGGCCGTATTACACGTTGGTGCGGCCATTCCACCTGTGTTCGCTGGAAGTCGGCAAGACGGTGCGGCGGGTACTCGCCGGTGGCGGGGTGCTGTTGAACAACTCGACCGCGCCGACGCTGGGCGTGGCGGCCATCGCCAAGCGTGCGATGAAGCCCGGCGAGCTGATCGAGCGCGGCATCGGTGGTTTCCAGTTCCGCGGCGAGGCGATCAAGCTCGACCAGCATCCCGACCACGTACCCATCGGCCTGCTGCGCAAGACCGCGCTGCGTCGGGCGGTGGAGCCGGGACAGATCATCACCTTCGACGACATCGATATCCTGCCCAGCCGTGCGCTGGATATCGTCATGGAGCAGCGCCGCGCGCCGGCCGAGTCATCGCCGCAGTGGGATGCATCGCTCCTGCCACCGATGGGTATGGTCGCTATCGGCGGTTGAAACACCGCTGTCTGGAGGAGGCCGCCGCGAGCGGCCTTCTGCGTTTCTGCTGTTGGCGCGCCTGTTGTCGGGCTTCATCGCGCTTCATTGCAAGGTCAGATCGTCGCCGCGCTCCTGTTGCCAGTCGTCCAGCCCCGGCGCGGCTTCCTCACCCGCCATGCGGTGGATGATGGTGAAGTAATCCTGCTTGAAGCGGTCCTGCATGATCTCGCTGCGATTCTTCACCCGCACGGCATAGATGCTCTGCACATTCTGATGATCGAAGTCGCGCCAGTACTGCTCGTCCTTGAGCAGGCGATAGCGATGATTTTCCAGCGCGGCGATCACTGCTTCGCTGTCGGCGCTGCCGGCGCGCTGCACGGCGGCTGCCCATTGACGCACGATGCCGTAGGCCGTGGCTGCGGTGCTGCCGGGGTAGGCCTGGTGTTGGCGGATGAACTCGTCGACGAAGGCCTGTCCCTCGACGCTCTTCTCCAGCTTGGGCACCTGCCAGTTCCACGCCTCGGTGCCGATCACATGTTCCATCACCAGCGGCCCGGCCTGCTCGACGATGCTCTGGGTCAGGTTCGGCACGATGATCTGCATGCGCTTGCCCAGCCCCATGTCATTGGCCAGACGCATGGTCTGCACCAGGTCCTGACCCAGCAGCACGATCACCAGCATGTCCGCCTCGCTGGCGGCTGCCTTCTTCAGGGCGGCCAGATAGTCGCTGCGGCGAGCGCCGTGCGCGGCGATCTTCGAGTAGCCGTGGCGGGCGCGGTCGCGGCTCTTGGTCGCTTCGCGCAGCGCCTGCTCCATGCTGGCGCCCCAGGCGTCGTCGAGGCTGATGTAGTGATAGCGGCGGTTGGGCATGTGCCAGCTCAGGTACTGGCCCAGCACCTTGGCGCTCATCCAGGCGCTGTTCGATTCGCGGAACAGATGGCGATGGCCGTCGTGGCCGGTGATTTCGTTGGCGTAGGCCAGCGTCGGGAAATACAGCAGGCCCATCTCGCGGGCGCGCTGGCCGGCGGCAAGGGCTTCTTCGCTGTTGGCGCCGCCGAAGATCATGTGCACGTTCTGTGCGGCGAAGCGCTCGACGTTAGCCGTGGCCTTTTCGGCGCGGGCGGCGGAGTTGAGGCTGATCAGCTGCAGTGGCCGGCCGAGCACGCCACCCTGGCTGTTGATCTGGTCGATGGCGAGCAGGGCGCCGCGGCGCAGCTCCAGTCCTTCGGACTTGTAGTTGCCGGTACTCGGGTAGTTCAAACCCAGCCGCAGCGGCTCGGCGGCCTGTAGCGGCGCGACGACACAGAACAGTAACAGGGCAACCAGGGCGTGACGGAACATGGCTCGTTTCCTTGTGAGCGGGGGACTGCACGTTGTAGGCGGCGCTGCGGTGCGTCGAAATAGTCTTTTCCGGCCAAACGCATGCGACTTCGGTGCCGAGCCGGTGCAGGCTCGGTGCCATCTCGCGCCGCCAGCCCAGATGTGGCGCGGCCTGCGGCGCGGTATTGCTACCAAGGGAGGAGAAAAATCGACACTGCGGGCAATTGTTGCTGGGGCGGGGCGAACCAAGAATCTGCAACAGACCGGGAAAATTTCCCGGCATAACAATGAACCCGCAGAGGTAGCCGCAATGAAGCACACCGGTCTTCGCAAGCCCTTCGCCCTGACGGCGCTATGCGCTGCAATGGCGATGTCCAGCCTGTCGGCCTGGGCCGTCACCGACCAGGAAATCCTCGACGACGCCAAAACCACCAACCAGATCGTCACCAATGGCATGGGGCTGCAGGGCCAGCGCTACAGCCCGCTGAGCACCCTCAACACCGAGAACGTCCAGCAGCTGCGTCCGGTTTGGGCTTTCTCCCTCGGCGGCGAGAAGCAGCGCGGTCAGGAAGCGCAGCCGCTGATCAAGGACGGCGTGATGTACATCACCGGCTCCTATTCGCGCGTCTATGCTGTCGATGCGCGCACCGGCAAGGAACTGTGGCAGTACGACGCGCGCCTGCCCGACGGCATCATGCCGTGCTGCGACGTGATCAACCGTGGTGTGGCTCTATATGACGACCTGGTGATCTTCGGCACCCTCGATGCCAAGCTGGTCGCGCTGAACAAGGACACCGGCAAGGTGGTCTGGAAGAAGACCGTCGCTGACTACAAGGCCGGTTACTCGCTGACCGCAGCGCCGCTGATCGTCAAAGGCAAGCTGATTACCGGCGTATCCGGTGGTGAATTCGGCGTGGTGGGCAAGGTGGAAGCCTACAACCCGAAGAACGGCGAGCTGCTGTGGACCCGTCCGACCGTCGAAGGCCACATGGGCTACGTCTGGAAGGATGGCAAGAAGGTCGAGAGCGGCATTTCCGGCGGCGAAGCCGGCAAGACCTGGCCGGGCGACCTGTGGAAGACCGGCGGCGCGGCAACCTGGCTGGGCGGCTACTACGACCCGGACACCGACTCGCTGCTGTTCGGCACCGGCAACCCGTCGCCGTGGAACTCGCACCTGCGTCCGGGCGACAACCTGTATTCCTCCTCGCGTCTGGCCATCGACCCGGATGACGGCTCGATCAAGTGGCACTTCCAGTCCACCCCGCATGACGGCTGGGACTACGACGGCGTCAACGAGCTGATCTCCTTCGATTACCAGGAAGGCGGCAAGACCATCAAGGCAGCCGGTACCGCCGACCGCAACGGCTTCTTCTACGTACTGGACCGCACCAACGGCAAGTTCATCCGCGGCTTCCCCTTCGTCGACAAGATCACCTGGGCCAAGGGCCTGGACAAGAACGGTCGTCCGGTCTACGACGAAGCCAACCGTCCCGGCGCGCCGGGCGCCGAGAAGGGCAAATCGGTATTCGTCGCACCGTCGTTCCTCGGCGGCAAGAACTGGATGCCGATGGCCTACAGCCAGGACACCGGGCTGTTCTACGTGCCGTCCAACGAGTGGGGCATGGACATCTGGAACGAGAACGTGGCCTACAAGAAGGGCGCGGCCTACCTGGGTGCTGGCTTCACCATCCATCCGCTGAACGAGGACTACATCGGCGTGCTGCGCGCCATCGATCCGAAGACCGGCAAAGAAGTCTGGCGCTACAAGAACTACGCACCGCTGTGGGGCGGCGTGCTGGCCACCAAGGGCAACCTGGTATTCACCGGCAACCCGGAAGGCTACCTGATGGCCTTCGACGCCAAGACCGGCAAGAAGGTGTACGAGTTCAACACCGGCTCCGGCGTGATCGGCTCCCCGGTTACCTGGGAAATGGACGGCGAGCAGTATGTCTCCGTGCTGTCCGGTTGGGGTGGTGCGGTGCCGCTGTGGGGCGGCGAAGTCGCCAAGCGCATCAAGGACTTCAACCAGGGCGGTACGCTGTGGACCTTCAAACTGCCGAAGGATATGGTCGCCAAGCGTTGATCGTGTAACCGCACGTGCGAAGGCCGGCTCCAGTAGCCGGCCTTTTCATTTCAGGCTGCCGGCGCGTCGGAGCGGTTGTTGCGCCGCAGCTTCTTCGCCCGCGCTTCGAGCAACACGTACACGAGCGTGGCGAACAACAACGGAATCAGAAAATACACCACCCGGTAGCCGATCAGGCCGCCGACGATCGCACCCCGGCTCATCTGGTCCGACAGCAGGGCAACGAATACCGCCTCGATCACCCCCAGCCCAGCCGGAATATGCGTCACCACGCCGGCGATGCTGCTGATCATCAGTACGCCGAGCACCTGCGGATAGGCGATCTTCTGCGACAACATGAAGTACACCACCAGCGCCATCAGCCCCCAGTTCAGTGCACCCAGCAGCAGCTGCACCAGCGCCAGGCGCAGCGAAGGCAGCTCGATCGTGTGTCGGCGGATGGTCCACGAGCGCCGTTTGGAAAATCCGCACAGCCCCAGGTAGACCAGGCACACGCCAATCAGCACCACGCCGAGCAGCCGCAGTGCGGTGGCGCCGATTTCCCATTCCGGCGGCGGGGTGATCCAACCCATCGCGAAGATCAGCCCCGCCAGCCACATGTAACCCAGCCAGTTGGTCAGCAGGCTCAGGGTGAACACCCGGGTGATCTGCGCGGGACGCAAGCCCAGACGCGAGTAGAGCCGATAGCGCAGCGCGATGCCGCCGACCCAGGCGCTGAGGTTGAGGTTGAAGGCGTAGCAGACGAAGGTCACCGGCAGGATCTGCCGCACCGGCAGCGCGTGACGCACATAGCGTTTGCCCAGCACGTCGAAGAAGCAGTACACCACGTAGCTGCCGAGCATCGCCGCCCCAGCCATCCACAGTGTCTCGGCCTGGTAATTGCGTAACGTGCGCAGGACTTCCTGCCAGTCCAGCGTGCGCGCCAGGCTGACCAGCAGAACGACCACCAGGACGAAGAACACGTAGGTGAGGATCTTCTTCAGCAGCGGCCAGCGCTTGCGCCAGCCACTACGCTGCGCGGCTTGGGAATGGCTCATTGATGCTCTCGCTGCAAGGGTTGGGCGGTTGGCACGGCAGAGGGTGGTGCCTCGACCGTTGCCGGGGCGATCACCTGATCGATCGGCTTGAGCTTCGGCTTGTGTGCCGGGAACAGCCCGACCAACTCGGGGAAGTGCCGCAGGAAATGGAAGATCAGGAACGCCAGCGGCGCGCGCCACCAGTAGCCGCGCACCATGCGCTCCAGCGGAATGCGCCGGCAGTGATTCTGCATCAGCGTATCCAGCTTCTCATGCAGCTGACGGTTGAAGCTGTGGTCGCGGATGATCAGGTTGGCTTCCAGATTGAGCGACAGGCTCAGCGGATCGAGGTTGCTCGAACCCACCGTCGACCACTCGTAGTCGGCCAGCGCGACCTTGCCGTGCAGCGGGCGGCGGCAGTACTCGTGGATCTCCACGCCGTCGCGCATCAGGTAGTTGTAGAGCATGCGCGCGCCGAACTTGGCGATCGGCATGTCCGGCTCGCCCTGGAGGATCAGCCGCACCCGCACACCGCGCCGCGCGGCGTTGCGGATCTCGCGCAGCACGCGATAGCCAGGGAAGAAATAAGCGTTGGCGATCAATAGCCTGGAGCGAGCATCTCGAATCGCCTGCAGGTATTGCTGCTCGATATCGTTGCGATGCTCGTCGTTGTCGCGAGTCACCAGCAGCGCCCGCGCCTCGCCGCGACTGGTGCCGGCATAGCCGCTGGCCTGGGTGTACGGCCGGCGCTGCCACCAGCGTCGCGGCGCCCGGACCGGTCCCAGCGCCGCGACGGCGAAACGGTGGATGTCGTGCACCACCGGGCCTTCCACGCGCATGGCGTAGTCCTGTTTGGCCGCGGGGCCGAAGTCCTCCAGATGGTCGGCGGAAAAGTTGATGCCGCCGATGAAGGCCACCTCGCCATCGACCACCACGATCTTGCGGTGCAGGCGACGGAACACGTTGAGCCGCGTACCGAAGAAGCGCTTGCCGGGGTCGAACATGTGGATGCGAATACCGACCTGGGTCATCGCCATGACGAACTCGCCATGAAGGTCGGCCGAGCCATAACCGTCCACGGTGACGTCGACGCTCGCGCCGTTCTCCGCCGCGCGGATCAACGCGCGCTGCAATTCGGCGCCGACCTTGTCCTCGAACAGGATGAAGGTCTCCAGCAGCACTTCCTTCTCAGCGCTGGCGATGGCCTCGAACACGGAGGGGAAGAACTCCTCGCCGTTCTCCAGCAATTGCAGTCGGTTTCCGTCTCGCCAATGGAAGTTCATAGCTGTATCTCCACCGCCAGGGGCAGATGATCCGACAAGTGTGTCCAGGGTTTGGTGCCCAGAATCGTGGCGCCGCGGGTGGTCGCGTTGCGTACGTAAATGCGGTCCAGGCGCAGCATCGGCCAGCGTGCCGGGAAGGTCTTGGCGACCTGACCGTGGGCGACGGCAAAGGCTTCGTGCAGGCCCGCGCAGCGATCCAGCGTTCGGGTCGCGCGCAACCGCCAGTCGTTGAAGTCGCCGGCCACCACTACCGGAGCGCCTTCGGGCAGGCTGTCGAGCAGATCGCACAGCAGCTCCAGCTGCTGCGCACGATGCGCTTCGCGCAGCCCGAGATGCACGCAGATGGCGTGGAATTCGGCGTGCCCGGGCACCTGCAGCACGCTGTGCAGCAGGCCGCGACGCTCGGGGCCGGCGATGGACACGTCGAGGTTTTCGTAACGCAGGATGGGGAATTTCGACAGCAGCGCGTTGCCGTGATCGCCGTCGGGATACACCGCATTGCGGCCGTAGGCGAAATCGGTCCAGATACTGTCGGCGAGAAATTCGTACTGCGGGGTCTGCGGCCAGTCGTGAAAGCGCAGCGCGTGCTTCTCATGGGTGCCGAGCACTTCCTGCAGAAACACGATGTCCGCCGACACCGCGCGTACGGCCTCGCGCAGCTCCGGCAGGATGAACCGGCGGTTCAGCGCGGTAAAACCTTTGTGAGTGTTCACCGTCAGCACGTGAATCGAGTGCACGGCGGTGGCCATGTGGGCATCTAGATCGCTGGTATCGAGCAGGTGGTCTTTCTTTTCCAGGGTCACGGGAATGTTCCTTCGAGCTGGCCCGGGGTGGTCGACAGGGTTCCGTCCAGGCCCAGACGCTGCAGCAGCTGGCGCGCGTCATACGGCGCCCGGACCTTAACGTCGTTGTCGAAATAGCAGTAGACCTCGCGCGGATGCCGCGTCGGTGTCTGCTGCGGGTCGATGAGCTGCGCATCGTCCGGCTGCGTGCCCTCGTTCCAGCGGTGAATGCGCCGGCACCAGCGTTCCAGCGCCTCGTCGGTATAGCCGCTGGTGTAGAGCTTTTCGGCGCCGTGCAGGCGGATGTAGACGAAATCGCCGGTAAGGTCCTCGCGGTAGGGCCACTTGCCTGCGGTATCCGCCACCACCAGCGCTACCCGGTACTTGCGCAGAAGCGCGACGAAGGCGGGGTCGACGAAGCTCTCATGTCGGATTTCCACGGCGTGGCGCAGCGGACGCTTGCGGTCGATCTGCAGCAGGCTGCGCCCCTCCATGCGCGGCTCACAGGTTTCGGCGATGGCCAGCGCTGCCTCGGTGTCGTGCGGCAGCTGTGCCAGAAACGCCTCGAACAGTGGCGGATCGAAGCGGAACGACGGCGGAAACTGCCAGAGCAGCGGGCCGAGCTTCTCCTGCAGGGCGAACAGGCCCGAGGCGAAGAAGTTGGCGATGGGCTTCTCGACCTCGCGCAGGCGCTTGATGTGAGTGATGAAGCGCGGCGCCTTGACGCTGAAAACGAAGCCTTCCGGCGTGTCGGCGTACCAGTCGGCGTAGCGCTCCGGCGTCTGCAGCGCATAGAACGAGCCGTTGATCTCAATGCTGCCGACTGCCCGCGAGGCAAAGTGCAGTTCGTGCTTCTGCGCCAGCCCCTCGGGATAGAAGTCGCCGCGCCAAGGCGCATAGCGCCAGCCGGAAATGCCGATGTGGATGCCTGCCATCGTCGCCCTCGAATCGGCGGTTAACGCGGATTTTGCGGTGCGGTCGGATCGCTGGCCGGGAAGGTCTGCTCGATGGCTTCGTCGAGTTTTTCCTCCCCCTGGCCTGAGCCTGCAGCCTCGCCCCCCGAACTGGCTTGGGGCTGCAGCTCGACCTTGATCCAGCCGTTCTCGCGGCGATCGAATGCCTCGAATGCGGCGATCGCGTCGGTCATCGGCTTGACCTGCGTAAGCACCTTGGCCGGATCGATGCGCCGTGCCTGGATCATCTCGATCAGCCGCGGGATGTACTTGCGGTGATGGCAGTTGCCCATGTTGAGGGTGAGGTTCTTGTTCATCGCCTGGCCGATGGGAAAGCGCATCGACTCCGGCGAATAGACGCCGATGATCGACAGCGTGCCGGCCTTGGCCAGCGCCTGAACCGCCCACTCCAGCGCCTGGGATGGGGCATCGCCGGGCTGCCACTGGGCGTTGTCGTTGGGCGCCGGTGCATGGCCGGTCGGCTGCTTGCCGCAGCAGCCATGCTCGGCGTCGATACCGACGGCATCGATGGCACGATCCACGCCGATGCCGTCGGTCAGCCGCTGGAGCGTGGCGATCGGGTCCTCGCGGTTGAAATCGATGATCTCCGCACCCTGACGCTGGGCGGCGCGCAAGCGGTCAGGGTACTGGTCGATGGCGAACACGCGACCGGCACCCAGCAAGCGGGCGCTGGCGATGGCGAACAGGCCGACCGGGCCGCAGCCGAACACCGCAACGGTATCGCCCGGGCGTATTTCGGCCATCTCGGCGCCGAAATAGCCGGTGGGGAAGATGTCCGAGAGCAGGATCGCCTGATCGTCGCTGATATCCGAGGGCAGTCGCACCAGGCCGATGTTGGCGAACGGCACGCGGGCCTTTTCCGCCTGCAGGCCGTGGAACGGCCCGGTGCCGGCGGGGCCGCCGTAGAACGCCGTGCCGGCCTGCTTGCCGTTGGGGTTGGCGATGTCGCACTGCGCGAAGTAGCCGGCGCGACAGTAGGCGCAGTTGCCGCAGGCGATGGTCGACGGAATCACCACACGATCGCCGACCTGCAAGTTGCGCACATCCTCGCCGAGTTCCTCGACGATGCCGACGCCCTCATGGCCGAGGATGGTGCCCGGCTGCATGCCGCCTACGGTGCCGCGCACGAAGTGCAGGTCGGTGCCGCAGATCGCCGACGCGGTGAGACGCACGATGGCGTCGGTGGGGGCCTGAAGGCGTGGCTCGGGAACATCCTCCAGGCGAATGTCGCCGACCGCGTGATAGACAACAGCTTTCATAACCACTCCAGCTCGCCAGGCGCGTGGTGTGCACGGCTGCGAGTCGATGGGGCGGAGGGAACGAGCAGTTCGCGTGCTGCAGGATGAACGGCGCGATGCTCGATTCGCGGCTCCGCGGGATCGGAAGAATTCGAACGGACGTGGCGTCTTTGCCACCGCTCACATCTGTTCGGACTTTTTCCGACTGGGGCGGTTCATCTTTTTTTGCGAATGGCGTCGGCGCGCAACGACGGCCGCAGGGCGGCGGTTCATTCGCGTGTCAGGCTCCACGGCGGCTCGCCGGCGAAGGCCTGGACCAGGAAATCGATCATTGCCCGCACCTTGGCCGGTGGCCGACGGTCGGGCGGATAGACCGCATAGATGCCGCCCAGCGTGACGCATGGATGGTCCAGTTCCAGCGCGACCAGCGCGCCGCTGCGCAGCGCGTGGGCGACGATGAACTGTGGCTGGTAGATCACACCCTGACCGCCGATGGCCGCGGCCAGCAGCGCCGTGCCGTTGTTAGCGACCAGATCGCCGCTGATCGCGACGCTGATATCGCCAGCGTGGCCGAACGCCCAGCGCTTGGCGCCGACCCGCGAGGACAGGCTGTAGCCCAGGCAGTTGTGCTGAGCCAGTTCGGCGACGCGGCGCGGAATGCCGCGCGCGTCGAGGTAGCTCGGTGCGGCGCAGACCTGCAGCGGGCAGTCGGCCAGGCGCCGCGCCTGCAACGGGCTGTCTTCGAGCTTGCCGATGCGCACGGCCAGGTCCCAGCCGTCATCGAGCAGGTCGACATGGCTGTCGGTCAGGCCCAGCTCCACGCGCACCGCCGGATGGCGCTGGCTGAACTGCGGCATCAGCGGAGCGATGAAGCCTACGCCGAACGACAGCGGCACGTTCATGCGCAGCAGGCCGGTGGCCTCGATGCGCTGCGAGGCGACGCTGGCTTCGGCCTCGTCGATATCCGGCAGGATGCGCTGGCAGGCTTCCAGGTAGTCGCTGCCGGCTTCTGTGAGGCTCAGCCGGCGAGTGCTGCGGTGGAACAGTTTGACGCCCAGGCGCCGCTCCAGCGCGTCGACATGCTTGGTCGCCATCGCCGGCGACATATCCAGCTGGCGGGCGGCGCCGGACAGGCTGCCGACGCCGGCGGCGCGCACGAAAACCCGCATGCTGGTGATTCGATCGAGCATCTCGGCTCCTACTCAGGGTAATAAGTGTTCTCTTCAAACGACACGTTCTCACACGCCTGACTGTAGTCCATGCTGGTGCCTACTTTCATTTGCGGAGTAGCAGCATGACCGATGTCATCGTCTCGTCCCCGGCGCGGCGCATGCCGACGCTGTTCGTTCCGCACGGCGCCGGCCCCTGTTTCTTCATGGACTGGAACCCGCCGACCGCATGGAACGCCATGGCCGACTTCCTCAAGGGCGTCGCCGCCACGCTGCCGGCTCGCCCGCGCGCGATCCTGATGGTGTCGGCGCACTGGCTGCAGCCGGCCTTCAGCGTCACCGGCGCGGCGCGGCCGGAACTGATCTACGACTACTCCGGCTTTCCCGCGCACACCTACGAGCTGCGCTATCCGGCGCCGGGCGAGCCGCAACTGGCGGCGCGCGTGGCGACGCTGCTCGGCCAGGCGACGCTGGCGCATGTCACGGACCCGCAGCGCGGCTTCGACCATGGCATGTTCATCCCGCTGAAGCTGATGTTCCCGGAGGCGGACATTCCGGTGGTGCAGCTGTCGCTGCGCAGCGATCTCGATCCGCAGGCGCACCTCGACGCCGGCCGCGCGCTGGAGCCGTTGCGCGACGAGGGTGTGCTGATCGTCGGCAGCGGCATGAGCTTTCACAATATGCGCGGCTACGGCGATGCGCGCTTCACGCCGATCTCCGCCGAATTCGATCACTGGCTGAGCGCCGCGGTCGAAGCCGCACCGGCACAGCGCGACGTCGCGTTGCAGCATTGGGAGCAGGCGCCATCGGCGCGGCTCTGTCATCCGGCACGCGCCGAGGAACACCTGCTGCCGCTGCTGGTCGCCGCCGGAGCGGCGGGGCAGTCTCGCGGGCGCAAGCTGTTCGGCGACCGGGTCATGGAGACCGAGCTATCGGCATACGGTTTTGGTTACGACGACTGAGGAGCAGGCAATGCAATCGATCTATCGGGCAGGAAGGCCATCGTCATTGGCCAGGCCAGAGCGGGCGCCTGCGTGGCGCTGGTGGGCCGTGGCCAAGGGCGCCAGCGCGAAGAGCAGGACGGCACTCGGTGTCCAAGGAGGCATCGTTGAACGCATCGCCTGAACTGCAATACCCGTGCAGCAGCGCCGCCACGGTGGCGACCGCCAATCCGTCGCGGCTGATCAACCGGCTGTGCAAGCACTGGGCGCACAAGTTTCCGGTGCGCCACGACGAGCAGGGCGGCGAGATCACGCTCGGCATCGGCGAGTGTCGCTTGCGCGCCGCCGAGGCTGGCTTGGAGGTCCGCCTGCACGCCGCCAACCCCGCACAGCTGCGACAGCTGCAACAGGTGGTCGCCGACCATCTGCTGCGCATGGCGTCCGGCGAGGCCCTGGCATTCGCCTGGCACGCCGGCGTCGGCGCGGCACCGAGCGAGGAGCCAAACGGGCTGCATGACACGCGAGAACGCTACGGCAGGATCAGCCGTGGCTTCCATTGGCTGATGGCCGGGCTGATCGTCTGGCAGTTCCTCAAGCTCGGCGACCGCATCGACGAAGGCGAGCACTGGATCGGCCAGACGCTGGTGCCCTGGCACATCTCCATCGGCGCCTTGCTGCTGGTGCTGGTGGTGCTGCGCGTGGTCTGGGCCTCGACCCAGCGCGGCAAACGTCCGCTGCCGGCTCCGGCCACGGCTGCGCTGGTCAAGGGCGGCCATCTGGCGCTGTACGCGTGCATGCTGTTGCTGCCGGTCAGCGGCATCCTGTTCATGCTCGGCAATGGCTACGGGCTGGAGGTGTTCGGCGTGCAGCTGGCGGCGAAAGGGCCGGAAATCGCCTGGGCGGCGTCGCTGGGTAGCGTCCATTCGCCGCTCGCCTGGCTGACGGTGCTGCTGGTGGTCGGCCACGCCGGTATCGCGCTGCTGCATCACCTCGTCCGGCGTGACGGTGTGCTGCAACGCATGCTGTGAACGCTACGGCTCACTCATCGCGAAGTTCGGCAGCGAATCGACCGGCTGGGCGAAACGGAAGGGGATGGACGCGAGTTCGTCCCCGACTTTTTTCTGCACCACGAAATGCAGGTGCGGCCCGGTACTGCGTCCGGTGTTGCCGGATTCGCCGAGACGCGTGCCGACCTTGACCTGCTGTCCGGGGCGAACCTGCAATGAGCCGCGACGCAGGTGCAGGTAGGCACTGTGGGTGCCGTCGGCATGCTCGATGCGCACGTAGTTGCCGGCCGGATCGGGAAAGCGCCCGCGCTGGCCGTCGCGCACCTTCACCACCGTCCCGGCGCGCGCCGCGACGATCGGCGTGCCCACCGGCATGGCGATATCCACCGCATAGCGGCCTTTGGTGGTGTTGTGGCTGTAGTCGCCGCCGGCGCCCTGGGAGATGCGGAACGGCCCGCCTTTCCAGGGCAGGGCATAGGCGTGCCCGCCGATGTGGCCGCCGGCCATGCGGCGCGCCGGATCGGGCGCATAGATCATTCCGTAGCTGAAACTGTGGCGGTACATCAGCGGATAGCCGACCTGCCGCTTGACCAGCGTCGCCACGCGCAGCTGGCTGCGCGGCGGCACCGTCTTGCGGATCACGCCGTCGCGCAGCCCCGCCACGTTGACCAACCGGCTCAGACGCAGCGTGGCTTCGACCGGCACGTCCAGCTCGTTGCGCACATCCAGCACCTTGCCGGAGCGCGTCGGGTTGACCAGCAGGCGCACCGTGGCGGCGCGATGGCTCGGAACTTCGATGGGTTTCGCTGCGCCGCTGGCCGTGGCGGCGCTCGGTGCGAGCGTGGTGCCCAGCGAGAGCAGCAGCGCCAGGGCTAGGGGTGGGATTGCGTACATGGGCCTGTGATCCGTCACGAAATAAAGGACTGTTCGCCTGCGCCTGGCAGGTGAATCGGGTGGTCGCCACGGCGTTCGAGGGCGCGAGGCGGCCACAGGTTCACTGCCATACGTCGTGAAGCGGTTTCAGCCAGTGGCGCGCGGAACGTCGAGCGGGCTGACCGACCCGCTCATCCGCGCGTCCGGCGCCGGCTCATTCGTCCTCCTTGATCAGCTCCAGCAGCAGCAGCGAACGCCCGGTCACCGCGTACTCGTCGTTGAAGTCGAAACGCTCCGGGCGCACCAGCGGCTGGTTGGTATCGATCAGGCGATTCCAGAAGATGCCCTGCGGCACCTCCGGCAGGGTGAAGTTCACCAGGTCGTGGTGGGCGTTGACGATCAGCAGCAGCGTCACGTCCGAACCCGCGCGGCGAATGCCGGTGGGCTGCGCGCGGCCGTCGAGCAGCATGCCCATGCAGCGGTTGTGGGCATCCTGCCATTGCTCGATGCTCATCTCATCGCCGTTGGGCGCCAGCCAGGTCACGTCCTTGACGCCCAATTCCTCGTTGTAGGCGCCGACCAGGAAGCGGGTGCGGCGCAGCATGGGGAAGCGCTGACGCAGGCGGATCAGCTTGCGCACGAAGGCCAGTAGCCCGTAGCTGTCCTCACTGATGTCCCAATTGACCCAGCCAATCTCGCTGTCCTGGCAGTAGGCATTGTTGTTGCCGTGCTGGGTGCGGGCGAACTCGTCACCGGCGACGATCATCGGCGTGCCCTGGGCGAACAGCAGCGTGGCGAAGAAGTTGCGCATCTGCCGGTAGCGCAGGGTGACGATTTCCGGATCATGCGAGGGACCTTCGACGCCGTGGTTCCACGACAGGTTGTTGTCGCTGCCGTCGCGGTTGCCCTCGTCGTTATCCTCGTTGTGCTTGTGGTTGTAGGACACCAGGTCCTTCAAGGTGAAGCCATCGTGCGCGGTGACGAAGTTGACCGAGCTGAATGGCCGCCGTCCGCGCTGGTTGTACAGATCGCCGGAGCCGGTCAGCCGTGCGGCGAAGTCGGCGAGCTTGCCGTCGTCGCCTTTCCAGAACGCGCGCACGGTGTCGCGGAATTGATCGTTCCACTCGGCCCAGCCGGGCGGAAAGCCGCCGACCTGATAGCCGCCGGGGCCGCAGTCCCAGGGTTCGGCGATCAGTTTGGTCTTGGCCAGTACCGGGTCCTGGCGGCAGGCGACGAGAAAGCTGTGGCGCTCGTCGAAGCCCGCGTGTTCGCGGCCGAGGATGGTTGCCAGGTCGAAGCGGAACCCGTCGACGTGCATCTCCGTGGCCCAGTAGCGCAGTGAGTCGGTGACCATCTGCAGGACACACGGGTGGCTCATGTCCAGCGTGTTGCCGGTGCCTGAATCGTTGACGTAATAGCGCTTGTCGTCCGGCATCAGGCGGTAGTAGGAGGCATTGTCGATGCCGCGCATGGACAGCGTCGGGCCCAGCTCGTTGCCCTCGGCGGTGTGGTTGTAGACCACGTCGAGGATGACTTCGAGATCGGCGTTGTGCAGGTGCGCGACGGTTTCCTTGAACTCGCTGATCTTGCCGCTGGCCAGGTAGCGCGGGTGCGGCGCGAAGAAGGCGATGCTGTTGTAGCCCCAGTAGTTGGTCATGCCTTTTTCCAGCAGGTGCTGGTCCTGGACGAACGCATGAATCGGCAGAAACTCGATGGACGACACGCCGAGCTTGCGGATGTAGTCGATCACTTCCGGCGTCTTGAACGCCGCGAAGGTGCCGCGCGCCTCGTCGGCGACCGCCGGGTGGCGCATGGTGTAACCGCGCACGTGGGTCTCGTAGATGATGGTCTTGTCCCACGGCACTTGCACCGGATGGTCGCGACCCCAGGTGAAGGCCGGGTCGATCACCTTGCACTTGGGCACGAAGGGCGCGCTGTCGCGCTCATCGAAGCTCAGGTCGCCATCGGGGTGGCCGATGGTGTAGCCGAACAGCGCTTCCGACCAGCGCAGCTCGCCCACCAGCTGCTTGGCGTAGGGGTCGATCAGCAGCTTGTTGGGGTTGAAGCGATGCCCGGCTTCCGGCTCGTACGGGCCGTGCACGCGGTAGCCGTAGATCATCCCCGGATGCGCGTCGGGCAGGTAGCCGTGCCAGATTTCGTCGGTGTATTCCGGCAGCTCGATGCGCTCGATCTCGGTCTCGCCCTTGTCGTCGAACAGGCACAGTTCGACCTTGGTGGCGTGGGCCGAGAAGATCGCGAAGTTAACCCCCAGGCCATCCCAGGTCGCGCCCAGCGGAAACGGCAGGCCCTCTCGAACCCGCGAAGGCGTCACGACCGGGGAAGCAGGACTCTTTATCTGACGGCTCATGGAAACTCCGTGATTGGCGCATGAAATAACGGCCCGGCCGGACAGGCTGGCCGGGACACTGCAGCGGCTGCGGGACGCCTGTCAGGCGTCTTTCTTGGCCCGCGGGCTGCGCGGTTTCTTAGCTGATTGCGGCGTCGGTTGGGCCGCATCGGCGGCCGCCGGGCTGGCGGCTTTCTTCGTCGTCGCGCGTGCGGCGCGTGGCTTGCTGGCTGGCGCGCCGGCGCCGGCTGCCACCTCGGTGGGTTTGGTGGCCGGCTTGCGGGCACGGCTGGCCAGCTTGGCGCTGGGTGCGCTCTGCTGCGCCTCCACCAGCTTGCGTGCCATTTCCCAATGGCGCTCCTCCTGGCCGTGCGGACAGCCCTCGGATTGCCAGATCTGATAGGCGAATTCGCGGATGCGTTGTTCTTCTGGGTTCATTGTTCGGATTCTCCTGATGACCATCCGGTTGTGTGCAGGACCTCTACCGACAGCTCGTCGAGTACCTGCGCCACGCTCAAGCCGGCTCGTTGGAATGTGACTGCGGTTGAAGAAAAAAGTCGCTGCAGCGGCCGACCGTCCAGCGCTTCGGGCAAAACCACGCGGGTATCGCCCCAGCGATCGGCGGCGATGCGCGGCAGCGGGCTGCCGTCCAGCAGGGCGCTACTCAGGCGCGGGACCAGCACCACCAGCCAGTCGCCATCCGCCTCGCGGGCGAAGGCGAGCAGATGCTCGGCCTGCGCGCCCTCGACCGCCAGCGGCTGGTAGCGCCCGCCGGTGAACAGCTGCGGCCGGGCGAGGCGCAGGTTCAGCGTGCGCGCGATCAGCCATTGCTTGATGCGGCCGTCATGCCAGGCGGCCAGCAGCTCGGCGGACGGGGCGTCAGGGTCGAAGCTGGCGCGGCGGGCGGCGAAGTCCACCGGCCGGCGGTTGTCCGGGTCGACCAGACTGAAGTCCCAGTAATCGGCGCCCTGGTAGAGGTCCGGTACGCCGGGCGTGGTCATGCGCAGCAGCGTCTGGGCGAGGCTGTTGAGCGCGCCGGCGGGCGCCAGTTCGAGCGCCGCGGCGGCGATGGCCTGACGCAGGCGGGCGTCATTGCCCAGCAGCAGGCGTTCGACGTACTGCTGACAGGCGCCTTCATACGCCTCGTTGGGCGCGGCCCAGGTGCTGCGTAGCTTGGCTTCGCGCACGGCCTTGCGCTGCCATTGCAGGATGCGTTCGCAGTAGCCACTCAGGCCTTCGCGATCATCCGCGCGCAGCTCCAGCGGCCAGCTGCCGAGCAGGGTCTGGATCAGCAGCAGCTCGTCGGCAGGCGAGGGGGCCAGACCATCGTCCAGTGGCTGCAACAGGTCGGCGGCCAGCGCGCGCCATTCCTGCACCTTGCCAGCGAACCAGTGCGCGCGTTCGCTGAGTACGGCGATGCGCGCGCGGGTGTCTTCGCCGCGTTTGTGGTCGTGGGTGGCGGTGGTCAGCAGGTTGTGCGGCAGGTGCTCGGCGCGCTGCATGCATTCGGCGTGGAAGTCGGCCGGCGAGGCGCTGAAGCGTTGCGGATCGAAGCCGACGTCGTTGCGCGACAGCAGCACCGCGGAACGGTAGCAGGCGGTGTCCTCCACCGCCTTGGCTGCCGCGGGTGAGGTGAGCTGTTGGAAGCGTGCACAGACGTAGCGGCGCAGCTTGCGCTGTGGCCCCGGTGGCAGATCGCGCAGGCTTTCACCGCCCAGCCAGCGCTGCAGGTGCTCGAGCAGCGGCCAGTCGCTTTCACCCAGCGTGGTGCGCGCGCCTTCCAGCGCCTGCTGGAAGAACGGCTCGTCGGCCGCGCGCCGGCCCGGCGCGGCGATGTAGGTGCGGTAGACCGGGAAGTGCACGATCAGCTCCAGCAACGCGCGGCGAATCTGCCCGAGGGTGATGTCGCGGGTCATCACGTCGCCGCGCGCCACCTGCAGCAGCGCCTGCGCCACGGCCTCGAAATCACCCGCCAGCGGCCCGGTGAGCACCAGCTGGCGTGCCTGCCGGGCTTCGTCGAGGAAGTCCGCCGGGCGTCCGCTGGTGTCGCTCCAGAGCGCGCAAAGCGGCGCCTGCCCGGCCGGGTCGTGCTGGAGCAGCGATACCTGGTTCATGAATTCATAACCGGTGGTGCCGTCCACGCCCCAGTCGTCGTGCAGATGCTCGCCGGCGGCGAGGATCTTCTCCACATAGATCGGCACGTGATCCTGCGCTGCCTCGGGTGGCCGCGCGGCGTTCAGCCGGTCGACCCGACGGCGCAGGCGCCGGCAGTAGCCGCGCGGGTCGGCGAGGCCATCGATGTGATCGATGCGCAGGCCGTCCACCAGACCGTCGGCCAGCAGCTGGAAGACCTTCGCGTGGGTCTGCTCGAACACCACCGGGCGCTCGACGCGCAGGCCGCCCAGCTCGTTGATGTCGAAGAAGCGCCGCCAGTTGATGTCGTCGGCGGCGGTGCGCCAGCTCGCCAGCCGGTAATGCTGGCGTTCGAGCAGCGCGTGCAGGCGCTGGAAGCCCTCGGCGTTAGTCGCGTCGTAGCGGGACAGAGCCTGCTCCAGCTGCTGGCGGGTATCGGCGTCCTCGAGCTGCTGGGCGAGGTCCGCGCGCAACCTTTGCGCGGCAAGGTAGGGCGCCGGCTCGGTCTTCAGTGCATCGAAATGCTGGGCCAGCGCGCGCAGCTGCGGGTGTTCGGTCTGGCGCAGCACTTCGCCGTAACTCGGTGGTGTCAGCGGGAAACGGTGTTCATAGTGCTCGGCGTAGAGCGCGCCGTTCTCCACGTCCAGACGCAGCACGACGTTGCCTTGCTGCAGCGCTTCGCCGTAGTCGCTGCCGAGAAAGGGCACCAGCAGCTGCCCTTCGAGCAGCGGGTCGGGCGAATTCCATTCGATGTCGTAGAACTGTGCATAGGGGCTGCGCTTGCCCCATTCGAGCACGTCCAGCCACCAGGGGTTGCCGGCGCCGCCGACCGCCATGTGGTTGGAAACGATGTCGAGGATCAGCCCCATGCCGCGTGCCCGCAGTGCCTCGACCAAGCGACGCAGCGCCGCCTCGCCGCCCAGCTCGGGATTGATGCGGGTCGGGTCGATCACGTCGTAGCCGTGCATCGAGCCGGGGCGGGCGGTCAGCAACGGCGAGGCGTACAGATGGCTGATGCCGAGTGCGGCGAAGTAGTCGACCAGCGCGGTGGCGTCGTCGAGGGTGAAGTCGCGGTGGAACTGCAGGCGCAGCGTGGCAGTGAGCGGCTTCATCGACGGCTTCCTTCGCGGTGATCGTGGCGGGCCTTGTTCAGGCAATGCAGGCGGCGGCTGCAGACGGGCTGGTCGAGCAGGGTGGCGCTGTCGTACGGGTAGCGCCGTCGCCAGTTCGGATGGATTTCGACGATGCCGGGCATATTGGTCTGCTCGCTGAGGCCGAGCGCATCCTCCACCGGCAGCAATGCCAGCGGCGCGGGGGTATGGCCGAGGAAACAGGCGGCGGCATCGACCGCCTGTTGAACCTCCAGCAGCTGCCCGGGATCGCGCCCGCCGTCTTCGCAGAGCACGCGATTCAGCCCGGCGCGCTCGTGCTCGCGTGCGCGCCACTGAGACTCGCGCTCCGCTTCGCTCAGCTGGCCGATCCTGATCCGCCAGTCGATGTCATGCCCGCTCCACCACCCGGCGAGCGGCGGAATATCGTGGGTGGTGCTGGTCGCCAGCGCCTGATCGGAGTACTGACCGGCGCGCTGGAAATGGCCGTCGTGCTGCTCGAACAGCAGCACGCGCATGCCGAGTATGCCGCGCGCGGCGAGCACCTCGCGCAGGCCTTCGGGGATGGTGCCGAGGTCTTCGCCGAGGATCACCGCGCGGTGCCGCCAGGCCTCCAGGCAGAGCAGGCGCAGCATGTCGTCGAAGGGGTAGTTGAGGTACACGCCGCGCTTCGGATCGGCGCCGGCCGGCATCACCCACAGGCGCTTGAGGCCCAGCACGTGGTCGATGCGCATGCCGCCAGCGTGCGCAAGGTTGGCGCGCAGCATCTCGATGTAGGCGCGAAAGCCGTGGCGCTGCAGGCCCCAGGGTGAGAACGCGGAGATGCCCCAGTTCTGCCCGGCGCGATTCATCACGTCCGGTGGCGCGCCGACGCTGAGCGCAGCCAGGAGTTCGGCCTGCCGGCTCCAGGCCTGACTGCCGCCGCCATCGGCGCCGACGGCCAGATCCGAGATCAGGCCGATGCGCATGCCGGCGCTACGCGCGGCGACATGGGCGCGTTGCAGGCCGCGCGCCATCAGCCATTGGCCGAAGGCGTGGTAGCTGACCGCATCGGCGTGTTCGCGGGCAAACGCGGCCACCGCCGGGCTGGCCGGATCGCGGTATTCGGCCGGCCAGGCATTCCAGTGCTGCGGGTTGCCCTCGGCATCGCGCAGGTGGTCGTGCAGCGCCTCGAACCGGCAGTGGTTTTCCAGCGCTTCGCCCCCGCTGGCGCGGAAGCTGTCGAAATCGACCTGCTGCGCATTGCCGCCGCGATTGAAATCCTCGAACAGCTGACGCAGCAGGCGCTGACGGCTGAGCGCCACGGCCGGCCAGTCGATCAGCTCCAGCTGCTCCAGACGCTCCCGCTCGCGGCCCAGATCGCAGGTTTGGATGCCTAGCTGCACCGGGCGCTCGCCGAGGATTGCGCCGGGCGCGGCGTGCAGCACATTGAGGAAAAGCCGGCTGGATGGCGAGTAGGGGCTGTACTGATGGGGATAGGCGCCGAACATGGCGTGCACCGGGCTGATGCCCAGCGCGTCGGCACCATGGGCGGCGGCACTGCGGGCCAGGGTTTCCAGCGCCTGGGTATCGCCCAGGCCGCCGTCGCCTGGCCGGCGCAGGGCATACAGCTGCACGGTGAGGCCCCAGGCGTCGGGACCGGCGATGTCCGCCACAGTCGGGCAGGCATGCGGCGCCACCGCCACGGTCAGCTGGTGCTCGGCGATGCTCAGCTGGTAGTAGCCGGGAGTGCCGATCGCCGGCAGCCGCGCCTGCTCGTCGAGCTGGCCGTCACGGGCTTCGCCGTCCTCGGACGTCAGCTGGTAGTGGCTCGCCGGCGCGAAATAGCTGCCCAGTTCCAGCGCGGCGTGCTGGTCGCAGGTCAACAGCGGCGGCACGCCGCCGTGGTTGTACTGTTGCGCGAGCAGATCGAGGCTGGCCTGAATGTCGGCTTCGCTGTGCGCGGCCAGCCCGAGGCAGCCCAGCACCTCGCGAAGCACCTGCGGCTCGACGCGTTGCGGGCAGTTGTCGGCGTCCGTCCAGTCGACGGACAGCCCCGCGGCAGTGGCCAGGCGGATCAGCGATTCGTCACTCATGGTCTTTCTCCAGATACAGCCTGGCCAGACGCGGCGCCAACGTATCGCGTGCATCGACCACCTCGCGGCTGGCGAACAGCAGTTGGGCACCCGGCGGGGCCTCCGACAGCGGCGCGGCCTGCTCGCCGAGATTCAGCTCCAGGCGCAATCGGCAGCCGCCGCCGAGGCGCCAGTGCACCAGCACCGCTGCATCGCCCAGCACACAGGCATCGAGAAAACGCGCACCCGGCAGGCGCGGCACGATCTCGCGCCGACGAATGTCCAGCAGCTGGCGATACAGCGCCTGCCATTCGGCATGCCCCGGCTCCTGGCGCGCGCCGAAATCCGGGCACGAGGCGTCGAAGGTGGCGATGGCGTTGGGGTCCGGGATGCGCTCGCGGGTGTTCTCGTCGGCGAACTCGGCAAACTCGGCGAACTCGTTGCGGCGGCCTTCGCGCACGGCGTCCGCCAGTTCGCCGTGGTGGCTGGTAAAGAACAGGAACGGCTGGCGCGCGCCCCATTCTTCGCCCATGAATAGCAGCGGAATCATCGGCGAGAGCAACAGCACGGCCGTCGCGGCACGCAGCGATTGCGGGTCGGCGAGGCTGATCAGGCGCTCGCCGAAGGCGCGGTTGCCGATCTGGTCGTGGTTCTGCAGGAACAGCACGAAAGCGGTCGGGGACAGGTGGCCGCTGGGTTCACCGCGCGTCTCGCCACGGCGGTTGGCCTCGCCCTGGTAGATGAAACCCTCGCCGAGAAAGCGCGCCAGCTTGGCCGTGGCGTCGCCGTGGTAGTCGGCGTAGTAGCCCTGGCGCTCGCCGGTGAGCAGACAGTGCAGGACATTGTGGCCGTCGTCGTTCCACTGCGCGGTGAAGCCCTGGGCCAGCAGGCTGGCGCGGTTGTCCTCGTTCTCCAGCACCAGGTGGACGTGCCGGCCGGGTTCGGTTGCCTCGCGCACCCGGGCCGCCAGTTCGGTGAGGAAGCTGCGTTCCGGGATGGCGTGCACGGCGTCCAGGCGCAGGCCGTCGAAGCGGTATTCCTGCAGCCACATCAACGCGTTGTCGATGAAGAAATCGCGCACCTCGCGGCGGCGGAAGTCGATGGCATCGCCCCAAGGCGTCTGCTGGTCATGGCGGAAGAAGTGCTTGGCGTAACGGCCGAGGTAGTTGCCGTCCGGGCCGAAGTGGTTGTAGACCACATCGAGGAAGACCATCAGGCCGTGGCCGTGGGCGCTGTCGATCAGCTGCTTGAGCTCGGCCGGCGAGCCGTAGGCCGCCTCCGGGGCGTAGGGCAGTACGCCGTCGTAGCCCCAGTTGCGCTCGCCAGGAAATTCCGCCAGCGGCATCAGCTCGATGGCCGTGACGCCCAGCGCGGCGAGGTCCGCCAGGCGCCGCTCGACCCCGGCAAAGCCACCGAGCAGGCCAGCATGCAATTCGTAGAGCACCGTTTCGTGCCACGGGCGGCCCTGCCAGTCGGCGTGACGCCACAGGTAGTCGTTGGGGTCGACCACCACGCTGGGGTCGTGCACATCGCCGGCCTGCGCGCGTGACGCCGGGTCGGGCACCTGCAGTTCGCCGTCGATGAGAAAGCGATACAGCGTACCCGCGCCATACGGAGCATCCACGCCGTACCAGCCATCCGCCTCGGGCTGCATCGGCAGCGTTTCGCCGCCAACGATAACCAGCGCCACGCTTGCGGCATCCGGCGCCCAGAGCCTGAAGCGGGTGGTGTTGCAGTCCAGCAGTTGTGGGCCGTGTCGTCCGATGGGGGCACGCATGGATGGCATTGACTGTCCTCGGGTTGGCGCACTCAGGAAATGGCGTGGGCGGCCTCGCGGTGGACGCCCAGCAGTTGCTGGTACAGGTGGTCGTACGGGGCGATGGCGTGGCGCCAGAAGAATCCGGTGGCCATCGCCCGGCAGCGCATGGCGCACAGCAGGTCCGGCCGCTGGTGAATCTCCAGGGCGCGCAGCACCGCATGGCGATAGCTGTCGACGCTGGGCTGGTCGAACAAGAAGCCGGTCAGCCCGTCCTCGATGGAGTCGGCCAGGCCGCCGGTGCGGCGGGCGATCGGCAGCGAGGCGTAGCGCTGGGCATACATCTGGCTGAGGCCGCACGGCTCGTAGCGCGAGGGCATCAGCAGGAAATCGCTGCCGGCGAACAACCGCCGCGCATCGTGTTCGTTGAAGCCGACGTGCGCGGCGACACGGCCCGGATAGCGACGGGCGAGTTCGCGCACCTCTTCTTCGATATGCGGCTCGCCCTGGCCGAGGATGGCCAGCTGGCCGCCGTTGGCGACGATGGTTTCGGCTACGCCGAGGGTCAGGTCGATGCCTTTCTGCTGCACCAGGCGCGACACCACGGCAAACAGCGGACTGGCGTCCGCCTCGAGGCCGAACGCCTGGCGCACATAGGCGGCGTTGGCAGCCTTGCCCTGCCAGTCGCACGCGCTGAAGCCGCGTACCAGATGGGGATCGCTCTGCGGTTCCCAGCTTTCGTCGATGCCGTTGAGCAGGCCACTGAGCAGGCCCTGGCGCGCCTTCATGCGCAGAAAACCTTCCATGCCGCAGCCGAATTCTTCGGTGGTGATTTCCTGCGCATAGGTCGCGCTGACGGTGGTGACATGGCTGGCGTAGGCGATGCCGGCCTTGAGCAGCGAGAGCTTGCCGTAGAATTCCATGCGCTCCACGCCGCAGGCTTCATGCGGCAGCGCCAGTGCGCGGCGCAGGCTCATGTCGATGTTGCCTTGGTAGGCCAGGTTGTGAATGGTGAATACGCTCGGTGTACGCAGCCCGCGCCAGTGCATGTAGGCGGGCGTGAGTCCGGTGGGCCAGTCGTGCGCGTGCACCAGCTCCGGCGTCCAGCGGATGCAGGCGGTGCCGGCGGCGATCTCCGCAGCGGCCAGGCATAGACGGGCAAAGCGCACCGGGTTATCCGGCCAGTCATTGCCGTGGCCGTCGCCGTATGGGTTGCCGTCGCGCTCGTAGAGCTCCGGGCAGATCAGCACGTAGATGATCAGGCCGTCGGGCATGTCCATTCGGCCGATGCGGCAGGCAGGTATCTCCGCCTGGGCGCCGAGGCTGCCGACCACGCGGATCGCATGACCGCTGCGCAGCACCTGCGTGTAGCCGGGAATCAGCACGCGCACGTCGTGCAGCGTACCGAGCGCGCGGGGCAGGGCGGCGGACACGTCGGCCAGCCCGCCGGTCTTGATCAGATCGGTCAGCTCCGAGGTGACGAAGAGGATTTTCTTTTTCTCGCTGTGACTGCTGCGAACCTGCAGCACCGGGCGCGGCGTTAGCCGAATGGCGGGCTGGGTCTTGTTCAGGCGAATGGAACCGGCGTTCACCGCAATACTCATCACGATCTCCCCAAGTGTTCCGGCATCCAGGCGCCGGCGCCAGTTACGAGCATATTTCTCCAGTGCAACGATCTGATGACCGTCACACCCGTGAACACGATAGGCAGGAATCACTATTGCGAACCGCCGAACGGCGGGGGTAGGGCTACGCTGGCCCTACCAAAAACCAGACCGGACAGTGTGTGAGAAAGTTCTGGTTTCGGTTGAAAAAGACCCGGCGTGGAACTCGTTTCCGACAGGCTGCTCCGAACGGTAGGCAAATCGTTACGGAGGCGATCATGCAAAGGCTTGAAGAAGTGGTGGCATTCCTGCGCGACCGGCAGGCAGTGCTGAGTACGGCCGAGTCCTGCACCTGTGGCCTTATGGCCTCGTTGCTGGCCGATATTCCGGGTTGCGGGCAGGTGCTCGACAGCGGCTTCGTGGTCTATTCGCCAGACGCCAAGCACCGGCTGCTGCAGGTCAGCTTCGCCACCATCGAGCGCTTCGGCCTGACCAGCGAGGAGGTCGCGACCGAAATGGCCACGGGCGCGCTGCGGGCCAGCGCGGCGTCGCTCAGCGTGGCCAACACCGGCGTCGCCGACGATGCCCAGGAGGACGAGGGCGGTACCCAGTGCTTCGCCTGGGCGCTGCGCGAGGGTGAGCGGCTGGTTTCGATCAGCGAAACGGTGAAGTTCGATGGCGACCGCGTGGCGATTCGCAAGCAGGCGGCGCGCTACGGACTCGAGCAGTTGCCGCAGCGCTATGCGCAGCTGCAGGGGATGCTGATCAGTCAGGACTAACGACGTGCAGTCAGTCGGACGGGGGGAACTCCCGGGACAGCGTGCGTTTCACACCCATCAGAGGATCCGACATTCACGCCTTACAGGAGACGCCCCATGCAAAGTGCCCAGACCGGTCACGACGTCCGTACCGAACGCCTCATCGAATGGCTGCGCGATGCCCACGCGATGGAGGCCCAGGCCGAAACCATGCTGACCAAGCAGGCCAGCCGCATCCAGCACTACCCTGAGCTGAAGGCGCGCATCGAGCAGCACATCACCGAAACCCAGAACCAGGCCCGCCTGATCGAGGACTGCCTGCGCCGTCACGACAGGTCCTATTCCGGGTTGAAGGACCTGGGCGGCAAGATGATGGCGATGGGGCAGGCGATGGGCGGCATGATGGTCAGTGACGAGATCGTCAAAGGCGCGCAGATGGGTTACGTGTTCGAGAACCTGGAAATCGCCTCCTACAAGATTCTCATCGCCGCCGCCGAAGCCGTGGGCGACCTTGAGACCAAGGCAGTCTGCGAACGCATCCTGGTCGAGGAAATCGCGATGGCTGACTGGCTGCGCGACCACCTGGCCGAACTGACCCATGCCTACCTGACGCGCGCGGCCGAGCCACATGTCGAGGCCAAGCGCTAGGCCCGTCTCTACGTCGGCGGGATAGGGAGCGCAGCCCGCCCAAATTCAGCGAACCGTTCGCGCAGCCGTCCGGAGGAGCGGCGGCTGCGCGATGGGAACCTTCGATGAAGCCCAGACCGCTACTGAAGACCTTCACTTTCGCCATCCTGCATTTCGCCACGGCCTTCATCGTGGTTTACGCACTGACCGGCAATGTCGCGATCAGCGGCGCAGCGGCGCTGATCGAGCCGCTGCTCAATACCGTGGTGTTCTATTTTCACGAACGGGCATGGAACCGCTTCGGCCGGCAGACACCGCAGCAAAGCCACAGTTACGGGCACGACGTGTTCGTTAAATATCTCGCGCGGCGCAAGGGGGCGCGCGCCGAGGCATCGGCTATTCGACGGAGCTGAGCGTGGCGTTCTCGGCCGGTATTTCGCTACGGGTGACGAACATTTCGATGCGCAGCTCCTGTGCCAGACGCACAAGATTGGCGGCGTCGCGGCACTGCTCATGGGTCACGCCGAGTACCGTCAGCTCTTCGTGTTCGGCCTGGGCATCGTACAGCCGCACACTGAGGCCGCTGGCCTGCTCCAGGCATTCGCAGCGGAACGGGTGCAGGTAGTCGTGCAGGATCGCTTCGATCTTGAACAGGGGGAGTCGCGAGCCCATAAATCCTCCTTTTTCGGTAGGGGACGGATCACTGCACCTCGGCATCGTCATCTTGCCGACACAATGACCGTAGCAGTGGCTTGCCGGTTGTAAATCGCCGTTTGGCGCCATTTGCCGAGCATGGGACAGCAGCCCCGTGAGGCGGCGCTTTTCGGCCGCGACCTTTCATCGGAAGGCATGCCGGCCCGGCGATCGGCCTCGCTGAACTTCATACCGCAGGGGGATGACAAAACTGCTAAGGCGGACCGAAACCTGCGGAGGACCACATGAAGAAAGCATTCCTGGCGGTGGTACTAGCCGGCGTACTGACATTGCCCGCACTGGCGCAGTATCCGGCCGGCACGCCTGGCGACGATCGCGCCTCGCCGCCCAGCACGATGGGTAATCCGACGCCGCACGAAGAAGTAGAAACGCGCAAGGACGAGCAGGGGCGCACGGTTACCGAAGATGGCCGGCCGGTGGTCACGCCCAAGCATGATCGGGAGGCGGAGCCGTCCACCGATCCGACGCGACACTCGGCACCCGGCGGCCACGACGATCCCTCCACCAGCGCCGGCGAGCTGGATTGACGGGGCGTCATGGCGCTCGACGAGTACCAGCGCAAGCGTGATTTCGCCGCCACGCCCGAGCCGGCTGGCACGCATAAGCGCACCCGGCGCAGCGAGCAGGCGCTGCAGTACTGCATCCAGAAACATGACGCCACGCGACTGCATTACGACTTCCGCCTGGAACTCGACGGCACGCTGAAGAGCTGGGCGATTCCCAAGGGGCCGAGCCTGGACCCAGCGGTGCGCCGGCTGGCGGTCCATGTCGAGGATCATCCGCTGGACTATGCCAGCTTCGAGGGGCATATCCCCGAAGGGCACTACGGCGCCGGTGACGTGATCGTCTGGGATCGCGGCGTCTGGCTACCGGACGGTGATCCGCAGGTCGGTTATCGCAAGGGCAAGCTGAAATTCACCTTGCAGGGCGAGAAGCTCGCCGGCAGCTGGAATCTGGTGCGTACTCGCATGGAGGGCAAGCAGGAGCAGTGGTTCCTGATCAAATCCCGCGATGAGGCCGCGCGCGAGCAAGCCGATTACGACATCACCGCCGCCCAGCCGGACAGCGTGCTCAGCGAGCGCACTTTGGTGCCGCGCCGCCGCGGGACGGCGCGCAAACGCACCGAGGAAGATCCGCCCAAGCCGGTGAAGCGCCCAGGTCGCACGCGAAAGGGCGCGGCGACCAAGGCGCCGCCGCAAGCGCTACCGGGCGCCGTTGCCGCTGACCTGCCGGCCACGCTGACACCGCAGTTGGCCACGCTGGTGGATGCGGTGCCGAGCGGTGACTGGCGCTACGAGATCAAGTTCGACGGCTACCGCATCCTTGCGCGCATTGATGCGGGGCGGGTGCAGCTGTTCACCCGCAATGGCCATGACTGGACGGCGAAGATGCCGCAGCAGGCTGCCGCGCTTGCCGGGCTCGGGCTGCAATCGGGCTGGCTCGATGGCGAGGTGGTGGTGCCGGACGAGAGCGGCACGCCGGATTTCCAGGCGCTGCAGAATGCCTTCGAGGCCGGCCGCAGTGGCGGCATCCTCTATTACCTGTTCGATGCGCCGTACCTGAACGGGCTGGACCTGCGCGAGGTGCCGCTGGAGCAGCGTCGCGCGGCGTTGCGTGAAGTTCTGGCGCGTAGCGATAGCGATCTGCTGCGTTTTTCCGAGGATTTCACCGAGGCGCCGCAGAGCATTCTCGAAAGCGCCTGCCAGATGAAGCTCGAAGGGCTGATCGGCAAGCGCGGCGGCAGCAGCTATGTCGGCAAGCGCAGCAGCAGCTGGGTCAAGATCAAGTGCGGCAACCGCCAGGAATTCATCATCGTCGGCTACACCGCCCCCAAGGGCACGCGCACCGGTTTCGGTGCGTTGCTGCTGGGGCTGCATGACGATGACGGGCAGCTGCGCTACGCCGGCAAGGTGGGCACAGGCTTCGATGTGGCGACGCTAACCAGCCTGCATCGGCGCTTGCAGGCGCTGGAAATCGCCCGCTGCCCGCTGGACAAGGCGCCGCCGGCGACCGATGTGCGCGGCGCGCAATGGCTCGAACCGAAGCTGATGTGCGAAGTGGCCTATGCCGAGATGACACGCCAGGGCGTGGTGCGGCATGCGGTGTTCCATGGCCTGCGCACCGACAAACCGGCACAGGCGATCACCCGCGAGCGCGCCCGGCCGGTTAGCGCGGCGCGCAGCCGGGGCGGCAGGCGCAAGGCGGACGATCCGCTCGCCGACACCGGCGTGCGCATCTCCAACCCGGAACGCGTCATCGACCCGCACAGCGGCACTACCAAGCTCGAACTGGCGCGCTTCTACGCCCGTCTCGCGCCGTGGCTGCTGCCGCAACTGCGCGATCGCCCGCTGGCGCTGGTGCGCGCGCCGGAAGGCATCACCGGCGAGCTGTTCTTCCAGAAGCACGCGGACAAGCTGAGCATCCCGCACATCACCCAGCTCGATCCGGCGCTCGACAAGCACGGCGCGCTGCTGGTGATCGACAGCCGCGACGCGCTGGTCGGTGCGGCACAGATGGGCACCATCGAGCTGCACGCCTGGAATGCCGTCGCCCCCGGGCTGGAGCACCCGGACCGTTTCGTGCTCGACCTCGACCCAGACCCCGCCTTGCCGTGGAAACGCATGGTCGAGGCTACCCAGCTGACCCAGACGCTGCTGGACGAGATCGGCCTGCAGTCGTTTCTCAAGACCAGCGGCGGCAAGGGACTGCACATCGTCGTGCCGCTGGCGCCGGTGCATGGCTGGAGTGAAGTGAAAGCCTTCAGCCATGCCATCGCCCGCTATCTCGCCAAGCTGCTGCCGGGCCACTTTTCCGCCGTCAGCGGACCGAAGAACCGCGTCGGCCGCATCTTCATCGACTACCTGCGCAACAGCCGCGGCGCCAGCACGGTGTCGGCCTATTCGGTTCGCGCACGGCCGGGACTGCCGGTTTCCGTGCCCATCCACCGCGATGAGCTGAGCGAATTGCAGGGCGCCAACCTGTGGACGGTCGGCAACCTGTTCGAGCGTCTGCAGGAGCTGGGCGAGGCGGATCCCTGGGCTGAGCTGCCAACGGTACGACAACGCATCGACGACGACATGCGCGCACGCCTTGGCGGTTGAGCCGCGCGCAACCCCATCACAGCGAGGTAAGCGTCATGGACAAATCGTACGACGAATCATCCAGCGCACCGACGACTGGCGACGACACGCCCGTGGTGCAGCATCAGGGGCTGGTGATCGAGCTGGACGCCGGGCAAGGCCGCGGCCGGATCGAGACGACCGACGGCCGGCAATTGCCGTTTCACCGGCGCGACGTGGCCGGTGGCGCGTTCGATGGCTTGCGAAAAGGCGATCAGGTGCGCTTCGCCGAGGAGCTGGGCGACGAAGGACCGGAGGCGAGAAAGGTGGAGCGCGGCGAGGTATAGCACGCTCGCCGACAGCGCAAAAATAAAACAGCAACGGCGCCTGTCGGCATCGTTGCTGTTCGACACGCCATTCGCGGTCAGAAGTTGTGGCAGTCCGGCCCCTGGCGCAGATACGACGTCACATGGGTTTCGCCCTGAGAGTCGACGTAGGTCATCTTCGCCTCGACGATCTCGCAGCCGCCGGCCGGAACTTCCAGCGAAACGACCTCGGCAACGTCCAGCTCGTCACCGTACTGATAGGGCACGGTCGCGGTTTCAGCATTGGCCAGCGGGGCGCACAGCGCCAGACTGGCGATACACAGCAGCTTTTTCATATCGAACCTCTAACGATGTGTCTGGCGGTCGACAGGGCCAAGCCGGGTACCGCCCGAAGCCGGCTCACGTCTGAGGTGCGCCGGCGCAATAAACAGGGCCGCAACGAGGAGAGCGGCCCGAAAGGGGCAATGACCGCGGGAGCGAAGGAGCACTCGATCGGGCGGTCTAGCGGTGCAGGGAAACCGCTGTTGCCACTGACGCAGAATACGCCGCGTCGTATCGGTAAAAAATGACGCGCATCGTCATAGACCTTTACCGAATCAGCAACAATCAGGCCCAGTAGTTCGGGTTCTGAATGATCTGGTGATAGCTGTCAAAAGCCTTGGGCAGTTCCAGCTTGAGAAACTCCAGCCAGGTCTTGATCTTCGCATCGAGAAACCGCCGCGATGGGTACAGCGCGTAGATGTGCTTGCACTGCAGGCGGAAGCCCGGCAACAGGCGCACCAGCGTGCCGCGCTGCAGCGCCGGCGCGGCCACGTAGTCGGGCAGCAGGCAGATGCCCATGCCGGCCTCGGCGGCACTGGCCATTGCCTCGGCGACGTTGACCTTGAAGGTGTCGCCCGGATGGATCAGGTGCACGGCGTCGCCGTCGTTGAATTCCCAGGCATCGGCGAACACCGGATCGACCAGACGCAGGCAACGATACTGCTGCAGCTCCTGCGGAGTCGTTGGAGTGCCGTGCTGCCTGAGGTAGCTGGGCGCGGCGCAGACCAGGTTGAACACAGAGCCGAGATTCTGCGCGATCAGTTCGGAATCCGGCAGCTCGCGTGAAAGCGTGATGACCACGTCCAGGCTTTCGCCCAGCAGATCCGGTTGGCGCTGCGAGAGCATCAGCTCCAGATTCACCTCGGGATACTGCTCGCTGTAGCGGCTCGCCAGCGTGGCCAGCATCTGGATGCCGAGCCCAGTGGTGGAGTGCACGCGCAGCCGTCCGCGCGGTGTCAGGTGCGCGCCGCTGGCCTCCAGCCGGGCCTGTTCGAGTTGGGCGAGAATCTGCCGACTCTGCTCGAGGAAGCGCTCGCCGGCTTCGGTCAGCGCCAGCCGCCGGGTGGTGCGATGCAGCAGACGCGCCTGCAACTGGCTTTCCAGCTCGGCGACCTGGCGCGAGACCTGCGCCGTGGAGGTCGCCGACTGCGCCGCGGCCGCGGTGAAGCTGCCGGCGTCGACCACCCGCACGAACGCCCGCATGGCCTGCAGCATATCCATCGATGTTTACCTCTTGGCGCAACTGACGAGGCGAATGGTGCCCGCATCGAGTGAAGGGGAGAAGCGTTGTTTCGTTTTGCGCAAGTATCGTCGCCGCATACATTATCGGCGCTTGACGCGCGCCCGACACCACGCAGACTAGCCGCCTCTGTTGGTTACCGAGACGCTTCGCTCATGATGCTCGACGATCTCCGCCGCTGGGCCAGGCTGCTCAAGCGCCAGGTGATGGTGCTCTGGTTCGCTTGCCGGCATCCACGCACGCCCTGGCTGCCCAAGCTGATCGCCCTGTGCGTGGTGGCTTATGCGCTCAGTCCCATCGACCTGATTCCCGACTTCATCCCGGTATTGGGCTATCTGGACGACCTGCTGCTCCTGCCGCTGGGAATCTGGCTGGCGCTGCGCCTGATGCCCACCGCGCTGCTGGAAGAATGCCGCCAGCAGGCGCTGGCCTGGGAAGCGCAACAGACGCCTCGGCCCGTCAACCGGGTTGCGGCGGGGGTGATCGTGCTCATCTGGCTGGGGCTGCTCGCGTGGCTCTGGCATCTCTACGCCGCCAGCCCGGCCGGCCTCTGATCAAGGAACAACTGCGTGGAACTGTTACGTCTGGTTGGCCTGTTTGCCCTGACCGCGCTGGCGGAAATTCTCGGCTGCTATCTGCCCTGGCTGGTCCTGAAGCAAGGCAAGAGCGCGCTGCTGCTGGTGCCGGCCGCGCTTTCGCTGGCGCTGTTCGCCTGGCTGCTGACGCTGCATCCGACCGCGGCCGGGCGCACCTATGCTGCATACGGCGGCATGTACATAGCGGTCGCGCTGCTCTGGCTGCGGCTGGTCGACGGCGTCGCGCTGACGCGCTGGGACATCGCCGGTGCCACCATCGCGCTGGTCGGCATGGCGGTCATCGCGTTGCAACCGACCGCGCACTGATCACTCAATGCGCGGCGGCCACGCCCGGCTCGCTGCCGGCGACGGTCGTCCAACCTCCGCCCAGGGCGAGGAACAGGTCGACCTGATCCTGTGACAACCGGGCCTCGGATGCGGCGAGGGTGGCTTCACTGGCGGCCAGTGTGCGCTCGGCGTCCAGACTGTCGAGGTAGGCAAGCCGGCCCTCCTGATACAGCGTGCGGCTGTACTCGGCGGCTGCCTTGGCCGCATCGCGCGACTGGCGCAGGGCGCGGTTACGCTGCAGGTCGTCGGCGTAGCGGGCGAGCAGCGTCTGGGTTTCACGCAGCGCGTCGAGCACCACGCCATCGAAGCGGGCGAGCGCGGCGTCGGCACCGGCCTCGGTGGCACGCACGCGGGCACGGTCGACCTGGGTCGGGAAGTGCCAGGCGATATGCGGACCGAACGCCCAGCGCCGGGTGATCGGATCGCCCATGTGCTCGAGCATGCCGGTGTAGCCCGCGCTGGCGCCGAGGCTGACTTCGGGGTACATCATCGCGGTCGCCACACCGATATCGGCGGTGGCGGCGGCCAGTTGCCGTTCGGCGGCGCGAATGTCCGGGCGACGCTTGAGCAGAGCTGCGCCATCGCCCACCGGAATCGGCTGGCTCAGCTGTGGCGCATGCGTGCAGGCGGCAACCGTCGGCGGCAGGTCGCCGGGCGTGCGGCCGAGCAGGGCGGCCAGGCGGTAGAGCGCGGCTGCCTTCTTGGTCTCGAACGGCGGCAGCTCGGCGCGTAGCGCCTCGGTCTGGGCGCGGGCGCGGGCGACGTCGATCTGATTGCCGCGCCCACCGGCGAACAGTCGCTCGGCGACGTCGAGCTGACGTTGCTGGATATCCAGCGACTGCCCGGCGATGTGCAGTTCCTCGGTGGCATGGCAGGCTTCGACGTAATCGCGCACGACCTGCGCCACCACGGTGATACGCGCGGTATCCAGCGCGGCCTGGCTGGACTGGGCGCTGGCGGCGGCCGATTCGGTGGCGCGCTGCAGCTTGCCGAACAGGTCGAGCTGATAGCCAACGGTCAGCCCGGCGTCTGCAAGGTTCATCATCGGCAGCTTTTCATGCAATGCCAGCGCTTCGCTGGACAACTGGCCGCGTGCGAGCGAGCCGCTGCCGCCGATCTCGACCTCCTGCGCGTGATGCGCCATCTGATAGCCCTCGTAGGCACGCCGCAGGTTGTGGTACGCCAGGCGCACGTCGCGGTTGCCGTCGAGCGCCGCGCGCACCAGCTGGTCGAGCAACGGGTCGTCGTACAGTCGCCACCAGTCGTCGGGCAGGGTCCTTGCGCTGACGGCGGCATTGTCGGCGAGGTCGAAGGATTGCTGCGCCTTCTCCTGTTTGATGACCGCCTCGTCAGGCACCTGGTAATCCGGACCGACAGCCGAACAGCCCGACAGCAGGGCGATCAGCGCGAGCGACGCGCAGCGCGACGTGCGGCTCATGGCTTCACCGGCTGCGCATCCGCGGCGGCGGGCCAGGGCAGCACCGAAAGCGTCGCCGTGCGGCCGATGACCATGCGGATGTCGGTCTGCTGGCCCTCGTCCAGCACCACCCGCACCGGGATGCGCTGGGCCAGGCGGACCCAGTTGAAGCTCGGGTCGATGTTGGGCAGCAGCGAATTGCCGCGCGCGCGGTCGCGATCCTCGATGCCTGCGGCAATGCTCTGCACATGGCCCTGCAGGTGCTGCGACTCGCCCATGATGTGAATGTCCACCGGCTGGCCGATGGCAATGGCGTGCAGCTTGGTTTCCTCGAAGTAGCCCTCGACGCGCAGGGAGTCGGTATCGACGATCGACAAGACAGGTGTGCCGGTTTTCACGTAGTCGCCGACGCGCATGGTCTGGTCGCTGAGATAGCCGTCCACCGGGCTGAGCACGCGGGTGCGCTTGAGGTCCAGCCGCGCCACGCCGAGCGCGGCTTCGGCGGTGGCCAGTGCGGCTTCGGCACGCTTGACCTGGGTGTCGCCAATCTCGACGGTTTCGGCGGCAATGAGGTCCTTGAGCACGCGGTTGCGCCTGGCTTCGCGACGCGCCTGGTCGAGCTGCGCGCGGCGCTCCAATACATTGGCCTCGGCTTCGTCGACGGCCAGTTCGAAGCGTGCCTGGTCGATGACGAACAGCACTTGGCCGCGGCTGACCTTCTGGTTGTCACGTACGTGCAGCTCGGTCACCAGCCCGGAAACGTCCGGCGCGACCTGGATGATGTCGGCGTGAACGTGGCCGTCGCGCGTCCAGGGCGCTTCCATGTAGTAGTCCCACAGGTGCAGGCTGACGATAACTGCGGCGCTCACGGCCAGCAGGGTGAGCAGCACCGAGCCGATGGCGGGTATCCAGTTCTTCACGCATTCACATCCTGGGTACGAGGTTGAACAGGGCGCCGAGTACGAGGATGTACAGGGCGAGATTGAACAGCGGCGGGTGCCAGACCCAGCGGTAAAAGCCCAGCCGCCGCAGTACCGCGGCGATCACGCTCTTCGCGCCGTAGGCGGCCAGCATCGCCACCAGCAACACCGGCACGTAGACGCCGTAGACATTCAGATGACCGGTCATGCGAAGGCTCCGGCAAGTTCCGCCGCGGACGGCGGCGGTCGCATCGGCACGCTGGCCGGTGCGTGGGGAAACAACGCCAGGCGCAGGCCGTGCAGTGCCTGTGCGGCCTTGCGGGCGATGCGCGTGGGATCGTCCTGCAGCAGCCGCAGCGTGCTCTCCAGGGCCTGCAGCAATTCTTCGGCGGGCGGCAGCTGGCGATGCGCCCGGGCGCAGGCGAGGAAGTGTTCGCGGAGCTGCTGCAGCACCATTTGCACCTGCTGTTCTTTGCCTCGCGTCAGGTGCAGCTCGCGCAGCTCCAGCAGCCGGAAGCACACGCGCAGCTCGCGCGTGGCATCGTTCAGCGCCTGACCGTCGTCGCCCAGCTGGGTGAGGCGCGGCAGCAGCTGCGCGGTGCGATCGACGAAGCTCGAGGCGACCGTCGCGTAATCCCGCTTGCGGCGCGTCACGGCCAGCTCGGCCAGGCTCAGCCAGCCATGCCGTTCCAGCCGGCGCGCCGCCCAGAACGTGCCGAACGGCCGACTCAGGCGCGCCCAGACCAGCGCGAAGATCACGCCGAGCGCGGTCGACAACGCGATGTCGGCGAACAGCTGGAAGTCCGCGCGATAGCTGTCCTGAATGGTGATATTGGAGATCGTCTGCACGGCCACCAGGATCACCGTGCCGGCATGTTGCGGGCGGCCGGCGAGGGTTCCCAGCACCAGCAGCGGCACGGCGAGGAGGGTGGCCAGGCTGCCGAAGTCGTGCACGTTGGGCATCAGCGCGAACAAATAGATGCCCGCCGCGACGGAGGAAAACAGCGTGGCGATCAGAAACGAGCGGATGAATGGGGCCGGATTGTCCTGACTGGCGAAGAAGCATCCGGCTACCGCGGCGATGAAGACGCCGCTGTAGCCGTACTCCCAGCCGGAAACGAACCACAGCATGCAAAGACAGAAGATCGACAGGGCAACCGACGCGGCGGAGAACGCCAGCAGACCGTAATCGTAGTGGCGCGGACCGCCGATCAGCTGCTGCACGTGGTAGCGCAGTGCCGGCGCCGCATCGGCGTGGCCGTCGCGAAACTGCCGGTGCAGATCGAGACAGTCCTGCCAGAGATCGACCAGCGCGCGCAGCTGACGCAGGCCGCTGTCGATCGCCAACGCGTGGGCCGGATGGGTATCGCAGAGCCAGGCGGCCAGTTGCTGGGCGCGCTCGCGCAGCTGTTCGGCGCTCCCGTCCGGCGCATCGCCCTGAATCCACTGATCGACATCCTGCAGGTATTCCTCCAGTTCCGGCAGCAGGCCATGCAGTTCGTCCTGCAGGCGGTGCAAGGCGTCCGCCGCGGAAATCAGCTGCGGCATCAGCATCGCCATGCGTGCACGAAACTCGCGCGCGTGCGTCGCCGACAGATGACTGCTGCTGTCGTAGCTCAGGTGATTGATCATGCCGTCCAGGCCCATCACGTCGACCAGCAGCGCGTTCAGCGCGCGCTGATCGGCCTCGCCAAGGTGCCGCGCATTGAGCATGCGGCTGACGGCGGCACGGCCATCCTGCAACAACAGGCCCATCTTCGCGCCGAGCGTGGTGGCGATACGGCTGGGAAACAGCACGGCATTGACCACACTGGCGCAGACGATCCCCAGCAGGATTTCCTCGGAGCGCGCCAGAGCGACATCGAAGATCGTCGACGGGTGATTGACCTCGGCCAGGCTGACCAGCGGCACCGTGTAGGCAGCCAGCATGAAGATGTAGCTGCGCGGCGAGCGGTCCAGCAATGATAGAAAGAGTAGGGCGCCGATCCACAGCGAGATCACCAGGCTCAGCATCACCGGTTGCTGGGCGAACATCGGCAGCAGTACGACCGACGCCGCCGCACCGAGCAGCGTGCCCAGCGCGCGGTAGATAGCCTTGGAGCGCGTCGCCCCGGAAAGCGGGTGCGACACGACATACACCGAGGCCATCGCCCAGTACGGGTTGTCCAGCGGAATCGCCAGGGCAATGTAGAGCGCGAGCAGGGCAGCAATCAGCGCCTTGGCCGAAAACAGCCATTCGCGCCAGGTCGGCATGGTCATAGCAGGTCTGTTCTGAAGAAGCGCGCGCCGGGGAGGAGGTGACAGGGCGCCACGCAAGCACACAAGAAGTTACATTTAACGCGAATTCGCTATGACAAATTGAACAAGCACTAGGACAATTGCGACCTATCCGGGCGTTCGATGTCGACGTAAACGCCCGTCTTGCTTTGCTGAATCACGACAATGACCAAACGCATACCCAATTACGCGCTGTACGGTCAGGCCGCCTTGCCGAGCTGGCAGAACCTGCTGCATCTGGAGTGGATCAGCACGCGAGGCGAGTCGCATCAGCGCGAAATTCGCCCGCATCAGCACGATTCATTGCTACAGATCGTCTACGTGCGTCGGGGGCACGGCGAGGTTTCGCTGGAAAACAGCCGCATGGCGTTCCAGGCGCCGTGCCTGATCCTGCTGCCGCAACGCACCGTGCATGCGTTTCGCTACAGCGCCGAGACTGACGGCCCGGTCATCACGGTGGCACAGCGGCCGCTCGAGTCGACGGCGCGCATTCTCTCCGCCGATCTGCTGGCATTCCTGCAGCGTCCGGTAGTCGTGGCGTTGCCGTGGCCAGCCGATGGCAGCGAGCCGATCTGGCCGCTATTCGAGCTGATCGAGGCCGAAGCCGAAAGTCAGGCCCCCGGAAGCGTCGCTGCCGGGCAGGCGCTGCTGGCTGCGTTGCTGCTGCGCATCACACGGCTTGAGCGCCCGGCGCCGACACCCATCCAGAGCCGCGGGCGCCGCTCGGCCATGTTGGGGCGGTTTCGCGAGCTGGTCGATGCGCATTATCGTCAGCAGTGGTCGCTCGGCCGCTATGCGGAGGCGCTCGGCGTCACAGTGGCCACGCTGGGGCGTGCCTGTCGCGAACAATTCGGCGAATCGCCAAGCGCAATCGTCAGTGCACGCATCGTCCGCGAAGCGCAACGGCAACTGGCGTACACCAGCCTTGATATCCAACAGATCGCTCGCGACCTAGGCTTTGCCGATGCGGCGTATTTCAGCCGGTTCTTCCGCAAACAGTCCGGCCTCAAACCTAGCGATTTCCGCGCCGCATTCCGTGATGCGCAGTCGTGACGGGCAGAAAGTGGACACGAAGAGACTCAGCATCGCGCTGGATAGCGCGCTGACGCTGTTGTCCCGCCTACAGTCGATATCTATGAGTTCTCATAATCTATATTATGTTAAATAGGATATTTATCTCCATCCTGTCACTTGCGGGAATCCTTGGTAGCCCACAATGATATTGAGCCATCGCTAGCCATCCTCCGCCCTTTGATCCTCATCAACGTTAGATGCCGGCCCATGACGCTGTCCGCTGCACTGCCTCGTGGCGTGCAACTGCGCGTGTTATGTTGCGGCGTCCATTTCACCGGGAGTCTTTCCATGCTGCTTCGCCTATTGACCGCGAGCTGTCTGAGTGCGTTTTGCCTGGCTGCTAACGCCCAGGAGCATCATCATTCATCATCTGCACCCGCTCAGGCCGCAACCGTTTCGGTAAGCCAGGCCTGGTCGCGTGCCATGCCGCCGAGCGCCGCTAACGGTGCGGTTTATTTCGTGCTGGACAATGCGGGCGATCGGGATGATCGGCTGATCGCCGCGCACACGTTGCGCGCGGAGAAAGCCGAGCTGCACACCCATGTGCACGAAGGCGACATGATGCGCATGCAACAGGTGGACTCCGTAGCCGTTCCGGCTGGCGAAACGGTCCGTTTTCAACCCAGCGGCAACCACGTGATGCTGTTCGGTCTGAAGCAACCGTTGGCGGCTGGCGAGCGCTTCGAGCTGACGCTCGAGTTTGAACATGCCGGCCAAATCACCACCGATGTCGATATTCTCGATGAAGCACCGGCCGCGCCGCCGGCTGCCAACCCGCACATGCATCACTGATCGAGTATCGTCGGTCGGGCGCCAGATCGGCGCCCTCCTTTCCTGTGGCTTCGCCCGTTCAGATCGACGCAGGCGTGCGCATGGTGACGAACTCTTCCGCCGCCGTGGGATGAATGCCCACGGTTTCGTCGAATACCCGCTTCGTCGCCCCGGCCTTAAGGGCAACGGCCAGCCCCTGCATGATTTCGCCGGCATCGGGTCCGGCCATGTGGCAACCCAGCACGCGATCGGTTTCGGCATCGACCACCAGCTTCATCAGGCTGCGTTCCAGGCTGTCGGTCATGGTCAGTTTCATCGGACGGAAGCGACTCTCGAAGACGGTGACCTTGCGGCCCTGCTTGCGCGCCTCCTCTTCGGTTAGGCCGACAGTCGCCATGTTCGGCAGGCTGAATACCGCAGTCGGGATGCAGGTGTAGTCCACCGGACGATAATCTTCCGGTTTGAACAAGCGACGCGCCACCGCCATGCCTTCGGCAAGCGCGACTGGTGTCAGCTGCACGCGGCCAATGACGTCGCCGATGGCGAGGATCGATGGAATCGACGTGCGGAACTCGTCGTCGACGGCGATGAAGCCGCGCTCGTCCAGCGCCACCTCGAGCGTGTCGAGCCCCAGTCCGTCGAGCATCGGCCGGCGGCCGGTGGCGTAGAAAATGCAATCCGCTTCCAGCGTCCGGCCGTCCTTGAGTGTCGCCAGCAGGCTGCCGTCCGTTTGCCGATCGATGCGGGCGATATCCGCGTTGAACTGTAGATCGACGCCCTTCTTGATCAGTTCGTCCTTCAGATGATCGCGCAGCGAGCCGTCGAAGCCGCGCAGGAACAACTCGCCGCGATACAGCAGCGAGGTTTGTGCGCCGCAGCCGTGAAAGATCGAAGCGAACTCCACCGCGATGTAGCCGCCACCGACGACCAGTACGCGCCGCGGCAGCACCTCCAGATAGAACGCCTCGTTGGAGGTGATGGCGTGCTCGCGCCCGGGAATGTCCGGCACCTGCGGCCAGCCGCCGGTGGCGATCAGGATGTGTTCGGCGCTGTAGTGCTTGCCGTCCACCTCGACGGTGTGCGCGTCGACCAGGCGCGCATGCGCTTGCAGCAGGGTCACACCGCTGTCGACCAGCAGGTTGTGATAGATGCCGTTGAGGCGCTGGATTTCGCGGTTCTTGTTGGCGATCAGCGACGTCCAGTCGAAGCTCGCGCCCTCGACCGTCCAGCCGTAACTCTGTGCCTGGGCGATGTCTTCGGCGTAGTGCGCGCCGTAGACCAGCAGTTTCTTCGGCACGCAGCCGACGTTGACGCAGGTGCCTCCCAGATAGCGGCTCTCGGCCACGGCAACCCGTGCGCCGAAGCCCGCTGCGAAGCGCGCTGCGCGCACACCGCCGGAGCCGGCGCCGATGACGAATAGATCGAAGTCGTAAGCCATGAGATGTTGTCTCCTTCTAGAGCGGGACAGCATACCCCAGCCATCGCGCACCATCAGCGGAGGAGTGACGCATGCCCCCTACCCTTACCCACATCGCCCTGCATGTGCCGGATCTGGACGCCTGCATCGATTTCTACTCGCG